>CAMDFO010000049.1 GCA_945897515.1 Rhodoplanes serenus | reverse complement strand
CAACCCGGAAATGATTGATCAGATCGATGCGCGTCACGAGGCCGAGAAACTTGTCGCCGTCCATCACGATGGCGACGTAGTCCTTGCGGAACAGCGGCACCAGCTCGTTGATCGGCGCATCGGCGGAGATGGTTTCAAGCCTGGTCACCATCACGTCCTTCACCGGTTTTTCGAACGCCTTGCCGGCGGTGTCCTCGCCGTCGATCAGCGCCGCCAGCAGATCGCTCTCGTCGACCAGGCCGACGAGCCTGTCGTCCTCCATCACCGGCATCTGCGAGACATCCGCGGCGCGCATGCGGGCGAACACGGTGCGCAGCGTATCCTGCGGCCGCACCTCGACCGCCCAGCCTTCGGCGTGGCGGTTGATGACCAGGTCGCGCACGGTGTTGAAGCGCGCGCGGTTGATCCACCCCTCCTGCGCCAGGAACGCGTCGTTGAACACCTTGGACAGATACTTCGCGCCGGAATCGCACACGAAGCTCACCACACGCTTGGGTGTGCTCTGCCGCTTGCAGTAGCGCAGCGCCGCCGTCAGCAGCGTGCCCGACGACGAGCCGGCGAAGATGCCTTCCTTGCGCAGCAGATCGCGTGCCGCTGCATAACTCTCCTGGTCGGTGATGGAATAGGCCGCGCGCACCAGCGAAAGATCGGCGTTGGGCGGCAGGAAGTCCTCGCCGATGCCTTCGACCGTCCAGCTCCCCGCCTCGATCATCTCGCCGGAATTGACGAACGGCGCCAGCACCGAGCCGACCGGATCGGCCAGGATCATCTTGGTCTTCGGCGAGGCCTGCTTCATGAAGCGCCCGATTCCGGTCAGCGTTCCGCCGGAGCCGACACCCACGACGATCGCGTCGATGTCGCCGTCCATCTGCTTGAGCAGTTCCGGCGCCGTCGTCGTCTCATGGGCAAGCGGGTTCGCTGGATTCTCGAACTGATTGATGAAGATCGCGCCCTTGGTGCGCGCGGCAATGGCCTGGGCAAGGTCCTGGTAGTAGTCGGGGTGACCCTTGCCCACGTCCGAGCGCGTGATGATCACCTGGGCGCCCATCGCGCGGGCGTGGAGGATTTTCTCGCGGGACATCTTGTCCGGCACAACCAGAATGGTGCGATAGCCTTTCTGTCCGCCGACCAGCGCCAGACCGAGGCCGGTGTTGCCGGCGGTCGCCTCGACGATGGTGCCGCCGGGTTGCAGGTTGCCATCGGCCTCCGCCGCCTCGATCATGGCGCGCGCCGGACGATCCTTGATCGAGCCCGACGGATTGGCGCTTTCAAGCTTGAGAAACAGTCTGCAGGCCCCGCGGTCGAGACGGGTCACCTCGACGAGCGGCGTCGCCCCGATGAGATCAAGCACGGTTGCCATCGATCTCCTTAGCATGCTCCCAACGCCATGAAATAATGAGAACAATTGTCGCGCGAAGGGGCATTGTCACAGCACGTTTCAGCGTCGCGGAGCGGCGCGGGCGGTAGGTTCCTGCCATCGGCCACGGGCCCTGGCTTGCGCAAACTCGCCGATCCTTTGTGACGATACCGGAACGGCCTTCAGGGGAAAAACGCAGGAGTTAATTTAACTTAAGCCACGTCAAACCATTGACTTTTGACGGTTCGACCCTATGTTCCGCGCAACGGTACGAACATAGATTCGCGACCGGCCCTCCCCGCGCATTACCGTCGTTTCCTTTCAAGTTCCGGCGCGGTTTCCGGGCGGTCCTTCACAGAGGCTATATGCCCTTTTCTGAACTCGGCTTGTCCGAAAAAGTTCTCTCCGCCGTCACGGCGGCCGGTTACACAACCCCCACCCCGATCCAGGAACAGGCCATCCCGCACGTGCTCGCCCGGCGCGACGTGCTTGGCATCGCCCAGACAGGCACCGGCAAGACCGCAGCCTTCGTCCTGCCGATGCTCACCATGCTGGAACAGGGCCGCGCTCGAGCGCGTATGCCACGCACGCTGATCCTGGAGCCGACGCGCGAACTCGCCGCGCAGGTCGAGGAAAGCTTCATCAAGTACGGCGCCAAGCACAAGCTCAACGTCGCACTCATCATCGGCGGCGTTTCGTTCGACAACCAGGACAGCAAGCTGACGCGCGGCGTCGACGTGCTGATCGCGACGCCCGGCCGCCTGCTCGATCATTCCGAGCGTGGCCGCCTGCTGATGTCGGGCGTCGAGCTTCTCGTCATCGACGAAGCCGACCGCATGCTCGACATGGGCTTCATCCCGGACATCGAGCGCATCTGCAAGCTGGTGCCGTTCACGCGCCAGACCCTGTTCTTCACTGCCACCATGCCGCCGGAAATCCGACGCATCACCGAGCAGTTCCTGCACAATCCGGTGAAGGTCGAGGTGACCAAGGCCGCGACCACGGTCGACGCCATCACCCAGCAACTGGTGAAGACCGGGCGCGAGGATCACGACAAGCGCGACACGCTGCGCCGCCTGATCAAGTCGGCCGACAATTTCAAGAACGCGATCGTGTTCTGCAATCGCAAGCGGGAAGTCGCAACGCTTCATCGCTCGCTGGTGCGTCACGGCTTCAATGCCGCCGCCCTGCACGGCGATATGGATCAGTCGGCACGCACCGCTGCCCTCGATGGCTTCCGCAAGGGCGAGACCGCTTTGCTGATCGCCTCGGACGTGGCGGCGCGCGGCCTCGACATCCCTGACGTCAGCCACGTCTTCAACTACGACGTCCCCCACCACGCCGACGACTACGTGCACCGGATCGGCCGCACCGGCCGCGCCGGCAAGACCGGCACTGCGATTACCCTCGTGGCGCCCGCCGACAGCAAGTCGGTGGCGATCATCGAGAAGCTGATCGGCCAGCCGATACCCTGGGCCGGCGAACCGCCGCGTGCCGAGGAATCGGCGGAGCGCGAGCCGCGCCAGCCTCGAAGGGATGAACATCGGCGCAGCAACGGCCCGCGGCAGCGTGGCCCGCGGCGCGACGAGCACAGGCCCGCTCCTGAGGCTCGCCAGCCGGCGGAGGCCCGCCCGGAGCCAATCCGCGAGCAGCGGCCAGAGCCAACCCGCGAGCAAAAGCCCGCGCCGGTGGCGCGGATTGCCGAGGTTCGCCAGCAGCGCCAGACCCCGCCCCGCCCCCGGGAAACGCACACCGGTGACGACGACGCGGGTTCGCATCTGCCGGCCTTTTTGTTGCGCCCGGTACGATTAAAGGCCTGAGTCCCCAAGCTAATTTTGCAGCGCAAAGGCCGGCGTTTACGGCTCGTTCATTGCTGTGCATTAGGTTTCTCGCCATTCGGGGCACTACACCGCCCGACTTACTTTGCGTAATTGGGGTAGGCCGCAGGGCATTCGCGCCTGCGAGCTGGGGATGCTGATGACTGGGCAGACCGACGAGCACGAACGCACGATGGCGTTCGCGGAAATTGCGCTGGGCCAGATCAAGGCGCTCCGCCAGGACGCGAGCCCGCGTAATTACGAAATCTGGTACGCCTACGCCACCGGCTATAAACCCTCCCTCAACCAAAGCATCAACGAGACGCTCGCCCGCAACGGCAATCTGACGGATGCCGACCTTGAGCAGGTCTATGGCAACTATCTCGCCCCGGCCCGCCTCTCCGACAAGATCGACAATGTCGGCTTGCGCGTCATGGACGAGATCGAGCAGGTCATGTCGATGATGGATTCCGCGGTCGGCTCAGCCGCGAGCTATACAGAGAGCTTGGCCGACGCCACCACCAAACTCGGACAATCCAAGGATCGCGAAGGCCTGCGCGCCATCGTCGAAAGCCTGGTCCAGTCGGCCCAGGAGATGAAAGAGAACAACCAGGCGCTGGAAGCCCGGCTCAACGCTTCCAAGCAGGAGATCAACCAGCTTCAGGAAAATCTGGAGGTGGTCCGCACCGAGAGCCTGACCGATCCGCTGACGGGTCTGTCCAACCGCAAGCTCTTCGACGATGCGCTCAGCAAGTCGATGTCGGACGCGGTGGAGCGCAGCGAGCCGCTGACGCTGCTGATGACCGACGTCGATCATTTCAAGAATTTCAACGACACCTGGGGTCACCTCACCGGCGACCAGGTGCTGCGTCTGGTCGCCATGTCGGTGAAGCAGAACGTCAAGGGCCAGGATACCGCGGCGCGCTACGGTGGCGAGGAATTCGCCGTCGTGCTGCCGAACACCGTTCTTCGGTCCGCGCTGACCGTCGCCGATCACATCCGGCGCGCGGTCATGTCGAAGGAATTGATGAAGCGCTCGACCGGCCAGAACCTCGGCCGCGTGACGATTTCGATTGGCGTGGCAACCGTGCGCAAGGGCGACACTATGCAGTCGCTGATCGCCCGCGCCGACGCCTGCCTTTATGCCGCCAAGCGCAACGGCCGCAACCGGGTGATCTGCGAAACCGATCCCGAGTTCGCGTCTGCCAACGTCGAGCCGAAGGTCGCTTAAGCCCAAAACTCAGCGCGCGTCGGCGCCTTCGGCTTTCGCCGGCGTCAGCAGAACCGATTCACCGCAGCCGCAAGCCGAAGTCTGGTTCGGATTGTTGAACACGAACTGGGCCGAGAGCTTTTCCGTCTTCCAGTCCATTTCGGTGCCGAGCAGGAACAGCACCGCCTTGGGATCGATCAGCAGGGTCACGCCCTTGTCCTCGACCACCTCGTCGGTTGCGCCGATCCGGTCGACGTACTCCATGGTGTATTCCATGCCGGCGCAGCCGCCGTTCTTGACGCCGACCCGCACGCCGGCAATCGGGCGATCCGCCTTCGCCATCAATTCCTTGATTCGAGCGGCGGCGGCCTCCGAAAGGCGCATCACCTGGGGTCTCGGTCGGGCCGTGGCCATTCCCATTCTCTCCTGAGGCCGCTCAGAACTGGAATAACTCAAAAATACCAATAACTTCTGTACCAAGTATGTAAGGCGTCCCGCCTCGCTTCGCAACTCACCACATATTAAGCGTGAGTCGGGCCTCGTCGGTCATCCGGCTCTGGTCCCACGGCGGCTCCCAGACGATGGTGACCTTGGCGCCGCTGACGCCCGGAACGCTGGCCACCGCGTTCTCCACCATCAGCGGCAGCTCCGCCGCCGACGGACAGTTGGGCGTGGTCAGCGTCATGTCGATCTTGACCGAGCGGTCGTCCTCGATGTCGACCTTGTAGATCAGGCCGAGCTCATAGATGTCGGCGGGGATTTCGGGGTCATAGACGGTCTTGAGCGCCGCAACGATGTCGTCGGTCATGCGCGTGATCTCGGCCTCGGGCAGGCCGGAAATCTTGTTGTCGATCTCGGCGGGCGGGGCTCGGTTCGGATCGCTCATGCGAAAATATCCTTCGCTTTGATCAACGCCTGCGCCAGGCTGTCGATCTCCTCCCGCGTATTGTACATCGCGAATGAGGCCCGGCAGGTTGCATTGACGCCGTAGCGCGCCAGCAGCGGCATGGTGCAGTGGGTGCCGGCCCGCACCGCCACGCCGGAACGGTCGATGATGGTCGCCACATCGTGCGGATGGGCGCCCTTCATCTCGAACGAGACGATCGGGCCCTTGTCCTTGGCGTGACCGAAGATGCGGATCGAATTGATCTCGCGCAGCCGTTCGTGCGCATAGGCAATGAGCCCGGCCTCGTGCGACCGGATGCGCGCCTTGCCGATCGAACCGATATAGTCGATGGCCGCTCCGAGCCCGATCGCCTGCACGATCGACGGCGTGCCGGCCTCGAACCGATGCGGCGGGTCGCCATAGGTGACGTTGTCCTCGAACACGTCGCGGATCATCTCGCCGCCGCCGTTGAACGGCGGCATCGCGGCCAGCAGATCGTACTTGCCCCACAGCACGCCGATACCGGTCGGGCCATACAGCTTGTGGCCTGTGAAGACGTAGAAATCGCAGCCCAGATCCTGCACGTCGATGTCGAGATGCACCGCCCCCTGACTGCCGTCGACCAGCACCGGGATGCCGCGGGCGCGCGCCAGCGCGGTCACCGCCTTGATCGGCACCTGGGTGCCCAGCATGTTCGACATCTGGGTGATGGCGATCATCCTGGTGCGCGGCGAGAGCAGCTTCTCGAATTCGTCGAGCAGGAAGTTTCCGTCGTCGTCGACCGGTGCCCACTTGATCACGGCGCCATGCCGCTCGCGCAGAAAATGCCACGGCACGATATTGGAATGGTGCTCCATGATCGAGAGCACGATCTCGTCGCCGGCCTGGATGCGCTCGCGCCCAAACGTATAGGCCACCAGATTGATTGCCTCGGTGGCGTTGCGGGTGAAGATGACCTCTTCACGCTTCGGCGCATTCAGGAACGCCTGCACCTTGTCGCGCGCGCCCTCATAGGCCTCGGTCGCGGCGTTGGCGAGATAATGCAGCCCGCGGTGCACGTTGGCGTATTCATAGGAATACGCATGCTGGATGCGGTCGAGCACCGCCTGCGGCTTCTGCGCCGAAGCCGCGTTGTCGAAATAAACCAGCGGCTTGCCGTAGACCTGCATCGCCAGCGCCGGGAAATCCGCGCGGATGCGGGCGACATCGTAGGAACCGTTGCTGACGGCGGGATGCATGGCCTACCCCGCCCGCGCCCGTAGCCATGCGACGACGCTGTCCATCAGCGCGTCGCGCAAGCCGGCATGCTCGATGCCCTCGATGGCTTCGCCGACAAAGGCCTGCACCAGCAGCGCCTCCGCCTCCTTCCGCGGAATGCCGCGCGCCATCAGGTAGAATTTCAGATCGTCGTCCAGCGCCCCGGTGGTCGCGCCATGGCCGCACTGCACGTCGTCTGCGAAAATCTCAAGCTCGGGCTTGTGGTCCGCCTCGCACTCGTCGGACAGCAGCAGCGCCTGCGTCATCATCCTGGCGTCGGTCTTCTGCGCCTTCTGACGGACGGTGATCTTGCCCTGGAACACGCCGCGGCTGCTCTCGTCGAGAACCATCTTGAACATTTCGCGGCTCAGGCAGCCGCGGGCGACATGATCGACCACTACGGTCGTATCGGCGTGCTGCTTGCCCTTGAGCAGGCTCGCGCCGCGAATACCAGCGACCGTCCCCTCGCCGTCGAAGCGCAGGAACAGTTGGTTGCGCACGACGGCGGCGCTGGTGTTGAAGGTGAAGGCGTTGAAGCGTGCATGCGCGCCGATCGAAGCCATCAGCGACGACACATGCACCACGCCGCTGCCGCCGCCGGTCAGCTTGACATGGTCGACATGCGCGTCGTCGCCCACCACGAATTCGAGCACGGTGTTGATCTGATGCTCGGTCCCGCCCTCGTGGCTTTCGACCAGCATGACGCGCGCGCCCTTCTCGATCACCACGAGAGAACGCGTGAACAGTGAAGCCGGCCTGTCGTCGCCGGCGAAGAATACCAGATGGATCGGCCGTTCGACCGTCGCGCCTGCGGCGACATGAATCATCGCGCCGTCGCCCATCAGCGCGGTGTTGAGCGCGACCACGCCGTCGCCGTCGACCACCTTGCCCAGATGCGCGGCGACCAGCGGATCGCCGGCCGCCAACGCCTCCGCCATGGAGCGGATCGTCAATCCGGCCTCCAGCGCCGTCACATCGGACAGTTCCGGAACGAACGCGCCGTCGGCAAACACCAGGCGCCGGGCGCCCATGTCCGCCAGCAACGCGCCCGCGTCCCTGGCCTGTGTCTTGGCGGTAGCGCCGGGTGCGCTTGCAAGGGGCTTCGCTTCGCCCAGCATGGCGCGCAGATCGGTGTATTTCCACTGCTCGATCCGCCGGTGCGGCAAACCCTCCACCTCGAAGCGGCGAAACGCCGCCTCGCGCAAGGCCGCGACCGCGCCGTTGCCGGGCAGCGTTGCTTTCGCAGAAGCAAACACCTCCGCGAGCGCAAGCTCGGCCGCATTTTTCATCGAGCGGACTTCGATGTTCATGTCCTAAGCCGCGTCTTCCTGGAATTGCGCATAGCCGGACGCTTCCAGCTCGTGCGCAAGCTCTTTGCCGCCGCTCTTCACGATGCGGCCCTTCGAGAGTACGTGCACCACGTCGGGCACGATGTGGTCCAGCAGGCGCTGATAGTGCGTGATGACCACCATCGCCCGGTCCGGCGAACGCAGCCGGTTGACCCCGTCGGACACGATCTTGAGCGCGTCGATGTCGAGACCGGAATCGGTCTCGTCGAGCACGCACAGCCGCGGCTGCAGAAGCGCCATTTGCAGGATTTCGTTGCGCTTCTTCTCGCCGCCGGAAAAGCCGACGTTGACGCCGCGCCGCAGCATCTCCATGTCGATCTCGAGCTTGCCTGCGGCCTTTCGCACCAGCTTCAGGAAATCGGGCGTCGACAGCTCCGCCTGGCCGCGCTTCTTGCGCTGGGAATTGAGCGCGGTGCGCAGGAACGTCATGGTGGCGACGCCGGGAATTTCCAGCGGATACTGAAACGCGAGAAACAGGCCTTTCGCCGCCCGCTCGTCCGGATCGATTCCCAGGATGTTCTCGCCGTCCAGCAGCACCTCGCCCTCGGTCGGCTCGTAACCAGCCTTGCCTGCCATCACGTAAGACAGCGTGGATTTTCCCGAACCGTTCGGTCCCATGATCGCGTGCACCTCACCCTTGTTCACGGTGAGATCGAGACCGTTGAGGATCTGCTTGCCGTCGACCGTGACGTGCAGGTTCTTGATTTCAAGCATCGGCACTTCGAAACATCCTTCTCACAAGCTGAAATGCGAGATGATCTCGGCAATCAGCTCTTTCTTCTTGGAAGCCCTGTCGGCAGCACCCACGACACCGAGCGAGCGCCCGCTCACATCGATCTCGCCCTGCTCGCCGACCACGATCAACATTCCTTCGGCGTAAACGCCCTCTTCCGGCTTTGTCAGCATGATGCGCATGCCGTCGAAAGCGGCATGCACGCCATGCGCCTTCAACTTCGCCGACGGAGCGACGTCGGCCTCGAAGAACTCCTTCAGGAACGAAGCTGCGGCCGCCTGCCGCGCTTTTCGTTCCGCATTGTCCTTGGCGCGTTTCGCTTCAAGCTCAGCGACCGCCTGGTCCAGCGCCGACATATCGTTGCCCCGCCAGACCTCGTCAGCCCACCGAGCCTTCGAGGCTGATTGAAATCAGCTTCTGCGCCTCGACCGCGAACTCCATCGGGAGCTGCTGGAGAACATCCTTGACGAAACCGTTGACCACCAGCGCCACCGCATCCTCCGCCGAGAGGCCGCGCTGACGGCAGTAGAACAGCATCTCCTCGGAAATCTTCGAGGTGGTGGCCTCGTGCTCGATCTTCGCCGACGAATTCTTCGCCTCGATGTAAGGCACGGTGTGCGCACCGCACTTGTCGCCGATCAGCAGCGAGTCGCAGTTGGTGAAGTTGCGCGCGCCCTTGGCGCGTTTGTGCGCCATCACCTGACCGCGGTAGGTGTTGCTGGACTTTCCCGCCGAGATGCCCTTGGAGATGATCCGGCTGGTGGTGTTCTTGCCCAGATGCAGCATCTTGGTGCCGCTGTCGACCTGCTGGCGGCCGTTGGAGATCGCAATCGAGTAGAACTCGCCGCGAGAGTTGTCGCCGCGCAGGATGCAGCTCGGATACTTCCAGGTGATAGCCGAGCCGGTCTCGACCTGGGTCCAGGAAATCTTGGAACGCGCGCCGCGGCAGTCGCCGCGCTTGGTGACGAAATTGTAGATACCACCCTTGCCCTCGGCGTCGCCAGGATACCAGTTCTGCACCGTCGAATACTTGATCTCGGCGTCGTCGAGCGTGACCAGTTCGACCACGGCGGCGTGAAGCTGGTTCTCGTCGCGCATCGGCGCGGTACACCCTTCGAGGTAGCTCACGTAGGAGCCCTTGTCGGCGATGATCAGCGTGCGCTCGAACTGGCCGGTGTCCTTCTCGTTCATCCGGAAATAGGTCGACAGTTCCATCGGGCAGCGCACGCCCGGCGGCACGTAGACGAACGAGCCGTCGGAGAACACCGCAGAATTGAGCGTCGCGAAGAAGTTGTCGGAAGACGGCACCACCGTGCCGAGATACTTCTTCACCAGATCCGGATGCTCGCGCAGCGCCTCGGAGATCGGCATGAAGATCACGCCGGCCCGCTTCAACTCGGCCTGGAACGTGGTCGCGACCGACACCGAGTCAAACACGGCATCCACCGCCACGCGGCGCTCGCCCTCCGGGCGCGCGACACCGGCCAGCATCTCCTGCTCGCGCAGCGGGATGCCGAGCTTCTCGTAGGTCTTGAGGATTTCTGGGTCGACCTCGTCGAGCGAGTTCAGCTTCTTCTTCGGCGCGGCGTAATAGTAATAGTCCTGATAGTTGATCTTCGGATAATCGACCCGCGCCCAGGTCGGCTCCTTCATGGTCAGCCAGCGGCGATAAGCGTCGAGCCGCCAGTTCAGCATCCACTCCGGCTCGCTCTTCTTGGCCGAGATGAAGCGAACGGTGTCTTCGTTCAGACCCTTCGGAGCCTTGTCGGATTCGATATCGGTAACGAACCCGTATTTGTACTGGTCGACGTCGATACGGCGGACCCGTTCGATCGTCTCTTGCACGGCCGGCATTAGTTCCTCCGCTCACGGTTCAAGGCCGTGGCTCTGGTTGTCGGTTATGGTGGTCGCTGCTGGTGCTGCGGGTTCACCCTTTGTAGGGCCGCCTCAGGCGGCAATATCCTGCTGTTTCTTGGCCTTATATAGGTTCTCGGCCAGCTTGGCCCAAGCTTTTAGAAATGCCTCAATATCGGCCTCGCTGGTCGTGCGGCCGAGGCTGACGCGGATCGCCCCCCGGGCCAGGTCAGGCGCTACACCCATGGCTGCCAGCACATGGGACGGCGTCACCTTCCCCGACGAACACGCCGATCCTGAAGACACCGCCACCCCTTCCAGATCGAAGGCGATCACCGCGGTTTCCGCCTTCATTCCCGGAATGGCGAACAGCGTGGTGTTGGGCAGCCGGGATACGGCTTCGCTGAAAATGACGGTTTCGGTGGCCACTACCCTGAGACCGGTTTCCAGCCTGTTGCGCAAGCCGGTCATGCGTTCGGCTTCGGTCGCAAGGTTCTCATGAGCCGCCTTGGCGGCCGCGCCAAAGCCCGCGATACCGGCGACATTCTCGGTGCCGGCACGCATGCCGCGCTCCTGCCCCCCACCCCGGATCAGCGGCTCAAACGATATATCGGCACGCTTGATCAGCGCGCCGACGCCTTGCGGCCCGCCCAGTTTGTGGGCCGAAAGCGTCATCAGATCGGCGCCGAGCGCACCAAAGTCGCACGCAATCCGGCCCGGCCCCTGCACCGCGTCGACATGGAGCAGCCCGCCCGCAGCGTGCACGATGTCCGCAACCCGAGCCACCGGCTGGATCGCGCCGGTCTCGTTGCTGGCCAGCATGACCGAAACCAACGGCCGCGAGCGCCCGGCCAGACGGCCCTGGAGCGCCTCGATATCGACCGTTCCGGCGGCGGTCACCGGGACCTCGTCCACCGACGCAAACCGGCCGCCGCACCGCACTGACGGATGCTCGATCGCCGAGACCAGAAGGCTGTCGCCGAGCGCCGGCGAGAGCGCGAGCATGTTGCCTTCCGTACCCCCCGACAGGAACACCACATCGCCCGCCAACACCCCGGCCAGTGCCGCGACCTGCCCCCGGGCATCCTCGACCAAACGGCGGGCCGTCCGGCCTGCGCCGTGGACCGACGACGGATTGCCGGTCACGTCCAGCGCCGCCGCCATGGCGGCACGCGCCTCCGGACGTAGCGGAGCGGTGGCATTCCAGTCGAGGTAGACCTGTTCAGGCATCATATCCCTTGGATCGAGGCGTCCGGTGGCCGTCTATTGCCGCGCTACCGTGCTCATTTTACTTGCTTTTGGTCCCTGCGGTCATGTTAGAAAACGGCCGCCGCGACCGGTCGGCACCGCGTTCCCGTGGTCCCTGCCGGCGGAACTTCCCGAGAAATTAGAATAGTTCTAAAAAAGTTACGTCTCCCGGCGGTAGCCGTCAAGCGCACTCTATCCCGCAACGGCTCCGCGCCGCGCACTGACAAGGTTGTAAGCCATGCCCGAGGTCATCTTCACCGGTCCCGCCGGTCGGATCGAAGGCCGGTACCACCCGGCGCCGCAGAAGAACTCCCCGATCGCGATTATCCTTCATCCGCACCCGCAGTTCGGCGGGACGATGAATCATCAGATCGTCTATCAGCTCTACTATGCCTTCGCCCATCGCGGTTTTGCCTGCATCCGCTTCAATTTCCGTGGCGTCGGACGCAGCCAGGGCAACTTCGATCACGGCACCGGCGAGCTGTCGGACGCCGCGTCCGCGCTCGATTGGGCGCAGACGATCAACCCGGAGGCCCGTTCCTGCTGGATCGCGGGCTTTTCCTTCGGCGCCTGGATCGGCATGCAGCTCCTGATGCGCCGTCCGGAGATCGAAGGCTTCATCTCGGTCGCCCCGCCCGCCAACCTCTACGACTTCTCGTTCCTGGCGCCCTGCCCGTCGTCCGGCCTGATCATCCATGGCGACAAGGACGCGGTGGTGCCGCACAAGGACGTCACCGGGCTCGTGGACAAGCTGAAGACCCAGAAGGGCATCATCATCGAGCAGAAGGTGGTGCCCGGCGCCAACCACTTTTTCGACGGCAAGGTCGAGCCGCTGATGACGACGGTCGGGGGCTATCTCGACAAGCGGCTGAAGGGCGACCGGCGTTCCGAGCGCTAGGGCCGCGCCAGGACGCCGCCGGCTCAGCGGACCAGCGAGGGCCGCTTGCAGTCGAACGCCCAATTCGGAATGAGAAACTGCATGGCGACCGCGTCGTCGCGTGCGCCGAGTCCCATGGTGTTGTAGCGGTGGTGCGCGAGCTCGATTTGCGCCATGTCGATGTCCACACCGAGGCCGGGCCGTTCCGGGACCGCCACGAGTCCATCGACGATCTTGAACGGCTCCTTGGTCAGGCGCTGACCGTCCTGCCATATCCAATGGGTGTCGATGGCCGTGATGCGCCCCGGCGCGGCCGCCGCGACGTGTGTAAACATCGCCAGCGAAATGTCGAAGTGATTGTTGGAATGCGAGCCCCAGGTGAGACCCCAGTCGCGGCACATCTGCGCCACCCGCACCGAGCCTTGCAGCGTCCAGAAATGCGGATCGGCGAGCGGAATATCGACGGATTGCAATTGGATGGCGTGCCCCATCTCGCGCCAATCGGTCGCGATCATGTTGGTGGCGGTAGGAAGCGCGGTTGCGCGCCGAAACTCAGCCAGGATTTCGCGACCCGAATAACCCTGCTCCGCGCCACAGGGATCTTCGGCGTAGGCCAGGACATCATGCTGTCCGCGGCAGAGTCGCACGGCTTCGTCGAGCGACCAGGCGCCATTGGGATCGAGCGTGATGCGGGCATCCGGAAACCGCTGCGCCAACGCGGTGACGGCAACCATTTCCTCTTCGCCGCGCAACACACCGCCCTTGAGCTTGAAATCTGCGAAACCGTAGCGCGCATGCGCGGCCTCGGCCAAGCGCACGATCGCGGCCGGCGTCAGGGCCTCTTGGTCGCGCAGCCGGAACCAGTCGTCCGCCGCACCTGAAGAACTTCTATACGGCAGCTTCGTCCGATTGCGGTCGCCGATGTAGAACAGATAGCCCAGCATACGCACCGCGGTGCGCTGCTGGCCTTCGCCTAGCAGCGCGCATACAGGAACGTCCAGGAACTGTCCGAGAAGGTCCAGCAGGGCCGCCTCGACCGCCGTGACCGCATGGATCGCAACGCGCAAATCGAAGGTCTGTTGACCGCGCCCTCCGGCGTCGCGGTCGGCAAACGTTTCGCGCATCGCGTTCAGCACGGCGTTGTAGGACGCGATGGAGCGTCCCAGAATCAAAGGGCGCGCATCCTCCAGAGTCTGGCGGATGCGCTCGCCGCCCGGGACTTCGCCCACGCCGGTGCGGCCCGCGCTGTCTTTCAGGATGACGATATTGCGGGTGAAGAGTGGCCCATGCGCGCCGCTCAGGTTGAGCAGCATGCTGTCCTCACCGGCCACCGGGATCACGAGCATCTCGGTAACGGCGGGAGCGCCCGGCGCCATGCGCGCGATTTCAGTATGCTGGAGCAACTCGTACTCCCGCCGTTGCACCCGACCGGGATTACTCGGGAGTGATCTTCCCGGTCTCGATCACGGCCTTCCAGCGCGCGAGCTCGTCAGCGAGAAATTTAGCGAACTGGGCGCTGTTGGTGGCCACCACATCGAAGCCCACGGCCTCGAACTTGGACTTGACGTCGGGCGATTGGGCGGATGCTGCGAATTCAGCTTCAAGCCTGGACTTTACCGCGGGGGGCAGTCCCTTGGGTGCAGCAGCAGCCTGCCAGGAATAGACTTCCAGATCTTTCACGCCCGCTTCGGCCATGGTGGGAACATCCGGCAGCGTCGACGTGCGGCTGTTGCTGGTCACGGCGAGCGCCTTCAACCGTCCGCCTTTCACCTGCTGCGCGATCGCGCCCAGGTTTTGGAACGAAACATTGGCGTGGCCTGCGATCAGATCGTTGATGGCCGGCCCGCCGCCCCGGTACGGCACGTGAATGCCGGTGGTGCTGGTCTTCTGCCAGAACAGCGCGGCCGTCAGATGATCCGACGAACCGGTGCCGGACGACGCGAACGTGGTCTTGCCGGGATTCTGTTTGAGGTAGGCAATCAGCTCGGCAACGTTGTTCGCAGGGAAACCCGGGCTCGCCACCAGCACGTTGGGTGTGCGCACGGCGAGCGACAGCAGATCGAAATCCTTCTGCGGGTCGTAGCGGAGATCCTTGAACAGCGCGGGATTGATGGCAAACACGCCGATCGAACCGACCAGCACGGTGTAGCCATCGGCCGGCGCCTGCTTCAGTGCCACCGAGCCCAGTGCCCCGTTGGCGCCGGCGCGGTTGTCGATGATCACGGTCTGTTTCACGCGCTCCGACAGCTTCGGCGCGATCAGCCGCGCCGTCATGTCGGATGCGCCGCCCGCCGGGAACGGCACGATGAGGGTGATGTTGCGTTCCGGATACTGGGCCTGCCCCAAGCCGGCCGATGCGGCCACGAAAGCGAGAGCGACGATAGTACGGTCGAGGAATTTCATCGATGCCTCCCTGGGTGGCGGTCGAGTTGAAATACTCGATCCATCGCGTTGAGCCGGCGTCCACCGATCGGCCACTAAAGCACTAATGCATTAGTTGTCAATATTGCTGTGATAAGGCACACTTAAGGGCGCTCTTCACCGAGTCTGCCGAGCGGATCGACCCATGGACGCTTCGACCATCCGGCTCTCCCGCGCCCGCTTTCAGCAGGCGGCACCGCAGGTGTTCGACCAATTGCGGGATATGATCCTCTCGCTCGGTCTCGCGCCCGGAACGGCGCTTTCACGGGCGGCCCTGCAGCAGCAATTTGGATTGAGCTCGACGCCGATCCGCGACGCCTTGATGCAGCTTGAGGAATCGGGACTGGTCGAGGTGTTTCCACAAAGCGGAACCATTGTGAGCCTGATCGATCTTCCGCTGGCGCGGCAGGCGCAGTTCCTCCGCCGCTCGATCGAGCAGGAAGCCGTGCGGGTGCTCGCCGCCGCGCCTGACGCCGGTCTCGTCGATCGGCTGCAAGCCATCATCGCAGAGCAGCGCAGCCTGGCGACCGGGGACGATCTTGAACGCTTCAATGAAGCGGACCTCGCCTTTCACAAGATGCTCTATGACGCCGCAGGCGTTCCCGACCTTTGGTCGCTCGTCCGCAAGCGGAGCGGGCATATCGACCGCATCCGCAGGCTCCATCTGCCCATTGGCGGGAAGGCTGCGCAGATCGTCCGGGATCATTCGGCGATCGTGGATGCCATCGCGGAAGGCAATCCCGATCGCGCGCAGGCCGAGTTGCACGATCACCTGTCGCGCTCGCTGGCGTTCAGCGACGAACTCCGCGTTCGATTTCCGGGCTATTTCAAAGAATGAATGACGCCAGCCAGGTCACGGCCGCGCCAGAACGCCACCGGGCATCGGCCGGGGTGCGCCGCTGGTGGTCGGAAATGTGATCGGCAGACCGCGCATCGAGCGCACCGCGAGAAACGCGAACGCCTGCGCCTCAAGCGCGTCGGCCGACCAGCCGGCCTGATCCGCGGTCTCGACGCTCGCCGGCGCAAGCTTGTCCCCCAGCATTTTCATCAGCGTGCGGTTGCGCGCACCGCCGCCGCCGACGACCCAGGCGCGCGGCGGCTCCGGCAGGTGCGGCACCACGCGGGCCACCGCCTCGACCGTCAGGGCGGACAGCGTCGCCGCACCGTCGGCGACGGAAAACTCCGGCAGCCCGATGTTGGCGAATGCAAACGCATTGCGGTCGAGCGATTTCGGCGGCTTAAGATCGAAGAACGGATGAGCGAGCACCCGGGCGATGAACGCCTGGTCCGGCGTTCCGCCGGCGGCCGCATCGCCATTGTCGTCGTACGGCGCACCGGTGCGCGCGCGCATGAAGTCGTCGATCAAGGCGTTGCCCGGTCCGGTGTCGCAGGCGATCGGATCGGGGCCGCCGTTCACGAACGTGATATTGGCCACGCCGCCGATATTGAGCACGGCCACCGGATGCGGCCGGATGACAGTTTGGATGATGGCGCGATGATAGACCGGCACCAGCGGCGCGCCTTGCCCGCCGGCCTGGATGTCCTCTTGGCGGAAATCATGCACAACCGGGATGCCGAGCCGCCGCGCCAGCGCGGGCCCGTGACCGACCTGAACGGTAAGCCTGCTCTGCGGTTTATGGATCACCGTCTGGCCGTGAAATCCAACGACGGCGATGTCGCGCGCCGAGATGGCATTCTCGCGCAGCACGTGCTCGACGACTTCGGCATGGGTGGCGGTGATCAACGCCTCGGCCACCGCAAGCACGCCCGGCCGCGCGTTGCGATCGGTGAGCGAAACCGCGGCCGCCAATGCCTCGCGCAGCACGTCCCGCTCCTCGTCCGGGTACGGCCGGCAGAACGTCGGCCCAAAGTTGAAGATTCGCTCGCCGTCGGTCTCGATGACGGCCGCATCCACCCCGTCGAGCGAGGTGCCGCTCATCAGCCCGATGGCAAGAACTCCCGGCACGCCGTTAACGTCTCCCCTGCTCTGGCCGTTTAAATCTCGCGTCGGACCTGTTACACCAGCCGCGCAAAAAGGCACAGCAGATGAGCGCTTATAAGTCGGATTTCCTTAATGTTCTGGCGACCCGGGGGTTCATCCACCAGGTGTCGGAGCCGGACGCGCTCGACCAGCTCGCCAAGTCTCAAGCCATCACGGCCTACATCGGGTTCGACTGCACCGCGCCCTCGCTGCACATCGGCTCACTGCTGCCGATCATGATGCTGCATTGGATGCAGCAGACCGGCCACCGGCCGATCGCGCTGATGGGCGGCGGCACGACGCGCGTCGGCGACCCTTCCGGCAAGGACGAGAGCCGGCGCATTCTGACCGACGACATCATCGCCGAGAACCTCAAGGGCATCCGGCAGGTGTTCTCGAAGTTTCTGAAGTTCGAGAGTGACGGCGGCACCGCCATGATGGCGAACAATGCCGACTGGCTGAACACACTCAACTACATCGACTTTCTGCGCGATGTCGGCCGGCATTTTTCGGTCAACCGAATGCTGAGCTTCGATTCGGTGAAGATGCGCCTCGATCGTCAGCAGGAATTGTCGTTTCTCGAATTCAACTACATGATCCTGCAGGCCTACGATTTCGTCGAGCTTCACAAGCGCACCGGTTGCGTGTTGCAGATGGGCGGCTCGGACCAGTGGGGCAACATCATCAACGGCATCGATCTCGGACGCCGCATGGCGAACGCGCAGCTTTTTGCGTTGACCGCGCCGCTGATCACCACCGCGTCCGGCGCCAAGATGGGCAAGACCGCGGCCGGCGCGGTGTGGCTCAACGCCGATATGGTGAGCCCCTACGACTACTGGCAGTTCTGGCGCAACACCGAGGACGGCGACGTCGCCCGCTTTCTCAAGCTGTTCACCGTGCTGCCGCTTGACGAGATCGGCAGGCTCGCCGCGCTCAAGGGTTCGGAGATTAACGAGGCCAAGAAGGTGCTGGCCACCGAGGCGACTGCCATGGTCCACGGCCGCACCGCCGCCGACGAAGCCGCTGGCACCGCGCGAAAGACTTTTGAAGAAGGCACACTGTCGGAAAAGCTGCCGACGATCGAAATTCCACGTGCCGAGATGCACAGCATTGGCGTGCTCTCGGCCTTCGTGCGTGCAGGCCTTGTGACGTCCAATGGCGATGCGCGCCGTCAGATCAAGGGCGGCGGTCTCAGGGTCAACGATGCAACGGTGACCGACGAGAAAATGATGCTGTCGCCCGCGACACTGACGCCCGAAGGCGTCATCAAGCTATCGCTCGGTAAGAAGAAGCACGTCCTGCTCAAGCCGATGTAGCTGCCGGGCACCCACTCTACCCACGTCATGGCCGGGCTTGTCCCGGCCATCCACGTCTGATGGCGTGGCCAAACCGTGGATGCCCGGCACAAGGCCGGGCATGACGGAGAGAGGACGAACGGAGCTGCTACCGGCTCGGGTCGGTAAACGCCCGCTCGTTGCCACTGTTGTCGCGGAACTCGAAGAACTTGCGTAGCAATCCCGGCGCGATCGCGGAAAGCGGATTGACCTGCGGCCGCGGGTTGCTGGGCGGCCCGGTCACCTCATAGGTGATTCCGAGCAGTCCTTCGTCTTTGCCGCCACCGAGGAACAGGCCGACGATCGGGATTTGACCGAACATATTGTTGATGCCGTAGAGCGGCACCAGCGTGCCGCGCATGTTCACTTCGTCACGCGCGTAGTCGATGTTCCCTTCGATGGTGGCGCCGATCAGAGGCCCGCGCACCACACCGTCGCGCACCGCCATGCGGCCCGGAAACTTGGTGAACTCCGCCCGTGCCTGCGAGAATTCGATCTGGTTTCGGGTATTCTGGCCCGCCACCACGCGATCGAGCGCGCCTTCGCCGCGAATGGCGAAGTCGCGCACGCTGATCAGGCCCTCCTGCGGAGTCATCTCCTGAGTCGGCGGATCCATCGCCACCCACATCTTTCCGCCGGCCATCCGCGGATAAACGTCGGTGAAACGGAACAACGCCCCGGCGTCGCCGGTTTCGAAATAGAGAATTTGCCGGTTGGTGCTGACGCGCGCGCGCATTTCGCCGATCAACGGCGTGTCGCGGCCGATCTTGGCGTTCAGCACAAAGGTCCGGATGCGTCCACCGCGTCGCGACATGCGCAGATCGAGACTCCGCAACGCTTCGCCGTGGTGGCCCGCGACCACGCCGATCTTGATGTCGAGATCGACGTCGGCCTGGCGGGGTTTGGCTTTCGGGTCCGACGGACCGGCCATCGACGATTTGACGAAGTTGCGGCCGTCGAACACATCGCCGCGCATCACCACCCGCAACGCGCCGTCCGGGCCGCGATCGGCCTTCAGCGTCGCCTTGTCGCCGTCGGAGGTCGCGAAGATCGGGAAATTCGCTGACTGCAATTCGCCGTTGGCGTCGACCTCGACCACACCCTTCGCCAGCACGCCCTGCCCGTCGATCAGCAGGTCGTCGAAACGATTGACGGCTTTGTCCCTGATCAGCGTGAATGTGGTGCGCGCCGGACGGCCGGCGGGCTTGACCCACCCGGGCAACAACTGGTCGATCTTCACCGGCGTGAGATCGACTTCGACATTGAACCGGCTTTCCTTGTCGCCTGGGCCGACGCGGCCGACGAGCTTGACCGGCAGCGATCCCGTCACCGCGAGGCCAAGATCGAAACCGAGCTTGCCCCGCGAGGTCTCGTCGAGCGTGGTCGAAAGCTTGAGCTCGGCGTCGGGCTCGGCGGCGACCTTCCGATATTCGATCTGCGCCGGCATTCCGTTGATCCGCACATCGCCGCGGATCAGCGAGCCCTGGTTGTTGGCGGTGGCCCGCAACGTCTGAGCCTCCAGCTTCTGACCCATCACCAGTCGGTCGGCCGCGAAGTTCGCCAAGTCGACCGTCATGTTGTAGGTGGTCGCGCCGCGCGGCAGATCGCTGCGCAGCGGCATGGCGAGCGTGATCTGGGCGTTGAGTGTTCCGCGAGTGGTTGCCGGATCGAACGGCGCGCCGGAAAATTCCCGCAACCGTTCCAATGCCAGCAGTTCGGCCGCGGCCGGCACGGATCCCTCAAGACGCATGCGCACCCGAGCCTGCGGCGTCGGCTGCGTGGTATCGGGCACCTCAAACACCGCGTTGGGAATGCTGAGGCGGCGTCCCGGCGAGACGTCCACGATGCCTTTGCCGAGGATGACAGTCGCGGTACGGCCGGTGATGCGCGCCGTAAGGTCGGCATCGCGGATGATCGGCAGGCCCTCGACAGGACGCAGCGCCGACGCGCTGGTGACAATGTCGACCGACAAAGCGTCGTCAGGGTAGGCTGGACCGGTCGCGTGCAGCGAGGCCAGCGGAATATTGGCCGCCAAATCCATCCGTTGGACCATGCCGCTGATGAGATGTTGCGCCACCCACTCGCGCACCGCAGGCGCCACGAACGTTGGCCAAAGCCGCTTCAGCGCTCCGACCGTCATCCGGTTGCCGGCAAGTCCAACCGAAATCCGCTGCTCGGCTCCGTAGTCCAGATTTCCGGACAGCGCGATGCTGATGTCCCTGACATCGGTGCTGCCGCCAAGCTCCTTGGTGCCGAAATCCGCCTGCTCGAGTGCTACTCTTTGTTTGGTGGGGTCGACGTGACCGCGCACCAGCACCCGCTTGAGCACGATCCCTTCTTCATCCGGCGTCAACGGATCGAGCAGGATCCATCCCCCACCCACCGCGAACTGCCAGTTGCCGCCAGGGTCCTTCGGTGCCGCGAATTCGGAGCGCAGTGTGAACCTGGTGCGTCCCGACACGACCTTGAACGGAACGCGCAGCGTGCCGCGGGCAATGTCCCAGTCCAGACCGAACTCCGCATTGCCGATCGGCAGCCGGCTGTGGGGATCGTCAGCGTCGCCGACCGAGCCGCCTTCCGCGAGGATGGTGCCGGCCAGCGTCTGCGGCGTGCCGTCGGACGCGATTTCGGCCTGGATGGTGCCCGACACGAGCGCATCGGAACGCAGCCGGCCATCCCCCATGCGCAAGGCCAAGAGGTCATCCAGCAGCACCTTGCGCGCATTGACCTGCAGCAGCCGGTTGCCCTGGCGCCCGGGGGCCAGCGCGGCGCTCAACAGCCACGGACGCGTCTCGCTCTCCGAGCCCACGGCAACCGCAACGCCGCCCTCGGAGCGGATCAGCCGCAGGCTGATCTCCTGAAATTTCCACTCCTGGCCGTTGCGGCGGTCGTCGATCGTCAGGCTGCCGTTGGTGACACCGATCTCCGTAAGGTCGTGCCCGTCGAAGCCGGCCCGGCCCATTCCGCTAAGCCCATCGAACCAAGCCAGCAACGCAACGATGTTCGTCGCCGCACTGCGCTCGGCCACCGATTGCAAAGAGAAGTTCGGTGGCGTGGCCGGGGGGTGCTGCGTGCCGATAGGTGCGATGCTGGCGAGCGGAAGATCGCCGCCGGCGAACACGTTGACGCGCCCATCCGCCTCGACCCGGAGCACCATGTTGGCATCGACCAGCCGCAAGCTTTCGGCGCGCGGACGGGCGATCAGCAGACTGGTGCCGGAGAGGCCGACCTCTGCTTTGGGTGCAATCGCAACCAGCGCACCGCTGGAATTGCGCACGACGATATCGCGAAGACGAATGCGGGTGCGTCCGTGGCTGTCGCGCTCAAGCTGCGTGCCGCCGACTTTGATGCGGTATTGGCCGCCGAGATTTTCCTCAACCGCAGCCGTGAGCCACGGCGTGGCGAGGTCGAGGATGATCGGACCGCTCGAAAGACGCCACCACAGGGCGCCTCCTGCCAACCCGACAACGACGATCGTGGCGGCGAAGGCGATTGCGATCCTGCGAACCAAAGGACGCCGCCAGTCGATCGCAAGTCGCGACCACGGCACTTGCAAGCGAAACCGCTGCCAGAGCCGAAAACGTCGCAATGCGTCCGTCGGCGCCGCGGTCTCTCCCGCTTGCGCTCGCCGGTGCCGGTCCAAAGCCGCTTCCAATTCCTGAAGCGCGCTGCTGTGCGGACTGTTATTCTTGTCCGTCATGCCCGATCGGGCGTCCCCTCGTCCGCCGGCTCTCATGCCGGTCGTACCGGCACCGATTCGCATGGTGCCACCGGGATTTCGCATAAAATCCCGGATAACCGCCAGCGTCCGTATCACCTATGACTAATTCAGATTGACCCCTCGAAAACGACGAAAGGAAGGCGCATGGCCGCAAAGGTTACCGTCGGAGCCAAGGCACCCAGGTTCGTGCTGCCCCGAGATGGCGGCGGCGAGGTCTCCCTGGCCGATTTCAAGGAGCGAAAGCTCGTCCTCTATTTCTATCCAAAGGCCGACACTTCAGGTTGCACCCTGGAGGCGCAGGCGTTCAGCAGGCTCGCCCCAGCCTTTGCCAAGACCGGCACCGCCATTCTGGGCGTGTCGGCCGACCCTGTCTCCAAGCAGGACAAATTCAAGGCGAAGTACGACCTTTCGATCGCACTGGCGTCCGATGAAACCCACGAGATGCTCGAGGCCTATGGGGTCTGGGCGGAGAAATCCATGTACAACCGGAAGTACATGGGCATTCTGCGGAATACCTATCTGATCGGACCGGACGGCAAGATCGCCCGCATCTGGGAGAAGGTGAAGGTGCCGGGCCACGCCGAGGAGGTGCTGGCTGCCGCCAAGGAGATTTGACCCTTTCAAACCCTCGTCCGTACCATCGCCTCTGGCAAACCAGCCGTTTGTGCACCCTTGATTAGCAACGAATCGCATTTTCCCGATCCCCTTCGGGAAATATTAACCATGCAGGGATGAAATCGGCCCTCAGATGCGCCGGCCTCGGGAAACGGGGACCGGTTGGGGAGCGTCGATGTCGTCTGGTTCCGCAGCCCGAAACTATCGCCCCGATTCCGGTCGGGTGGTCGATGCAGCCAAGCCGCGCCCGGCGGCTCGGACCGACTACACCCTCGCACATGCAGGCCGCCAGATCCGGCTCGGCCCGATCAGCTTCTGGGTCGCGGTCGGGAGCGTCGTCATCATGGGCGGCTGGTCGCTCGCGACCGGAACCTATTTCGCCTTTCAGGACGACGTGCTGACGCGATTGATCGCGCGCAAGGCGGAAATGCAATTCGCCTATGAGGACCGCATCGCGGAGCTGCGCGCCCAGGTCGACCGGATCGCCAGCCGCCAGTTGCTCGACCAGGAGCAGTTCGAGCAGAAGCTCGATCAGATCCTCCGCCGCCAGGCGACCTTGGAATCGCGCGCCACCACGCTGACCGGCGTCCCCGATCCGACTCCGACCGGATCGATCGCGCCGCGCGGCCGTCATGCTCCTGCTCCCGCACCGATCAACCCGCCGATGGGCGGGCCGCTCAAGCCCTCGCCGATCAGCGACACCGTGACGTTCACCGCGCCGCCCGATCGCGAAGCCCGGCTTGAGTCGCGGGTGCTGCCGGCCAGCGCGACCCGCGTCGCCGCAGCAGCAAAGCCGGTGGCGGGCGGCATCGAGGGCACCCTCGCCCGCCTTCAGGCATCGCTCGATCGGGTCGAGACGCGCCAGACTTCAACGCTCAACACGCTGGAAGAAAGCTATGACACCCGCGCCAAGCGAATGCGCGGCGTGCTCGCCGATCTGGGCATGGATCCGGGCAAGGTCACGGCACAAGCCGGTGTCGGCGGGCCGTTCGTGCCGGTGACGCTGCCGGCTAACGCCGGCGCATTCGAGCGCCAACTGTTTCGCATCAAGGTCGCGCGCGCCCATATCGACCGGCTCACGCGCACGCTCGGCACGGTGCCGGTGCGCAAGCCGATTCTCGGCGAGATCGACCTGTCGTCAAGCTTCGGCGTTCGCAGCGACCCGTTCGGCCGTGGCCCCGCCATGCACTCCGGCCTCGACTTCCGCGCCAGCCACGGCGACCCGGTACGCACCACGGCCAACGGCAAGGTGGTCACGGCGGGCTGGAACGGCGGCTATGGCAAGATGGTCGAAATCGATCACGGCAGCGGTATCACCACACGCTACGGGCATCTGTCGGAAATCGAAGTGAAGGCCGGGCAGATGGTACGCACCGGACAGACCGTCGGCCGCATTGGATCGACCGGGCGTTCGACCGGGCCGCATCTGCATTACGAGACGCGGGTGGACGGCGACGCGGTCGATCCGCAGAGATTCCTGCGCGCCGGCATCCGGCTTGGCAATCTGCTTTAGCCGCGATCGAAGTCTCATGAAAAAAGGGGCGGCCACATGCCGCCCCTTTTTTTGCGTGTGCAGTCCGTCGAACCGTCAGTCACCGCTCAAAATCATCTGAAATCCCGGCCCACAGGCTGGAGGATGACGGCTGCCAGACTCAAACAAACCGCCGCCGCGGCAGCCACCGAAAAAAGCGCGATCCACATCATGATATTCGCCTCCACATGTCACCGCTCCGAAGAACGCAGCGCCAAGCGGTGAAGAACGCAGTGTCGCGCACCGTGATTCCGGAACGCTACGTCGTCCTGCGATCAAGCTGAATTCGACGTTCGCCGCGGGCGAAAAAAGCCATTCAAATTGATGCTGCCTTTGAACCGAATTCGCGCGCTCGACATTGAAATGCGTGACCACCGAGACGCCCTACTCTACGTCCTCAATCGTCTCCGGACCGCCACCGAACGCCTTCTGCGCCAGCGTCGCCTCCATGAAGCGGTCGAGATCGCCGTCCAGCACGTCCGACGGCGTCGGCGAAGTGACGCCGGTGCGCAGGTCCTTGACCATCTGATAGGGCTGCAGCACGTAGGAACGGATCTGGTGGCCCCAGCCGATGTCGGTCTTCAGCGCATTTTCGGCAGCGGCTTTTGCCTCGCGCCGCTTCAATTCGATGTCATAGAGCCGCGCGCGCAACATGTTCCAGGCGGTGGCGCGGTTCTTGTGCTGCGAGCGTTCGGCCTGGCACATCACTGCGACGCCGGTCGGAATGTGGGTGAGCCGCACCGCGGATTCGGTCTTGTTGACGTGCTGGCCGCCGGCGCCTTGCGAGCGCATCGTGTCGGTGCGAACGTCCGCCTCGTTGATCTCGATCTTGATGCGATCGTCGACCACCGGAAACACCGCCACGCTCGCGAACGAGGTGTGGCGGCGGGCATTGGAGTCGAACGGTGAAATCCGCACCAGGCGATGCACGCCGGCCTCGGTCTTGAGCCAGCCGTAGGCATTGCGGCCTGTGACCTGAATGGTCGCCGACTTGAGGCCCGCGGTCTCGCCCGGCTGCTCCTCCAGCAGCGCGACCTTGTAGCCATGCTGCTCGGCCCAGCGGTGGTACATGCGAAACAGCATGCCCGCCCAGTCCTGGCTCTCGGTGCCACCCGCGCCGGCATGCACTTCGAGATAAGAGTCGAAGCCGTCGGCTTCGCCGGACAGCAACGCTTCCATCTCACGGCGGCCAAGCTCGGCCTTGATCTTCCTTAGAGCGTCTTCAGCTTCGGCGATGACCTTCTGATCCTTCTCGGCCTCGCCGAGTTCGATCAGCATCAGATGGTCGTCAAGCTCGCGCTCGATCCGGCCGATGGCTGTGAGCTGATCCTCGAGCGCCGTGCGCTCCTGCATCGCGCGTTGCGCGCGGGCGCTGTCGTTCCAGAAGTTTGGGTCTTCGGCCTGCTTGTTCAGTTCGGCCAGGCGCGCCTGCGATTTGTCGAAGTCAAAGATGCCTCCTCAGCAGTCCCACGGACCGCTTGATGTCTTCGACCAGCTTTTCGGTTTCGGCGCGCATAGTGATTCCTCGGCCACCGAGGCCATACGGGATTTAACGATTGCCACGCGGAAGTGCAACAGCGGGAGCCGCGATTGCGCCATCCCGTCGATGCGCCCTAGATTGCAGGGAAACAGCACCGAGGATTGCAATGAACGACCGGCTGATCGGAACTTGGAAGCTCGTATCCGTCACCGCCGAAGATTCGGCCACTGGCGAAAAGCGCGACGCCTGGGGACCGAACCCGGAGGGCTTTATCAACTACGGTCCCGACGGCCGCATGATCGTCATCAATGCCCGCAGCAACCGCAAGAAACCGGAAGGTGCTGCGCCGACACCAGCGGAAGCCGCGGATCTGTTCCAGGGTGTGCTCGCCTATGCCGGGACGTATACGGTCGAAGGCAACACCGTCACCCATCATGTCGACATTTCATGGAATGAAGCCTGGACCGGCACCAGCCAGGTGCGGCACGCGCGCTTCGACGGCAATCGCGTGCTCCTGTCGACGGAGCCGAGCCCCGACGTGGTCAACGGGCGCATGAGCGTGCGCACCATGACGTGGGAGAAATTGACCTGACCTGCCAGCGCGCCGTTGGTCAGTACAGGCCGCGGCCGCTTGGCAAAGCGCGATCCGCCTCCGGCGATGCGCCCGCAGGACCGGCGCCCGGATCGGAATAGCCGATCACCGAGTAGTTGTCCGGCGGCGCGGTGCCGGGCTTGAACGCTTCCAGGATCACCCGGCCGCCTTCGCCGCCGGAGCCGATGCGCATGCCGCTCTTGGAGTCGATCCGTATCAGCTTGATGCCGGCCGGCACCTTGAACGGCACCGCCGGCTTGTCGGCCAGCGCGGTCTTGAGGAATTCGGTGACGATCGGCGCAGCCATGCCGCCGCCAGTCGCGCCGCGGCCGATCTGGCGCGGCTTGTCGTAACCGAGATAGACGCCGACCGCGAGATCGGGCGAGAAGCCGATGAACCAGACGTCTTTTTCGTCGTTGGTGGTGCCGGTCTTGCCTGCGACCGGCTTGCCGACCTGCCGAACCACCGTGGCGGTGCCGCGCTGCACGACGCCTTCCATCATCGAGGTGATCTGATAGGCGGTCATAGGGTCGATCACCTGCTCGCGGCGGTCGATAATGGTGGGTTCAGGCTGGTTCTGCCACTTGGGCGCCGTGCAGCCGCGGCATTCGCGCTGGTCGTGCTTGTAGATGGTGCGGCCGTAGCGATCCTGGATGCGGTCGATGAACGTCGGGATGATGCGCTTGCCGCCGTTGTCGAACATCGCATACGCGGCCGTCATCCGCAGCACCGTGGTCTCGCCGGCGCCGAGCGCGAACGACAGATACGGCGGCAGGTTGTCGTAGACCCCGAAGCGCTTGGCGTATTCTGTGATCAGCGGCATGCCGACGTCCTGCGCCAGCCGCACCGTCATGGTGTTGCGCGACAGTTCGATGCCGGTGCGCAGGGTCGACGGGCCATAATATTTGCCGGTCGAATAGTTCTCCGGCCGCCAGGGCGCCTGGCCCGGGCCCTGATCGATCTCGATCGGTCCGTCCATGACGACCGTCGAGGGCGTGTAGCCGTTGTCCAACGCAGCAGCATAAACGAACGGCTTGAACGACGAGCCGGGCTGCCGCATCGCCTGTGTCGCACGGTTGAACTGGCTCTGATCGTAGGAGAAGCCGCCGGCCATGGCCTGAACGCGGCCGGTCGTCGGATCCATCGCGACGATGGCGCCGGAGATTTCCGGCACCTGCCGCAGACGCCAGGTGTTGTTGTCCTTGTTGAGCGGTTCGACGTAGACGACGTCGCCCACTTCGAGCACCTGGTTGACCTTGGTGGGCGCACGGCCGCGAGTCGAGCCTTCCGCGGCCTTCGCCCATTTCATGCCATCGATGCCGATGATGCCGGTCTGGCGTTCTTTCAGAAGCGCGCCGCCCGGCTCACGGCTCGGATAGAGGCCGATGCGCGCGGACTGATCGCTGGTCTCCAGCACCACCGCCAGCTTCCATCCGATGTCGGAAAGCTGCTTCACCTCGGCAAGCTTCGGTCCCCAGTCGCCGGCAAGCACGAGCTTGGTAACGGGACCGCGCCAGCCCTGGTTCTCGTCGAATTTCACAAGACCGTCGACCAGCGCCTTGCGGGCAAGCACCTGCAGCTTGGGATCGAGCGTGGTGCGAACCGAGAGGCCGCCCTCGTAGAGCGTCTTCTCGCCGTATTTTTCATAGATCCAGCGGCGAACCTCTTCGGCGAAATATTCGGCCGCGAAGATGTGCGCGCCGGTCGGCCGTGCGGTAACGGCGAGCGGGTCTTTCTTCCACTTCTCGCCATCGGCCGTCTTGATCACGCCGGTCGAAACCATCTGATCGATAACGTAGTTGCGTCGCTCGATCGCGCGATCGCGAGCGCGAAATGGATGCAGCAGGCTCGGAGCCTTCGGCAGCGCGGCGAGATAGGCGGCCTCTGCGACATTGAGCTCGTGCACCGATTTGTCGAAATAGAGCAGCGATGCCGCCGCAACGCCGTAGGCGCTGAATCCCAGGTAGATCTCGTTCAGATAAAGCTCGAGGATCTTTTCCTTGGAATAGGCGCGCTCGATCTTCAGCGCCAGCAGCGCCTCCTTGATCTTGCGCGCGAACGAGACTTCGTTGGTGAGCAGGAAGTTCTTGGCCACCTGTTGGGTGATGGTGGACGCGCCCTGCGGCCGCCGGCTTGAGCCGTAGTTCTGCACATAGAGCATGCCGGCACGAGCGATGCCCATGAAGTCGAGACCGTTATGGTCGTAGAAATTCTTATCCTCGGCGGCGAGGAAGGCGTTGATCACCATCTTCGGCACGGCCTGGATCGGGATGTAGAGCCGGCGCTGGGTGGCATATTCGGCAACCAGGGCGCCATCTCCGGCGTGCACGCGGGTCATGACCGGCGGCTCATAGTCGGCAAGTTGCGAATAGTCCGGCAGGTCCTTCGAAAAATGCCAAAGCAGGCCGGCGGCGGCGCCAATCCCGACAAGGAACACGATGGTCCCGGCCGCGAACAGAAAGCCCGCAAATCGCAGCAAAAGCTTCATTGCAAATGACCCATGCGCGCCGATCCGCCGTCGCGGTCAGCACGATCCCGTATTGCCGGTAACCCGGATGTCAATCGGTGGTTCCCGTGGCACCCGCCGCAGCCCGACCGCGGCGCATCCGGTTTAAGGAATCGCCGGTTTTTATGGTCAAACTGAGGCTTGGCGGTCATCGATAACCCGTCAGCGCGCTCCGGCCGCGGCGCCGGCGAGCCGGGTGTTGAAGAAGGTATCGACCGCCTGCGCAATGGAGGTCGCCGTCCGGGCGCGCCACGCCCCGGAAGTGAGCTGTTTGAGATCTTCCTTGTTCGACACGTACCCCAGTTCGAGCAGGACCGAAGGCACGTCGGGTGCGCGTAGCACCTTGAAGCCAGCCGATTTCAGCGGGTGCTTGTGCAGGCGCGCGACGTTGCGCAATTCGGTGACCAGCGTCTTGGCGAAATGCAGGGAAAACGTCTTGGTTTCGCGCTGGGCCAGGTCGATCAGAATATCGGCGACATCGCCAGGCTCGTGCGACAGATCGATGCCGGAAATCACGTCGGCGCGGTTCTCGTTTTCCGCCAGCCGGGCGGCCTCCGAGTCCGAGGCGGTGTCGGACACCGTATAGACCGTGGCGCCCTGGGCCTCGCCTTCGCTCTTGCGAAGCGCGTCGGCGTGCACCGAGATGAACAATGCGGCCTGGCGCGTCCGCGCCATCCGCATGCGTTCGCCAAGCGGGACAAAGGTATCGTCGGTTCGCGTCATGACGACGCGATACTTGCCGGTCTTTTCGAGCTGGTCGCGCAGGATCAGCGCAAACTCGAGCACCAGGGCCTTCTCAGTGATATCGCCACCGGCTGCGCGGGTGCCGTGATCGATGCCGCCATGGCCGGGGTCGATCACGACGATCGGGCGCGGATCGCCCTTGTTGGCATCGCGGTCGTATTGGGATCGGTCGGGCGCGCGCATCGGACGGGCGTTCTCGAGCGCGAGCGTGCGCATGAAGGTCTCGCGGTCGACCGCTGCCAGGTCCAGCACCAAGCGAGCCGGCTGCCCCTCGGTCGCATCCAACACGAACGCCTTCTCGATTCGCACCGGCTTTCCGACATCGAGCACGATGCGGGAACCGCCCTGCATCACCAGTCCGAAGCGATAGGCCTTGACCAGTCCGCGGCCGGTTTCGCCGGTTTTCGCAGGCAGCTTGAAGGTCACTTGTGGAAGATCCAGGACCACGCGATAGGGATCGGCGAGCGTAAACACCCGCAAATCGATCTTGCGGCTCAAATCGACGACGAAGCGGGTCTGGGTGTCGTCGCCGCCGAGTCTGGTATCGGTGGCAACCGGATAGGGATCGGGCGCGGACGCACGGGTTGCCGACCGCTGAGCCGTGCCGGTGCCGGCAGCGGTCAGCAGCATAGAAGCCACGGCAAAAATGAGGTGTGCCGCCCGATTGGCCACGAATCCCGAGCCTCCGAGCCCCTGCTTACACCCTAAGGAACGCAGGGTTAACCGGAACTTAATTCGACGGTGCAGGTGAGCCTGGGGTGTGGCCTTTGAGCGACGTGCTTGCCATTCCCCCCGTCCAGCCGTAAGTAAGTGGTGCTCACGGTTGAGTACCCCGGTTGTGCCGCGTTCGGGCCTCCGGCGCGTCCTTCGGCGATCGCTCCCCACGGGGACCGGCCTGACGGACGACCTGCGACCGCCCCCTTTCCGCGCTTTCGCGCATGACTGGGGCGATCAACGCCGAGGCCCTTGTTGAGGACAGCCGGATAGCGCGGCGGCGCTTATACACAAATGCGCGCATCCGCCGCGGACCGAGGGTAAAGCGACCGGTGGCCCAGAGAGCCACCGCCCCTAACGGGTCGAGGTCATGCCCGAAGCGTATATCCAACTCCGGTCGAATCGCGGCGAAATAGCTTCGCGCGATCTGCCGGACTGTGCCGCTTTGCAGCGCCTTGCTGCCCGCCCATCATCCCACGACAGATCAGGCAACCTGGGTTCGCGCTATTCCTCACGGAGGGCTGCGAGCCGGTACGCCATAAAGAGACAGTTCAATGGCCAACAAAATGCTTATCGATGCGACCCATCCGGAAGAAACCCGGGTGGTCGTTCTGCGCGGCAATCGGGTTGAAGAATTCGACTTCGAGACTGCGCACCGCAAGCAGCTCCGGGGAAACATCTACCTCGCCAAGGTGACGCGCGTTGAGCCGTCGCTCCAGGCGGCGTTTGTGGATTACGGCGGCAACCGCCACGGTTTCCTCGCCTTCAGCGAAATCCACCCGGACTATTACCAGATTCCGGTTGCAGACCGGCAGGCGCTGATCGACGACGATGCGCGCGCCGCGCGTGACTTCGACGACGAAGACGAGAACCGCCGCGGCGGCGGCGGTGGTGGTGGCAACAAGGGCCGCCGCGGCGGCCGCAGTCGCCATCGGGAGGCGCGCCGCAGCGAGCGGCCCGACGATGCGGTACGGAGCGACGCCGTTGGCTCCGAACACGGGAGCGACTCCGCGGAGGATTTGCAGCGTTCCGGGACTGGCGACGCGACGGCCGACCTGCCGAGCGGCGAACATCCCTCCACGCCCACCCACGAATTCGAAGCCCAGCCGCAGGCCTATCCCGAGACTCCGCCGATCGGCGAAACCGAGAATCCTCCGGTGCCGGCGGAAATCGCCGCAGCCGATCCGGTCCACCCGGAGACTGGTGCTGGCGCACAAGAAACCGAACACCGTTCCGAACACGGATACGGGCAAGCCGAGGCCGACCAAACGTCTCATTCTCCGAGCGAGGCCCACGACGGCGAACAACCCGCCAGCGACGGCGACAGCGATCGCAGCTATGGCCAAACCAGTTTCCAGGAGGCCGGTAGTCAAGACAACGGGCACGGCGCCGACGAAGAAGAAGAGATCGTCGATACCGTCGGCGGCGCAGATGCCATGGAAGAGGTGCTGGACCGTGCGCCGCGCCACCGCCGCCAGTACAAGATCCAGGAGGTCATCAAGCGCCGGCAGGTGATGCTGGTGCAGGTGGTCAAGGAAGAGCGCGGCACCAAGGGCGCGGCGCTGACCACCTACCTGTCGCTCGCCGGCCGCTATTCGGTGCTGATGCCGAACACCGCGCGCGGCGGCGGCATCAGCCGCAAGATCACCTCGACCGAAGACCGCAAGAAGCTGCGCGAGATCGCCGACGAACTCGAAGTGCCGGAGGGCATGGGCGTCATCCTGCGGACCGCAGGCGCCGCGCGCACCAAGGCCGAGGTCAAGCGCGATTTCGAATACCTGTTGCGATTGTGGGAAACGGTGCGCGACCTCACGCTCAAGTCCACCGCGCCCACGCTGGTCTATGAGGAGGGCTCGCTCGCCAAGCGTTCGATCCGCGATCTGTACTCGAAAGACATCGAGGAGATCGTGGTCGCCGGCGAGGAGGGCTACAAAGACGCCAAGGACTTCATGCGCATGCTCATGCCGAGCCATGCGAAGAACGTGAAGCTTTACAAGGACACCCAGCCGGTCTTTGCACGCTACGGCATCGAGAGTCAGCTCGACGCCATGTTCTCGCCGACCGTGCAATTGCGCTCCGGCGGCTACATCGTGATCAACCAGACCGAGGCGCTGGTCGCCATCGACGTGAACTCCGGCCGCTCGACGCGCGAGCACCACATCGAGGACACGGCGCTCAAGACCAACGTCGAAGCCGCCGAGGAAGTCGCGCGCCAGCTTCGCCTGCGCGACCTCGCCGGGCTGATCGTCATCGACTTCATCGACATGGACGAGAAGCGCAACAACCGCACCGTCGAACGGCGGATGAAGGACGCGCTGCGCAACGATCGCGCCCGCATCCAGGTCGGCCGCATCTCGCATTTCGGCCTGCTGGAAATGTCCCGGCAGCGCATCCGCACCAGCGTGCTCGAAAGCTCGACCGAGAAGTGCGCGCACTGCGGCGGCACCGGCCATATGCGCTCGGTGTCCTCGGTTGCGCTCCAGCTCCTGCGTGCGCTTGAAGAGTCGCTGCAGAAGGGCGCCACGCACAACCAGATCGTCCGCACCCGGCCGGAAATCGCGCTCTACGTGCTCAATCACAAGCGCGCCCATCTGCAGGCGCTCGAGCAGCGCTATCGCATCACCATCACCGTCAACGCCGACGAAAATATCGAAGGCCAGATTTCGTTCGCGATCGACCGCGGCGAGCAGGTGATGACGCTCGAACAGGCCAAGGCGCTGGCGGCTCAGAACAGCGCCGCCATGCCGGTGCTGGAAGAAGAACCGGAGGACGCGGCGATCGAGGCGGATTTCGAAGAAGAAGCCGCTGAGGGCGACAAAACCCAAACCCAAAGCTCCGAGGAAGACGTGCCGGAGGAAAGCGACGGCGCACCGCGCCAGGAAGGCAGCGAGCGCGACAGCGGCGAACGCGACGGCCGGGGCCGGCGCCGCCGGCGGCGGGGACGCGGCCGCGGCGAAGGCCGCGAAGAGGGTCGTGGCGGCGAAGGGCGCGAACATGCCCCGGCCGAGCGCGGCCCGTTCGCGCAAGACGCCGGCGGAGCGCATTCCGATGCGCAGCCGGACTACAGTCAGCCTTCACATGACGGCTTGCCGGCAGACAGCGGTCTTGCGCCACCGGCGGGCAACGGCGGTCCGCCGCGCGATGCCGAAGGAGCAAACGGCAATGGCGAGCTTCGCCGACGCCGGCGTGGACGTCGCGGCGGCCGCCGCAACCGCCGCGACCGCGACGACCCGAACTTCCAACAGGGCATCGGACCGGGACATGATCGGTCCCAGGAACTCCCACACGAGTCGCAACCGCAAGGGCAACAGCCGGACTGGTCGCAAGACCAACCGCAGCCGCCCGCCCACGACATCGCGTCCGACACCTACGCGCCGCGCATCGAGCGACCCGCGCCGCAGCCGGTTGCGATGGAGCCTGCGGTGCCGACGCCCCCTGCCCCATCGGCGCCACCGCCCGCTGCCGCCGCCGAGGCACCGCGACGCCGCTCGACCGTGCGGGAACCCGCGCCAGTGTTCAGCGAAAGCGCGCCTGTTCCGGTCCCGATTCCGGTTGCGCAGCCCGAGCCGCCAGCCGCGGTGGTGTCGAGTCCGTCCGCACCGGACGACGCCAACAAGCCGCGGCGCACCGGATGGTGGGCGAAGCGCCTGATGGGTGGCAGCGACAAGAATTAGCCGAGGCGAAGGGCTCGAACCCGGCGTCGCGCCACCGCAACCCAGGATGACGGCACCGTCGCTGCGGCGGCGGTGCGCTGACTATTCGCTCGACAGGATGACGTTCTTCACCAGCGGATAGATTTGGCTCTCCCAGCGCTTGCCGCTGAACACGCCGTAATGTCCCACGCCTGGCTGCATGTGGTGGCGCTTTCTGTAAGGCCGCAAGCTGGCGCAGAGGTCGTGCGCCGCAACCGTCTGTCCGACGGCGCAGATGTCGTCCTTCTCGCCCTCCACGGTGAGCAGCATGGTGCGCCTGATCGCGC
>CAMDFO010000048.1 GCA_945897515.1 Rhodoplanes serenus | reverse complement strand
GCGCGGCGCGCCGCCATCGTCGTCACCAATCAGGACAGCGGCGAGCAGCGGTTGGTCACCGCCAAGGACACGGCGAACGACCCGCTGCGGCCGGTGCTGGAAAAGCATCTGCGCTCGGGCAAGAGCGGCATCGAGGAAACCGCCGAGGGCAAGGTGTTCCTCACGGTGCACGTGCCGCCGCCGCGCCTGGTCATCACCGGCGCCGTCCACATCAGCCAGGCGCTGGCGCCGATTGCGAAGCTGCTCAGCTACGACGTCACCATCGTCGATCCGCGCACGGCGTTTGCCTCCATCGAACGCTTTCCCGACGTGACGGTGATCGCGGAATGGCCTGACGTGGCATTGCCGCCGATCGGCATCGATCGCTACACGGCGTTTGTCGCGCTCACCCACGATCCCAAGATCGACGATCCGGGGCTGACGATTGCGCTCAAGAGCGATTGCTTCTACATCGGCGCGCTGGGCTCCCGTAAAACCCACGCGCGCCGCGTCGCGCGCCTGAAGGAAGAACGCGGCTTTACCGACAACGACATCGGCCGCATTCATTCGCCGATCGGCCTCGACATCGGCGCGGTGTCGCCATCGGAGATCGCGGTCGCGATCATGGGCGAGATCACCGAGACGTTGCGCCAGGAACCGACATGAGTGCCTACGTGAGAGCGCCGGCATGAAGTTCGGCCCGGTCAAACCGGCGGAGGCGCTCGGCGGCACGGCCGTGCACAGCATCCGGCAGGATGGGCTCGTGCTCAAGAAGGGCACGCTGATCGGCGCGGAACACGTCACGGCGCTCGAAGCGGCGGGGGTGCCGCATATCGTGGTGGCGCGGCTTGAGCCGGGCGATGTCTCCGAGGACGAGGCCGCCGGCGAGATCGCCAAGGCGACCGCAGGGGAGGGCGTGCGGGTCGACCGCGCCTTCACCGGCCGGTGCAATCTGTTCGCGGACGACGCCGGCATCCTGGTCGTGGACAAGGATGCGATCGACGCGCTCAACCGCATCGACGAGGCAATCACGTTTGCGACGCTTGCAGCCTACAAGCCGGTGGTGGCCGGCGAGATGATCGCGACCGTGAAGATCATTCCGTTCGCGGTGGCTGATGCCGCGCGCAAGGCGGCGCTGGACGCGACCAAGAAGCCGCTGGTTCGCGTCGCGCCTTACAAGATCAAGAAAGTCGGCGTGGTCTCCACGCGGCTGCCGGGTCTGGCCGATAAGGTGGTCGAGAAGACGCTCAAGATCACGCAGGAGCGGCTCAACCCCGCGGGCGCGCGCATCGTTGCCGAGCGGCGCGTGCCGCACGACCAGGCCGCGTTGGCCAAAGCGATCGACGAGGTGCTCAACGACGGCGCGGAGCTGGTCATCGTATTCGGGGCCTCCGCCATCGCCGACCGCCGCGACGTGATCCCCGCCGCGGTCGAAGCGATCGGCGGAAAGATCGAGCATTTCGGCATGCCGGTCGATCCAGGAAACCTGATGCTGATCGGGCAGGCGCGCGGTCAGCCGCTGCTGGGTGCGCCAGGCTGCGCGCGTTCGCCCAAGGAGAACGGCTTCGACTGGGTGCTGATGCGGCTGCTCGCCGGGTTGCCGGTGTCGCGCTCGGACGTCACCGGCATGGGCGTCGGCGGCTTGCTGATGGAGATCGTGACACGCCCGCAGCCGCGCGTGGAGCCGAAGCCGGAAAAGGGCCGCCGCGTCGGCGCGATTATTCTCGCGGCCGGCCGTTCGACCCGCATGGGTGGGCCCAACAAGATGACCGCCGAGATCGGCGGCAAGCCGCTGGTGCGGATCGCGGCCGAACAGGCGCTCGCCTCGCGGGCGCGTCCGGTGATCGTGGTGACCGGCCACGACCGCGAGCGGGTCGAAGCCGCGCTCGCGGGGCTGAAGGTGCAGGTCGTGCACAACCCGGATTTCGCCGAAGGGCTGTCCACGTCGCTCAAGGCCGGGCTCGCAGTACTGCCTGCGGAGGTCGACGGTACTCTCGTCTGTCTTGCCGATATGCCGCAGGTACGCACCCCCCTGATCGACCGGATTATCGCGGCTTTCGATCCGGAGCGCGGCGCGCTGATCGTGATGCCCACCATCGACGGCAAGCGCGGCAATCCGGTGGTCTGGGCCCGGCGGTTTTTCCCCGAATTGATGGCGCTCGAAGGCGACGTCGGCGCCCGCAATCTGATCGGCCGCTATCCCGAAGCGATCGCTGAGGTTTCGGTCGCGGACCAGGCCGCGTTTCTCGACGTCGACACGCCCGAGGCCCTGGTCAAGGCGAAGGCCGAGATCGAAGGCGGCTGAGACACCCCGCCGCTCGGATTCTGCCCCAGCCGTTACCCCGAATTAACGATTGCCTGCTTGGATGGCGCCATTCGAGGGGGAGACCGGCATGTATTGCGTCCGGACGAGCCTGCGCGCGGTGCTCGCGGCCGCTGCGCTATTCGGTGCTGCCAGTGCGGGCCATGCCGCCGGCGCCATCGCCATAGGCGCCTGTGCCGCCTACGGCTACGGCTACGCCTACGATCATCCGAGCACGGAAGCGGCCAAGGACGCGGCGCTGGCCAATTGCTCGGGCACCTGCAAGCAGGTCGTGACCACCCAGAAAGGCTGCGTCGCCTTCGCGATCGACGGCCGCAAGCCCTGCGGTCCCCATGGCTTCGCCAATGCGCCCCGGCTCGGCGTGGCCCAGAACACTGCGCTGAAGCATTGCTACAAGCACGGCGGCAAGGACTGCGTGATCCGCGCCTGGATCTGCGACGGCAAGAGCTGATCGCGCCGCACCCGAGACCGCCTTCAGCGCTTTGCGATCAGGCCAAGCTTGCCGTAGAGGCTGCCGCGTTGATCGTTGTCGGTGGCCCAACCGATGCCGGCCGACCATTCAAATTCGTCGGTCCTGAGACCCGTGACATGAACGCCGGTGCGAACCTGGCGATAGTTGCCGTCGGCCGCGAAGGCCTGCAACTCGGGTCCGAGGTAGAACCCGTCGAAGACGCGCCAGCCGAACAGGAGCCGAGCGGAATAGCTCGGCCCGATGGTGGAGACCGATCCGTCGGCAGAGATCATGGTGCTCGCACTTGGCTCGTACCAAATTTCAATTTTGGTGCGCAGGCCGGTGTAGCTGCCGCGCAAGCCGGCCGACAGATCGTCGGGCGACAGCCGGTGGCTTTGCAGGTCGAGCCCCGCGAACAGAGTGGCCGTCAGCTTGCCGCGCTGGAAGCGCCAGCCCGGGAGTATGGCTGCTGAGAGCATACGACCTGTGACTTCGGAATTGCCGAGCGCGCCGGAGCGATAGCGATAGGTCCCGCCGCTTGCGACCAATTTCAATACGAAGCCTTCGGCGTTGAGATCCGACGGCGACCAGACCATGCCGCCATGGACGAATCCGCCATGACGCCACAGGTCTGTGCCGGAGAAAAACAGGAAGCGCGCGGCATCGTGGCCGGCTTGCTCATCGGCCGCCCACGCAGGACATACACCACTGAGCACCGCGGCAAGGACGGCCGCGGCGACGCCCCTCAAACCACACATCGAGGCCCCCGGCCCCGTTTCGGCGCCACGATGGCGCGCTCCACAACCGGAGGTTAGGCCTGAAAACAACCACAAGTCGAATCTGAAATGCAAAACCGCATGGGTCAGCGGAGCGGAAACGCGCTATATCCAGAACCGCACGGCTCAGAATCCATCCTGCGGAATTTAGGAACGAGGCTTCGATGAACGCGACCGCGCTGCCCCTCGAAGACAACCAGCGGCGGCGCAGGTCCATCGGATTCATCAATTTCGCGCACGCCATCGACCACTATGTGATGCTGATTTTCCCGACCGTGGTGATCGGGTTGGAAGGCGTCTACGGCCGGCCCTACGGCGAACTTCTGGTGCTCGGCACCGCGTCCTTCTTCGCCTTCGGTCTGTTCTCGCTGCCGGCTGGCTGGCTCGCCGATCGCTGGAGCCGCCGCAACATGATGGCGCTGTTCTTCATCGGCTGCGGCGCATCATGCGTCGGCGCGGCGCTTGCTCCGAATCTGGTCATGCTTGCGATTGCGCTGTTCGCACTGGGCATCTTCGCGGCTATTTATCATCCGGTCGGCACCGCCATGGTGGTTGCGGAAGCGATCCCGTCCCACCGCGGGCGCACGCTGGCGTTCAACGGCGTGTGCGGCAATCTCGGCGTGGCTTTCGCCGCGGGCATCACCGCGGCGTTGGTCACGTGGACTGGCTGGCGCGGCGCGTTCCTGGCTCCAGGTGCGGTCTGCATCGCCACCGGCATCATCTACCTCCTAAAGATGCCTAACGATCTGCAGCACAATTCCGCCCGCAGTTCGGCCCCCGACGTCCGGCTCGCCACCTGGGTGGCGGTGTCGGTGGCCGCCATGTTCCTGATTATCGGCGTCACCGCCGGTCTGGTGTTCAACACCGTGACGATCGCCTTGCCGAAGGTGATCGAAGAGCGCGTAGCCGGCATTTCGCTGGTTACGGTCGGAGGTATTGCGACTGTGGTATTCCTGTTCGGCGCGGTGGCGCAATTCACGGTCGGACGCATCCTGGAGAAGTATCCGCCGCATCTGGTGTTCGCCGCGACCGGAGCGTTGCAATTCATCGGCGTGATCTGGGTCGCCTACGCGACGGGCAGCACGCTCCTGGTGGCGCTCGCCTTCGCCATGGCCTTCATCTACGCCCAGGTGACGGTCAACGACATGGTGATCGCGCGCTACACCGCGGACTCCTGGCGCGCCCGGGTCTACGCGGTCCGCTATTTCATCACCTATCTGATCTCGGGTGCGGCGATTTCGATGATCGCGTTCCTGCACAGCCGCGGCGGCTTCGACCTGGTGCTGACCGTGACCGCGGTCGTGGCGCTGGGCTTCCTGATCGGCACCACTCTCGTCGCGGTTCTGGTCAGCGGCGTCGAGCGCGAGATGAAGTCCGCGCAGCCGGCGGAATAGGCTTTTCCGTCAGAACAATGGTGGCGCCAGATCGGTGACGCGGGCGCTGGTGCGCTGCTGCACGATCTCGGCGATACGGCTCCTGTGGCAATGCGCGGTGTCGCGTTCGTAACAGAGCAGGCACACCGCCTTGCCGGATTCAACCAGCGTCACGAGCTCTTCCATCGCCTCGACCGCTTCGGGTGTCTTGAGATGCTTGTTGTAGATGCGCCAGAGCGCTTTGAAATCGCCTTTGCGCGCGGCTTCGCGTCCTTCGGCCGGCGTACCCAGTTTCTGCAGGTGGATGTAGGCGATGCCGTGCTCGTCGAGTCCGGCCGCGAGCTTGTTCTTGGAAAAACCGGGACGCCGCGAGGCCGCGACCGCGCGGGTGTCGACCAGTATCTTGACCTTGGCGCGGGCGAGTTCGCCCAGCACCGCCGTCGAGGTCGCCTTTTCGCAACCGATGGTGAACAGCTTCGGCACGCCTAGTCCTTCAGTTGTTCGATCATCGTCGTCGCAGCCGCCGGCGCACGCACCTTTCCCTCATGAATGATGTAGGCAAAGACGTCGCGCGGCGCGCCTTTCTTGGCCTTTGACCCAACCCGCGGCAGATCGTCGGGTTCGCCGCCGTTCGCGAAGGTGCGCAGGCGTTCGGTCCATGCCGACAATTGTTTTGGGGGATATGCAGTGGGGATGGTGTCCTCGCCGCGCTGCAGACGGGCGTAGAAGAAGTCGCCGGTGATATCCGCGATGTTCGGATAGGTTTCGTGATCGGTGAACACGACCGGCATGGAGAATTTACGCAGCAGCGCGATGAACTCCGGCGCCTTGAAGCTGTCGTGGCGGACCTCGACGACATGCCGGATGTGATGACCATCGAATTTGTCGGGCAGGAGTTCGAGGAACCCGCCGAAATCGGCCTCGTCGAATTTCTTGAACGGCGCGAACTGCCACAGCAGCGGGCCGAGCTTGTGGCCCAGCTCGGTCACGCCCGATTCCATAAATCGCTTGATGGAGTCGCCGGCCTCCTTGAGCACCTTGCGATTGGTCACAAAGCGCGAGCCCTTCAGCGAGAATACGAAGCCGTCGGGCACCTCGGAGGCCCATTTGCGGTAGGTGGCGGGGCTCTGTGAGCGATAGAACGTGCCGTTGACCTCGATCGAGGTGAGCCGCTCGCTGGCGTAGGCCAGTTCCTTCGCATGGGGCAGGCCTTTGGGATAGAACTCGCCGCGCCACGGCGCGAACGTCCAGCCGCCGATGCCAACCCGGATGTCGCCTGTCTTTTTCGCCGTCATAGCCGTGTCACACAGCCTCGCTATACGTTGACTCAAGTGGCGACGGTCCGGAGTGATTTGTAGGGGCCCATCGCCGAGACGGCCACGACAGCGATCAGGTGACGCCGGATGAACGCGCGCCTTTTCGTTCGTGGTCGTTCCTGTTGCCAGGATAGGCCCTGATCCTCAGAATTCAAACGCTACGCCGGCGCGGCTGACATGCTCGCGGCCCGCGGCATTCCCATAGCTGCCGAAGATCACCAGGGGCATCGTCACGTCGAGCCGGTGCGCGAACCCGATGCCGAGGCCGGCTTCGCCCTGATAGAAACCTGTGCTCGCCGAGACCGTCGTCTTCCCTCGCGCCGATGGCATGACCACCGGCGCCATCGCGGCCACTGCGGCAATGCCGCGCCGCGCCTCCTTGTTCACGTCGTCGATCCGGGTCGTCAGCGCCGCTATTCCACCCTGGAACTGCTGCATGTTCACCGCATCGCCGGGCGCCACACCGGCGGCGACGTTGGTGATCCTGCGCGCGTTGCCGGGCGAGCCGACCGAGACCGTATTGGCCTCCGACGCCACCGAAGAACTGCCGATCGCCACGGAATTGTCGGGCAGGGCGCTGGCATTCGGGCCGAGAGCGGTGGAATTGGTGCCGGTTGCGGTCGCGCCGTCGCCGAACGCCGCGCCGCCGTTGGAAGCGGTGGCGTTGACGCCGACGGCCACCGAGCCGGTGGCCACGGCTCCGGGGCCAATGGCGATGGCGTTGGTGCCGGTCGCGGCGGCGTCCCGGCCGATTGCAATCGCGGATTCGCCCGTGGCGCGCGCCTGATACCCGCCGGCGAAACTCGACGACCCGCTCGCGGCCGTCGCGCTGCCAATCGCCGTGCTGTTCAGCCCGGTGGCTCGGCTCGCGCCGCCGATTGCGGTCGAGCTTTCCGCCGCCGCCTCGCTGAGCGCGCCGAATGCTGCGCTGATGCGGCCGGCGGCATTGCTCTGGTTGCCGAATGCCGCGCTGTCCGCCGCCGTCGCGCGGCTCAACACGCCGAACGCCGAGCTGTTGTTGCCGCTGGCTTGGCTCTGGAGCGCAACCGCCGTCGCGTTGGCGCCGGTGGCCTGGCTTTGCACGCCTATCGCCGTCGCGTTCGGTCCGGCCGCGGAGCTGAGTCCGCCCAGCGCCGTCGAATTGTCGAACCCGGCGGTGGCGAGAATTCCGTAGGCGCCGCTGTTCACTCCGATCGCGGCGCTCTGGTTGCCGACCGCCGTGCTGTTGTCACCGGATGCAGCGCTCTGCGCGCCGATCGAGATGCTGTTGACGCCGCTTGCGCTGCTGAGATTGCCAAGCGCCGATGCGTTGTTTCCGCCCGCGGAGCTTTGAACGCCTTGCGCCAGGCTGTTGGCGCCGTTCGCCTTGCTGTTGGCGCCGAATGCCGAGCTGTTGGTGTTGGCCTGGCTCTGGGTTCCGAAGGCGGAGCTGTTGACGCCACTCGCAATGCTTTGCTTGCCGAGCGACACGCTGTTGACGATTGAGTCGCTAAAGACCAGTTCGTTGATATTGACGCTCTGGGCCGACGCCCGATGACCGATGCCAATGAGAACAACGACAGAGACAGACAACGCGCTCGCGCGCCGCAAACCACACTTGAACACCGACGTCCCCCACAGCTGTACCGCCGCACGAAGACGCCTCCCTTTTCACCGGGCAACTTAGCGATCGGGCTCCGTTCGTATGTCCCTACAACTACGGATGCTGAACGACATGGTGAATGAAAATCGGCAGGTATTGGCGTAGCGCAAAAAAAGAGGCCGCCCGGAGGCGGCCTCTCTCAGCAATTGCAATCGGTGAAGGACTTAGAAGTCCATCCCGCCACCGCCCGGCATCTGCGGCATGCCGCCGGCGCCACCCTTCTTCGGCATCTCGGCGACCATCGCCTCGGTGGTGATGAGCAGGCCCGCGATCGATGCTGCGGTCTGCAGCGCGGCGCGCACGACCTTGGTCGGGTCGATAATGCCCTTCTTCATCATGTCCACGTATTCGCCGGTCTGTGCGTCGAAGCCGTAGTTGTACTGATCCTTCTCCAGGATCTTGCCGACGATGATCGAGCCGTCTTCGCCCGCATTGAGGGCGATCTGGCGGGCCGGAGTCGAGAGCGCCTTGCGGACGATCTCGATGCCGGTCTTCTGGTCATCGTTGCCGGCGCGCAGCTTGCGCAGGCCTTCGCTGGCACGCAGCAGGGCGACGCCGCCGCCCGGCAGGATGCCTTCTTCAACCGCGGCGCGGGTCGCATGCATCGCATCGTCGACGCGATCCTTGCGCTCCTTCACCTCGACCTCGGTCGCGCCGCCGACGCGGATCACCGCGACGCCGCCCGCGAGCTTGGCCAGACGCTCCTGGAGCTTCTCCTTGTCGTAGTCGGAGGTGGTCTCCTCGATCTGCGCCTTGATCTGGGTAATGCGCGCCTCGATCTCAGACTTCTTGCCGGCGCCGTTGACGATCGTGGAGTTCTCCTTGTCGATCATCACCTTCTTGGCGCGGCCAAGCATGGCCAGCGTCACGTTCTCAAGCTTGATGCCGAGGTCTTCCGAGATCGCCTGGCCGCCGGTCAGGATCGCGATGTCCTGCAGCATGGCCTTGCGGCGATCGCCGAAGCCCGGAGCCTTCACGGCCGCAACCTTGAGGCCGCCGCGCAGCTTGTTGACGACGAGGGTGGCGAGAGCTTCGCCTTCCACGTCCTCGGCGATGATGACGAGCGGCTTGGAGGTCTGCACCACCGACTCGAGCAGCGGCAGCAGCTCCTGGAGGCCCGACAGCTTCTTTTCATAGATCAGGATGTAGGCGTCTTCCATGTCGACGCGCATCTTGTCGGCATTGGTGACGAAGTACGGCGAGATGTAGCCGCGGTCGAACTGCATGCCCTCGACGACTTCAAGCTCGGTCTCGAGGCTCTTGGCCTCTTCCACCGTGATGACGCCCTCGTTGCCGACCTTCTTCATCGCCTCGGCGAGGAAGCGGCCGATCTCCTGGTCGCCGTTCGCCGAGATGGTGCCGACCTGGGCGATCTCGTCGTTCGAGGTGACCTTCTTGGAGTTCTTCTGCAGGTCCGCAACCACGTGCTCGACCGCAAGGTCGATGCCGCGCTTGAGGTCCATCGGGTTCATGCCGGCGGCAACCGACTTGGAGCCTTCCTTGACGATCGCCTGGGCGAGCACGGTGGCGGTGGTGGTGCCGTCGCCGGCGAAATCCGAGGACTTCGAAGCGACTTCGCGCACCATTTGCGCGCCCATGTTCTCGAACTTGTCCTCGAGCTCGATCTCCTTGGCGACGGTGACGCCGTCCTTGGTGATGCGAGGAGCGCCGAACGACTTGTCGAGGACGACGTTGCGGCCCTTCGGGCCGAGCGTCACCTTGACGGCGTTGGCGAGAATGTCGACGCCGCGCAGCATCTTGTCGCGCGCGTCGACGGAGAATTTAACTTCCTTGGCAGCCATTATGGAAACTCCGTTTGATCTTCGATCCTCATCCGAACCCGCGGGCGGCGCCTGCGTCTGCCGGGATGGGGGTGGTTGTCGGTGATGGGGTTAGGCGGCCTTCTTCTTGGCCACCGGCTCGTCGAGCACGCCCATGATGTCGGACTCCTTCATGATCAGGAGCTCCTGGCCGTCGATCTTGACCTCGGTGCCGGACCACTTGCCGAACAGCACCTTGTCGCCGACCTTGATGTCGATCGGGATCAGCTTGCCGGCCTCGTCGCGGCCACCGGGGCCGACGGCGACGACCTCACCCTGGGAGGGCTTCTCCTGGGCGGTGTCGGGGATGATGATGCCGCCAGCGGACTTCTCTTCGGCGGTCAGGCGCTTGACGACAACACGGTCGTGCAGCGGACGAAACTTCATTGGGGGTCCTCCTAAATTCTTGAGAGACTTCGATCTTTTGAAAGGAAGGGCAGTGCAGCGGTGCTGCCTTGCTCGCTTCGTACGGGTATTTAGCACTCACTCATGCGGACTGCTAGTAGCGATTTTTGAATTTTGTTGCCGCGCCGGCCAGGATTGGCAGCAGACCCAGCGATAGGCTGCTAAGCCTCTGACACACCAGAACTATTTTTCGTTTCGGGACTTGTCATGTCCGAGAATGGCGGGAACATTGTTCCCGCCGGGACATGGGAGAATCACATGGTTTCTCGCGGCTTCCAGCGCCAAATGGAGGGCTACGGCCTCTGTACGGCGGAAATCCTGTATCGGCGTCCCGATCACCCCTGGCTCCTGCAGACCTACGTCTGGCAGGAGTACGACCTCTGCCCGAACTTCCCGGAATTGCAGGGTTTTTTGAGCTTCTGGCAGAAATCGCTGGAGGGCATCCTGCATTCCGTGACGGTGGCCCATTCGAGGCTGATCAAGCCGGCCGAGATGCGCACCGTGAATGGGGTGTACGTGCTGCACTGACATAGCCAACGCTCCGCCGCCCGTATTGTTTGTCAGGCGCCGGGTTCGCCTGCCGTCTTGCCTTGCTCCCAAGAAGGGAGGCGGAGCGCCGAAAAACGCATCCTATAATTTTAACAGCGCCTCCCGGCGCTCCACCGCGGCATTTAACAGTCCCGGGCCAAGCTTCTTGAACCCGGCATTCGCGCCGGGCCAATGCAGTCAGCACCTGACAGAGCGATCGTAGTGCCGCCCGGTTGATGCCCGGAACCGCCCGAGTGCAGGGTTACGAGCCCCGCCCGCAGGCCGCCGCATCCTGTCCCGCTGCAACGACGTCTCATGACAACGCCCTTCCGTTGGACAGAACGCCAGCATTGTACGGCCGTCCGGACGAGCGGGGATAAGTGCGGATTGCTGAGGATTCGTGCGAATTCGTACCCACTGCTGTCATCGCCGGGCCTTGACCCGGCGATCCATCCAGCCATGCAACACGTAATGTTTGTACGAAGCACTTCGCGAGAAGTGGGTGGATGCCCGGGTCAAGCCCGGGCATGACACCTGTTATGAAGCGGCAAACGCGGATCAATGCGCAAGCGCGCTGCTGTTACTCGTGAAACTTTGTCAGCCGGGGTGGCTCTCCGGAAAATCCAAGCTCCGCCCAGCGCTCCGACACGCGGTCATAGACCTCGCGCCGAAGCAGCGTGGTGGCCGGAAAGCTCTTCAGGTGCCGATGCGGCTTGCAGGCGTCGATCAGCGCCTTCGAGCCATACGGCCGGCGTTCCATCTCGAACTGGCTTGGGTCGAGTCCGGTGGACCAGGTCTTCTTCAGGATGTCGATGTCTTCCGACGGATGGCATCGGGTCGACAGCGCCCACATCACCTCGTTCCAGTCGGTCGGATCGACGTCCTCGTCCACCGCGATGATCCATTTGGTGTAGTAGGCCGCAGCCGGACATTGCGCAGTCAGCGCCAGCACCTGCGCGGCGTGCCCCGCGTATTGCTGCTCCATCGACACGACCACGATGCCCCATCCCGACGCCGCGGCCGGATGCCCGTAAGCCCCGACGACGCCAGGCACGCCGATGCGCTCCAGGTCGTCGAGGATGCGCGCCGAGCGCATGATCGCGTAGTAGGCGCCGATCTCGCACGACGGATATTTCGCCATCAGCGCCGCAGTAAGGATCGGCGACTTGCGATGATGCACGGCCTTCACCTCGATCACCGGCTGCGGCCCGCGTTCGCGGCCGTAGTAGCCGGTGAACTCGCCGAGCGGTCCTTCCATCGCGACGTCGCCCTGATGCAGCACGCCTTCGATGACAAGTTCGGCGTTCGCCGGGATCGGCAAGCTGACGAACTCGGCTTCGGTCAGTTCGATGCCGCGGCCCATCATGCCGCCGGCGACATCAAACTCCGACTCCTTGGAGCCGAACACCTGCGCGGCCAGCATGAACAGCACCGGATCGACGCCATAGGCGGCGACCACCTCGCACGGCTCGCCCCGCTTCCACCATGCGTCGCGATCGAGGCCGCCGTGCTTGCCGGGCGAGCAGTAGAGACCAACGCGGCGCGGGCCGTGCAGCATCTGCCGGTAGCAGCCGACGTTGATGCGGCCGGTGTCGGGGGACGCGGTGAGGGTGATGTCGCCGGTGCCGATGTAGCGGCCGCCGTCGCCCGGCCAGAACTTCGGCGCGGGAAAGGCGGTGAGGTCGATGTCGTCGCCGCGAAGCACCACCTCGTTCACCGGCGCCTTGGATTTCGGAATCCGCACCGGCGCGATCTTCCGGTTCATGATGGTGCGCGATTCCGCGATCATCTCGGCAATCGAAAGATCGGGGTCGAGACCGACCGCAAGCGCATAACGCTCCTTGCTCGATCCCAGCATGTTGGCGAGGACTTTTGAGCCGGAGCGGTCGCCCGTGAGGTTTTCGAACAGCAGCGCCGGCGCCGTCTCGCCGCGCGTCGCCATGTAGGTGATTGCCGCGAGCTCCTCGTCGGCGTCGACCGGATTGCCGATGCGCTGAAGTTCGCCGTTGCGCTCGATCAGGGCGATCCATTCGCGCAGATCGCGCCAGCTCACTTGCGGGGCGTCCTTGGAGGGCGCGACCGGCGGGGAGGGCGGGGCAACGATTTGTTCCATAGTGGCCTCGGCGTGCAGCTCCGGGGGATCGCTGGCTTTCAGTATATCATCGATCGTGTGGGCCGAGAGGAGCCGGTCCGCTCGCTTCAGCTCAGCACACCCACGATTGCGCCCATCAGCAGCGTTGCGAGCGTGCCGGACACGATCGATTTCAACCCAAGCGACACGATGTCGGCGCGGCGTTCCGGCGCCATGACGCTCAGACCGCCGAGCATGATGCCCAGGCTGCCGAAATTGGCGAAGCCGCACATCGCATAGAGCATGATCAGCCGCGAACGCGGATCGAGTGCGTCGGCCGGCAGTTGCGCCATATGCAGATAGGCCACGAACTCGTTGAGCACGGTCTTGATGCCCATCAGCGAGCCTGCGGTCGCGGCCTGCGCCCAGGGAATGCCGATCAGCCAGCACACCGGCGCCATCAGCCAACCCAGGAAGCCTTGCAGCGTGATCGGCACGCCGCCCACCGACGGCAGCAGCCCGAGGATGGAATTCGCGAGATGCACCAGCGCCACGAATACGATCAGCATGGCGATGATGTTGAGGAGGAGTTCGAGCCCGACCATGGTGCCCTTGACCACGGCGTCGATCGAGCTTGCGGCCTCGGGCTCGACATTCATCGTCGCGGCATCGGTCTGCGGCCCTTCGTCCGGCACCATGACCTGTGCGATCAGCACCGCGGCCGGCGCGCCCAGCACCGAGGCGATGATGAAGTGCCCGGCGGCGTCCGGCACGATCGGCGCGAGGAACAGCACGTACAGCACCAGCACGGTGCCGGCGATGCCCGCCATCCCGCCGGTCATGACGACAAACAATTCGCTGCGCGAAAGCTTCGCCAGATACGGCCGGATGAACAGCGGCGCTTCGACCATGCCGACGAAGATGTTGGCGGCGGTCGAAAGCCCGACCGCGCCGCCGACGCCCATGGTGCGGCGAAGCGCCCACGCGAAGCCGCGCACGATCGGCGGCAGGATGCCCCAATAGAACAACAGCGTCGTGAGCACGCTCATGACCAGCACGATCGGCAGCGCCTGGAACGCCAACACGAACTCGGCGCCGGGAAATTTCGGCTCGAACGGCAGCGGTGCGCCGCCGAGATAGCCGAACACCAATGACGTGCCGGCCTTGGTGGCGTCGGCGATGGCGTCGACCGCGCGGTTGGCAGTGGCGAACGCCGCTCGCACCACGGGAATTTTCAGGAAGATGACGGCGAGGACGAATGTGACGGCGAGGCCGGCGGCGATGCGCCGCCACGACACCGCGCGACGGTTCTCGCTGATCGCCCAGGCGAAGGCGACGAGGGCGGCGATGCCCAACAGAGATTGCAGCGATTGCATCGGCTGGTGCGTGCCCCGAATCCCTAAAGTGCCTCGGTCATGATACGCTGGTCCGGCACAAAGGGATGTCCCTCAATGTCATCGATGCATTTCTGGGGCTGCCTGCTGGCCATCGTCGTGGCGACATCGTTGTCGCTGCCGGACGTGGCCGACGCCGCTCCGTCCCGCGGCAAGCGCAAGATCACCCGGCATTGGCAAGGGCACGGCTTTCTGCCGGGCTATCGCACGCCCAAGCAGTTGCGGCGGGCCGAGCGGGCGCGCGAGCAGCACTTCTGGAGCAGCAACAACGGCATCTATTGGTACCGCGGCTACGGCTACGGTCGCCCCGGCTGGTATCGCGGCCGCTGGAACGGCGGCAGCTTCGGACCGTGCTGGACCCAGACTCCGATCGGGCCGATGTGGAATTGCGGCTAGCGTGCCCGAATATCGCGCGACGCCGCTATTCGACGACCACGCGGTGGCGATCCACCCACCAGGCCCAGAGCACCAGCAGAAGCACCGACAGCGATCCCACCGCCAGCGCCTGCGGGTCCGACGGCGGCGTTGCGACCAAGCTTAACCCGTACATGACGACCAGAAATACGGCGAGACCCGCGAGCCCGTAGCTCCCGATGCGGTCGCGCGCCCGAGTCTTTCGCCAGTAGATCAGCAAGCCACAGCCGAACACCAGAAATTCGGCCGCAAGCGTCGCACTCAGCGAATGCCACAAGCCCAGGCCGAACTTTCCGCTGCCCGGATAGAGCGGTAAATCCTCGCGGTGAACGATCCAGTCGAGCAGCCAATGACTCGGCACCAGCAGGCCTGCGACGACCGCATAGGTCTTGTCGCGCGTGGCCAGCCAGACCGCCGCCCCGAACCCGATGCCCCAGAAACCGGCGAACAGCAGGCTGTGCGAGTAGGGGTAGGACACGAAATCGAACGGCGTCACCCGCGTGATTCCGGGCTCGACGCGCACGCTCTCCAGGCCTGCGAGCAACAGCACCGGCCAGACGATGTCGAGCCACATTGCCGCGAGGAACATGACGCCGACGTTGCCGCGCGGCGATGCGGCCTTTGCGGCGAACGCCAAGCCTTGGTGGCCGAGGAACAGTGTGTCAGCCCCGACCGACGAACGGCATGCCGTTCGCCATCACCGTCATGAACAGCACGTTGGTGCTCATCGGCAGGTTGGCGATATAGACCACCGCCTTTCCGACGTCGTCGGCGTTCATGCGCGCTTCGATCTTCATGCTGCCGTCGGGCTGCAGCACGCCCGCGCCCTGCACCATCCGGTCGGTCAGCGGCGTCGCTGCGTTGCCGATGTCGATCTGGCTGCACAGGATGTTGTCGTTGCGATAGTCCAGCGCGGTCTGCTTGGTCAGTCCGGTGACGGCGTGCTTGGTCGCGGTGTAGGCCGCGGCGCGCGGCCGCGGCGTATGCGCCGAGATCGAGCCGTTGTTGATGATGCGGCCGCCCTTGGGCTCCTGCGCCTTCATGATCTTGACGGCTTCCTGGGTGCAGACGAAGACGCCGGTGAGGTTGGTGTCGACCACCTTCTTCCAGGTTTCGACCGGCAGCTCTTCCATCGGGACGGCCGGCGCGCCGATGCCGGCGTTGTTGAACAGCACGTCGAGCCGGCCGAAATCCTTTTTGATCCTTGCGAACAGCGCCTGGATCGATTCCACGTTGCTGACGTCGGTTTCCACCGCGAGCGTCTTGGCGTTGCCGGCCTCTTTGGCGGTCTCCTCGAGCTTGTCCCTGCGGCGCCCCGCCAGCACGACCTCGTAGCCGTCAGCCGCCAGCGCCAACGCCACCGCCTTGCCGATCCCAGTACCCGCGCCGGTCACCAACGCCACCTTCGCCATCGAACCCTCCGGTAAAAGCCAAATCGTCGGGCGGCATCCTGAAGGCTTGGCGCCATTGTCGCAATGGCCAAGCAACGCTTGATCGAGGCCCGCAATTGATTTCAACTATGCGCTGTTGCGCATTCTCGATGGGGGGCTCCGATGAGGCGACGCGACCTGCTGAAATTTGGAATGGCGGCATTATCAGCGCCGGCGCTCATGCCGCGCGGGGCGTTCGCGCAAGCCAAGTATCCCGATCGTCCGGTCAAGCTGATCGTGCCGTTCCCGCCGGGCGGCGCGTTCGACACCATCGCACGGCCATGGGCAGAGCGGATCAAGGGCCTGCTCGGCACCATGGTGATCGAGAACATCGGCGGCGCCGGCGGTGGCGTCGGAGCGGCGCAAGCGTCGCGGTCGCGCCCGGACGGTTACACGCTGCTGCTGGGCGGAGCGACCACCCACATCACAGAGCTGCTGCTCAAGACCAAGCCGACCTACGATCCGCTCAAGGATCTGGAGGCGATATCGCCGATCGCATACACCGCGTTTGCGATTGTCGTTCATCCTTCGGTGCCCGCGAAGGACCTCAAGGAACTGGTCGCCTATGTCAAAGCCAATCCCGGCAAGGCGTCGTATGGCTCCGCCGGGCACGGCTCGCTCAATCATCTCGCAGGCGAGCTGTTCAAGCTCCAGACCGGGCTCACCGATTTCACGCACGTGCCCTATCGCGGCGCCGGGCCGGGGCTGATCGATCTGCTGGCTGGCCAGATCCCGGCGCTGGTGCCGGCGATGACCAACATCGTCCTGGAGCATCACCGCGCCGGAAAGCTTCGCATTGTGGCCGTGACCAACGCCCGGCGTCTGGCGGCCGCGCCGGAAATTCCGACCGCGGTGGAGCAGGGATTCCCCGAACTGGTCGCCCCGAACTTTATCGGCGTCTATGCGCCAACCGGCCTGCCGAGGGACATCGTGCAGACGATCTCGGCGGCCAACCTCAAGCTGCTCGCCGATCCGGATTATCAGAAGCTGCTGATCTCCGGCACGTTCGAGCTTGAGCCAGGGACCAGCGCGGCGGAATACAAGGCCTATGTCGAAAGCGAGATGACGCGCTGGCGGCCGATCGTCACCAAGATGGGCATCAAGATCGATTGAGACTGCAAGGCCGTCATTCCGGGGGCGCTCGCCAAGCGAGCGAACCCGGAATCAGTTGCGAAATCGATCGATCCCTCTGGATTCCGGATCGGCGCTCCGCGCCGTCCGGAATGACAGGCCAATGGCCTGTCAGCTTGCCAGCGCCGCCGCGGCGTCGCCCTCGATGCTGCGATAGACGCCGGGCGTGGCGAGGCGGGCGCTGACCTCCGCGGGCGTGGAGGGCACGCCGAAGCGGAAGCCCTGCATGTAATGAACGCCGGCGGCGCGCAGGAACAGATGCTGCTCGGCGGTCTCGACACCCTCCGCGGTCACCTTCATGCCGAGGCCGCGCCCGAGGCTGACGATCGCGTGCACGATCGCCGCGGCGTCCGCAGCCTTCTCGATCGAGAGCACGAAGCTCCGGTCGATCTTGAGCTTGTCGAACGGCAGGCGTCGCAGATAGAGCAGGCTTGAATAGCCGGTGCCGAAGTCGTCGAGCGCGAGCCGCACGCCCAGCGCCTTCAGCCGGCGCATGGCGGCGTCGGCGCTTTCCAGATTGCCCAGCAGCGTGCTCTCGGTCAGCTCCAGTTCCAGCAGGGCCGGATCGAAGCCGGTCTCGTCCAGGATGCGCTCGACCACCTTGACGAAATCGAGCTGGCGGAACTGCAACGGCGAGACGTTGACGGCGACGGTCATCCCTGGCCAGGCCTTGGCATCGAGGCAGGCCTTGCGCAGCACGTAGGTGCCGAGCTCGACGATCAGTCCGGAATGCTCCGCGATCGGAATGAATTCGCACGGCGAGATCAGGCCGCGCTCGGGATGCGGCCAGCGCGCCAGCGCTTCGACCTCGACCACCTTGTCGCCCGATGCGTTGACGATGGGCTGGTAGAGCACCGAGAGCTCGTCGTTCTTGATCGCGTCGCGCAGGTCCTGCTCGACCCGCTTGCGATTGGAGAGGTCGGCGTCCATCACCGTGTCGTAGATGCAGGCGCGGCTGCGGCCCTCGTTCTTGGCCCGGTACAGCGCCATATTGGCGTAGCGCATGACGTCGGCGGCCTCACCCTCGGATCGATGGTCGATCACCGCGATCCCGATGCTGGCGCCGATGACGATGGTGTGACCGCTGATCGAATAGGGCGCGCAAAGCGTCGAGATGATCCGGCCGGCGATCAGGTCCAGGGAGGCGCGGTCGGAGGAGGCGCTGGTGATGACGGCGAACTCGTCGCCGCCAAGCCGCGCCACCAGATCGTTACCGCGCATGGTGCGCGACAGCCGCAGCGTCACGTTGCGGATCAGCTCGTCGCCGATGTGATGGCCGAGCGTGTCGTTGACGTCCTTGAAATGATCGAGGTCGATGTAGAACACCGCGGCCGGCGATCCGCCGCCTTTTACGTCCGCGATGGTTGCCTCCAGGCGCTCGCCGAAGAAGATGCGGTTGGGCAGGCCGCAGAGCGGGTCGTGCAGCGCGAGATAGCGCAGCCGGTTTTCGCCGGCGGCGATGGTCGCGGCGGTGCGGCGCATGTAGCGCAGCACCATGCCGGCCAGGATCGCGAAACCGGCGAAGGCGATGCCGATGAACGGGATGACGCTGTGCAGCACCTCCGCGCCCGGCCGCTGTGGCGTCCAGGTGAAGCTGGTGACGATCTGGTCGCGATGATCGGCCAGGTCGAACCTGACATCGGTCCCGGTCGCAGCCTCAAGCCCGGTGTTGTGAAGGCCTGCGAGCCCCAACCGGCCGCCGATATCGGCCAGCAGCGCGTGGTCGATGAACATCACGACCAATGCGATCCGAGGATGGTTCCGGCCGGCGATCGTCCCCAGCGGGACTGCGGCCACGATGGCCGGCTTGCCGCGAACGGTCAGCACGAATGCCGCGGAACCGTTCAGGGCCTGGTAGGCCGCCGGCCGGGGCGTCAGACGGATCGACCGGGCCGGGAGTTCGCTCCAATGGCCCTGAAGATGCTCGATCAAAGGCGTGAGCTCGGGAAACGCGGCCTCGGTCCAGTGCGGAGGATCCGAGGGACGCTGGACCTCCGAATAGGCCATCTGATCGGCGCTGTCGGCGACCACCAGGATGTCGTGGTCCATGACGGTTTTGTGCCAAGCGCCGACGCGCTGCTGCAGCACCTTCATGTCGAGGTTGCCCGCATCCTCGTCGGCCGGGACGGCGGCGCTGAGCTTGCGCATCGACCATTCGGCACGGTTAGCGATGGATTTGATGAAGAGATGTTTTTCGCGCTCGAGGGCGACCTCGTCGGCGCGCTGTGCCGACGTCAGCGCCGCGACCACGATGCATACGATCGCGACCGCGACGACAACGCAAAGCGGAACGACCACGCCAAGATGTGCGCGGTCCCAGCCCGTGGGTTTTGAACTCTCCCGCGGCTGGTCGAGCCGCAGAGCCACAGACGACACGTTATGCTCCGAAAATGCCCTCGAATGCCTGCATGCTATGCTGGTAAAGCTTGCAATTCGTTTGCAGCCCGGCCGCAGGGGTCGTTGGTCGAGGCGGGACGCCGCTTTTCAGGTCACGGCGTTAATCGGCTGTGAATGGGTTAACGGACCGTTACCGCGGCGTGATGTAGGGCGGACGCGGAATCGCCATATGCGCGGCCCGCAGCGCCGCCGACCAGCGCTCGCTCAGGTCGTGGAAGTAAGGCTCGCCCGGCTCGATGCGGTAGATCAGCTCGGCATCGCAGGCGTCGCGCCGCACCACCACGGTATCGATCGGCAGGCCGACGCCGAGGTTCGACCGTATCGTGGAATCCATCGAGAGCAGGGCGATCTTCAGGCCATCGTAGATGTCGATGCCATACCGAACGGCGCGGTCGAGGATCGGCTTGCCGTATTTGTGCTCGCCGATCTGGAGATAGGGGGTGTCGACCGTGCATTCGATGAAGTTGCCGGCGGAATAGACCATGAACAGCCGTAGGCGGTCGCCCTTGATCTGGCCGCCGAACAGGAACGATACGTCGAATTTCACCTCCGCAGCCTCCAGCGCCGGCCCCTCGATGTCGTGGACGCGGCGAACGGCCTGGCCGATGAGCTGCGCCGCCTGGAACATGGTCGGCACGTTCTTCAGGGTGTCGAGCTCGCCGGTGGCTGGATTTTCCATGCCTTCGCTGAGCATGCTCACCACCGACTGGCTGATCGACAGGTTGCCGGACGTGGCGAGCGCCATCACGCGTTCGCCGGGCTCGCGGAACACATGGAGCTTGCGAAAGGTCGAGACGTTGTCGAGACCGGCGTTGGTGCGCGTATCGCCGATCATCACCAGGCCGTCGCGCACCAGGATCCCGCAGCAATAGGTCATCCGATTCCCCTTCGCCCGGTCCGGTTATAGCGATGCCTGTGGCGGCACGGCAACGCCGGTTACGGAGCGATCAGCACAAGCTTCGGGAAGTAACTGCGGTATCGAGAGGGGTCGCGGGTCAAAAGGCGATAGCCGGCGATGGCTGCATGTGCGCCGATGAAGAAATCGGGCAGGGGCGAGGTTCGAACGCCCCGGCGCTGGCGATAAAGCAGGAAAACTTTGCCGGCGAGGAACGCCGCTTCGTAGGGGATGACCTCGCGGTCGAAGCGATCGCGCGGGATCAGTCGGTCCACCTCTTCGAGGGTCGGTAGCCGGACCGAGGCTTCGGCATAGACGATTGGATTGATCACGAGTCGGGAGGACTGTGTCGCGTCCAGCAGCGCAGCGGACGACCAGTCGCCCCACACGGGGTCATCGGTTAGAACGTCCAAGATGACGTTTGAATCGACGAGCACGCCGCTCATTCGCCACGCGTCAGCGCCATGATTTCATCGGTGGTCATGCCTTTTCGCCCAGCCTTGCCGCGCATATGGGCGATAAGTTCTTCGCCCCGGCTGGGCTTTTTCTGGCTTCGCGCCGGCTTGATGCGCACGCCTTTGGCGTCGATCTCGAACTCGACCTCGGTATTGGGCAGCAATCCCGCCTTCTCGCGGATGGCGATCGGGATGGTGACTTGGCCCTTGGACGTGATGCGCATGGCGGCCTCCAAAAGTATTACTCTTACCAGTAAGAGTAAGAATTTGGCTTTCAACAGTCAAGCTCGCATTTGCGCGTGCAGGCACCGTCGCATCCCGCTAGTTTGCTGATCCCTTCCGCGTCAGAAAGCCAGTTTCTTCATGACCGAACCCGCCGCCGCCCAAACCGTTACTGCCGCGATCCTGGTGATCGGCGATGAAATCCTGTCCGGGCGCACCAAGGACAAGAACATCGGCTATATCGCCGAGTACCTGACCAACATCGGCGTCGATGTGCGCGAGGTGCGGGTGGTGCCCGATATCGAGGAGGAGATCATCGTGGCGCTCGACGCGCTGCGCCACCGCTACACCTACGTGTTCACCACCGGCGGCATCGGGCCGACCCATGACGACATCACCGCCGATTGTGTCGCCAAGGCATTCGGTGTGACCATCGATGTCGATCCGCGTGCCCGCGCGATGCTGTTGACGCGCATTGCCGAGAAGGATTTGAACGAGGCCCGCCTGCGGATGGCGCGCATCCCGGTCGGCGCCGACCTGATCGTCAACAAGGTTTCGAGCGCGCCCGGATTCCGCATCGGCAACGTCCACGTCATGGCCGGCGTGCCGACGATCATGCAGTCGATGCTTGACGAGGTGGCGCCGACGCTGAAGACCGGCGTCAAGATGCTGTCGGAATCGGTGCGTGCCGATCTGCGCGAAGGCGACATCGGCACGCCGCTCGGCGCCATCGCCAAGGCGCATCCCGACGTGATGATCGGCAGCTATCCGTTCCAGGATGAAGGGCGTCCGAACACCAACATCGTGATCCGTTCGCGCGATCCGGCAAAGCTCGCGGCTGCGAAGTCCGCGGTGGAAGACATGCTGGCGCAGGTGAGGGCGGGATTGCGCCAGACCGCTTAAGGGGGGCGTTCCGAAGGAGAACGTCATGAACGAACGAGACCAGACCCGCCGAAGATTTCTGCTCGGCACCGGTACCCTTGCCGCCGGCTTGAGTCTGCACGGCGCGGACGATGTTTTTTCACAGGAGCTTGCGCCGACGCCGGCATGCGACGACGGCCAGGAGCCGACCGCGCGTCAGACCGAGGGCCCGTTCTTCAAGCCGAGTTCGCCCGAGCGCTCAAACCTGCGCGAACCGGGCGGCGGCGGACGGCCAGTCGAGATGACCGGGCTGGTGCTGACGCGGCGCTGCCGGCCGGTGGCGCGCGCGCTGATCGATCTGTGGCATGCCGACGACGCGGGCGACTATGACAACTCGGGCTCCCGTTATCGCGGCCATCAATGGACCGACGCCAACGGCGCGTTCCGCTTCACCACCATCCTGCCTGCGGTTTATCCCGGACGAACCCGGCATTACCACGTGAAGGTGCAGGCGGCCGGTGGCCGCGTGCTGACCACCCAGCTTTATTTTCCCGACGAGCCGGGCAACCGGCGGGACGGAATGTTCCGGCGCGACCTGTTGATGCGGACGGCGAACGCGGGCGACGGCCTTGCCGCGCGTTTCGATTTCGTGCTCGACATGCGCTGAACGACGGACAATTCAGGGGGACAACACCGATGGCGGAACCGCAGCCGCAACAACAGCCGCAATCGCCGAAGGCGTTCCCGGTTTCCTGGGACCAGTTTCATCGCGATGCGCGCGCCCTGGTCTGGCGGCTGGCGGCGGCTGGACCGTTCCAGGCCATCGTCTGCGTGACGCGTGGCGGCCTGGTGCCGGCCGCCATCGTCGCGCGCGAACTCGACATCCGGATGATCGAGACGATCTGCGTGACCAGCTACCAGCACAAGACGCAAGGCCAGCTCAAGGTCATCAAGGGCGTTGCGGAAGCTGTCCTCAAGCTCGGCGGCGAAGGCGGGCAGGGCGTGCTGATCATCGACGACCTGGTCGATACCGGCACGACGGCGCGGGTGGTGCGCGAGATCCTGCCGAAGGCGCATTTCGCCACGGTGTATGCCAAGCCGATGGGGCGGCCGCTGGTCGACACCTTCATCACCGAAGTGTCGCAGGACACCTGGATTTACTTTCCCTGGGACACCGGCCTAGCCTTTCAGCCGCCGATCTCCGGCGGCGGCGCTTAAGGCGGAGGCTCATCATCATGCTGACACGGCGGGATTTCGTCGCGGGCGCGAGCCTCGCGGCTTTGGCCGGCAGCGCCGGTGCGCAGACCTATCCGGACCGTCCGATCCGCATGATCGCGGGCTTTCCGGCGGGCGGTGGCATCGATCTCATGGCGCGCTTCCTGGGAGAGCCGATCAAGGAAACCCTGGGTCAGCCGGTGATCGTGGAGAACCGCACCGGAGCGGCCGGAATGATCGCAGCCAATGCGGTGGCCAAGGCTCCGCCGGACGGGCACATGATGCTGATGGCGACGTCGGGCGAGATCGCGATCAGCCATCATCTCTACAAAGAGAAGATGACCTACGACCCGATGCGTGAGCTCGCGCCCATTACGCTGGTCGGTATCGTGCCTTGCGTGGTCGTGGTGGCGCCGACGACGCCGGTGCACAATCCGCAGGAGCTGGTCGCCTACGCCAAGGCCAATCCCAAGAAGCTGTCGTTCTCGTCCTCCGGCGTCGGCAATCCGCAACAGCTCGCCGGCGAGTTGATGAACATCATGGCGGGGCTCGACGTTCTGCACGTGCCCTATCGCGGCGCTGCGCCGGCGGTGACCGACGTCGCGACCGGCGCCGTCACCATGAGCTTCACCAGCCTGGCCGCGGCGCGCGGCCTGATCGACGCCGGCAAGGTCCGTGCGGTCGCGGTCACCTCGCGCGAGCGCATGACGCAATTGCCGAACGTCGCGCCGCTCGAGGACGGTTCGCCGGGATTGAAGGGTTACGAGTTGCTCAACTGGTTCGGCCTGTTCACGACCGGCAACACGCCGGCCGCGACCGTGGCGCGGCTCAACGAGATATCGAACAAGGCGCTGCACGATCCGAAGGCCGCCGGGATGCTGGCGGCTCAGGGCATCATTCTGCGTCGCACCACACCGGCCGAGTTTGGCAGCTTCGTTCGCTCGGAATCCGAGAAATTCGGCAAGGTCATCGAGCGAGCGCAGATCAAGCCGGACAGCTAGTTGCTCTTGTCGAGCCGGTCGATTGCCTTGCGCGCTATTCGCACGCTGTTCCCCCGAAATCGACGCGCTGCTTCCGAAGGCCAAGATGGCATCGCGCAAGCTTTGCAGATCAGGTAAACTGAATCTACCGGGCTGCGCTCGGTGCTTCAAGGAGGACTGCGATGGACGCCATCACACCGAAAAGCAAAGTTACCGCCGACACGCATTCCCATGTGGTTCGTCCGGCTGAAATGGAATGGAAGCCGACGCGGTTCCCCGGCTGCGAGGTCAAGACGCTGTTGATGGATCCACAGACCGGACTGATGACCGCGCTGATGCGGTTTGCGCCTGGCGCGGTGCTGCCCGACCACGAGCATGTCAACGTCGAGCAGACCTACGTGCTCGAAGGCCGTCTCGTCGACAAGGAAGGCCCGGCGGAAGGCATCGAAGCCAAGACCGGCGAGTTCATCTGGCGCGAGGTCGGCAGCCGCCACGTCGCCTGGTGCCCGGAGGGCGGGCTGATGCTCGCGATCTTCCAGGTGCCGAACAAGTTCTACGAGGCCGACGGCCGCATCACCGACTCGGCCGGAAAAATCTGGGACGAGACCTGGGGCCACACCGGAAAGGGCTGAGCTTTTTTGGGCTGAGCGGCGCCTGCTTCGTCGCGCGCGCGAACGGTGGTAGAAGCCTGCCGCGCGGACGTGGCGGAATGGTAGACGCAAGGGACTTAAAATCCCTCGGGGGTAACCCCGTGCCAGTTCGAGTCTGGCCGTCCGCACCAGTTCTACTGGTGCCAAGGCGCGCGGTTTCGGCAGGGCAGCCATGAGGATGACGCCCCACGAGCGCACCGCTATAGCTTCGCTGTGCCAACCTCGACCCAGCCCATGGCGAGTGAATTCCACACCGATATTGCTGCCGTGCAGCGGATCGATGCGGTGCCCCGCATTCTCGAAGTGATCTGCCGCACCACCGGCATGGGCTTCGCCGCCGTCGCGCGGGTGACCGAAGAGCGCTGGATCGCCTGCGCGGTGCGCGACGGCATCCAGTTCGGGCTCCAGCCGGGCGGCGAACTGAAGGTCGCAACCACGATCTGTCACGAAATCCGCCAGAGCGGCGAGCCGGTCATCATCGACCACGTCGCCCAGGATCAAACCTATTGCGGGCATCCGACGCCGGCGATGTACGGCTTCCAGAGCTACATCTCGATGCCGATCGTGCTGGCGGACGGCACGTTCTTCGGCACGCTGTGCGCCATCGATCCCAAACCGGCGCGCATCAACACGCCGGAAACCATCGACACGTTCAAGCTGTTCGCCGAGCTGATCGCGTTTCATCTCGATGCATCGGAACGGCTGGCGTCGAGCGAGGCGAGCCTGCTGAGCGAGCGCCTGACCTCGGAGTTGCGCGAGCAGTTCATCGCGGTGCTCGGCCACGATCTGCGCAATCCTCTCGCCTCGATCGACGCAGGCGCAAAGCTGCTGCTGAAGACGCCGCTGAACGAGAAGGCGTCCGGCATCGTCGCCATGATGCAGAATAGCGCCGGCCGGATGTCGGGCCTGATCAACGACGTGCTGGACTTCGCGCGCGGCCGGCTGGGCGGCGGACTGACCTTGAAGCGCGTAGCCGACAGATCGTTGCAGCCGGTTCTCGCCCAGGTGATCGCGGAGTTGAACGCAAGCTGGCCCGATCGGGTGATCGAGATCCAGTTCGCCCTGACCAAGCCGATCCATTGCGATCACACCCGGGTGGCGCAGCTGTTCTCGAATCTGCTGGGCAACGCGCTGGCATACGGCGCCGGGAGTCTGCCGATCCGCGTACAAGCCACGACCGAGCGCGATACCTTTGAACTTTCAGTCTCCAATGCGGGCGAACCGATTCCTCCGGCCGCGCTGGAGCGGCTGTTTCAGCCGTTCACCCGTGGCGCGGTCCGGCCAAGCCAGCAAGGACTGGGGCTGGGGCTCTACATCGCTTCGGAGATCGCGCGCGCACACGGCGGCGCGCTCGACGTGGTGTCCACCGCCGATGAGACGCGCTTTACGTTCCGGATGCCTCTGGTTCCTTCGTAACGAAGTGAACTAGAGTTGGCGCAGGGAGGAATGAGTCATGCCAGAAGCCAAAGTCCGCGGCGTCGTGCTGAACTACGAAGTGATCGGAGATCGCGGAGCCTGGATCGCGCTGACACCGGGAAGCCGCCGTTCGTATGACGAACTGGTTCCGCTCTCGCAGCAACTGGCCAAGCACGGCTATCGCGTTCTGCTGCACGACCGCCGCAACTGCGGCCGGTCCGAGGTCGGGATCGAGGCGCAGGACGCCGAACATGAGTTGTGGGCCGACGATCTCTACGAACTCTGCGGCATGCTTGGCGCGCGTCCGGTCTATGTCGGCGGATCGTCGGCCGGCGCCCGGCTGGCGCTGCTGTTCGCGCTGCGTCACCCCTCGGCAGTCAAGGGGCTGCTGCTGTGGCGTGTCACGGGCGGCCAGCACGCGGCACAGAAGCTGGCTCAGCAATATTATGGCGCGTACATGGAAATGGCGAAGACCGGCGGCATGGCTGCGGTGTGCGCGTCCGAGCACTTCGGACAATGCATCAAGGCGCGGCCGTCGAACCGCGACCGGCTGATGACGATGAATCCGGACGACTTCATCCGCATCATGGGAACCTGGCGCGAAAATTTTCTCAAGGCGGCGACCCTGCCTGTCGTGGGCGCGACCGAGGAGCAGTTGCGCGCCATGCCGATCTCAGCCTGCATCATCGCGGGCAACGACGTGGTTCACACCCCCGTCACGGCGCGCAAGGTGGCCGGGCTGATCCCCGACAGCGAGTTTCACGACGACGTGGTGCGCAAATTCGCCGACGACGCGCTGCTGGAGAGCTGGGATCCGGACGAGTGGTTCGGAAAGAACCAGCGCATCGCCGAGATATTCGTCGGCTTCCTGAAAAAACACGAGCGATCCGCGCCCTCCGCCCTGGCCAGTTGACGGCGCTTCCAGCGACCGGCGATTCCCCGCAAACCTATATAAAACCGATAGGCTGGCGAATTTTACAACCCGTTCACGATTGCCGGTTACCCTGGCAGGCTGGAGAACTGGGAAACTGGCCATGGGCGACGACGAGAAGCTTTCGGGCGTTGGAAGGCGCGCGAATGACGATCGCCGGTCGGGTGTGGACACCCGGTCGGACGATGAGAAGCGCAAGGTCGGCGACCGTCGGGCCGGCGACCGGCGATCGGGCGTAGACCGCCGCGCGGTGGCGCGGGCCGAGAAGCAGGACGCGGATCGGCGCGGCCGCTAGCGTTTTCGGAATCCCGATTGAATTTTTGGCGGGCGCGCGAAATCTATTCGCGCCAGCCCTTGCGGCTGTCTGCGATCAATCTGGTGACGAGGCGGCGCGGCAGCAGACGCGGCAGCCATGTGGTCACCCGGTTTGCGGACCCAGGCACGACGACCCGGCGGCCGCGCATGAACCCGTCGTAGCCGTCGCGCGCCACGCGATCGACCGAGCGTCGTAGATAATTAGGAAACGCGTCGATCTCGGTTCCGGCGCGCGCCAAGAAATCGGTCTCGACTGGGCCTGGACATAACGTGGTGACGCGCACGCCCTTGCTGCTCAATTCGTGATGCAGCGCCTCGCCGAACGACAGCACGTAGGCCTTGGTGGCGTGATAGACCGCCATCGCCGGGCCGGGATAGAAGCCCGCGATCGAGCCGACGTTGAGCACGCCGCCGTTGTGTCGGGCGAGGCTTTCGACGAAGCGCAGCGACAGGTCGGTCAGCATCCGCGCATTGAGATCGATCATCGCAAGCTGTTGCGCAAGATCGAGACGCGCCGCCGCACCGGCCAGTCCGAAGCCAGCGCTGTTAACGACGACCGCGGGCTCAAGGCCGCGCGTCTCAAGCTCGGCGGCGAGAGCGTCGCTCGCGCCGGACGCCGTCAGATCCATTGCGATGATTTCGGGCCGGTTGGCGCCGGTCGCGGCGATGGCCTCCGCCAGTGCGGACAGTTCCGCTGCGCGCCGTGCGACCAGCACAAGGCTGTGGCGGTTTTCCGCGAAAACGTGCGCGAGCGCCGCGCCGATGCCGCTGGATGCACCGGTGACGAGCGTAACGGGTTTGCGCGTGTTCATGGCGGGCGTCAAAAGGGCACGGGAGCGCCTGTGTGGCGCGTCGTGCTAGGCTGTGCAACATCAATTTGCCAACATCAATTAGCCAAACATCAATTTGCCACGACAGCCGTCCAGGGTCGAAGGATGATGCAGAGCGTGAACGAGCCGCCGCGGACCACCGGACCCGAAAATTTTCGTCGGCGCGCTTTTGCGCTGGTCGCAACGCTTCCCTTGCTGCTGGCGAGTTGCGGCGTCTTGAGCGACGACGCCGCGCTGAAGGCGCTGATCTCGCCGGGCAAGTTCGACCTCTACGCCTGCAAGGACCTGGAGGCTTACGGTCGCAAAACCAAGGTGCGGGAGGAGGAGTTGCAGCAGGCGATGGCGCGTGCCGAGCAGTCTTCCGGCGGTCAACTCGTCAACCTGGTGGCCTATCGCAATGAATACGTCCAGGTGCGCGCCGAGCTGGCGTCTCTTGCGGCGGCCGCGGCCAACAAGAATTGCAAGAGCCAGAGCCCCTGGGCAAGCGAACGCTCGTTGTTTTGAGCGCTTCTTAGGCCAGCCGCTTCCGCGCCAGCGTCGCGCCCTTGCCGAGCGCGTCGAGCTTTGCCGCCGCAATGTCGCGATGCATCGGCGCCATGCCGCAATTGGTGCCGCAGACGATGCGCTCCTTCGGCACGTACTTCATCGCCGCTTCGATTGTCGCTGCGACCTCCTCCGGCGTCTCGATCTCGTCGGTCGCGACGTCGATCACGCCGATCTGCACGTCCTTGCCATTGAGCAGAGAAAGCAGCGGCAACGGCACTTTGGAGTTGATGCACTCGACCGAGACCTGGCTCAACCGGCTGGCCGCAAGCGCGGGGAATATCTCCTCGTACTGCCGCCACTCGTTGCCGAGCGTGGCCTTCCAGTCGACGTTGGCCTTAATGCCGTAGCCGTAGCAGATGTGTACGGCGGTGGTGCATTGCAGGCCATCGATCGCGCGATGCAGCGCCTCGATGCCCCAGGCGCCGACCTCGGCCATGTAGACGTTGAACGCCGGCTCGTCGAACTGGATCACGTCGACGCCGTCCTTCTCCAAAGCGCGCGCCTCGGCGTTGAGCAGGTCAGCGAACGCGAACGCCATCTTCACCCGGTCGCCGTAATGCCGGTCGGCGATGGTGTCGATGATTGTCATCGGTCCCGGCATGGTGATCTTCAGCTTGCGCGACGTGTGGGCGCGCGCAAAGCGCGCCTCGGCGCCATGCACGCGGCCTTTCAGTTTGAGCGCGCCGGTAACGGTCGGCACCATTGCCTTGTAGCGATCGTTGCGGATTCCCATCTCGACCTTGTGCGCGAAGTCGATGCCGTCGACGAATTCGAGAAAGCCGTGCACGAAATGCTGGCGCGACTGCTCGCCGTCGCTCACCACGTCGATGCCTGCGTCCTCCTGAAGTTTCAGCGCCAGCAGCGTGGCGTCCAGCTTGCCGGTCGCGAGATCGTCGCCCGCGAGCCGCCATTGAGGCCACAGCTTGTCCGGCTCGGCGAGCCATGCGGGTTTCGGAAGGCTGCCGGCGATGGTGGTCGGAAACATTCGCGCACTCAGGATTTGGGGGGAACGGGCCGCCAATTATAGAGCCAATCGTAGCGGCCCAGCAGCATCTTTCCGCCGAGCGTGCGCAGCACTAGGTTTCGCACCAAAGCTTCCGCGCCTGCGAGGTGAAAGGTGTTGCCGTTCTTGCGGGCGGCGCGCTGGACCTTGGCCGTGCGCTTTCGCCGCGCCTTCTCGTAGCGTCGCATCCCGCCGGCGACATCGTCAGGCGTGTGGGCCATGCTTGAGGCCAGTACCGCGGCGTCCTCGATCGCCATTCCGGCGCCTTGCGCGAGAAACGGCAGCATCGGGTGGGCGGCGTCCCCAATCAGCGTGACGGGGCCATCGCCCCAGCGCCGCAGCGGCTTGAGATCCGCCAGCGCCCACTTGTGCCAGCTCTCGGCCGCGCCGATCAGCGTGCGCGCCTGCTCCGACCAGCGCCAGCGCGGGAAATGCCTGAGCAGGTCGTCGCGCGCGCCGGGCTCGCTCCATCCCGATCCGGTCCAGCGGTCGCCGACGATGGCGACGACGTTGACGAGCGCGCCGGCCTTCACCGGGTAGTGCACCAGGTGCGCGTCGGGCCCGAGCCAGAGATGGACGTGCGGCTCGCCGAATTCCGGAGCGACGGCCTCTGCGGGAATTAGCGCGCGCCATGCGGTGCGGTGGCGGTATTGCGGCGTCGCCTCGTTGCCGAGGCGCGTGCGCAGGCCAGACCACAGTCCGTCGGCGCCGATCAGCGCGATGCCTTGCTCGTCGGCAGTGGCCGCCCCGCGCCGGCAGGCGACGGTGACACCGTGCTCGTGGACGATGAAGTCCTCGACCCGGGTGCCGAGCTTGAGTTCGATGTCGGGACTGCCGCGCACCGCCTCGAGCAGCGCGGCCTGCAGGTCGGCGCGATGGATGGTCCAATACGGCGCGCCGTAGCGTCCCAGCGCCACGCCGCCGAGCGGGACGCGGGCGATGCCGCGGCCGCGTGCGGTTTTCACTTCGACGGCGAGTGGTGAAACCGCGTCGGCCTTGAGCCGCTGCTCCAGCCCGAGTGCCGTCAGCACGCGGGTGGCGTTGGGCGAGAGCTGGATGCCGGCGCCGGTCTCTTCGAGCTTGTCCGCCTGATCGAGCAGCGCGACCCGCAAGCCGCGCTGGGCCAGGGCCAGCGCCGCGGTCAATCCGCCAATCCCCGCTCCGGCGACGACGACGGTGCGCGAAGTCGCCACGGTGCGGATGCCGGCCGGTCAGGCCAGCTCGGTCGCCACCGCGCAAGCCTGCGGTCGCGTCGCGTGCGCGTCGAGCGCCGGATCGTGACGGTAGAGCGTCGAGCAATAGGAACAAATGATCTCGTTGTCGCCGCCCATGTCGAGGAACACATGGGGATGGTCGTTCGGCGGCATCGCGCCCACGCACTTGAACTCGCGCGCGCCGATCTCGATGACTGGGACGCCCGGATCGTTGTGGAAGTGGGGAATGATATGCGCGGCCATCGATAAGCTCTTGCCATTCGTTAACGGGATGCGCGGCACCATAGCGATCCGTTCACCACTTTCCTAGCGCAAAGCCTGAAATTGCAGGCAAGCGGAACGCCTTGGAATCCAATGCGTTCTCTCCGCACGGCCCGGTTGGCGGCGATCCGGCGGAGCCATTTGCGCTACGATGCGAATCGCCGAATCGGGCTGCGAAGGAGGAAGCATGACGCGATTGCACGCGGCGTGGATCGGCGCGGGGCTGTTCGCCATCGCGGCCGTGTTCGCCGTGCCGATCGGCATGGAGGCGGAATCGCTACTGGCGACCGAGAACGACCCGGTGGCGATCGCAGACCGCGCATTGGCGACGTCGTTCGATCACACGGTCGCCGCCCGGGAAATCGAGGAGGCCTTGGCCGCAAACGACTCCGACCTCGCCAAGAGCTTCGTCGAGCTGGCGCACGAGCGCGGTGTTGCGGTTTCTCCCGTGCTCGCCGAGCGGGTCAAGATCGCGGTGGAGAAAGCCAATTCGGCTTCCGCCCATGCCGAGAGCTTTGCGCGGGGGTTCATCACGGGAGAGCCCGACAATGTGGTGGGCCTCGCCGGCACCACACTCGGCGACCTGTTCGTGTTCGGCGACATCCGCGACGCGGTGCGTGAGGGCTCGCGCTACGTTTCCGGCGAGAAGGTCGACGAACTGGTTTTGGGATTGGCGGTCGTCGGCATCGCCGTGACCGCCGGCACCTACGCCACGTTTGGAGCCGGCACGCCGGCGCGGGTCGGGCTGTCGATGGCCAAGGTGGCGCGCAAGACCGGCCGGCTCAGCGCCGGCATGGCGGGATGGATCGGCCGATCGCTGCGCGAGGTGATCGACTGGTCGGCGTTGCGCCGCGCCGGTGGTTCATTGGCCGACCCGGCCGCGGCGGTGCGCGGAGCCCGCGCCGCCGTCAAGGTCGAGAAGGCCGACGATCTGGTCAAGCTGGTGAGCGATGTCGGCCGGGTGCAGAACCGGGCCGGCACCAGGGCGGCGCTCGACGGGCTCAAGCTCGCCGAAGGACCGCGCGAGATGGCGCGGGTCGCCAAGCTCGCGGAGAAGAAGGGCGGCAAGACCCGGGCGATCCTCAAGACGCTCGGTCGTGGCGCCATCATCCTGTCGGTCGCCACCTTCAATCTGGCGTCCTGGATCCTGGGCGCGATCCTGACGCTGTTCGGTCTGGTGTCGTCCGCCAAGAGTGGCGTCGAGCGCCTGACCCAGCGCGGCATCGACCGGCGCAAGGCGCGGGAGCGCGAGCGCTATCTGGCGATGGTCGGATCGCGCGCTTAAACTTCCCGCATGGCGAAATCTCCGACCGAGCGACTGCGGGCGATCTGTTTGGCGTTGCCGGAGGCCGTGGAGAAGGAGACATGGGGCTATCCCACGTTTCGCGTCCGCGACAAGATTTTCGCAATGGAAAGGCGCGACGACGGCCCGATCTCGATGTGGTGCAAGGCGCCGCCCGGCAGCCAGCAGGTTCTGGTCGGCGCCGATCCCGAGCGGTTCTTCGTGCCGCCGTATGTCGGACCCAAGGGCTGGGTCGGCATGCGGCTGGACCGCCGTCCTGACTGGGACGAGGTCGCGGCGCTGGTCACGCGGAGTTACCGGCTGATCGCGCCGAAACGGCTCGCGACCTTGATCTGACTGCGCGGGCATACCCGCTATGACCGGCGGGATCGACTTGGATATGGAAATCCGCGGGGGTTTGGGCCAGAACGGGTGGCGTCCTCCCATCACCTTCGCAGTCCGCCAGCAAAGCTTTCATGCCGCGTTTCCTGAATGGTCCGGTGGAAATCGCATACCTCGACGAGGGTGAGGGCGATCCGATCGTCTGCGTGCATGGCTTCGCCTCGACCAAGGAGGTGAACTGGATCAACCCCGGCTGGGTCTCGACGCTCAAGCGGGCGGGCCGGCGGGTGATCGCGCTCGACGACCGCGGTCATGGCGAGTCCAGCAAGCTGTACGATTCGGCCGACTACCACACCGCCAAGATGGCCGATGACGTGCGTGCGCTGATGGATCACCTGGGCATCACCCAGGCCGACGTCATGGGCTACTCGATGGGCGCACGCATCACCGCGTTCCTCGCCCACGATCACCCAAAGCGGGTGCGTTCCGCCGTGCTGGGTGGACTCGGCATGCATCTGGTCGACGGCGTCGGCCTGCCGGAGTCGATCGCGGACGCGCTCGAAGCTCCCTCGCTGGATGATGTGGCCGATCCGCAGGGGCGCATGTTCCGCGCCTTCGCCGACCAGACCAAATCCGACCGCCGGGCGCTCGCGGCCTGCATCCGCGGCTCGCGCCAGGTGCTGACGCGGGCGCAGGCGGCGTCGATCTCCGTGCCTGTGCTGATCGCGGTCGGCACCAAGGACCCGATCGCCGGTTCGGCCGAGGCGCTTGCGGCCATCATTCCCGGCGCCAGGGCGCTGCCGATCCCGAACCGCGACCACATGCTGGCGGTCGGCGACCGGGTGTTTAAGGACGGCGTCCTGAAATTCATCGAGGAGAGACAATGATCGCGCGTACCGCGGAGCCGGTCCTGGAGACGTTCAGGGGCGTCGAGGACAACAAGCTGATCGGCGACGTCGTGGGCGATGTGGCGGCAGCGAAGGGCACGCCGGTGCTGCTGCTGCACGGCGGCGGCCAGACCCGGCATGCCTGGCGGAAAACCTGCGAACTGCTTTCCGATATGGGGCGCGTCGCCTATGCGGTCGACCAGCGAGGACATGGCGACTCCGAGTGGGTGCCGAGCGGCGCCTACGGCTTTCCCGATTTCGCCGCCGATGCGCGGCGGCTCTCCGAGACCCTGACCGAGCGCCACGGGGTTCGGCCGGTCGCGGTCGGGGCTTCGCTCGGTGGCATCGCATCGATGCTGGCCGAGGGGCAGCACGGCCCGGTGTTCTCGGCCCTGGTGCTGGTCGACATCACCCCACGGGTCGATCTCGATGGCGTCGCCAAGGTCCAGGGCTTCATGCGCTCTGCCGCCAAGGAGGGCTTTGCATCAGTCGACGAAGCCGCCGATGCGGTCGCCGCCTATCTGCCGCACAGGCCGCGGCCACGCTCCAACGAGGGCCTGAAGAAGAACCTGCGGATGCACCCGGACGGCCGGTGGCGGTGGCATTGGGACCCGCGCTTCCTCGATGGCCGGCGCAGGGTCGGGCCGGGCGGCGGCGAGGTCGAGACCATGCTGGTCGAAGCCGCGAGGAAGATCGCCATTCCGACACTGCTGGTGCGGGGCGCCTCATCCGAGCTGGTCAAGGAAGAGCACGCCAAGGAACTGCTCGAACTGGTCCCGCAGGCCACCTACGTCGATGTCAGCGGCGCCCGCCATATGGTCGCCGGCGACCGCAACGACCAGTTCGCGGATGCCATCAAGACTTTCATATATCGCTTTTAAAGTTTTTTTGTAATATACCCCGTTCACGTCACAACCCGAAAATCCTTTGGGTTGATGATGCGGAAATTGTCGGTGACTGAATCGCAAAGGTCCGGCCAATTCCGAGGAACTGTTTCACGCAGGAACCCGAGCGTCGCATCGGCGAATTGGGTGCAAGTCGCG
>CAMDFO010000047.1 GCA_945897515.1 Rhodoplanes serenus | reverse complement strand
AATAACAACATAGAACCGGGGTTCCACAACGACGGCCAAGCCGCCCAAAAGAGCCCGTCATCGTCCTCGGCCAAGTCCAGCCACTTTCCAGAAGCGGGCTGATCGCCCACGAACAAACGAGGGGAGAATTTCATGCTTCGTATGGTGCTAGCAGCCACTGCGCTGGTGATCGGCGTGACCGCCGTGACCGCGCAACAGGATCCGATTGCCGCACGTAAAGCCTTGATGAAGAGCAACAGCGACGAGGGACGCATCGCCCGGGAAATGATGGACGGCAAGCGACCCTACAACAACGAGACGGCCCAGAAGGTGCTTGCGGCCTACCAAGACACGGCTGCCAAATTTCCGGCCCTGTTCCCCGACAATTCCAAGACCGGAGACACGCGTGCTTTGCCGGTAATCTGGGAGAAGAAGGCCGAATTCAACGCCGCCGTCGCCAAATTCGGCGCTGATGCCAAGGCGGCGGCTGCCAAGACCAAGGACCTTGATAGCTTCAAAGCGTCCATGTCCGAGGTCGGACGCAATTGTGGCAGTTGCCACGACGCTTGGCGCAAGAAGGGTTGATCGTTTGAGCCGGGCGCGGGGCGCCCGGTCAGGTTTTGGGGGCGGCGTGTCCACCGGGCGCGCCGCCCTTGTGCTTTTCAGAACGGCCGTGACGTGACAAGGATCAGCCTTCGAGGAGGCTTTCGATGCTGCGCAAGCTTGTCATTCTGGCGGTTGCGGCCGCCGTGCTCGGACTGGCCGCCTTCTGGTTCCTGACCGCGCCCGGCACGGTTCCGGCGAGCGCCCTGGGCTCCCATACCCCTGATGCCACTAAGGGCCGGACGGTGTTCTTCGCCGGCGGCTGTTCGTCGTGCCATGCCACGCCCAACCAGGATGAAAAGCTCCGGCTCGGCGGCGGACTGGGATTGAAATCGCCGTTCGGCACCTTTTACGTGCCCAACATTTCCCCCGATCCGATCGACGGCATCGGACGCTGGAGCGAGGCGGATTTCGTCACCGCCATGGTGAAGGGCACCTCGCCGGACGGGCGGCATTATTATCCGGCGTTTCCCTACACCTCGTATCAGCGCATGACCCAGGCTGACCTGCGCGACCTGTTCGCCTTCATCAAGACGCTGACGCCGATGCAGGGCAGGGTGCGCGATCACGACCTCGGATTTCCGTTCAACATCCGGCGCACGCTGGGGGGATGGAAGCTGCTGTTCCTCGACGGCGAGCCGTTCAAGCCCGACCCGGGCAAACCCGCGGAGTGGAATCGCGGCGCCTATCTCGTGAATGGACCGGGCCATTGCGCCGAATGTCACAGCCCGCGCAACATGCTGGGCGGCATCATCGCGGGTCAGCGCTTTGCCGGTGGCCCCGATCCGGAGGGTGAGGGCTGGGTGCCGAACATCACGCAGCACGGACTGAGTTCCTGGTCGTTGGAGGATATCACGAAGCTGCTCGAAACCGGTGAGAACCGCGACAGCGACACCGTCGGCGGCAACATGGGAAAGGTCGTCGGCAACACCAGCCAGCTCAGCGCCGAAGACCGTGCCGCGATGGCGATCTACGTCAAGTCGCTGCCCGCCGTCGAAGGGCCGAAACGACCGGAGAAAAAATAGCCTCAGCCTGAAGTCCAAGCCCGGCCAAGCTGGCAGCCTCGGAGGAGGCGCGCCAGGTTCGGGGAATTCTTCCCGCGGCCGCGTCGGGGCGACGGCAAACTGAGTGAGACATGAATCTCGTCAAGGCCATCACCGCCAAGCTGATTTCCCTGGTTCTGTTTGTCGTGATGTCGGCGATGGTCCGCTACGTCAGCGAAACCGTTCCGCTGGGGCAGGTGGTGTTCTTCCGTGCTGCCTGCGCCGTCCTGCCGGTCGTGCTCGTCTATGCCTGGCGGAACGAGCTTGCGGCTGCCGTGATCACGCGCCGGCCGCTCGGCCATCTCGGCCGCGGTGTGATCAGCGTCGCCGGCATGTTCCTCAGCTTCGCCGCGGTGGCGCGGTTGCCGCTGGTCGATGCCACCGCGATCTCATTCGCCGCCCCGCTCATCACTGTGGCGTTTGCGGCGTTCTTCCTCGGCGAGCGGGTGCGGATCTATCGTTGGTCGGCCGTCGGCATCGGCTTTCTTGGCGTGCTCGTGATGCTATGGCCCTATCTCGATTTCGAGCAGTTCACCGCCGGTGGTGCTGCCGCAGCGACCGCAACGGTCGGCGCGGCCTGTGCGCTGATGGCGGCGGTGACCAACGCCGGATCGGTCGTCCAGACCCGTCGCCTGATCGAGACTGAAACCACGTCGTCGATCGTGTTCTATTTTTCGTTGAGCTGCGCGCTTGCGGGCCTCGCGACCCTGCCGTTCGGCTGGGTGATGCCGGAGCTTCCGGTGCTCGCGGCCCTGGTCACCATCGGCATCATCGGCGGGACCGCTCACATCATCGTATCCATTCGGCATAGGCCGCAGGCTTCTTATTTGTCGCCATCTGAACGCTTGAGCAGCGTGTGGTCTTCTTTATACATTTTGATGAGATCGATAAGGTTCTCGATACCGAAGTCGGTGAAGGCCATCACGCCGTCTTCGCCGACGCCGTAGACCCACATCACACCATCTTCGATTTCCATTTCGTTGGCGATGTCGTGAAGCCAGTCCGCGCTTTCGCCGAGATCATTGGCGACACGGTCAATCGTCGTGACGTGGTGAACCTTGTTGATATGCACTGTCAGGCCGCCCGGGCTACAGCCGCTGACGTTTGTGGCGTCCAGTTCCAGGGCAACAGCTCATCCAGTCGATGGGCAGGATGTGTTGCAATTCGAGCGAGGACGTCGGCGAGCCAGGCCTGCGGATCGACGCGATTCATTTTGGCCGTGACGATGAGGCTGTACATGACGGCCGCACGTTGTCCGCCACGATCGGATCCGCAAAACAGCCAGGATTTTCGGCCAAGAGCGATCCCTCTCAATCCTCGTTCGGCGGCATTGTTCGACAGGCAGACGCGTCCGTCTTCGAGGAAGAGCGTGAAGCCCGCCCAGCGCTTTAGCACGTACTTGATCGCTTTGGCGAGGTCATGCCCGCGTGCCAGCCGTTCAAACTGCGCGCGCATGTAGAGACCGAGATCGTCAACTAGCGGCCGGCTCAACATTCGCCGGACAGCCAGACGTTCCTCGGCGCTCTTGCCATTGATGGATCGCTCGATCTCGAACAGCGCGTCAATACGGCGCACGATCTCGATCGCGATGGGCGACAGCGCGATCTCTTTCTTGCCCGAGGCCTTGCGTCGCGCATTCTCCTCGATGTCAGCCATGGCAAAAAACGGGCGCCGCGCATGCACCCAGCATGCGGCCTCAAGTATCGGTCCAGGTTTTCGCCCGGGCTGATAGAGCTTGTTGTAACCGTCATAGGCGTCCGCTTGCAGGATACCGCAATAGCCAGCCAGATGACCCTGAGGGTGCTCGCCCCTGCGATCGCGTGAGTAGTAAAACATCGCCGCGGGTGGCCCGGTGCCGCCAAAGGGGGCGTCATCGCGCAGATATATCCAGCATCGCCCGGTGTCGGTCTTGCCCGCGGCGAGAACCGGCACGGTCGTATCATCACCGTGCAACCGCTCTGCCGCCATGACATGGCGCTCCACAAGACGAAGAAGAGGATCGAGCGACGCGCAGACCGCCCCCACGGCGTCGGCCATCGTCGACAGCGCGATCGGCACGCCTTCCAACGCATAGCGTTCGGCCTGGCGGTTCAGCGGCTGATGCTGGCCGAACTTCTCGAACATGATCATGGCCAGCAGGCTCGGCCCCGCCCATCCCCTTGCGATGACATGGAACGGCGCCGGCGCTTGCGTGATCTTTTCGCAATCACGACAGCTGAACTTCTCCCGCACCGTCTCAATCACTTTCCACTGGCGCGGCTGCGTTTCCAGGGTTCGCGTCACGTCTTCGCCGAGTTTGCGCAGGCGATTGCCGCCACAGCACTCACACGCCGTGGGCGGATCGATCACCACGCGCTCGCGGGGCAGGTGATCGGGGAACGTGTTGCGCTCGGACCTCGTCCGCGTAAATCCGCGCACGGACGTTGTCTTCGCAACCGCTGCCTCGGCCGCAAGCTCATCTTCCGTGGCGCTTGCGTCCAGCTCTTCAAAGGTCAGCGCCAGCTGATCAATCAGCCGCGCCGAACGCTCCGATCGCTGCCCGTAAACCTGTCGCTCCAGCTTGGCGATCCGCAACTTCTGCTGGGCGATCAGGGCCACGTCTTCGGCCGCCCTGGCCCGCGCAACCATCAATTCCGCAGTCACCTCGAAGGCCCTGCCGCGCTCGACGAGCAACGCGTCTTTCAGCGCATCGACGTCATCAGGCAGAGCGTTACGATCAGCGTCCATGCAACAAGAGAATCACAAATCCTCTGATTTGTGGCGCCCAAAATACACGCCGCCCAATAATTTTAACCAGCTCAGCCCGCGCTCGCGGGCCGCCACGTCAATTGCGGATTTCGCCAGTCGATCCCTTCCAGCATATAAGCCATCTGGGCCGCAGAGATCGACACCGCACCTTCCGTCGCCGATGGCCAAATGAACCTTCCGCGGTCCAGGCGCTTGGCGTAAAGCGACAATCCGATCCCGTCATGCCAAAGAATCTTGGCCAGATCGCCGCGGCGACCGCGGAATATGAAGAGATCGCCGCCATGGGGGTTGCGCTTGAGACCCTCCTGAACCTGCAAAGCCAGCCCCTGCATGCCGCGTCTCATATCCGTGTGGCCCGTCGCGATCCAGACCCGACTGCCCGATGGAATCGGGATCATCGGTGCTCCAGAACCTGCAGCACCCGCGCCAGAGCGGTCGCATCGACGCTGCTGTCAACGATGACACGACGATCTTTACCGACGACAATCACCATTCGCCCACTCGCCGGCGCAGCGCCCATCGTCGGCGCCGTCTCAGCAGCAGCGACAATCATCACGGGCACGAAACCGGCTTGTTGTGCTCCAGGGCAGCTTGGCTCAGCGCGAAACAAGCGTCGCCACGTCACCAGCAACGAGCGCGATATGCCATGGCGCCGCGCAGTTGAGGATATCGCTCGCGGCGTTTGCAGGCTTTCCAGGACAATCCGCAGCTTCTCATCATCAGACCAGCGCCGCCGTCGCCCGGTCTCAATGACCTCAAGCCGCTCAACCTCAGTACTGTGCTTATGGCTGTCCATAAGCACTGTTACACATCACTCGGTCTAACCAACAAGGCGGCCGCCGCCGGAGGAATACACATCATCCTCACCGGCAGCTACAAATACGCGCCCGCTTCGCTGGTTGCGCCGCTCGACTACACCTCGATGATCTGGGCATTCCTGCTCGGCTATTGGCTGTTCGGAGAGGTGCCGACGATCTACATCTTCGTCGGAGGCGCGATCGTGGCTGCGTCCGGCATCTTCGTGATCTGGCGCGAGCGGCAACTCGGCCTGCGGCGCATCCGGGAGGCTGCGGGTCCGTCGAACGTAACCTGATAAGCAACACGTTTGCGGCGGGGAGATCGCCGGAACCTCAGAACGCCTTGAAGGTGATGATCGTCCGAGTGTCCTGGATGCCCGGTATGGTCTGCACCTTCTCGTTCACAAAGTGGCCAATGTCGGTGCCGGAATCGACATAGACCTTCAGCAGCAGGTCGAATTCGCCCGCGGTCGAATAGATTTCCGACGCAATCTCCGCATCGGCGATCCGGTTCGCCACCTCGTAGGACTTGCCGAGCTGGCATTTGATCTGGACGAAGAAGGGGACCATCCGAGCCTCCGGCCGCCGGGCGCGGCCTCAAGCCCAATCCAGCAAAATCGCGGCGAGGTGGCAAGGGCGGAAGCCGGCCATCGCGCGCCGCCAGCCGCCCGGTCTAAGGCGACCAGCGGAACGTGCCTTGCGAGGGGGGCGGCTCGAAGATGCGCTGGAACGGATTGCTCGCCAGCGGCCTCGCTTCGGCGATGACGCCTTCCCGCCGTTGCGTGGCGGGTTCGGCCGGCTTCCGATTGTCGGCGACCGGTGCCGGCGGGATTGGGACCGCAACGGACGGTGGCCGATCGGGTGGCGCGGGCTGGGACGTCGCCACCAAGCCCGGCAGCGCGGGTTGGACCGCGCCGGACGGCACGACATGGACGATGCGATAGCCGCGGGTCTTCAGTGCGTTCAGCAGCGCCGGAAGCGTCAGCGCCGTCACCGGCTGGATGTCGTGCATCAGCACGATGCCGCCGCGGCGGGCCTCCAGCCGTGCCATCGTGCGCTCGAGAAATGCGTTGGAGTCGATCCTTTTCCAGTCGTCGGAATCGACGTCGATGCTCCAGCTCGAGAGCGCGCGCGAGAAAAGATACCGCTCCGCCTCCGGGGTGCGGAACAGACCGGGAAAGCGGAAGAACGGCGCCATCGCGCGCGACGTGCCCAGCGCGGCCGCGACCGAGGCGATGCCGGCATCGATCTCGCGCTCCGCGACATCCGGCGGCATCCGGTACAGCGGGTGGCTGTAGGTGTGGGTGCCGATGGTGTGACCGGCGGCGTGGACCATCCGGGCGACATCGGGATGAGCGCGGGCCTGCCGCCCAACCATAAAGAACACCGCCCGGACGCATTCGTTCGCCAGCGCCTTGAGCACGGCATTGGTATAGGGCGGCTTCGGTCCATCGTCGAAGGTGAGCACGACCTCGCCTTCGGCGAGCGGTAGCGTCCGGCCATAATCCACCAGTCCAAGCACCGGCATGTCGCGCGCGCTGAGCGTCATGATGCGGCTGGTTCCGAGCGCGTTCGGGTTTCCTGCGCACGGTGCAGCATGGGCCGCGGTGACGGCGCCGGCGAGGGCGACCCCGCATGCCAGCATCGCGAGAGTTCGCACGCCTTGACGCATATCGGACTGATCGTGCTGCACGCGCGCCGTTGTGGCGGCGTTTGCGTGGGCACATTACTGGCGCGCGACGGAGCTCGCGGAGAATCCCCGGTTCACCATGAATAGGTGAGGTTAACTGCCAACGCCCTTGCGCCAGAACCTCAGTCCGACTAGGTTTTCTCTGCAATCTCATGGGGTGTCCGGCGGAAACGCTGCCGGGCTGAGAGGCGAAAGCCAACCCATCGAACCTGATCCGGATCATGCCGGCGGAGGGAGATGAGATGCAGTCGTCGATCGGCGAACTGCCCCATATCACTGCTGATATTCTCGCCCGGGTACGGGCGCGGCGCCCGCGCGTGCATTGCATCACAAATGCGGTCGCGCAGACCCTCACCGCCAACATGCTGCTGGCAGCCGGCGCCATCCCCTCCATGACGATATCGCCCGACGAGGTGGCCGATTTCGTTGCGCATGCGAACGCGCTGCTGGTCAATCTCGGCACGCTCGACGCCAACCGTCGCGAGGCGATGGGCATGGTCGTCGCGGTCGCGACGACGCAGGCCATTCCCTGGGTGCTCGACCCGGTGTTCATCGACCGTTCCAGCCCGCGCGCGGCGTTTGCGGACGAATTGATGACGCATGCACCGCGAGCGGTGCGGCTCAATCGTGCGGAGTTTGCAACGCTCGCAGGGTGCGATGCGAACGAGCTCACGTTGGCGCGTTGCGCGCGCGAGTGGAACACGGTGATCGGCCTGACCGGCGAAACCGATCTGGTGTCGGACGGCAGGCGACTGGCCAGGATCGAGAACGGTGATCCGCTGATGGCACGGGTCACGGCGATGGGCTGCGCCGGGTCTGCGCTGGTCGGAGCGTTCCTGGCGGTCGAAGCCGATGGCTGTCTTGCGACCGCGGCTGCGCTGCTTGCGATCGGGGTCGCGGGTGAAGTGGCTGCTGCGCGAGCGCGCGGGCCGGGCAGCTTCGCCGCGGAGATACTGGACGCCATTTACGGGCTGGATCGCGAAACGCTGATCGCACGGGCGAGGGTGGTCCGATGAAGGTCGATCTCCGGGTCTATGCCATCGTCGACCCGCAGGTCTCTGGTGGGCATGAACTCGCCGAGCTTTCGCGCAAGCTTGCGGCGGGAGGCGCGACGCTGTTCCAATTCCGCGACAAGCTCTCAGACACCCGCGTCATGGTCGAGCGTGCCCGCGCCATCAAGGCGGCGATCGGATCGGTGCCGCTGCTCATCAACGATCGGGTCGATGTGGCGCTGGCGGCCGGTGCCGACGGCGTGCATATCGGATGGGAGGACATGGCGCCGATGGATGCGCGGCGGCTGCTCGGACCCAATGCGATCATCGGGCTCACCGTCAACAGCCCAGCGCGGACGGGCGTGGCGCCGCTGGACCTGATCGATTACGCCGGTGTCGGCGGCGTCTACGGCACCACATCGAAGACCACGAAGAATTCCCCGATCGGACCGGCCGGCCTCAAAGCGGTGGTGGAGGCATTCCATCGTCGCAAGCCGGGTTTCCCGGTCTGCGGCATTGCCGGCATCACCATCGACAACGCCCCTGCCGTGATCGAGGCGGGCGCGGATGGCGTGTCGGTCATCTCCGCGCTGTCGCTCGCGCCCGACCCGCAAGCGGCTGCCCGCGACATGCTCGATGTCGTCGACAAGGCGCTCAACGGCCGGGGCCGGCCATGACCGCGATCGCCGTCACCATCGCGGGATCCGACTCCGGTGGCGGCGCCGGCATCCAGGCCGACCTGAAAACGTTCTCCGCGCTCGGCGTCTACGGCGCCTCCGTCGTCACCGCGCTGACCGCGCAGAACACCAAGGGCGTCACCGGCATTCACGATGTGCCGCCAGCGTTCATTGCCGCCCAGATCGACGCGGTGTTCTCGGACCTTGCGGTCGACGCCGTGAAAATCGGAATGCTGTCGCAGATCCCGACCATCGAAGCGGTGGCCGCGGGCCTCGACCGCTTCAAGCAGAGCCATGTGGTGTTCGATCCGGTGATGGTCGCGACCTCGGGCGACCGGCTGCTGAAGCCCGATGCCGTCGATGCGCTCCGCCACCTGCTGATCCCCCGCGCCCGCGTCATCACGCCCAACCTGCCCGAGGCGGCTGCCTTGCTCGACGCGCCGATCGCGCAGGGCGAGACCGCGATGCGCGAGCAGGCGGAGCGCCTGCTGGCGCTCGGCGCCAACGCCGTGTTGATCAAGGGCGGTCACGGCAGCGGTCCGGAAAGTGTCGATCTGCTGGTGGCCGAGAACGTGTTCGCACGGCTTTCGGCCGAACGCATTCCGACGGCGAACACGCATGGCACCGGCTGCACGCTGTCATCTGCCATTGCTGCGGGCTTCGCCAAGGGATTAGACCTTGCCGAGGCCGTGCGCGTGGCCAAAGCTTACGTGACGGCGGCGATCGGCGCGGCCAATCGCCTGTCCATCGGATCGGGTCACGGCCCGGTCCACCATTTTCATGCTTGGTGGTGAGTACCGGAGCAGGCTCCAGCGGTACGCCGCACGAGTAGGAGGCCCAAGATGCAGAATATCACCCGGAGAAGGCTGGTATCCGCCGGCACTGCCGCGGCGGCCGGCACGCTTGCCGCCCCTTCGCTGGCGCTGGCCCAGACGCGCCGCTGGCGCATGGTGACCTCCTGGCCCAAGCGTCTGCCCGGACCCGGCATGTCGGCGGAGCGCGTCGCCGAGCGCATCAATGCGCTCTCCGGCGGCCGCCTGCAGATCGCGGTCCATGCCGCGGGCGAAATCGTGCCGGCCTTCGAGGTGCTCGATGCGGTCGGCGGCAACGTCGCCGAAATGGGTCACACCGCGTCGTTCTTCTGGCAGGGCAAGGAGCCGGCCGCGGTGTTCTACACCACCGTCCCCTTCGGCCTGACGCCGACCGAACACGTGGCATGGGTCGAGGCCGGCGGCGGCCAGGCGCTTTGGGACGAGCTCTACCAGCCCTTTGGGGTGAAGCCGTTCATGGGCGGCAACACCGGCGTCTGCATGGGCGGCTGGTTCCGCCGGGAGATCAAGAGTCTGGCCGACATGCGGGGCCTCAAGATACGGTCGCTCGGGCTCGGCGGCGAAGTCTATCGCAGGCTCGGCGCCACGCCGCAGACCACCCCACCGGCCGAAATCCTCACCAGCCTGCAATCGGGCGTGCTCGACGCGGCGGAATTCGTCGGCCCCGGTTCCGATATCGCGCTTGGGCTCTATCGCGTGGCGCCGCTCTATTACGGTCCGGGCTTCAACAAGCCGAACGGCACCGGTGAGTGCATCGTCTCGCTCGCGGCCTGGGAGCAGCTCGACGCCCAATTGAAGGCGATCGTGGCGCACGCCTGTGCGACCGAGGCGAGCTTCGCGCTGTCGGAGATGGAGCGGCTCAACGTCGAGGCGCTCGCCGCCTTGACCGGCCAGCACCGCGTGCAACTGGGCACATTCCCGGCAGATTTCGTCAATGCGGCGCGCAAGCAGGCGGTCGACGTGCTGGCGGAGCTGGGCGCGCGCAGTGACAGGGCGCGGCGCGTGCATGCGAGCTACACGGCGTTTCGCGAGCGGGCCGGGGCTTGGTCGCGGATTTCGCTGAAGGCCGTTCTGGAAGCCCGCGAGGGCTGAGAACGCACAACCTGCCGGGCTTATCGGGCGTTTTTACCCGCCATTAATCATATTCCGTTTGAATTCCTTAACCAGAGCGATTTGGCCGCTCGCCGCACTTCGCACGGGATGCCGTGCGGATCGGATGGGCCGGCGCGTTTCTCCGTAAAACCAGTGTGATTTTTGAAATCCAGTGCCGTAGCGCGCGCGTTCGCACACCTTTGCGCAAGCCACGTCACGTGACGCGAGCTCAAGCAACCCTGGAGGGGGAGTGGGATAATGATGTTGAATTGGATCAAGGCGGCCATGGCTGCCTCGGCAGTGCTGCTGATCGCGCCGGCGATCGCGAACGCCGATACCGAGACGCCATACGAAAGGCAGTACCAGAAGCCGTCGTATTACAAAGGCGGCAGCAAGCCTTTGCCTTACAAAGGGACGTACCGTTCGGTGGTCTCCCATTACAACTGGACCGGCCCTTACGCCGGCGCCCACCTCGGCTGGGGCTGGGGCTCGTCGACGATCGCTTCCTGCCGTACATCACCGGCGGCGCGGCCTACAGCAACCTGCGGGCGACCACCACCAACACGGCACTGGCGGGCGCGAGCGCCAACCGGCTGGGCTGGACCGCCGGCGTCGGCGTCGAATACGCCTTCCTCGGCAACTGGACTGCGAAGATCGAATATCTCTACGCCGATCTCGGTTCGTTCGACTGCGCCGGGGCCTGCGTCGCGGGCACCACGCCCAACACCATCAGCTTCCGCGAACACATCGCTCGCGCAGGCATCAACTACAAGTTCTCCGGCCCGATCTTCAGCCGATGGTGATCGCGCCTCCTTCGATGCAGTGAAAGTGCATTCAGTCGCTATCGAGCCCCGGGCTTTGGCCGGCCCGGGGCTATTTCTTTTGTAAAAGCCGAATCGCGAAAAACTCAGGCGCGCGGCTTGACGATCTTCTGCTTCTGGGTGCCGAGCCCGTCGCAGCCGAGCTCCACCACGTCGCCAACCTGCAGGAACTTCGGCGGCTTCATGCCGAGCGCCACGCCCGACGGCGTTCCGGTGACGATGATGTCGCCCGGCTCCATGATGAAATACTGCGAGCACCACCAGACGATCTCGGCGACGTTGAACACCATGGTCTTGGTGTTGCCCTTCTGCCGGAACTCGCCGTTGACCTTGAGCCAGATGCCCAGATTCTGCGGGTCCTTGATCTCGTCCTTGGTTGCGACCCAGGGGCCGATCGGGCCGAAGCTCTCGCAGCCCTTGCCCTTGGTCCACTGGCCGGCGCGCTCGATCTGGAACACCCGCTCGGAGACGTCGTTGGACAGGAAATAGCCGGCGACGGCGCTCATCGCTTTGTCCTTCGACAGATAGCTCGCGCGCTTGCCGATCACGATGCCGAGCTCGACTTCGTAATCGAGCTTGGTCGAGCCCTTCGGCGTGATGGTGTTGTCATTCGGCCCGCAGATGCAGGACAGCGCCTTGTTGAAGATGATCGGCTCCGGCGGCAGCTTCATCCCGGCCTCGGCGGCGTGGTCGGCGTAGTTCAGCCCGATGGCGATGAAGTTCGAGGGCCGCGCCACGCATGGGCCGAGCCGGGGATTGCCCTTGACCAGCGGCAGCTTGGCCAGGTTGGCCTTCTTGATCTTGGCGAGGCCGGCGGGCGAGAGCGCCTCGCCGTCGATGTCCTTCACCACCTTGGACAGGTCGCGGATTTTTCCGTTGGAATCGATGATGCCGGGCTTTTCCTTGCCTGCGGCCCCGAAGCGGACGAGCTTCATGATGTGTCCCCCTTATTGATTGCGTTCGTGGATGGTTGATGGATCGGCCGCATCATGCGTCGGCGGCGTGAGGCGGGCAAGCGGGTCCAGTCCTTCGTGCTACGGGTTTCGCTTTCTCCGTCACCCTGAGGTGCTCGGCCGAAGGCCGAGCCACGAAGGGTCTGGCTGCCGCCGTGTCTCTCCGTGCTGCGCCGCTCGTGATCCTTCGAGGCCCGCGCTACGCGCGGGCGCCTCAGGATGACGCTGAGAGAGCGGACGGGCGGCGCCAATTTTAGAACGCCCCTGGGAAGATACCGCCGTCCATCAGCACGTTCTGCCCGGTGATGAACCCGGCGTGCGACGAGCACAGGAATGCGCAGGCCGCGCCGAATTCGTCCGGCTGGCCGAACCGCCGCGCCGGCACCGCGGCGGCGCGCGCCTTCTCGGCCTGCTCCAGCGTGATGCCCTGCTTCTTGGCGGTGATCTCGTTGTTGGAGCGCAGCCGGTCGGTGTCGAACGGTCCCGGCAGCAGAAAGTTGATGGTGACGTTGTGCTGCGCGACCGAGCGCGCCACGCCGCCGAGGAACGCCGTGAGGCCGGCGCGCGCACCCGACGACAGGTCGAGGCCGACCAGCGGCATCTTCACCGATCCCGACGTGATGTTGACGATGCGGCCGAATTTGCGCGCGATCATGCCGTCGATCGCCTTCTGGATGATCTCGATCGGCACCACCATGTTGCCGATCACGCCGTCGACCATCTTCTGGCGATCCAGCTCGCGGAAATCGCGGAACGGCGGACCGGCGTTGTTGACCACCAGGATGTCGGGCTCGGGGCAGGCGGCGAACAACGCGGCCTGACCCTCGGCGGTGGCGACATTGGCGGCCACGGCGTTGATCTTCGCGCCCGTCGACTTGCGCAACTCCGCGGCGGTCGCCTCCAGGCGTTGCGGGTCGAGCCCGTTGACCGTGACCTCGACGCCGGCCTCGGCCAGCCGGAACGCGCAGGCCTTGCCGAGCCCGCGGCTCGACGCGCAGACGATGGCCTTGCGGCCGGCGATTCCCAGATCCATTCGTATTCCTCCGTGTTGGGGCGGCACTATAGCCATTGGCTTAGCGATCCGTCATGGCCGGGCATAGCCGTCCGAAGGACGGCGTCGCTTTGCTCGCCTATGTCACGGCCATCCACTATGGCGGCACCTGAGCGAGCGTAGGTGGGCTAAGCGAAGCGAGCCCACGCGGCGCGGCTTTAAAGAGCACGTGGGCTCGGCGCTTCGCGCCTAGCCCACGCTACGGCACCCGCCATAAACGCCTGCGCCTTCTCAAAAAACCGGGTTCCGCCTTCCCTCTCACAAAATCGTAATGGCACCGCATTCTGCCGTCGGCGTTGTCTCCGCAATCCACCTGAGCATTCCGCTCAATCGTCATTTGATCGAGGAACTGACATCTGCGCCGCGCAGAGGAGATTTCCTATGTCCGATATTCAGCAAACCAAGATCGTTACGCCGCCATGTCCGGTGTGCACCAGTGCAACCGCGCTCAAGCAGACTCACAAGCATGATCACGAGCGTGTTCTGCTCATTTTCAAATGCAAAAGTTGCGCAGTCGAATATCCGGTTCTGACCGATAAATCGGCGCGTTAGGTGAACGCGTATTCAGGAAAGTAATCCGCAAAAAACGGAACGCGGTTGCCGATGGCGCATTGAGTCTTCGATCGTTTCAACCTCAATGGAGAATACCATGCGTAAGACTTTGCTGGCCTTGGCGGCTATCGCGTCACTCGGCATTGTTGTGTCTGCATCGGCGCCGGCCTTTGCCCAGGACGCACGCGTCGTCATCAGCACGGGAGACCGCGGCGATGGCGTGCGGTCCGATCGTTCGCGGCGCAACGTTGTGGTCGTCAACCGTCGCCATGACAACGGCCTGCATCGCGGCTGGTACAAGAACCGCGGCCATCAGAAGCACGTCACGGTGATCAAGCGCCGCGGCGGCGACGAAGGTCGCTCGAAGACCGTGATCATTCGCCGGGACTAAGTCTCCGCGACCTGACGAAAGAAAGCGGCCCCCTTGTCGGGGGCCGTTTTCGTTTTCCGATTTCGCTTCGCTTCCGCCGGCAGCTTGGGTATTTAATCCACAACGACATATTGTGATTCGGGCAGGCGGCTTCATCCCTCGGATTCATCGATGAGCATCGGCACGGTCAAGGACAGGCGAAAGCATCCGCGGCGGCCGCTCGCCCGCGATTGCTGGATCGATCCGGGCCAACCGCCGGCGTTTCCCTGCCGCATGGTGGATGTGTCGGAATCCGGCGCGCGGGTCGTCAGCGCCGCGGCCGAGCATGTGCCGGACGAGTTCTACCTGTACATGACGCGCAACGGCGCGGTCGGGCGCAAGTGCCAGGTCGCGTGGCGCGCCGAGCAGCAGATGGGGCTGAAGTTCGTCGACCGGACGGTGCCGCCGCCGCATTGGCTGGAAGGGGAGCAGACCGTCGTGGAGCTGGAGTTGTAGGCGCGCGCCGGACCTTGCCCCGCACCGCGCCCCGGCGCTACCGTCCGGCATGGCAACCACCGACACCACCACGCTTCCCACCATCGCCGACGTCGATGCTGCGGCGAAACGCATCGCCGGCGTCGCGATCCGCACGCCGCTGATCAATTCGCCGGTGCTCGACTTAGCGACCGGCGCGCGCATCTTTCTCAAATGCGAGACCTTGCAGCGCACCGGCTCGTTCAAGTTCCGCGGCGCCTACAACAAGATTTCGCAGATTGCGCCGGAGAAGCGCGCGGCCGGCGTGGTCGCGTATTCTTCCGGCAATCACGCGCAGGGCGTGGCGGCTGCGGCGAGGCTCTGCAACATGCCGGCGGTGATCGTGATGCCGTCGGACGCGCCCAAGCCCAAGCGCGACCGCACCGCGGCGCTGGGCGCCGAGGTCGTGCTGTACGACCGCGACCGCGAGGACCGCGCCGCGATCGCGCGCGGCATCGTGGCCCAGTTGGGCGCGACACTGGTGCCGCCGTTCGACGATCCGATGATCATCGCCGGGCAGGGCACCGCGGGACGCGAGATCATGGAGGATCTGGAGGCGCAGGGCGTGCGGCCCGACCTCGCGGTGATCGGCGCGTCGGGCGGCGGGCTTGCCGCCGGCATCACGCTGGCGCTCAAGGCGCGGGTGCCGGACTTAGCCGTCTGGACCGCCGAGCCGGAGGGCTTCGACGATACCGCGCGCTCGTTCCGGTCGGGCCAGCGCGAGCGCAATCCGCGCATGAGCGGCACGATCTGCGACGCGCTGATGACCGAGACGCCGGGCGTCATCACCTGGGAGATCAACCGCCGGCTGATCGGGCAGGGCGTGTTCGCGAGCGACGACGAAGTCGGCCGCGCGGTGGCGTTCGCGTTTCGCGAACTGAAGCTGGTGGTCGAGCCGGGTGGCGCCATCGGGCTTGCGGCGCTGCTGGCCGGCAAGGTCGACATCAAGGGCAAGGTGGTGATCGCGGTGCTGTCGGGCGGCAATGTCGACCCGGAGCTGTTCAACCGGCTGATCGCGGCCTGATCGTTTCGCGTCTCAAGTAAACAGCGCGATCCGCTCGGCCTCGCTCATCGCCTTGAGCGCCGCCAGCGGATCGGACGACGGCGCGGGCGCCGCGCGCGGGCTTTGCGATTCCGGCGCGGCGCGCGGGCGTTCGTCCGCGAGCCCGAAGGCCGGGGCAGGGAGCGGCAGCGCCGAGGGCTGCGTGCTGGTCACGAACTCCGGCTCCAGCAGGAAGGCCGCGGGGTCGTCCCGCAGATGCGGCGGCTCGAACAGGAACGCGGCGGGCTCCGGCTCCGGCGCTGGTTCGGCGGCGGGCGCTTGCGGCGCGGACGCTTCGGCCTCGGCTGGCCGGCGCGAGAAAATCACCGCGGTGCCGACCTCGGGCGGAAGGAACGGCATCACCTCCATCCGCGCGAAGCTCGATAGCAGCTCGTTTTCCGGCATGATCGGGGTGCGCAAACCGGGTGCGCGGGTGGTGAACACCGCGGCGGTGTTTGCGTCCGCCGGCTCCAATGCGAAAGCTGCCGGCGCGGGCGCTGGCTCCAGTACGGGCAACGGTTCCGGCGGCGGAATTTGCTCTGACTCCGAGAACGTGGACGCGGGTCGCAGCTCCAACTCAGGCTGCGGCGCAGTTTCGATGTCGGCCGTTTCCGGCTCGGACGATGTGGATGCGGCCTGCGCGGTCAGTGCCTCGACCATCGCTTGCAGCATGGAAACGGTCGGCACCTCGCTGCCTTCCCAGACCAGCGGCGCCGCCGATGCTGCGGTGTGCGTGTCTGCGTCCGCAGCGTCCGCGCGTCCGCGCTGCGAAACCACGTTGGACACCGTCGGCACCTGGTCGCATTCGACGGGCGCCAAAACCGCGTCCGGCTGTTCGAGCGCGGGCTCGGCTGCGGCGGCTGGCTCAGCGACGGTTGCGGCGCCCAGCTCAGCCATGGCGGCCGCGACCTCGGCGGATGAGGCTTCAGCGGATACTTGGGGTTCCTGAGTTTCCCGGAATTCGGATTCTTCCGGCGCGGCTTGTTCCGCCGGAGGCGCATCCGCTACCGGCGCGATCAGCGCCACCATCGCGCCGATGCGGCGCTCGAGATCGCGCAGCAGCGCGCCGACCTCCTCGTAGGGCCGGATCGCCTCCTGCGCCTTGGCGATTGCGCCTGCCATGCCGCCAAGGTCGTCGCGCAGCCGCTCGATCACAGGTCCCGCCCGCTCGTCCTGGACCGCGGCTTCCATCCGGGCAAGCGCCGCGAGCACCTTTTCGGCGTCGGTCTCGCGCGGCGCGTCCGCGCCTTGCGGATCGGCGGCGGCCTGGGCCGATGTTTCAGAGGACATGGGATGTAACATGGGCTCGTTGGACATGCGCCATCCGCCGCGATAGGGCTGCCCCCAATCTGCATGTTCGTTTCAAGAGCGCAATCCAAATCGATGCCCGTCCCGCCGACCTCCGGTTCCGACCGTTTCGCGCTCAAGCTTAAGTTGTTCTACGCCGCGTATTTTCTCTACGGCGGCATCCAGTTGCCGTTCTTCCCGCTCTGGCTGGAGGCCCGCGGGCTCGACGCGCGAATGATCGGACTCGTGATCGCCGTGCCGATGCTGGTGCGGGTGTTCGTCAATCCGATCGCCGGCCATCTGGCGGACCGCTACGCCGGGCTCAAGACCGCGCTGGTGATCGCATCGGCCTGGGGCGCGCTGGCGATGACCATGGCCGGGCTCGCCGACGGCGGTATCGCGATCCTGGTCTGGGTGGCGATCTCGGCGCTGGCGTTCTCGCCGGTGCTGTCGCTGTCGGACGCCTATGCGCTCAACGGCCTCGGCGCGCGCGGCCGGGCCTATGGGCCGGTGCGGCTGTGGGGCTCGGTGGCCTTCATCGCCGGCAATGTCGGGGCCGGCGTTCTGCTGGGCGCGATTGCACCGGACAAGCTGATCTGGCTGATCGTCGCGGCGCTGGTTGCAACCGTGATCGCGGCGACTGCGCTGGAGTCGCTCGGCTCCGTTCGGCCCGTGCGTTCCGACGCCACGCCATCGCCCAGCGTATTGTGGCGCAATCCGGCCTTTCTCGCGGTGGCCGCGGCCGCGAGCCTGACCCAGTCGAGCCACGCGCTGTACTACGGTTTCTCGGTGCTGGACTGGCGCGCCGCCGGCCTCGACGGCACCACCATCGGATTGCTGTGGGGGCTGGGCGTTCTGGCCGAGATCGCGCTGTTCGCGCTGTCGCCCCGTCTGCCGCCGGTGTTCGGCACGACGGTGCTGCTGGCAGTCGGCGCGATCGGCGCCCTGGTGCGCTGGACCGCGATGGCGTTCGAGCCGTCGGTCGGGTGGCTCACGGCGCTGCAAGTGCTGCACGCGTTGTCGTTCGGAGCGGCGCATCTCGGCGCCATGGCATTTCTCGCCCGCGCCGTGCCCAAGGAACTGTCCGGCACCGCCCAGGGCCTGCTCGCCACGGTATCGGGGATCGTGATGGCGTCGGCGACCGGCCTGTCGGGACTGCTGTACGCGGCCTCGGGGAGTCTCGCCTACCTCGCCATGGCGGCGATGGCGCTCGCAGGGCTGGCCTGCGCGCTATGGGCCCACCGGCTCAGCCGAATCTAGCGCGCGGAGGCATCCTCGCGGCACTGCGGGTACATGGCGGTGAGCTCGCGGCCGCGCAGGAAGATCATCTTCGACGACAGGCCGCCGCGCGAGTTGATCCAGCGCTTGACGTGCTGCGGATAGACCTCCCACAGCGCCTGGGTGCCAACCGCGCTGTGCACCGGCCGGCCTTCCGGCCCCGGCATCCATGCGGCGTGAAAGCCGAGCGTGGCGCGCCGCGTGACGCAGATCCGGTTGCGCGGCACGATGCCCAGCACCAGCGTGCAGGCCGACAGGCAGGCGCCATCGATCATGATGGTGTCGCCGCTGCTGCGCGCCGCCGCGTAGATTTCGATGTAATTGCCGATGCGGCCACCCACATCATCGCTGATACGCATGGTGCCTGCGGCCGAAGCCGCGGTCGAAAAAATGGCTGCAAAAGCAAAGCTCGCCAAAGCCGCGCGAACAACTCGCATGACCCCAACCCCCGACCCCGAAGCTGCCGCTCTATTAACCTTTGTAATGGAACGCCGGGCTAATGGAAGCCCTGGTTAACGCGGCGCGCGCAGGGCCGGTGGGGTCGTGGCTATTCGGCCACATAGAATGGGCTAAGATATTGGCAATCTGTAGGTTTTTGAGCTGACCCCGACCTCGGGAGAGGGGCATTCCGCTCGGTGAAGGACAATCCTTCGGCCGGGCAGCGAAGAAACCGCAGACCGATGGGCGGAGCAAGGAGCCCGGCCCCGGCGCGACGCCGATTCGTCGCCCCGGACATGCAACCGCAAGATGCAGGTTTCGGCGTGGTAAAACCGAGCGTTATTGCGCCAAATTCAAACGTCTCAATTGATCTTCACGCCGCCCTTCGCGACCAGCGTCCACTGCGCATATCCGTCCGCGATCATCTTCGCGAACGCCTGCGGCGAGGCGATCTTCGGATCGGCGCCGAGCTTGACGAAGCTGGTGCGGATTTCCGGCGTCTTCAACGCCTCGTTGATGTGCCTGTTGAGCAGGTCGACGATCGCCGGATCGGTGCCGGCGGGAGCGGCCACGCCGAAGAAGCTGGTCACGTCGTAGTTGTCGACGCCGGCCTCCATCATGGTCGGCACGTCCGGTAGCTCCGCGCTGCGGGTCGCGCCGGTGACGGCGAGTGCGCGGAAGCGGCCGCCTTGCACATGGGGGAGCGTGACGTTGAGATTGCCGAAGCCGCAATAGACCTGACCGGCCAGCAGCGCGGTGGCGGCCTCGGCCACGCTCTTGTACGGTACGTGCACCATGTCGATGCCGGCCTTGAGCTTGAACAGCTCGGCGGTGAGATGCGTGAGGTTGCCGTGCCCGGCGGAGCCGAAGTCGAGCTTCTGGGGACTCGATTTTGCCAGCGCGATGAGTTCCTTCACCGACTTGACCGGGCTGTCGGAACGCACCGACAGGATCTGGAACGAGTCCGCCAGGATCGCGATCGGCGTGAACGCCTTGACCGGATCGTAGTCCGGGGTCGCGGCGAACGCCGGGATGATCGCGAGCGTACTGGTGTTGCCGAGGAACAGGGTGTAGCCGTCGGGCGCCGCGCCCACCACGAATTTTGCGGCGATCGCGCCGCCGGCTCCGGCGCGGTTCTCGACGATGACCTCGTTCTTCAGCGAAGCCGACAGGCGTTGCGCGATCAGGCGGGCAAATACGTCGGTCGGGCCTCCGGGCCCGGCCGGCACGATGATCCGGATCACGCGGTTCGGATAGGACTGCGCCGCGGCTTCGCCGGCGAGAGCGATGCCCAATGCGGTCGCGGCGATGGCCGACATCAGGTTTCGCTTGGTGATCATCGCGTGTGCTCTTTCCCGTGGTCTTTTACGCTCAACCTTCGATCTTCGCGCCCGTGAGCTTGACCAGCGCGCCCCATCGCCGCCCCTGATCGGCGACGAAGGCGCCGAAATCCTGCGGCGAGCCGATCCTTGCGACCGAGCTGAACCGGTCCAGCGCCGCTTTGGTCTCCGGTGAACTGAGGCCGGCGTTGATGGCGGCGTTGAGCCTCGTGAGGATCGGCTCGGGCGTGCCGGCCGGCGCGACCACGCCGGTCCAGGCGTCGAGCGTGAAGTCCGGAAAGCCCTGCTCCGGCAACGTCGCTACGTTCGGCAGTTCGTGCCAGCGTTCGGACCGTCCGAAGCCGATCGGCCTGAACTTGCCGCTGCGGATGTGCGGCATCAGGATCACCGTGCCGTCGATGGTGTAGTGGTTGCGCCCGGCCATCAAGTCCGTCACCGATTGGGCCGCGCCCTGATACGGAACGTAGGTGACGTCGATCCCCGCCTTGTTCGCAAACAGCGCGCTGAGCAGATGCGGCGGCGTGCCAAGTCCCGCGCCGTAGTTCAGCTTACCGGGGTTGGCCTTGGCGTAGGCGACGAACTCGGCCACGTTCGTGGCCGGTACCGTTTCAGGCACCACCATGACATGCGGCAGCAAAGCAAAGCTGGCGATCGGCGCGAACATCTTCACCGGATCGAGGCCGGCGTTGACGTAGAGCGAGGGCGCAAACGCCAGCGACCCGGACGATCCGAAGAACAGCGTGTAGCCATCGGGCGGCGACGATGCCGCCGCCTTGAAGCCGATGGTGGAGCCCGCGCCGGGACGGTTCTCGACCACCACCTGCTGACCCAAGCCGGTCGTGATGTGCTGGGCGGCGAGCCGCGACATGGTGTCGATCGGCCCGCCCGGCGGGAACGGCACGATCAGCTTGATCGGCCGGTTCGGATACGATTGGGCGCTGGCGCGGGTGGCTGCGCTCGCGCCGGCTGCGGCGACACCTGCCAGCAATGTACGTCTGGTGATCCTTGCGGTCATGGCTTTCCTCCCGGCGGAAAATATTTCGAGAACGATCGTACGGTCGCTTTGCGCGATCTTAACCGGATGCCACGCGCCGCAGTAGCGGTTTCAATCGATCTTCACGCCGCTGGCTGCGACAATCTGCGCCCACTTCGGCTGTTCGTCGGCGATGAACGCGGCGAATGCCGCCGCCGAGCCGACGCGTCCCTCGATCCCGAGCCGCTCCATGCTGGCCTTCATCTCGGGCGAGCGCTGCGCCACGTTGGTCGCAGCATTCCGCCGGGTGACGATCTCGGCCGGCGTGCCGGCCGGCGCCCACAGGCCGGACCAGAAGAACAACGACAGGCCGGGGAAGCCGCTTTCGATCATGGTGGGCACGTCCGGCAACTCCGGCAGGCGGTCCGGGCCCCAGACCGAGATGGCGCGGATTTTTCCATCGCGGATCAGCGGGACCAGCGTCGAGGCGGTGCCGATGTTGAGATGGATGGTGCCGCCCATCATGTCGGTGATGGCCTGCATGCCGCCGCGGTAGGGCACGCTCGCGACGTCGAGCTTGCTGGTGAGCTTGAGCCATTCGCCCACGAGCTGCGGCGCGGTGCCTTGCCCGAATCCAAAGTTCAGCTTGCCCGGATTGGCTCTCGCGTAGGCGATGAACTCCACCATGTTGCGCGCCGGCAGCGACGGCGGAACCACCGTCACCCAATGGCTGCCCGCAACGTAGGCGACCGGTGCGAACGCCTTGACCGGATCGTAGTCGAGATTCTTGTACATCGCCGGCGCGACCACGAGGCTCGAGCTCTGGAACAGCAGCGTGTAGCCGTCCGGCTCCGCGAGCGCGGCGGCCTTCATTCCGGTCGTGGTGCCCGCGCCCGGCCGGTTGTCGACGATCACCTGCTGTCCGAGCTGGGTCGAAAGGTGCTGGGCCAGGAGCCGCGCCGCCACATCCACCGGGGAGCCGGGCGTGAACGGCGTGATCATCTTGATCGGCCGCGTCGGATAGCTCTGCGCCAGCGCCGGCCGGACCAACGCACCGGCCAGCATCGCGGACAGCATTTTTCGTCGCGTCAACATTTTAGCCCCACAGCGCCGGCGTCGGCGGGTGAACCAGGCTGCCATCATAGCGCAACCCGTCCGGCCGGTCCTTGGCCAGCAGCAGCGCGCCGTCCAGATCGACCACGCGGGCCTGCTGCGCCAGCAGCATCGCGGGCGCCATCGACAGCGACGTCGCCACCATGCAGCCGACCATGATGTCGAAGCCGAGCCGCTGGGCTTCGCCGGCCATTGCCAGCGCTTCGGTCAGACCGCCCGCCTTGTCGAGCTTGATGTTGACCGCGTCGTAGCGGCCGGCGAGCGAGGCGAGGGAGCCGCGGTCGTGCACGCTTTCGTCGGCGCAGACCGCGATCGGCCGCGCGATCCCGGCGAGCGCGTCGTCGCGTCCCGCGGGCAGCGGCTGTTCGACCAGGGTGACGCCGGCCGCGGCGCAGGCCGCGAGGTTCTGGGCCAGGTTGGCCGGGCTCCAGGCCTCGTTGACGTCGACGATCAACTCGGATTCGGGGGCCGCGGCGCGGACCGCGCGGATGCGCTCGGGGTCGCCATCGCCGCCGAGCTTGATCTTGAGCAATTTTCGTTTAGCGGCCGAGCGGGCCGCGTCCGCCATCGCCTCGGGCGTGCCGAGCGAGATCGTATAGGCGGTGGTGAGCGGCCGGGGGGGACCAAGTCCAGCCAGCGCATGAGCTGGCCGGCCGGCGCGCTTGGCCTCCAAATCCCACAGCGCGCAGTCGAGCGCGTTGCGCGCGGCGCCGGGGGGCATCGCCCGTTGCAGGCCGGCCCGGTCCAGGCCCTGGCGGAGTGGTTCCCGCATCGCCTCGATCGCCTGCGCAACGCCGGTCACATTCTCGTCGTAGCGTGCATAGGGCACGCATTCGCCGCGGCCTTTGTGGCGGCCGTCGGATACCGCGGCGACGACCACAACGGCTTCGGTCTTGGCGCCGCGGCTGATCGAAAACGCCCCGGCGATCGGCCAGTGTTCGATATCGACGGACAGGGAAAGAGGTCTGGGGATATCCATTGCAGATGAAACGCCGCGCCTCCTCGACAGAACCGCTGGAGATAGTATGACGGTGGAGGACGCGTCCGCTCAAGGGTGCTGAGTCGCCCGCGGAGTCCTTATTGTATCCGGAGTGGGGCTTGAACGAACCCTTGCTGCAAAGCACGGTGGAAGGCGAACGTCTGCGACTCGCTGCGGCGGGGTCCTGGACGGTTGACCACGCGCGCGAACTCGAGCCGCTGGTCGACGAGGCGGCGCGCCACCCCCCTGCGATCCGCACGGTCGACATCGACATGGGGCAGGTCGACAAGCTGGACACCTTCGGCGCCTGGCTGTTGGAGCGACTGCGGCGCAGCCTGGCGGTGGAGGGCAGCGAGGCCCGGATCGTCGGCCTGCCCGACAGCTATCGCGCGCTGCTGGAAGAGGTGCAGAACGCCAACAGCGGGCGCGCGCCGCCCAACCCGGGAGGCGGGGGGCTTGCCGGCGCGCTCGATCTGGTCGGCCGCACCATGGCGGAGGTCGGCGACGCCTTCCTGGTGATCCTGGAGATGTTCGGCGCGGTCGGCATGTCGTTCGTCCGGGTGTTCACCGGCTTCGGCCGCATGCGGGTGACCTCGGTGGTGCACCATCTCGACCGGGTGTGCTGGCGGGCGGTGCCGATCGTGCTGCTCATCACCTTCCTCATCGGCTGCATCATCGCGCAGCAGGGCCTGTTTCATTTCCGCAGGTTCGGCGCCGACATTTTCGTGGTCGACATGATCGGCATCCTGGTGCTGCGCGAGGTCGGCGTGCTGCTGGTCTGCATCATGGTGGCGGGCCGCTCGGGCAGCGCCTACACCGCCGAGCTCGGCACCATGAAGATGCGCGAGGAGGTCGACGCGCTGCGCACCATGGGATTCGACCCGATCGAGGTGCTGATCCTGCCGCGCATCATCGCGATCGTGATCGCGGTGCCGATGCTCACCTTTCTCGGCGCGATGGCGGCGCTGTACGGCGGCGGCCTGGTGGCCTGGCTCTACGGCGGCATCAGCCCGGACATTTTCATTGCGCGGCTGCGCGAGGCGATCTCGGTCGATCACTTCCTGGTCGGGATGATCAAGGCCCCGTTCATGGCGCTGATCATCGGCATCGTCGCCTGCGCCGAAGGTTTCCAGGTGAAGGGCAGCGCGGAATCGCTCGGCGCCCAGACCACCACGTCGGTGGTGAAGTCGATCTTCCTGGTGATCGTGCTGGATGGACTGTTCGCCATGTTCTTCGCGGCGATCGGGAAGTAGCCGATGGCGCACCCCGAGAGCGACGTCGTGATCCGGGTGCGAGATCTGGTGGTCGGGTTCGGCCGCACCACCGTGCTCAATCACCTCGACCTGGACGTGAAGCGCGGCGAGATTCTCGGCTTCGTCGGCGGCTCCGGATCGGGCAAGTCGGTGCTGCTGCGCACCATCATCGGCCTGCTGCCCAAACGCGAGGGCAAGATCGAGGTGTTCGGGGTCGATCTGGAAAACGCCAACGCGAAGGAACTGCAGGCGGTGGAGCGTCGCTGGGGCATCCTGTTCCAGCACGGCGCGCTGTTCTCCTCGCTCACCGTCCGGCAGAACGTGCAGTTCCCGATGCGGGAATATCTCGACCTGTCGGAGCGGCTGCTCGAAGAGGTGGCGGTGGCGAAGCTGGAGATGGTCGGCCTGCATGCCGACGTCTGCGAGAAATACCCCTCCGAGCTCTCCGGCGGCATGACCAAGCGCGTGGCGCTGGCGCGGGCGCTCGCGCTCGATCCCGAGATCGTATTCCTGGACGAGCCGACCTCGGGCCTCGACCCGATCAGCGCCGGCGAGTCCGACCACCTGATCAAGACCTTGCAGCGCACGCTGGGGTTGACGGTCTTCATGGTGACGCACGATCTGGACAGCCTGCATACGGTCTGTGACCGGATCGCCGTGCTGGCCGAGGGCAAAATCATCGCGGCGGGGCCGATGTCGGTCATGCTGGCCTCGGAACATCCGTGGTTGAAAGCCTATTTTCGCGGCGAAATAGCCCGAATCAGTAGAAACTAGGGCTGCAGGCTAGAAGGACCGTATGGAAACCAGAGCGAACTACGTGCTGATCGGGCTGTTCACCATTGCGGTGATCGCGGCCGGATTCGGCTTCGTTTTCTGGTTCCACCGCGGCGGTGGCGTGGGTGAGCGAACCAGCTATCAGGTGGTGTTCGATGGACCGGTGTCCGGCGTCCGGGTGGGCGCGGGCGTGCTGTTCAACGGCATCCGCGTCGGCGAGGTCACCAACCTGGCGCTCGACGCGACCAACCCGCGCCAGGTCGTTGCGGTCATCGTCGTGTCCAAGAATGCTCCGGTGCGGGCGGACACCCGCGTCAGCGTCGAGTACCAGGGCCTGACCGGCATCGCGGCGCTGGCGTTGCGTGGCGGCCTGCAGGGCTCGCCGATGCTTGCGCCCGCCAATGGTGAAATCCCGCGGCTCCAGGCCGAACTCGGCACCACGGCGGACGTCATGCAGTCCGGCCGCGAGGTGCTTCGCCGGCTGGACGAGATTTTGCTCGAAAACCAGGAATCGTTCCGCAACACGATCAAGAACCTCGAGACCTTCTCGGGCGTGATGGCGCGCAATTCGGAGCGGCTCGATCGCATTGTCACCGGCGCCGAGAACGTCATGGCGGGCGCCGAAAAGCTGATCGGCAAGGACGGCGAAATCCAGCAGGCGGTGCAGTCGTTCAAGCAGTTGGGCGACAATCTCGACAAGCGCACCGAGGAGACGGTGCAGACGGTCAAGCAACTGGCCAGCAGCCTCGACGGCCATGCCGGGCAGGCGATTTCGTCGTTCAACAAGATGACGGCGAACCTGGACGGCCAGGCGACCGAGGCGATCCAGTCGATCAAAAATCTGGTCGAAAATCTCGACAAGCGAACCGGCGAGATTGCCGTCGGGGTGACGCGCTTCACGAACTCGGGGCTTCAGCAGTGGGAGCGGTTCGCGGTGGACGGCCGGCGCGCCGCCAACGAGTTCGAACGTGCGGTGCGCAATTTCGACCGCAACCCGTCGCGCATCATCTGGGGCGCCGGTAGCTCCGACAGTGCGACGTCTGCCGCGCAGGGCCCGCGGCGCCGGCAGCCGGCGACGCCGCGGCAGTAACGGCGCGCCAGCCCATTTCAAAATGCAAAACGGGCGCTCCTTGCGGAGCGCCCGTCGTGTTTTCGCAATAGAGCCTGTCGCTATTCGCCGAACCGTCCGGCCGCATGGGCCAGCATGGTATAGACCTTGCCGGTCTCCGACGTGAGGTAGGTTCGCGCCACCACCTGGCCGCGGTCGTCGCGCGCGACCTCTTCCAGCAGGCGCTCGAACTCGCCGACGTAGCGATCGACCGTCTGCTTGAACTCGCGGTCGCTGCGGTACTTCTTGCGGATATCGTCGAAGGTCTTCTGACCCTGGATCGTGTAGAGCCGGCGCGTGAACACGTTGCGTTCGCCGCGCTTGTAGCGGTCCCACAGTTCTGCGGCGGCGTCATGATCGATCATCCGCGCGATATCGACCGACAATGAGTCGAGCGATTCCAGCGAATGGCGGGCCGGACGTTCGTCGCCGCGCAGGGCGGGGCGCTCGTCGGCGGCCTGATCGTCCGGCCGCGAGGCGCGGTGCAGCAGTTCGGTGAGCCAGCCTCCGGTGCGGCCGGTCATGCCGCTGCCGGCAGGCTGCGGGCTGAGCGAAGGCGATTCCGCGCGGCGCGGCGGCAACGGGCCGCTGCTGGTGATGTCGGGCCGGGGCGGCAGCGGACCGCTGCCGATGTCCAGCCGCGGCGGCTGCAGCGGTGCGTGGCGCGGCGCCTCCATGCGCGGTGCTTCGATCCGCGTGTTGGCGGTGGCCATCGCGGGCTGCTCTTCGCGCGTATTGCGTCGCGCCGGCTCGACCGCGTCGAGCCCGCGGCCGTGGCGGGCCACGATCCGGTTGAGCTCGGCCAGCGCCTCGATCTGGTCGACGATGACGCGGCGCATCTGGGCCGCGCTCTCGGCGGTCTCCTGCGGCAGCTCGAGGATGCCGCGCCGCAGCTCGGTGCGGGTCGCGTCCAGCTCGCGCTGCATCTCGCCGGCCATCTGCTTCATGCCTTGCAGGATGTCGGTGAAGCGCTGCGTGGTCTGGGAGAACATCTCCTGCGTCTCGCCGGTGCTCTGGGTGTAGATGCCGCGCAGCGTCTCGCTGGTCTGGCCCTGGATGCCGCGGAGCGCGTCGCTGGTCCTGCTGGTGAAGCTGCTCAGGGCTTCGCTGGTCTTGCTCGAAATTTCCTGCAGCGCCTCCTTGGTCTTGCTGGAGATGTCCTGCATGACGTCGTTGGTGCGCTGGCGGCCTTGCTCCATCGAGTTGGCGCCTTCGGCGCTCGACTCGATGATGATCCGGGCGATGTCGCGCGCCCGTTCCGAGGCGCCCTCAAGCGACTCGTCGAGCAACGACGAGAAGCTCTTGAGCCGCTGCTCGATATCCTCGGTGCGGGTGTCGAGGGTGGAGATCACCGACTCCAGCGAGGCGCGGCGTTCGGTGAGCTGCTCCTCGGTGCGGCGGTTGCTCTTGTCGATCAGCGAGACCGCTTCCGCGAGGCCGCGGCCGTGGGTCTCGAACTGTGTCGCGAGGCCCGAAAGGTCGGTCAGCACCTTGCTGGTGACGGAGCTGAACGACGCGATGTGCTGATCCACCTGGTTGCTGGCGACGCCGCTGCGTTCGGCGACCTCGTTCATGGTGGCCACGAACTCGGAAACGCGCGTGACCAGCGTGTTCTCGAGCGAGCTCATGTTCTCGTGCGCCCCGCTCAGGACCTCCTGCAGCAGGATGTTGGCCTCGCGCAGCCGCTCGAACAGCGCCGTGGTGTCGGCGCGCAGCATGTTGTGGGTCTCCAGCATCTCCGAGACGCTGGCGGAGGCGGTCGATTTCGATTTCTCGATCGCCGACAGGGTGGTGTCCTGCAATTGCTTGAGTGTGCGGCCGACCGTGGTCGTGGCGTTCTCGCTGGCCTCGTTGATATGCCGGGCGATCTGGTCGGTGTTGTCCATCATGGTCCGGATGAAGGTGAAACCCTGGGTTTCGATGGACCGGGACGCCTGTTCGGTGGCCTTGCTGACCTCGGCGCCGAACTCCTTGCTCTTGCTGCTGAGCGCAGACAGGAGCGTGCTGGAGTTCTGGTCGAGGATCTTGGTCATTTCCGCGGCGCGGGCGCTGACCTGCGCGCTGATCTCGTCGGCCTTGCCGACGAAGCTGCGCGCCACTTCGGCACTGACGCCAAGCAGGGTGCGCTCGACGTCGACGGCGTTCTGCTTGAGCACGTTGCTCACGCCGGACGACACCGCGGTCAACTGGCGTTCGGCTTCGCTGGCGCTCTGCCGTACCGTGCTGCTGAGCCCGGTGGAGGCCGACGTCAGCATCTGCTCGGCTTCGGCGGCGCTCTGCCGGATCGCGTTGGTCAGGCCTGACGATACGACGCTGAGCGAGTGCTCGGCTTCGCCCGTGCTCTGCTTGAGAATGTTGCTGATGCCCGACGACACCGCGGCCAGCGTGCGCTGGGCTTCGCCGGTCGCATGGCTAAGCACCCGTTCGGTTTCGCCGGTCGCCTCCGAGAGCGTGCGCTCCGCTTCGCTGGTCACCTTGGTGAGCGTGCGTTCGGCCTGGCCGGTGGCCTCGGAAAGCCTGCGCTCCGCCTCGCTGGTGGCGTGACCGAGCGTGCGCTCGGTGTCGCTGGTGACCTGGGTGAGCGTGCGTCCGGTCTCGACCGTGACGGCGCTGAGCGCGCGTTCGGCTTCGGCGGCGTTGGTCTGGATCGACTGGGCGAGCTGCTCCATCCGCTCGTTGAGCGAATCCGCGGCGGCCCTGGTGCGGGTCTCGATCTGTTCGGTGACGGCTTCGGCGCGGCCGATCAGCAGGTGCTCGAAGCGTCCGATGCGGGTGTCGAGGGTGTTGGCCACTTCCGTGGCGCGGGCGCCGAGCGCCTTGTCGATGTCCTCGATCTTGGCGCCGATCGTTTCCGCAAGCTTGGCGCCGCGGGTGTTGATGGTGCCGGTGACGTCGGCGATGCGCTTGTCGAGCGCGGAGACGACCTCCTTGCCGCCTTCCGCCAGCGTTTTGGCGATGTCCATGACGCGCGAGGACAGGGCGTCGTTGAGCGTCTGGGTGCGGCTGTCGAGCGCCTCCTGGAAGCGGGACAGGCGCTGATCGAGCGTGGCGGTGACCTCGGTCGCCTTGGTGCCGACCTTGGTGTCGAAACCGTCGACATAGGTCCGCATCGCTTCGCTGACCTCTTGCGTGCGGGTGCCGAGGCGCTCCACCAACTCGCCGCCATAGGTCTTCACCGTGCGGTCGAATTCGGCGATGTGGCGGGTCACCAGGTTTCCGAGCGTGGTCGAGTCGCGCGAGATCTTTTCCGCGAGCTCGGCGCCGCCGTGCGAGAACATCTCCTCGAACGCGGCAAGCCGGGCCGCCAGCATGTCCTTCATGGCGTCGCCGCGGTTGGCGACGGTGGCGGCGAGCTGGTCGCCGCTGTCGCGGAACGTTTCGCTGAGCTGCTCGGCGCTGACGCGGAACGTCTCGCTGACGGCATTGCCGCGCTCGACGATGGTGTCGGTCACAGTGGTGGCGCGTTCGACGATCGTGTCGGTGATGCGCGCGCCGGTCTGCTCCATCTTTGCGACGACGTCGCCGCCGCGCAGGCTGAGATCGAGGACCAGCGAGTCGCCGGTCGACTTGAGCGTGGAGTTCACCTCGTCGCCGCTGGTGGCGATGCTCTCGGCGAGACGGCTCGACGTATCCACCAGCGCATCGGCGATCTGCTGCGACCGTTCGGAGAGCGTCTCGGTGACAAACAGCGAACGCTCTTCCATCAACTGCACGACCGCCGTCGATCGCTGCGCGAAGCCCTGCGTCACGTCGCCGAGCCGCTGCTCCATCAACTGGGTCAGGTTGTTGGTCAGTTCCGAGAATTCCTCGGTGATGTGGTCGGTCTTGAAGTTCAGGCTGGAGGTCAGCCGGTCGCTGGCGGTGGCGATGGCGTGGGTGGTCTCGTGGCTGGTGTGCTCCAGCCGCTCCAGCAGGTCGCCGCCGCGCTCGCCGAGCGCGCCGATCATGGAATCGCCGGCGCGGCCGAGCGCGAGCGTGATGTGCTCGCCCTTTTCGGTGAGGGTCTGGGCGATCTTCTGCGCGCTCTCGTTGACCCGCTGGGCCACAAGATCGCTGACCGAGGAGATGTCGTTGGACAGGTCGAGGTGGACACTGGTGATGGCCTGGCGCACCTGCTCGCCCTGCACGACCATGGTGTCGCGCTGGTTGGCGAGGTTGTCCAGAAGCCCGCGGATGCGGATTTCGTTGTCGTGATAGGCGCGCTCCAGCGCGGATACTTCGTTGGCGACCAGCGCCTCGAGCTCGGCTGCGCGGGCCAATGCCCGCTCCACGCCGTCACCCATGGCCGCGACCTCGCGGCGGATCGCCTGGCCGACCGTGACGATGGAATCGCGCGCCACCTCTTCGGGCTCCGCGAGCCGCATGGCGACGCCGGCCATCGACTGCGCGATCAGGCGCAGCTCCTGCGCGCGCCACACCATGTGGGCGAGCACGAAAAAGAACGCCACCGGCGCCAGCACGACGGCGGCGAGCCCGACCAGCGCGGGCGCGGCGGTGATGCCCTGGCCGCCCACGGCCTGAAGGCTGGGAAGATAGAGACCGGCAAGGATCATTCCGCCGGCAACCCAGGCGAGCGCGAACAGCGTCGCAACCAGGTAGGAGGTCTTCGGCGGCCGGCGTTGCAGCGACTGGAGAATCTGTCCGATGGACTGGCGGTCGTCGTTGGCGGGCCGCCGGCTGGCAGGCTGGTCGTCGGCGTCGGAGGCCGGCGCGGTTTCGTCGAACAGGTTGGTTTCGGCGCCAGGCGAACTGTTGCGGCTGACGCGAAGCGGGACTTCGGGCTCCGCGGGGGCCGGTCCGGAAATCATGGTGGGGCGGCCGTTGCCGTTGGTGGGTTCGGGGACGCTGAGCGCCTCCTGGATGGCCGTCAGCGCCGCTTCTGCCGGGTCGGTTGCCTTCTTATGGTAGTTCGCCATGTCCGCCGTCGCCTCGCGTTGTTACTCTGCACCAGGACCGCGGCCCGAACGGATGACCTCCCGTCGAGCCGCGTCGCGCGCGCGTCAAATCAGGTCCCTTTAAAGGGGCCCCCCGCCGATTGCCGGGCCTGTTTTCCTCAACAATTTCAAACAGGACTCCGGCCTATGGATCGGCCATCCTATCGCCTTGAGACCCCGAATGAAACTTAACGAGTAAGGCTTTTTTAATCATCGTTAATGCCCGTTTGGTTTTGCAGACCCGGCCATCGTGGCGGGATGCCCGGCGCGCTTCGCCAGGGCTTTAAAGCGCAAAGACCTCAGATTTCGCATACGATTTGCGGGCAAATCGAGCGGCCCGATCAGCGGTTTCTTAAGGCCTGAGGCGGCCGCCGGCGGCGCTCCATCCCGGTACGATCGGGTAACCATTGCGGCGTTCGGCGGCCGATCGAGCCGTTTTTGCTGCCCGCATTTACCGGGTTTTGGCCGTTCGTCGGTCAAAGTCGCCCGCTAGAGGGTCACAAGACCCCAGGGGGAGGCTCGCCATGATCGCGCTTTCGAGCATTGAAGAGGTGCCGGCTCCGCCGCTGGTGCCGGTGTTGCAGCCGATCGATCTCGATCATCTGTCGCGCATGACGCTCGGCGAACGCAGCCTGGAGCGGGAGGTGCTGGCGCTGTTCGACCGGCAGGCCGTCATGCTGCTTGCCCGCATGAACAACCCGGCCCCGGCCGTCGTCCTTGCGGCCGCGCATACGCTGAAGGGTTCGGCCCGCGGCATCGGCGCCTGGCGCGTCGCAAGCGCGGCGGAAGCCGTCGAGCAGGCCGTTGGCGACGAGGCCGCCGCGCTGATGGCCGCGCTCCGCGCAGCCGTCGAAGAGGCCAGCGTCGCCATCGCCGGTCTGTTGCGCGCGCATTGATCCTGCTCTGGCGAGCCGTTAGATAAGGGCCGTCCGGCCGTTCGGCCGGATTTCACCCGCGTCCGGCTCAAGCTCATGGTCAAGATCACCTACATCGATTCCAGCGACAAGCCGCGCACCATCGACGCTGAGGTCGGCGCCACGGTCATGGAGACCGCGGTCAAGAACGACGTGCCCGGCATCGAGGCCGAATGCGGCGGCGCCTGCGCCTGCGCGACATGCCATGTCTATGTCGACGAGGCGTGGCGGGAGAGGGTCGGCGAGCCCTCGCCGATGGAAGAGGACATGCTGGATTTCGGCTACGACGTGCGGCCCAACTCGCGGCTGTCGTGCCAGATCAAAGTGACCGAACAGCTCGACGGACTCGTGGTGCGCACGCCCGAGCGGCAGGCTTAGGCCTCTCGAACAAAGGCTAAGCGCCGCCGTATTTCCATTTGCTCAGCCGCGCGATCGCAGCCTCCGGCAGCGGCATCGACTTGCGCGTTTCCTTGTCCATGCAGACCAGCGTGGCGCGTCCGGTCGCGCAGCACACGCCGTCGCGGAAGATCGCCTGCGCGGCCTGGAACGAGGAGCGGCCGAACTCGGTGACGCCGGTGCCGACGACGATCTGGCTCGGCCAGTGCAACTCCTTCATGTAGTTGATCTCGATCCGTACCAGCACGAAGGTCGCGCCCGGCACGCCGATGCCGAGGTCGGGATTGCGGAACATCGCGACGCGCCCGCTCTCGAAATAGGTGTTGAACACCGCCTGGTTGACGTGGCCCTGCGGGTCGAGATCGCCGAAGCGGCAGACCTCGCCGACCTGATGCGGATAGTCGGAAAGCTGCGGGGTGGGTTTTGCTGCGCGCGGGGCGGGCTGGTCGTTCACGGAGAGTCCTTCCTGGCGATGTGGCCTGAGACAAACACCGGCGCTGCGCCTTGAGCAAGAGGTGCGGCTTCGGGCGGTCTCGCCTGGGGTGGGCGATCTGCTAAGGTTTGGAGAAATATGTCCGCCCTGGGAGGGAAGGTCCAATGCGTTTTCTCACACGCCTGTTAGCGTGCGTTTTCGTTGCATCCGGAATCGGTTCGGCTTTCGCGCAGACTTATCCTGACCGGCCGGTGCGTATCATCCTCGCCATCGCTCCAGGCAGCGTCAGCGACGTGATCATGCGGGCCGCGGCCGCTGAGCTGAGCTCGCGGATGGGCCAGCAGTTCATCGTCGACAACAGGGGCGGCGCCAGCGGAATTCCGGCGGCGCAGGCTTGCGCGCAGGCCCCGCCCGACGGCTACACCATCTGCGGCTTCAGCCACGCCGCCCAGGTGTTCAATCCGTTGATCTTCAACAAGCTGCCGTACGATCCGGACAAGGATTTTGCGCTGATCAGCAGGCTGTATTTCCTGATCGAAGCGCTGGCGGTCAATCCGGGGCTCAACGTCAATTCGGTTGCCGAGCTGATGCAGCTTGTGAAGTCGAAGCCTTCGGCGCTCAACTACGGCACGCTCGGACCGGGCTCGCCGCCCGAGCTGTTCCTGAAGTGGCTCAACAATCAATGGAGCGCGTCGATCGTCGGTATCCCGTATCGCGGCGGCGGTCCGATCGCGCAGGCGCTCGCAGCCGGTGACATTCAGATCGGCAACATGGGTCTCGGCAACTTCCTCGGCCTGGCGCAGGCCGGCAAGCTGAAGCTTCTGGCGGTCGCCTCGTCGCAACGCTCGTCGCTGGTGCCGGACGTACCCACCTACACGGAGGCCGGCATCGGCCGCTACACGTGGCACGGCTGGTGGGGCCTCGTGGCGCCCGCCAAAACGCCGCGGCCGATCGTCGACCGGCTGAATGCCGAGGTCGTGAAGCTGCATCGCGATCCGGCATTCGTCGCGTTTTTGCATAAGCAATCCGTGGCCGCTGCACCGACCTCGGTAGAGGAGTATGCGGCCTTCATCCAGAAGGACCGTGAAACGGCGGCCACGCTGATCAAACTCGCGAACACGCCGCGCCAGGACTTCAAGCCGGAGAAGTAGTTACGTCGGCGCGATTTCCACCAACATCATTTGATGGCCCAGCCGGGCCTGGAGGACTGCATGCTCGCGCTGTATCACAGCGGACTGACGACGTGTTCGAAACAGGTGCGCCATTGCCTGCGCGAAAAGGGCCTGTCGTATGAAAGCCGCTACGTCGAACTGCTGCGGTTCGAACATCTGAATCCGGCCTATCTCAAGCTCAACCGCAACGGCGTCGTGCCGACCCTCATTCACGACGGCAAGGTGCTGACAAATTCGTTCTGCATCAACGAATATATCGAAGAGGCCTTTCCGGAGCCGCGGCTGAGTCCGACCGATCTGATGGAGCGGGCCAGAATGCGCTACTGGGCCTGGACCGCCGATGAAAGCCATTTGCAAGGCGCGCGGCTCACGCACAACAACATGCTGAAGAGACTGGTCGACGAACTCGGCCCGGACGACAAGGCGCTGGTGCTGGAACACATGCCGGTGCCCGAGCGGCGCGAGCGCTGGGGCCGGCTGATCCGGGGCGGTTACACGCCGGCGGAGGTGCAAGCGGCGATCGACCATCTGCTGTTCGTCGCGCAGCACATGGACGAGGAGTTGGCTGAACATGGCCCATGGCTCGCCGGCGGCACATTTTCGCTGGGCGACATCAGCATGCTGTCGATCGTCTACCGCATTTTCGAGCTGTATCCGGAGGCGCTGCCGCGGC
>CAMDFO010000046.1 GCA_945897515.1 Rhodoplanes serenus | reverse complement strand
AGGCCAGAGCTGACGTGTTCGACTACATTGAGCGCTTCTACAATCCCAAGCGCCGACACTCTACGATCGGTTATATGAGCCCGATGGAGTTCGAACGGCAGGCGGGATTAGCTTAGGCGGGTGTCAACGAAACCGGGTGCAGGCCAGTAGCAGCCACCCTCACACCGGCAAATTATCGTGCTTCCTTGCCGGCATCTCCACCCGCTTCCCCTTCAGCATCGCCAGCGCCCGCGCGATCCTTCGCCGCGTCGAATGCGGCATGATCACATCGTCGATATAGCCGCGCTCGGCGGCCACGAACGGCGACAGGAACCGGTCCTCGTATTCCTTCGTCCTTGCCGCGATCTTGTCGGCGTCGCCGATGTCGGCGCGGAAGATGATCTCGACCGCGCCCTTGGCGCCCATCACGGCGATCTGCGCGGTCGGCCAGGCGTAGTTGAGATCGCCGCCGACGTGCTTTGACGCCATCACGTCGTAGGCGCCGCCGAACGCCTTGCGGGTTATGACCGTCACAAGAGGAACCGTGGCCTGCGAATACGCGAACAGCAGCTTGGCGCCGTGCTTGATCAGGCCGCCCTGCTCCTGCGCGGTGCCCGGCAGGAATCCCGGCACGTCGACGAAGGTCACGATCGGAATCTCGAAGGCGTCGCAGAATCGCACGAAGCGCGCGGCCTTGCGCGAGGCGTCGGAGTCGAGCACGCCCGCCAGCACCATCGGCTGGTTGGCGACGAAGCCCACGGTGCGGCCGGCGATGCGGCCGAAGCCGATCACGATGTTCTTGGCGTGCGCCTCGGACAGCTCGAAGAAGTCGCCCTCGTCCACCACCTTGGTGAGGAGTTCCTTGACGTCGTAGGGCTTGTTCGGATTTTCCGGCACCAGGGTGTCGAGCGACTTGTCGTCGCGCTCGATGTCGTCGTGGCTCGGCCATTCCGGCACGCCGGCCTGGTTGTTGGCCGGAAGAAAATCGATCAGCCGGCGCATCTGGAGCAGGCACGCCACGTCGTCGTCATAGGCGCCGTCGGCGATCGAGGATTTGGTGGTGTGGACCGACGCGCCGCCGAGCTCCTCGGCGGTGACGACCTCGTTGGTCACGGTCTTCACCACATCCGGGCCGGTGACGAACATATAGCTCGTATCCTTCACCATGAAGATGAAGTCGGTCATCGCCGGCGAATAGACGTCGCCGCCTGCGCACGGCCCCATGATGACGCTGATCTGCGGGATCACGCCCGACGCCAGCACGTTGCGCTTGAACACCTCGCCGTAGCCGCCGAGCGAAGCCACGCCCTCCTGGATGCGCGCACCGCCGGCGTCGAACAGGCCGACGATCGGCGCACGCGCCCGCATCGCCATGTCCTGCACCTTCATGATCTTCTGGGCGTGGGTCTCGGAGAGCGAGCCGCCGAACACGGTGAAGTCCTTGGCGAACAGGAACACGGTGCGGCCGTTGACGGTGCCCCAGCCAGTGACCACGCCGTCGCCGGGGATCTTCTGCTTCTCCATGCCGAAGTCGCTGGACCTATGCTCGACGAACATGTCGAGCTCCTCGAACGAGCCCTTGTCGAGCAGGAGCTCGATGCGCTCGCGGGCGGTCAGCTTGCCGCGCTTGTGCTGCGCCTCGATGCGCGCCTGGCCGCCGCCGAGGCGGGCCTGCGCGCGCCGCGTTTCGAGTTTGTCGAGGATGTCCTTCATTCAGCCCTGCCCGTGCCAAAATCGTGCAAGAGCCATACCACGGGACCGCAGCCCGCCGAAGCCCGCCGGATTGCCGAACTCTCGCGCCTGAGGCATAGCAGCGCCCATGAACGCATCGGTCACCAACTCGCCGGCCACCGCCAAGGCGCTGGAGCAGGCGCTCGCGCTGCATCGCCAGGGCAATCTGCCCGGCGCCATGGAGCGCTACGTCAAGGTGCTGCAGGACGACCCCCGGAACGCCGACGCGCTGTACTATGTGGCGGTCGTCGCCATGCAGGACGGCCAGTTCGAGGAGGGCATCAAGCTCGCCCAGCGCGCGCTGGCATTCGGGCCGCCGCAGGCGCGCGTCCACAACGTGCTGGGCCGGGCCTATCACCAGCTCGGCCGCAACCGCGAGGCGCTGGAGAGCTTCAACCGCGCCATCGCGGTCGATCCGAAGTTCGCCGATGGGCATGGCAACCGCGCCAACCTGCTGTCGGAGCTGGGGCGCTTCAACGAGGCGATGGTCGGCTTCGACAACGCGCTGCTGCTGCGTCCGGACTCGGCGGAGGACTGGAGCAACCGCGGCGCCACCTTGCAGGACCTCGACCGGCTGGAAGAGGCACTGGCGAGCTGCGACCGCGCACTGGGGCTGCGGCCCGAGCTTGTAGCCTCGCAGTTCAACCGCGCCGGCATCCTGCGCGATCTCGGGCGGCTGGACGAAGCGCTCACCGCCTACGGCGGCGCGCTTGAGGTTGCCCCGCAAGCCGCCGAAGGCCATCTCGGGCGCGCGATGGTGCACCTGCTGCGCGGCGACTGGGACGCGGGCTTTCGCGACTACGAATTCCGCACCGGCGTCGGCGCGCCGACGTTCGTGCCGCTGGAGCATCCGCGCTGGAAGGGCGAGCCACTGCCCGACGCGCAGCTCGTGCTGGTCGCCGAAGGGGGCTTAAGCGACACCATCCATTCCTGCCGCTTCGCCCCGCTGCTCGCGGCGCGCGGCTTCGATGTCACGATCCTGACCGACGAAGCGATGCGGCCGCTGCTTTCGAAGCTGCCGGGCGTGACGGTGGTCAGCTCCGCCGGCGACATTCCGTCCGACAAGCCGATCCGCTGGCTGCCCCTGCTCAGCGTTCCGGGCGTGCTCGGCGTGCGGCCCGATACGGTGCCGGCCGAGGCGCCCTATCTCACCGTCGATCCGGTGCGGGCCGCGGCCTGGGCGAAGCATCTCGGCGGAGCCGGATTCAAGATCGGCATCAACTGGATTTCCGGGCACTCCTTCAAGAACGACATCCCGCTCACCGCGTTCGCGCCGCTGGCGGCACTGCCCGACGTGCGGCTGATCTCGCTGCAGAAGGGACCGGCCGCGCAGGACATCATGCAGGTGCCGTTCCGCGACAAGATCGAGGCGCTCAACGCCGATCCGGATGCCGGCGCGAACCTGTTCCTCGACACCGCGGCCGCGATGATGAACCTCGACCTCGTCGTCACCTGCGATACGTCGGTCGCGCATCTGGCGGGCGCGCTGGCGCGTCCGGTGTTCACGGCGCTGCCGACGGCTCCCGACTGGCGCTGGCTGCTCGAGCGCGAGGATACGCCGTGGTATCCGACCATGCGGCTGTTCCGCCAGAGCAGGCGCGGCGAATGGTCCGACGTGCTGGCGCTGATCGCGCAGGCCACCCGCACGCGCGCCTACAACTAATCAGGCGAGTGCGAGCACTTTCGCCGCGGCGCGCATTTCGATTTCGCGCAAGGCGTGGCGCTCGAGCGCAAGCTCATCGCGCCCCCACGTCGCCGTGCTCCAGTCCTCGTCAACCTGCGCAGCGGTCCAGGCTTGATCGACGGTGATACGGCCTGCATCGAGCGCAAGCGAAAGCAATGCCGAGCCGGTCAGCGTGGTGATCGAACTGAGCGCACCGAGCTTCCACGGATCGCTCGGGATCGCGCGCGCGGCCGCAGCAGCCGCTCCGTCGGGCTGGCGAACGAAGGTCACGCCTTGCGCCAGGATGAAGCGCGCACCCAGCGTAGCGCGCGCCCATTCGATGACCGGGTCCCAGTGCCGGGCCTGGGCCGCGATGAGCCCCTCGGGTGTCTCGGCGCGATAGAGCAGGAGATCCGAGCCGAGGTATTTTTCGATCTCGGCAGCAACCGCGGCCGGCTTGTCGGTCACGCCGTCGAGGATCGCGTTGGCCAGCCGCGTCAACGGCATGGCGGCCGGATCGATGACATCGCCCTGCGCCTGCCATTCCGCGGCGATAGCCTCGGCAAGCGCCGGCGCCGGCGCGCCCAACAGCCGGCGCGCGGGGGTGCGGATCGGCTTGCCATCGAGCACAACCTGGACACCCTCAGGCCCCGCTTTGGCCTCGGCTTTCTCATAGAACCGCTTGCGCAGCTTAAGACGTCCGCCCTGACGGGCGGATTCCATCGGGTCGAGCGGCTGGTGTTTGACGATGTCCTCGAAAATGTCGCGCATGGTCTGCGGCATGTAGCACTTTGACCGGTTCAGCGGGAGCCGAACCCCTTTTGTGCAACGCAACATACAACCGGAAGCCATGCGTCAAAGCTCTTAACCGGTCCATCAAAATGCGCGTTCGGCGATGGCATTTGGAGTTTCACTCCATTAAAATTCCAATGTGGATTCGGGATAACATCGGACCACGGGGAAGAACCGCAAGCCGTCAATGCCACGCGAACCCTTGGGAATCGCGAAACTCAGGGCGCGTGAAGAGGAGTCAATGAAACTCACAGATATTGCGGCTCCGGACTACTTCCATAAAGTGGTCGATTGCCAGTGGGCCTGCCCGGCGCACACGCCCGTCCCCGAATACATCCGGTTGATCTCGGAGGGTCGTTACGACGACGCCTACATGATCAATTGGAAGTCCAACGTGTTTCCGGGGATCCTCGGCCGCACGTGCGACCGCCCTTGCGAGCCGGCCTGTCGTCGCGGCCGCGTCGAGAAGGACCCGGTCGCGATCTGCCGGCTTAAGCGCGTCACCGCCGACTACAAGAACGACGTCACCGGCCTGATGCCGAAGCCCGCGGCGACCAAGAACGGCAAGCGCGTCGCGCTGGTCGGCGGCGGTCCGGCCTCGCTCGCCGTGGCACGCGATCTCGCTCCGCTCGGCTATCTCTGCACGGTGTTCGATCAGGACCCGAAAGCCGGCGGAATGATGCGCTCGCAGATTCCGAAGTTCCGGCTGCCCGATGCGGTGATCGACGAGGAATGCGGTTACATCCTCAATCTCGGCATCGAGTTCATCGGCGGCAAGCGCATCGACAGTCTCAAGGCGCTGCTGGCCGAAAATTACGACGCGATCTTCGTCGGCTCCGGCGCGCCACGCGGCCGCGATCTCGACATCCCCGGCCGCGCGGAAGCGGCCAAGAACATCCACATCGGCATCGACTGGTTGTCCTCGGTCTCTTTCGGCCACGTCACCAAGATCGGCCGGCGCGTCATTGTTCTCGGCGGCGGCAACACCGCGATGGACTGCTGCCGTTCTTCGCGCCGCCTCGGCGGCGAAGACGTGAAGGTGGTCGTGCGTTCCGGCTTCGAGGAGATGAAGGCGTCTCCCTGGGAGAAGGAAGACGCCATCCACGAGGACATCCCGATTCACAATTTCCTGGTGCCGAAGGAATTCACGCATGATAACGGCAAGCTGACCGGCGTTGTCTTCGAGAAGGTGAAGGCCGAGAAAGACGCCAAGGGCCGGCGCAACCTGGTGCCGACCGGCGAGCCGGATCAGCACTTCCCATGCGACGACGTGCTGGTGGCAGTCGGCCAGGAGAACTCGTTTCCCTGGATCGAGCGCGACGTCGGCATCGAATTCGACAAGTGGGACATGCCGGTGGTCGATCCGACGACCATGGCCTCGACCAATCCCAAGGTGTTCTTCGGCGGCGACAGCGCTTTCGGGCCAAAGAACATCATCTGGGCGGTGGCGCACGGCCACGACGCCGCGCTGTCGATCCACAAGATGCTCTCGGGCGAGAACATCACCGAGCGGCCGCTGCCGCAGGTGTCCGTCTCCAGCCAGAAGATGGGCATCCACGAGTGGAGCTACGACAACGACATATCGCTCGACAAGCGATTCCGGGTTCCGCTGCGCGACAAGGTGGTGGCGCTCAAAGACATCCGCGCCGAGGTCGAACTCGGCTTCGACCCGAAGCTGGCATTGGCGGAGGCGCAGCGCTGCCTGAACTGCGACGTGCAGACCGTGTTCACCGGCTCGCTCTGCATCGAATGCGACGCCTGCGTCGACATCTGCCCGATGGACTGCATCATCTTCACGCCGAACGCCGAGGAAGCCGACCTGCGCCAGCAGTTCAAGGCGCCGGCGGTCAATCTCACCCAGGATCTCTACGTCGCAAACGACCTCAAAACCGGCCGCGTCATGGTCAAGGATGAGGACGTGTGCCTGCACTGCGGGCTGTGCGCCGAGCGGTGCCCCACGGGCGCCTGGGACATGCAAAAATTCCTGATCGACATGACTCACGCGGGTGAAGGATGCCGCTCGAAAGCGTAAACGACTTCGTCGTCCGGTTTGCCAACGTCAACGGTTCAGGCTCAGCCAGCGCCAACGAGCTGTTTGCCCGTTCCGTGCTGCGCATGGGCGTGCCGGTTTCGCCGCGCAACATCTTCCCGTCCAACATCCAGGGCCTGCCGACCTGGTACGAGGTGCGCATCACCGAGGACGGCCATCTCGGCGCCCGTGGCGGCATCGACATGATGGTCGCGATGAACCCGCAGACCTGGGACAAGGACGTCGCCTCGATCGAGCCGGGCGGCTACCTGTTCTACGACTCGACCAAGCCGATGCCGGCGTCGAAGTTCCGCGACGACATCACCGTGATCGGCGTGCCGCTCACCGCGATCGCCAACCGCGAATACACCGATCCGCGCCAGCGCCAGTTGTTCAAGAACATCATCTATCTCGGCGCGCTTTCGGCGCTGCTCGACATGGACGTCAAGGCGATCGAGCAACTCATCACCGAGCAGTTCAAAAGCAAAGAGAAGCTGATCCAGTCCAACTTCCACGCACTGCATCTCGGACGGGATTACGTCACGCTCAATCTCGAGCATCCGATCGGGCTGCGGGTGCGCAAATCCGACAAGGTCGGCGACCGCATCTTTGTTGAAGGGAACAGCGCTGCGGCGCTGGGAGCGGTCTACGGCGGCGCTTCGGTCTGCGCCTGGTACCCGATCACGCCCTCCTCCTCGCTCGCCGACGCCTTCACCAGCCATTGCAGGCGGCTGCGCGTCGACCCCGAGACCAAGCAAAACAAGTTCGCCATCGTCCAGGCCGAGGACGAGTTGGCTTCCATCGGCATGGTGATCGGCGCCGCCTGGAACGGCGCGCGCGCCTTCACGGCGACCTCCGGACCCGGCATCTCGCTGATGACGGAGTTCCTGGGGCTGGCGTATTTCGCGGAAATTCCCGCGGTGGTGTTCAACGTACAGCGCGCCGGCCCCTCGACCGGCATGCCGACCCGTACCCAGCAGTGCGACCTGATCTCCTGCGCCTACGCCTCGCACGGCGACACCAAGCATCCGATGCTGTTTCCGGAAGACCCGACCGAGGCATTCGAATTCGGCGCGCAGTCGTTCGACCTGGCCGACCGGCTGCAGACGCCGGTGTTCGTCATGCTCGATCTCGACATCGGCATGAACCACCGGCTTTGTAAGCCGTTCAAATGGGATGACAGCAAGCAATACGACCGCGGCAAAGTGATGACCGCCGCCGATCTCGACGCCGGCAAGGATTTCGGCCGCTATCTCGACGTCGACGGCGACGGCATTCCGTTCCGCACCTATCCGGGCACGCATCCGACCAAGGGCTCGTTCTTTACCCGCGGCACCTCGCGCGACCGGTATGCGCGCTACACCGAGGAAGGCCCGCCGTACGTCGACAACATGCAGCGGCTGCTGCGCAAGTTCGAAACCGCCAAGGACCTGGTTCCGAAGCCGCTGCGGGCGAATTCCGACAAGGCGACGCGCTTCGGCGTCATCTATTTCGGATCGACCGCGCCAGCCATGGACGAGGCAGCCGGCCTGCTCAAGGCGCAGGGCCATCATCTCGACATGCTGCGGGTGCGGGCGTTCCCGTTCCACCATTCGGTCGACGACTTCATCTCCGACCATGATTTCGTGTTCGTGGTGGAGCAGAACCGCGATGCGCAGCTTCGTTCGCTGATCGTCAACGAATGCGCCATCGACCCGGCCCGTCTCGTGCCGGTCCTGCATTTCGACGGAACGCCGATCACTGCGCGCTTCATCGCGAGCGCGGTCAGCAACCGGCTCGACGCCCTGAAAGTCACTCCGCTGCGCAAGGAGCGAGCATGACCTATCTCGCAAAACCGAAATTCCATCACCCGGCGCTGCCCAAGAACGCACTCGGGTTCACGCACCGCGACTACGAGGGTTCGGTCTCGACCCTGTGCGCCGGCTGCGGCCACGACTCGATCACCGCCGCGGTCATCGAGGCGTGTTACGAACTGAGCCTGCCGCCCCATCGCATCGCCAAACTGTCCGGCATCGGCTGCTCGTCGAAGACCCCGACCTATTTTCTCGGCAATTCGCACGGTTTCAACACCGTGCACGGCCGCATGCCGTCGGTGCTCACCGGCGCCAACCTCGCCAACCGCGACCTGATCTATCTCGGCGTGTCGGGCGACGGCGACTCGGCCTCGATCGGCTTCGGCCAGTTCGCCCACGCCATCCGGCGCGGCGTGAACATGGTCTATATCGTCGAAAACAACGGCGTGTATGGCCTCACCAAGGGCCAGTTCTCGGCCACCGCCGATCGCGGCTCGAAGTCCAAGCGCGGGCTGACCAACAACGATTCCTCGATCGACTTAGTGGCGGTGGCCATGCAGCTCGGCGCCACCTTCGTGGCGCGCAGCTTCTCCGGCGACAAGGGCCAGCTCGTGCCGCTGATCAAGGCGGCGATCGAGCACGAGGGCGCGGCGTTTCTCGACGTGCTGTCGCCCTGCGTCGCCTTCAACAACCACGCCGGCTCGACCAAGAGCTTCGATTACGTGCGCGAACACAACGACGCCGTGAACCGGCTGGATTTCATCAGTCCGCGCGACGCCATCAAGGTGGACTACGAGCCCGGCACCACCCAGATCGTCGAGCAGCACGATGGCTCCCGGCTGGCGCTGCACAAGCTCGCACCCGACTACGACGTGCACAGCCGCATCGCCGCGATGAACTACCTGATGGAACGGCAGGCGGCGGGCGAGGTCGTCACCGGGCTGCTGTATGTCGAGCCCGACCCCGAGGACCTTCACAAGCATCTCAACACCGTAAAGGCGCCGCTCAACACGCTGGAAGCCAAGGAGCTGTCGCCGGGCTCGGCCGCGCTGGAAAAGATCAACGCCAGCTTGCGCTGAGCCCTAGCGCTTCTTCAGCCGTTCCAGCGCCGCCATCATCTTTTTCGGCGGCTCCATTTTGATCGCGAGCGGCTTGCCGGTTTCGAGCACGCTTTTGAGGCTCGACAGGATCGCCGGCCAGCCGGAGCGGCCGCCCTCTCCAGCAGATCGTCAGGAACGTCCCATTGATGCGCCTCGGTCAAGGTCAGCCTGACGGCGTCGCCGGCCTGCTCGATGTCGTAACTGACCAGACATCAGCGCGAGGACTTCGAGCTCAGTTCGCGCAGGAGCGCGTATAGGCTCCAAGCTCGGTGGGATTGCCGGCGACGCCTGAATTCAGCGGAAACGAGTGGATGCAGTTGGTCGCGCGGTCGCCGAAGCCGCGAACCGGCGGCGGCTGGTAAACGCCGGGGCCCGGCTGGATCAGCGCCGCGGCGGGCGGCCCGCCGTTCGGCGATGGCACGGGCGGCGGAATATAGGTGCTGCTGCCGCGCCGGACGGGGGCCGGCCGTTCGGTGCGGGTCTGCGGCTGGATCTCAGGCGCGGGGCTGCCGGGCATGTCGCCACGCCCTAGATGCGTCGAGGGCTTGTAGCCCTGCATGATGATCGGCGTACCGTTGGCGTCGCGGGTGATGCCGAGATCGCGGGTGACGCCGCTATCGTAGGTCACCGGCGCAACTTGGCGCTTGCCGCGTTTCTTCTTCGCGGCCCAGGCAGCATCCGCCGCGCCCAGCATGAAGATCGCCGCGACAGCGAGAGCCAGCGTCCTTGCAAACGGCATCCGCATGGGAAGAATCTATGCCTCCCCTCACCGCTTCGCCAGTCCTCGCGCGGAGCGTGAAGGCTAGTCCTCCGGCGCGTCCACGATCGGGTCGTACCGCTTGGCATCGAAGCCGAGCAGGTTCCACGATTGCTGCATGTGCGGCGGCAGCGGCGCGGTGACGTCGATGGTCCCGCCGCGCGGATGCGGCACCGCGATCCGGCGCGCCAGGAGATGCAGCTTGTTCTGCAGGCCGCCCGGCAACTGCCAATTCTCGATATTGAAATACTTCGGGTCGCCGACAATCGGGTGCTTGATATGCGCGAGATGCGCGCGCAGTTGATGAGTGCGGCCGGTCACGGGTTTCAACGAAACCCAGGTCAGCTTCTGCCCGGCGGTCTCGACCACCGTGTAATAGGTGATGGCATGGCTCGCGCCGTCGTCGCCATGCTTGACCACCCGCATGATGCTCTCATCGTCGCGCTCGTCCTTGGCCAGGAACGCCGAGATCCGGCCTTGCTTCGGGCGCGGCACGCCCGGCACCAGCGCCCAGTAGATCTTGCGGGCCGAGCGCGAGCGGAAGGTCTTGCCAAGCGCCGCGGCGGCGAAGCGCGTCTTGGCGACCAGCAGGCAGCCTGCGGTGTCCTTGTCGATGCGATGCACCAGCCGCGGCCGCTGACCGTCGCGCGACGACATCGAGCCCAGCATGCCGTCGATGTGCCGGTAGGTGCCCGAGCCACCCTGGACGCTGAGCCCGATCGGCTTGTTCAGAACCATGACGTCGTCGTCTTCGTAGAGCGTGATCGACTTGAGGAAGGCGCGGTCCTTCTGGTCCTGCGGGGCATCGTCGCGCAGCTTCGGCGCATCGATCTTCAGCGGTGGAATGCGGACCGCCGAGCCGACCTGGAGGCGGTCCTTGGGCTCGGCGCGCTTGCCGTTCACCCGCACCTCGCCCTTCCGGATGATGCGCTGGATGTGCGAGAACGACAGACCCGGAAACCGCGCCTCGAAAAAGCGGTCGAGCCGCATGCCGCCTTCGTCGCCCGACACGGTGACGGTCTGGACCCTGGCCCCACTGTTGGCCTCGGTCTTCGGCCCGGTCTTGGCCGCATCCGGTGCAGCGTCCGTCATGGCGGTGTTTTCCCTTCAGGGCCTGCCGGCAGCGCCGCGGGCACCTCGTCCAGGGAACGGATACGCCGCAACTGGGGAAAAAGGAACATCCAAAGCGCCGCCACCAGGAATACCCCGACACCGCCGATCACCACCGCCGGGACCGCGCCGATCATCGCCGCCACCGCGCCGGCCCTGAAATCGCCGAGATAGTTCGAGGTGCCGGTGAACATGCCGTTCACCGCGCTGACCCGGCCACGCATCTCGGCCGTCGCGCGCAACTGCACCAGCGAGAAGCGGATCACCACGCTGACCACGTCGGCCGCGCCCAGCATGGCGAGCGCCGCCAGCGACAGCAGCAGGTTCGTAGAAAGCGCAAACGCGACCGTGCCGGCCCCGAAGATGCAGACCACCCCGAACAACACCTGCCCAATCGGCAACGTGAGCGGCCGGCGCGCCAGGATCAGCGACATGCACAACGCGCCGACGGCGGGCGCTGCGCGCAACAGTCCCAGGCCCCAGGGGCCGGTCTGCAGAATGTCGCGGGCGAAAATCGGGAACAGCGCACCGGCGCCGGCCAGGAACACCGCGCACATATCGAGCGAAATGGTGCCGAGGATCACCCGGTCGTGCCACACAAAGCGGAAGCCGCCGAGCAGCGAGCGCAGGCTCATCGGCTCGGTGGCGCGCGGCGCGCGCTCCATCGTCATCATGAAAATGAACGACGCGCCGATGCACCACAGGCCGATCGCCGTGGCGTAAACAACGTCCGGACCCAGGCCATAGAGCAGTCCGCCGAGCACCGGGCCGACGATCGCCCCGGCCTGGTTGGCGGTCGCGAACCACGCGGTCGCAGCAGGCACCAGCGGCCGTGGCACCAGCCCCGGAATGATCGCGACCATGGTCGGGATTTCGAACGCGCGGGCCGCTCCGACCAGCACCATGACGATGTAGATCACGATCGGATCGAGCCAGCCCATCCAGGTGCCGAGCGCGAGGATCGCAGCCGCCAGCGCCTCGCCAAGCTGGCACACCAGCAGGATGAGCCGATGATCGTAGCGGTCGGCGACGTGTCCCACGAGCAACGTGAGGACGAGCATCGGGATGAATTGCGCCAGCCCCAGCAGCCCCAGATCGAGCGCGCTGCCGGTCAGCGTGTAGAGCTGCCAGCCGATCGCGACGACCAGCATCTGGAACGACAGGATCGAAACGATCCGGCCGATCCAGAACATCGCGAAGGCGCGATGCGCGAAAACCTTAGGCGCGGCACTCTCGCTCAAGCGCTCAACGTCCCACCAACGCCGGCGGCTTCTTGTCGAGCTTGCTTTCGTATTTCGGCAGTTCGTTTCGCGGGCACTCCTTGGCCTCGTCCCACAGCATCAGCTCGGCCTTGTCGCCCTGCACGCGCCAGTTCGCCGTCACCGCGCAGACGCCGGGACGGTCGTCCGGCCCCCAGGCGCCGGAAATCCACGGCGGATCGTTGCGGGCGTGCAGGTTCGACTGCTTGTCGTCCGGCTTGCTGTAGGCCTCACGCGCCGGCACCGCGGAAAATGTCGCATCGCGTGTCCCCGGCGTGCCGTCCGGATTCAGAATCTCGAACATCACGCGCTTGGCGCCGGCGGCTTTGGTGTTCTTCGCCACGAAGACCGAGATCGGCGTCAGAGCGCCTCTGGCGGCCGGACAAGTAACAAAAAACAGCACCGACTTGGCGTAGCGCTCGGAACTGAAATCGACCTCCTGCTTGCCTGCGACGCAGGTGTGCAGGGTCAATATCGCCTTCGGCAGCTTGTCGGCAGCAATCGTCTTCGGCTCATTCCTGTTTTGCGGTTCTGGCTTTTTCGGAGCATCGGCCGATGGGGCTTCTTTGGCCGGTTTCTCCGCTGCGGACTTCTTCGGGGCTTTGGCCTTTTTGCGAGATTCAGATTTTTTCGGAGCGGCAGCTTTGGTCTCGACGTTCGCCGTCTGCGCCGTCGCCGGCGCGGCCGCCAGCAAGCCGAACCCGATGGCGCAAGCGAGCACCGCCGCCGCCCCATGCGAAAGCCGCATCATTTGCATCGACGCAGCTCCTCGGGTTTGGCGCGGTTCCAGCTCACCCGCATCCGGTCGGCCCCGCTTGGCACCAGCGAGACCGGAACGTCGCCCGAACCCTCGCCGCCGCAGCGCGCCTGGATGTAGGCCGCATGGCCCAGCTTGTACATCTTGCCGATCCGACAATGACCGGCGAACCACCACAACGACGTGTCGGTGACCACCAGCGACGCAGTGGCCGGCGTGCTGCCGCCGAAGCCCACGCAGGTCGCCGGGTCGATCGCCCAGCGCCCGACCCACGGCTCGGCGGCCTGCACCGGCGTACCCGCGATCATGCCGATCGCGACCGCCAACACCCATCGTTTGCGCATCAGCCCCTGCTTCTCTCGTTTCGCAGTTTCGCCCAGTACTCCAACCGCTTCCTGATCTCGCGCTCGAAGCCGCGGTCCGGCGGATCGTAGAACTGCTGGCGGTCGAGCTGGTCCGGGAAATAGTTCTGCCCGGAGAACCCCTCCTCCGCATCGTGATCGTAGGCATAGCCGCGCCCATAGCCCTCGCTCTTCATCAGCTTGGTCGGCGCATTGAGGATGTGCTTGGGCGGCAGCAGCGAGCCGGCCTGCTTGGCGGTCTGCATCGCCGCGCCGAACGCCCGGTAGGCCGCGTTCGATTTGGGCGCGGTCGCGACATAGATCACGGCCTGGGCAATGGCCAGTTCACCCTCGGGCGAGCCCAGGAAATCGTAGGCATCCTTGGCGGCGTTGCAGACGACCAAAGCCTGGGGGTCGGCCATGCCGATATCCTCGACCGCCATCCGCACCACCCGGCGCGCCAGAAACAGCGGGTCCTCGCCGGCATCCAGCATGCGGCAGAGGTAATAGAGCGCGGCATCGGGGTCGGAGCCGCGCACCGACTTGTGCAGCGCCGAGATCAGGTTGTAGTGGCCGTCCTGCGATTTGTCGTAGATCGGCGCGCGCCGCTGCACCACGGCCTGGAGCTTGGCGGAGTCGAAGACCTCGCCGGGCCGGGCCGAACGCCAGATTTCCTCGGTCAGCGTCAGCGCGGCGCGGCCGTCGCCGTCGGCCATGCCCGCAAGCGCCGCGCGCGCGTCGGCATCGAGCGGCAACGGCTTGCCTTCGATCTCCTCGGCACGCGCAAGCAGCTTTTCCACCGCCTCGGCGTCGAGCGACTTGAACACCAGCACGCGGGCGCGAGACAGCAACGCGGCGTTGAGCTCGAACGATGGATTCTCGGTGGTGGCGCCGACCAGCACGATGGTGCCGTCCTCCATCACCGGCAGGAAGCTGTCCTGCTGTGCGCGGTTGAAGCGGTGCACCTCGTCGACGAACAGCAGGGTGCCGATGCCGGTTTCGCGGCGGGCACGGGCGGCGTCGAACACCTTCTTGAGATCGGCAACGCCTGAGAACACCGCGGAAATCTGCTCGAACTGAAGTTCGGTTTCCTTGGCAAGCAGCCGCGCCACCGTGGTCTTGCCGGTGCCGGGCGGCCCCCAGAACACCAGCGAGCCGAGCGAGCGGGTCGCCAGCATGCGCGTGAGCGCACCGTCCGGGCCGAGCAGGTGATCCTGCCCCACCACCTCGGACAACGTCTGCGGGCGCAGCTTGTCGGCCAGCGGCCGCGGTGCGTCGGCGTCAAGGCCCGCCGCGGCGAACAGGTTGGGGCCGCTGGATTTGGCGCGCGGGCTCATTCCCCGAACACGGCCGATATCTGCTGGCCGCCGCGCATGATCGTGACGCGCCAGCCGCGCGACGCACCGGCCTTGGCGGCCTTTTCCAGATCGGCGGTCTTGGCGAGCTTGTCGTTGTTGACCGTGAGCAGGATGTCGCCACGCTGGAAGCCGACCATCTGCGCGGATGTGCCGTCGGCGACGTCGAGGACAACCACGCCGTCGGTGACCTCCAAACGGAGCTCCTCGGCCAGCGCGGGCGACAGGTTCGCCACCTTCAGGCCGCGGAACGGCGACCGCGCGCCGATGGTGATCTCGTCGCGCGGGGATTCGGGCGCGGTCTCAAGCGCGACCGTCACCTTCGATTCCTTGCCGCCGCGCATGATGGCAAGCTCTGTCTTGCCGCCCAGCGCGCGCGTGGTGAAGCGATAATCGAAGGCATTCGGATCGTCGACCGCGTTGCCTTCCACCGCGACGATGACGTCGCCGGTTTTGAGCCCGGCCCTCGCCGCAGGACTCGCGGTCGTGACATTGGTCACGACCGCACCGGCCGGGCGCGTGAGATCGAATTTCTCCGCGATGTCCGGGGTCACGGCCTGCAACTTGGCGCCGAGCCACGGCCGCTTGACCGCACTGCCGCCGCCCTTGGCCGAGGCCACGACCAGCTTCACCATGTTGGCCGGAATGGCGAAGCCGACGCCCTGCGAACCGCCGGAGCGCGAGAAGATCGCGGTGTTGACCCCGACGATCCGCCCCGCCATGTCGACCAGCGGGCCGCCCGAGTTGCCGGGGTTGATCGCGGCGTCGGTCTGGACGAAGAACTGATAGTCGCTGATCCCGACCTGGGTGCGGGCCACCGCCGAGACGATGCCGTGGGTCACAGTCTGGCCGACGCCGAACGGATTGCCGATCGCCAGCACCAGGTCGCCGACCTGAAGCTCGTCGGAATCTGCGAAGTCCAGGAATGGGAAGCGCTCCCGTCCATCCTTCAGCCGCAGCACGGCGAGGTCGGTGCGCGGGTCCTTGAGCACGATCTCGGCCTCGAACTCACGCTTGTCGGGCAGCGCGACCCTGACCTCGCTGGCGCCCTCGATGACGTGGTTGTTGGTGACCACGAGACCGGAGGGATCGACGATGGCGCCGGAGCCGAGCGAGCGAGCCACCTGCTCGCGACCGCCGCCGCCCCCGCCGAAATTGGGGCCAAAGAACCGGCGGAAGAACGGATCTTCCATCAGCGGATTGCGGTTCTCGACCATCTTGGCGGCCTGGATGCTGACCACCGCCGGCGCCGTCCGTTTGACGATCGGCGCAAACGACAGCCGCACCTCGCCGGGCGAACCAGGCAGCACGCGCGGCGCCTGGGCCAGCGCAGGCGTCGCTCCAGGCAGCACCAAGCCGAGGCTCAAAAGGACGAGCAGACGGGCGGTCATCGGGCAGCGAGCCATCGCAGGAATCCCAGTCGAGCGAATCCATAGTGGGTGCTGAGATATAGGCCTGCGAAAGGGGCAAATGAAGGCTCGGCCCCCGCCCTTTTCCCCAGCAGAACCGCTTGATAGAAGTCGCTTCCGGCCCCGCCGAAAGCCTCAGAAACCGGGCCCAGACACCCAAGGAGCGAGAGCGTGGCGCAGAAAGCGGTCGAGGCGGCCGACACGGTTCGCGGTTCGAAGCACGGAACGCTGGCGATCTACCTGATCGCCTTCGTGACCGGCGCCATCGTCATGAGCTTCGAGATGCTGGGCTCGCGCTATCTCAACCCCTATTTCGGCAGCGGCATCTACACCTGGGCATCGCTGATCTCGACCGTGCTGGCCTCGCTCACGGTCGGCTATTTCATCGGCGGCTGGCTCGCCGACCGGATGCCGTCGGCGCCGGTGCTGGGCGTGACCATCCTGATCGGGTCGGTCTATGTCATCGCGCTGCCGCTGTTTGCGCAGGAGATGCTGGAGGTCGTGCTGGACGGCATCGACGACGTCAAACTGGGAAGCTTGGTGGCGGCGATGGCGATCCTGTTCTTTCCGGTAACGTTTCTGGGGATGTATTCGCCGTTCGCAATCCGGCTGCTGATCCGCTCGGCGGAGACCTCAGGCACGGTCTCGGGCACGGTCTATGGCATCTCCACCGTAGGCTCGATCGTCGGCACACTGGGCACCACGTTCTACCTGCTGCCGTCGATGGGGTCGCGTGCGCTGACGCTGCTGCTCGGCGGCGCGGGCTTGCTCGCCGGCCTCGCCTTGATTGCACTGCCGCTTCGCCGACGCGCGCCCGCCGTATTGCTCGCAGCCGCGATGCTGGCGCTCGGCTGCCTCCCCGGCGCCCAGGCTCAGACCAGCGAACTGCTGGACGAGGCGGCCCGCGCGGCGCTGCTCAAGCGCAGCGACGGCCGGATCGCCCGCATCGAAACCGAATACAACGACATCTTCATCACCAAGCGACGCCACGAGCTGACCATGTCGTTCCAGCTCAAGGGCTTCGACTACACCGAGTCCGTCACCAACCTGCGCGATCCCGACGACCTGCCGGTGCACTACACCCGCTCGATGACGACCGCGATCGTCTATCCGGCGGAGCCGAAAGCCATCCTGATGATCGGGCTCGGCGGCGGATCGATCTCGACCTACCTCGGCCGCGCCATGCCGGACGTCATCATCGACACGGTGGAAATCGATCCGGGCGTGATCGCCGCAGCCAGGCAGTATTTCGGGCTCCGCGACAGCAAACGCGTGCGCTATGTCGCCGGCGACGGACGGGTCTTCATACGACGCAGCGCCCGCAAGTACGACGTGATCCTGGTGGACGCTTTCCACGGCGGCTACATTCCGTTCCATCTGCTGACCAAGGAATTCTACACGCTGCTCAAGGACCGGCTGTCGCCGGGCGGCGTCGTTGCCTTCAACGTACACGACGGCACCAAGCTGTACGTCTCGACCGTGAAGACGCTGCAGGCGGTGTTCCCCGACGTGCACCTTTATCCCTCCGGCGAGGGCGAGGTGATCGCCGTGGTCACCGGAGAACCGGCGCCCGATCCCGATACGCTGGCGAGCCGCGCGGCGGCGTTGCAGCAGCGCCATAATTTCCGTTATCCGCTGCCGCAGCTGATCGCCAAGCGCGCGCCGCATCCCGCGCTGGACCAAGCCGAACTGCTGACCGACGATTTCGCGCCGGTCGATCTCTACAATGCGCTGCGGGAGACCCGCGGCCGGAAGAAGTAAGCCCGGCCGCACGAGGTTCCGGTTATTCCTTCGCCGGCACCGTCCGCAGATAAGCCACGACCGCGTTCAAATCCTGATCGGTCATCTTGGCATACAGGCCATAACCCATCGGCGGCTTGAGCGGGCTGCCGTCCTTGCGCTTGCCTTGCGTGATCGCGGCCTTGATCTCGGCGTCGGTCCAGGCACCGATGCCCTTTTCGCGATGTGAGGTGATGTTGCGTGCCACCGCCACGCCCCAGGGACCTTTGAACTCCTCGCCACCCTTGCCGAGCGAATTCCAATCGCGCCGGTGGTTCACCTCGGGGGTGTGGCACCCTAGGCAATGACCGATGGTGACCAGATAGAAGCCGCGCTTGACCGGATCGTTCATATCGGCGGGATTCATCGGCCGCTCGGCGCCGGGCGGAACGTCCACGTGCATCGCGGCCTTGTAGGTCGGCATCTGGACCTCGTTCTTCACCGCCGGCACCGATTTCAGATAGGCCACGATGGCGTCGAGGTCCGCCGGAGTCATGATCTTGTAGAATCCGTAGGGCATGATCGGCGCGACCGGCGTGCCGTTCGGACGCACGCCCTCCTGCAGCGAGCGCTTGATCTCGGCGTCGCTCCACTTGCCGATGCCGGTGTCGGGATCGGGCGTGACGTTGGCGCCTTTCACGCGATAGGTCGGCGTGTCCCAGGTCTGCGGTCCACCCGAGAGCTGCTTCGACATGTCGAACACGCCGCCAGGGCCGCGTGGGGTGTGGCAGTTGCCGCAGGTCAGGATGCTGTTGACCAGATAGTCGCCGCGCTGCATCGCTGTCTGCGCGCTCGCGCTCCCGGAGATCGTGACTGCCGCAATGCTCACCAGCGCCCACCGGATCATGGCATTCCTCCGCCTTTGGATGTGGTTTCGAATCCTTCTAATCTTAGCGCCATGGCCCGGCGCCGCCAATGCGATGCAAGCGCATCCGGGCCGTAGAAATAGCGTCGATCCAATGGGGAACTAGCGCCCACCCGCCGCCGTCAGCATGCGGACCATGGCGGCATAGCCGCGATTTTTTGCATGCGCGAGCGCGGTGACCCGGTCGCGGTCGGGAATGTTGACGTTGGCGCCGGCGTCGATCAACAGGCGCACGATCTCGGTGTGCGCCGGCCCGCCATCGCCGAGCACAACGGCTTCCATCAACGCGGTCCAGCCGAGATTGTTGACGTGATCCTTGTTGATCGGGGTGGCCAGCAAAAGCTTGACGTTCTCGACGTGGCCGCGATGGGCCGCTGGGATCAGCGCCGTGCCGCGGTAGCGGTTGACGTCCTTGAGGTCGGCACCGTTGGCAAGCGCCATCTTCAGGATTTCAGTACGGCCTTCGGCGCCGGCATACAGGAACGGCGTGTCCTGGATGAAGTCTTTGGCGTTGACGTCGGCGCCCTCCTGGATGAGGAATCGCGCCACATCGACACGGTTGCGCTGGGTCGCGGCCAGCAGCGCCGTGCGGCCACGCTGGTCGCGCGCATCGATGCGGGCACCCTGTTGAAAGAGCCGGCGCACGAGAACAAGCTCGCCGCGCTCCGCGGCCGCGATCAGGTCACGTTCAAGCTCGGCGCGATCCTGCGCCATGGCGGGCCCTCCCGATACAATTGCGACGGCCACGACGGAAAAAAGCAAAAGGGCGGCCGAAGCCGCCCTTGCAAAAACCGCTGCTATCGACCGTGCATTACGCCGGAACGGTCTCATCGTCATCCACCCGCCTGGCCTGCACCGGGCCGGAATCCAGCCCTTTGGCAGCTTCGTCGCGGTCGACGAACTCGATCACTCCGACCGCTGCGTTGTCGCCGTGGCGGAAGCCCGCCTTGAGAATGCGGGTGTAGCCGCCCTGGCGCTCCTTGTAGCGAGGCCCCAGAACGTCGAACAGCTTCTTCACCAGCACCACATCGCGGATCTGCGAGATCGCCTGCCGGCGCGCGTGCAGGTCGCCGCGCTTGCCCAGGGTCACCAGCTTCTCGACGATTGGCCGCAGCTCCTTGGCCTTCGGCAGCGTGGTGGTGATCTGCTCGTGCTTGATCAGCGCCTGGCACATGTTGGCGAACATCGCCTTGCGATGCTCAGCCGTGCGACCCAGCTTTCGGTGAACTTTGCCGTGGTTCATTGGACTAAACCTTTTTCGTCTATGTCACGACAGGTCGTCGGACGCTGCTCAGGTGGGCTTCCTGCGTTCGCCCAAAAAAGTCGTGGCCGGACGGAGCCGGCCACAACGATGAACTCAACTCAGTAGTGGTCCTCGAAGCGCTTTGCGAGCTCTTCGATGTTCTCCGGCGGCCAGCCCGGCACTTCCATGCCGAGATGCAGACCCATCTGCGCCATCACTTCCTTGATCTCGTTGAGCGACTTGCGGCCGAAGTTCGGCGTGCGCAGCATCTCGGCTTCGGTCTTCTGCACCAGATCGCCGATGTAGACGATGTTGTCGTTCTTGAGACAGTTGGCCGAACGCACCGAAAGCTCGAGCTCGTCCACCTTCTTGAGGAAGGCCGGATTGAAGGCCAGGTCGGGAATAGATTCGGCTGCCTGCTCCTTGCGCGGCTCCTCGAAGTTCACGAACACGTTGAGCTGGTCCTGAAGGATGCGCGCAGCATAGGCGAGCGCGTCCTCCGGACTGACTGCACCGTTGGTTTCGATCGTGAGCGTGAGCTTGTCGTAGTCGAGGATCTGGCCCTCGCGGGTGTTCTCGACCTTGTAGGACACCTTGCGCACCGGCGAGAACAGGCTGTCGACCGGGATCAGCCCGATCGGCGCGTCCTCGGGCCGGTTGCGGTCGGCCGCGACGTAGCCCTTGCCGGTGTTGACCGTGAACTCCATGCGGATCTCGGCGCCCTCGTCCAGCGTGCAGAGCACGAGGTCGGGGTTGAGCACCACAATGTCGCCGACGGTCTGGATGTCGCCGGCGGTGACGGCGCCGGGACCCGATTTCTTCACCACCATGCGCTTGGGGCCATCGCCCTGCATCTTGATGGCGATGGCCTTGATGTTGAGCACGATGTCGGTCACGTCCTCGCGCACACCGGCGATCGACGAGAACTCGTGCAGCACGCCGTCGATGTGTACCGATTGCACCGCTGCACCTTGCAGCGACGACAACAGGACACGCCGCAGCGCATTGCCGAGCGTGACGCCGAAGCCGCGCTCGAGCGGCTCGGCAACCAGCGTAGCGTTGCGCTTGGAATCGGAACCCGCCGCAACTTGCAGCTTGTTCGGTCGGATCAGTTCCTGCCAATTTTTCTGGATCACGTTTGCACCCATCGTATTGAGTGGCGCCGACTTTGGCGCGCCCCACTCCGCCCCGTGGGAAGTGTCGGCGGCGGCCAATGAATCATCGGTCGACCGGAGGAGACCTGTCGTCATACGCGCCGGCGCTTTCTCGGCCTGCAGCCGTTGTGCGGGATCGGCGTCACATCGCGGATGGACGTGACGGTAAAGCCCGCGGCCTGCAAAGCGCGCAGCGCCGACTCGCGGCCCGAGCCCGGGCCCGCAACCTCGACTTCGAGCGTGCGCATGCCATGCTCCGACGCCTTCTTGGCGGCGTCTTCGGCGGCGACCTGCGCGGCGTAGGGCGTCGATTTACGCGAGCCCTTGAAACCCATCGTGCCGGCCGACGACCATGCGATCGTGTTGCCCTGCGCGTCGGTGATGGTGATCATGGTATTGTTGAACGTCGCATTCACGTGCGCGACACCCGACGCGATATTCTTGCGCTCGCGGCGGCGGACGCGCCCGGTGGCGGTGGCTTCCTTACCCATTCAAGATCCTTTCGCAGCCCGGCGACATCGCGCGGGCCGATCCAATTCGGTGCTTTAAGCGGTCGGCTTCTTCTTGCCGGCAATGGCTTTCGCGGGACCCTTGCGGGTGCGCGCATTGGTATGGGTGCGCTGGCCGCGGACCGGCAGGCCCTTGCGGTGACGCAAGCCGCGGTAGCAGCCGAGATCCATCAGCCGCTTGATGTTCACCGAAACCTCGCGGCGCAGATCGCCTTCGACCATGTAGTCGCGGTCGATCATCTCGCGAATCTGGAGCACTTCCTGGTCGGTCAGTTGCGACACGCGCCGCTCGTTCGGCAGGCGGACGCTCTCCATGATCTCCTGAGCTTTCTTCTGCCCAATGCCATGGATGTACTGCAGCGCAATCACGACGCGCTTGTTGGTCGGGAGATTCACTCCAGCGATACGGGCCACGTCCTACTCCTGTTCCGGCCGGCTGCGGCGCCGGACCGATTTGCCCCATCCGGCGTCCCGGGCGGGCCTTTCAAGCAATAATGCGACGCCCACCCCACCCTCATCGGGGGCCGGCATCGTTCGAATCCGACTGAATGTGCCCGTTATTAGGGGATTCAACGTCACTTCGTCAACCTCCGCGCGCGGGCAACTTTCGCGGATTTACGGGCATTCTTGGGAGTCCGGCCTGGCCGCGTCTTAGACGATGCATTCTTGCGCGCCTTGGCCTTGCGGGAGGCCGGTTTGGAGGCGGTTTTTGCCTTCTTCGGGGCCCCCTTCGTCGGATTTACCTTGCTAGGCTTTGCCTTGGCCTTGGCCTTGGCCTTGGCCTTGGCCTTGGCCGGCTTCTTCGAAGCGGCCTTCTTGCCGGCCCGCTTGGGCGCGGAGCGGAAAACGGCGTCCGCCAGCACCCGGCCGACCGCCGAGGTCACGTCCTCGATCGAGGCCATGCCATCGACCGACTTGAGCGCGCCCTGCTTACGGTAATACGCCACCAGCGGCGCGGTCTGGGCCCGATAGGCCCGCAGCCGCTCGCGCAGCACCTCCGGCTTGTCGTCGTCGCGGATCGCCAGCTTCATGGCCTGCATTTCGGCCACCCGGCTGGCGATGCGCCGCACCAGCATGTCCTCGTCGACCTTGAGCTCGATCACACCGTCAAGCCGGAGGCCCTTCTCGGCCAGCATGCGGTCGAGCGCCTCGGCCTGCGGCACGGTGCGCGGAAAACCGTCCAGGATGAACCCTTTGCGCGCGTCCGGCTGCTCGATCCGGTCGGCGACTATGGCGACCACGACGTCGTCCGGCACCAGGGCGCCGCGCGCCATGATGTCCTTCGCCTTCAGACCGATGGGCGTGCCGGCGGCCGCAGCCGCGCGCAGCATGTCGCCGGTCGAGAGCTGCACGATGCCGTGCCGGTTGACGAGCTCTCGCGCCTGCGTCCCCTTGCCGGCCCCCGGCGGGCCGAGCAAAACAACCCTCATCTTCGCCGCCCCCGCAGCTTCGAACGCTTGATCAGACCTTCATACTGGTGCGCCAGCAGATAGCCCTGCACCTGGGCCACCGTATCCATCGTCACGCTGACCACGATCAGCAGCGACGTGCCGCCGAAATAGAACGGCACCGCGGCGTAGGAGATCAGGATTTCGGGAATGAGGCACACCACCGCGAGATATGCCGCGCCCACCACGGTGATGCGCGTGAGCACGTAGTCGATGTATTCCGCCGTGCGCTCGCCCGGCCGGATGCCGGGGATGAATCCGCCGTGCTTCTTCAGGTTTTCCGCCGTTTCGGTCGGGTTGAACACGATGGCGGTATAGAAGAAGGCGAAGAACACGATCAGCGAGATGTACAGGATCAGGAACAGCGGCCTGCCGTGGCTGAGCTGGGTCGTCAGCGTGACGAACCATTCCGGCCCGGCGCCGGCGTTGAAATTGGCGACCGTGGTGGGCAGCAGCAGCAGCGACGAGGCGAAGATCGGCGGGATCACGCCCGAGGTGTTGAGCTTGAGCGGCAGGTGCGAGGACTGGCCCTCGAACATGCGGTTGCCGACCTGACGCTTGGGATACTGGATCAGCAGGCGGCGCTGCGCGCGCTCCATGAACACGATGAAGGCGGTCACGGCGAACGCCATGATGATCACGATCAGGATCAGTCCGGTGGACAGCGCGCCCTGGCGGCCGAGTTCGAGCATACCGGCGATCGCCGACGGCAACTCGGCCACGATGCCGGCCATGATGATGAGCGAAATGCCGTTGCCGATGCCGCGCGCGGTGATCTGCTCGCCGAGCCACATCAGGACCATGGTGCCGCCGGTCAGCGTGATGACGGTCGCGATCCGGAAGAACCAGCCCGGTTCGGTCACGACGTTGCCCGCGCCTTCAAGTCCGATCGAGATGCCGTAGGCCTGGAACAGCGCCAGCAGCACGGTCAGATAGCGGGTGTACTGATTGATGACCTTGCGGCCGGCCTCGCCCTCTTTCTTCAACTGCTCAAGCGTCGGCGACACCGTCGTCATCAACTGGATGATGATCGATGCCGAGATGTACGGCATGATATTGAGCGCGAAGATCGCCATGCGGTGGATGCCGCCGCCGGCGAACATATTGAACATGCCGAGGATGCCGCCGGCCTGCGACTTGAAAATCTGGTCCCAGGCGGTCGGGTCGATGCCCGGCAGCGGAATGTAGGTGCCGAAGCGGTAGACCAGCAGCGCACCGAGCGTGAACCAGATTCGCTTCTTGAGCTCCTCGGCCTTGGCGAGCGCCGAAAAGTTCAGATTGGCTGCCAGTTGTTCCGCTGCAGAGACCATGAAGAGCTCCCGTTCCGCCTGCCCTCAACAGATATAGGGATCAGGCCGCCTTTTCGCCCTCTTCACGCGCAGGTGCCAGGATTTTGACCGAGCCGCCGGCCTTCTCCACCGCGGCCACGGCGCTTTTGGACGCGCCGTAGACCTCGAGATTGAGCTTGGCCTTGAGTTCGCCGTTGCCCAGCAGGCGCACGCCGTCCTTGGCGCGCCGCATCAGCCCGGCCTTCACCATCGCGGCCGCATCCACCACGGCGCCGGCATCAATCAGCTTGGCGTCGACCGCGGCTTGCAGCTTGCCCAGATTGACCTCGTTCAGCTTGAGCTGGAACGGCGAGTTCTTGAAGCCGCGCTTGGGCAGCCGCCGATGGATCGGCATCTGGCCGCCTTCGAAGCCCTTGATGCGCACGCCCGAGCGCGCGGTCTGGCCCTTGCCGCCGCGTCCGCCGGTCTTGCCCGCACCCGAGCCGATGCCCCGGCCGATGCGGAAGCGCTTTTTGGTCGACCCGTGCTTGGGGGCGATCTCGTTGAGCTTCATGGCCCCTTCTCCTTATTTGCCGTCGACCACGCGCACGATGTGCCGCACCTTGCGGATCATGCCACGCGTCGCGGGCGTATCCGGCAGCTCGCGCTGGCGGCCGATCTTGTTCAATCCAAGCCCGATCAGCGTCTCGCGCTGAGTGTGCTCGCGGCGCATCGGGCTGCCAATCTGTTCAACCTTGACGGTCTTGGTGCTTGCCATATCAGTCTCCCGCCTTACTCGGCCGTCGCCGCTTCGGCGTCGACGTCGCGGCGGCGCGACTGCAGCGCCGAAACCTTGATGTTGCGCCGGGCCGCGACCGATCGCGGCGAATCCTGGTGCTTGAGCGCGTCGAAGGTCGCACGCACCATGTTGTAGGGATTGGACGAGCCGAGCGACTTCGCCACCACGTCCTGCATGCCGAGCGACTCGAACACCGCGCGCATCGGGCCGCCGGCGATGATGCCGGTGCCGGGAGGCGCCGCGCGCAAAAACACCTTGCCGGCGCCGTGGCGGCCGAGCACGTCGTGATGCAGCGTGCGGCCTTCGCGCAGCGGCACGCGCGTCAGGTTGCGCTTGGCGGCTTCGGTGGCCTTGCGGATCGCTTCCGGCACCTCGCGCGCCTTGCCGTGACCGAAGCCGACCCGGCCCTTCTGGTCGCCGACCACGACGAGCGCGGCGAAGCCGAAACGCCGGCCGCCCTTCACCACCTTGGCGACGCGGTTGATGTGAACGAGCTTGTCAATGAACTCGCTCTCTTCGCGTTCACCGCGTTCGCGCCTGGGTTCACGTGCCATAACGATCTTCTCTCTGTTCGAGCCTTGCGCCCGTCCTTATCCGTTCAGAACTTGAGCCCGCCCTCGCGCGCCGCGTCCGCCAGCGCCTTGACTCGCCCGTGGTAGAGATAGCTGCCGCGGTCGAACACCACGTTGGTAACGCCCTTCTCGACGGCACGCTCGGCGACCAGCTTGCCGACGGCCTTGGCGGCGTCGACATTGGCGCCGGTCTTGAGGCTGCCCCGCATGTCCTTCTCGATCGAAGAGGCGGCAACCAGCGTTACGCCTTTCACATCGTCGATCACCTGGGCGTAGATATGCTTGCCCGAGCGGTGAACCGACAGTCGCACGCGGCCGTTCGCCGCCTTCTTGACGGTGCGACGGACCGACGCCCTGCGCCGATCGGTTCTGGTTCTGACAGTAGCCATCGTTTGCTCCGTAAGCCCTCAGGCTCCCGTTACTTCTTCTTGCCTTCCTTGCGGAAGATGAATTCGCCTGCGTACTTGACGCCCTTGCCCTTGTAGGGCTCCGGCGGACGGAAATCGCGGATCTCGGCGGCGACCTGGCCGACCTTCTGCTTGTCGATCCCCGTGATGATGATCTCGACCGGCCGCGGCGTCACGATCGCGATGCCCTCGGGGATCGGATAAACCACATCGTGGCTGTAGCCGAGCTGGAGCTGCAGGTTCTTGCCCTGCACCGCCGCGCGGAAGCCGACGCCGGTGATTTCGAGCTTGCGCTCGAAGCCCTTGGTGACGCCGGTTACCAGGTTGTTCACCAGCGTGCGCGAGGTGCCCCACATCGAACGCGCGCGCTTGGTTTCGTTGCGCGGGTCGAGCTTGATGGCGCCTGCGTCCATCTTCACGGTGACTTCGTTGGGCACCACGAACTGCAGCGCGCCCTTCGGGCCCTTCATCTTGACGGTCTGACCCTCGACGTTCGCGGTGACGCCCGACGGGATTGGGACCGGTTTTTTTCCGATGCGAGACATGATTCTGTTTCCTAATCCCCGCTCAGAACACCGTGCAGAGCACTTCGCCGCCGACGTTGGCGTCGCGTGCATCGTGGTCGGCCATCACGCCCTTGGGCGTGGAGAGGATGGCGACGCCGAGCCCGTTGTTGATGCGCGGCAGGTTGCGGACCGCGACGTAGACGCGGCGCCCTGGCTTCGACACCCGCGAGAACTCGCGGATCACCGGCTCGCCGTCGAAGTATTTCAGCTCGATCTCGAGCTCGCTGCGGCCGTCGGCGTGATCGACGGTGGCATAGCCGCGGATGTAGCCCTCGTTCTTGAGCACATCCAGCACGCTCACGCGCAGCCGCGAGCCGGGGGTCGAGACCTTCGGCTTCTTGCGCATCTGCGCGTTGTTGATACGCGCGATCAGGTCGCTGATGGGATCATTGACTGACATGCGACCCTCCTCACCAGCTCGACTTCAACAGGCCGGGAATCAGGCCCTTGTTGCCGAGCTCACGCAACGCGATACGGCTGAGCCTGTGCTTGCGGTAGTACGCGCGCGGACGCCCGGTCAGTTCGCAGCGATTGCGAATGCGCGTGGCCGACCCGTTGCGCGGCATTTTCGCGAGCTTGAGCGTCGCTGCGAAGCGCTCTTCCATGGTCTTCTTCTTGTCCATCACGACAGCCTTCAGCCGCGCCCGGCCGGCGGCGGTCTGCTTCGTCATCTTGCGACGACGATTATTCTTCTCGATCGAACTCTTCTTCGCCATTCGTGTCTCCTGGGTTTCCGCGTTTGAAGCTCTCAGAGCCTCACTGCCGGAACGGGAAGTTGAATGCGGCCAACAGCGCGCGCGCCTCGTCGTCGGTGCCCGCGGTCGTGCAGACCGTGATGTCCATGCCCCAGACGTCGGCCACCTTGTCGTAGTCGATTTCCGGGAAAATGATGTGTTCCTTGATGCCGAGCGAATAGTTGCCGCGGCCGTCGAAGCTCTTCGGGTTCAGCCCGCGGAAATCCCGCACGCGCGGCAGCGCGATGGTGACCAGGCGGTCGAGGAATTCGTACATGCGGGCCTTGCGCAGCGTCACCTTGCAGCCGATCGGCTGGCCGTCGCGCAACTTGTAGGTCGCGATCGACTTGCGCGAGCGGGTGATCACCGCCTTCTGGCCGGCGATCAGCGACAGGTCGGAGGCCGCGTTCTCGACCTTCTTGCGGTCGTTGACGCCCTCGCCGATGCCCATATTCAGCACGATCTTGTCGATCGTCGGAACCTGCATCGGGTTCTTGTAGCCGAACTGCTCGATCAGCTTCTTGCGGATCTCCTCGTCGAAGATGGTCCGCAGGCGCGGCGTAACCCGCTCCTCGGGCTCCCGCGGCTTCTTCTCGCCAGCCTCCGCCGCCTTTTTCTGGGCAGCCTTTTCCCTGGCCTGCGCGGCCTTTTCGGCGCGAGCTGCGGCCTCCGGCGACTTGTCGACCCGGGGCGCCTTCTCGACTTTTTTCTCGTCCTTAGCCATCGATCTCGACTCCCGAACGCTTGGCAACACGCACCCTGCGGCGCGCCTCACCCTCGCCGATGAACTTGAAACCGACGCGGGTCGGCTTGCCGTCCTTAGGATCGGCGTATGCAAGATTGGACAGGTGGATCGGCGCTTCCTTGGAGATGATGCCGCCCTCCTGCTGCGCGGTCTGGCGCTGGTGGCGCTTGACCATGTTGACGCCGCGCACCAGCGCGCGCTCCTCGCGCGGCCGCACCTCGATGACCTCGCCGCTGCGTCCCTTGTCGCGGCCCGAAAGCACGACGACCTTGTCGCCCTTCTTGATCTTGGCCGCCATCACAGCACCTCCGGCGCAAGCGAAATGATCTTCATGTGGTTCTTGGCGCGCAGCTCACGCGGCACGGGTCCGAAAATGCGGGTGCCGACCGGCTCCATCTGCGGATTGATCAGCACCGCGGCGTTGCGGTCGAAGCGGATCACCGAACCGTCGGCGCGCTTGATATCCTTGCGGATGCGCACCACGACGGCCTTCATCACTTCGCCCTTCTTGACGCGGCCGCGCGGGATCGCCTCCTTGACCGAGACGACGATGACGTCGCCTATCGTGGCGTACTTGCGCTTGGAGCCACCCAGCACCTTGATGCACATGACGCGGCGCGCGCCGGAATTGTCCGCGACGTCGAGGTTGGTTTGCATCTGAATCATGGCGCGCCTCTAATTCCGTTACCTATGGCCCGTTTACTTCGCGGGTTGACTAGCCTGGGCCTTCGACTTCTTCGACGTGCGGCCCGACGCCACGGCGCCGTCATCGACGGCCGCCTCGATCTTCGCCCGCTTCTCGCCGTCGATCACAAGCCAGCGCTTGAGTCGGGAGATCGGACGATGCTCCTCGATCCGCACCAGATCGCCGACCGAGAACTCGTTCTTCTCGTCGTGCGCATGGAACGTCGTCGACCGGCGCACGGTCTTTTTCATGACAGGATGGGTGAAGCGCCGCTCAACGCGGACAACAACCGTCTTGTCCTGCTTGTCGCTGACAACCACGCCCTGCAGCGTTCGCTTCGGCATGTCGATCCTCTTATTTCTTTATCTGCGCGCGGTATTTCGACTTCGCCTTGGCCCTGGTCTGTGTAGCCTTGGACCTGGACTTGACGCTCGGCTTGGAACGCGAACTGCGCGGCGGCTGCGCCTTTGCGGTGCGCCTTGGCCTTGTGGCCCGTACCGGCTCGGCCGCGGTCGGCCCGGCGCCCGCCTTCGGCTCGACGCCGACGCGCTTCTGCCGCGCAACGGTCTTGAGCCGCGCGATGTCGCGCCGCACCACGCGCACCCGCGAGGTGTTCTCGAGCTGGCCGGTCGCCCGCTGAAAGCGCAGGTTGAACTGCTCTTTCTTGAGCTTGAGCACCTCGTCGTCGAGCTGATCGACGGACATGGCGCGCGCATCGGACGTTTTCATGGCGGTTCCTCGACCTTAGCCGCTAATGCGCGAAACGAAACGCGTCTTGATCGGCAGCTTGGCGGCAGCAAGCGTCAGCGCCTCCTTGGCGAGCTGCTCCGAGATGCCGTCGACCTCGAACAGGATACGGCCAGGCTTCACCCGCGCGACCCAGAGCTCAACCGAGCCCTTGCCCGAGCCCATGCGGACTTCGAGCGGCTTCTTCGACACCGGCACATCCGGATAGACCCTGATCCAGACCTGCCCGGCGCGCTTCATGTGGCGGGTGAGCGCGCGGCGCGCCGCTTCGATCTGGCGTGCGGTCAGGCGCTCCGGCTCCATCGCCTTGAGACCGTGCTGCCCGAATGCAAGGTCGATTCCGCTCGTGGCAATGCCATGGATGCGGCCCTTGTGCATCTTGCGGAACTTGGTTTTCTTCGGTTGCAGCATGACGAATGACCTTTTTTGTCCTTAGCTCTCGTGCGCCTTAGACCGTCTCACGGCGCGGACGACCGGCTTCGGCCTCGGCGAGACGCTTATCCTGCGCCATGGAGTCGTGCTCCATGATCTCGCCCTTGAAGATCCAGACCTTGACGCCGCAAGTGCCGTAGGTGGTGAACGCGGTGGAGACGCCGTAGTCGATGTCGGCGCGCAGCGTATGAAGCGGCACGCGCCCCTCGCGGTACCATTCCATGCGCGCGATTTCGGCGCCGCCGAGACGGCCCGAGCAGTTGATGCGGATGCCCTGGGCGCCAAGCCGCATCGCCGACTGCACGGCGCGCTTCATGGCGCGGCGGAACGCGACGCGGCGCTCGAGCTGCTGGCCGATCGACTCGGAGACGAGCTGGGCGTCGAGTTCGGGCTTCCTGATCTCGATGATGTTGATGACGACGTCGCTGTCGGTGAGCTTGGCGACCGTCTTGCGCAGCTTCTCGATGTCGGCGCCCTTCTTGCCGATGACCACGCCAGGCCGCGCCGAATGGACCGTCACCCGGCACTTCTTGTGCGGGCGTTCGATCACGATCTTCGACACAGCGGCCTGCTTGAGCTCCTTCATCAGAGCTTCGCGGATCTTCATGTCTTCATGCAAAAGCGTGCCGTACTCGTTCTTGCCGGCGTACCAGCGCGAGTCCCAGGTCCGGTTGATGCCGAGCCGCAAGCCGATCGGGTTGATCTTTTGACCCATGACCTTCTCCTTAAGCCGCTTCGCTCTCGACCTGACGCACGACGATGGTCAGGTTGGCGAACGGCTTCAAAATTTTCCCCATGCGGCCGCGGCCGCGCGGGCTGAAGCGCTTGAGCACAAGCGCCTTACCAACAAAGGCCTGGGATACGACGAGATCGTCGACGTCCAGGTCATGGTTGTTTTCCGCGTTGGCGATCGCCGACTCCAGGCACTTCTGGACGTCCTTGGCGATCCGCTTCTGCGAGAACTGCAGATCGGCGAGCGCGGTCGCGACCTTCTTGCCGCGGATCAACTGCGCGACCAGATTGAGCTTCTGCGGCGACACCCGCAGCATGCGGGCAACCGCCTTGGCCTCGCTGTCGGAGAGCGTTCGCTCGCGTTTGCGCTTGCCCATGATGCTTCCTCGTAACGCCTATTAGCTCGCCGCCGGCGACGGCGCGCTGGTGCTGCGCTTCGCCTTGCGATCGGATGAATGGCCGTAGAACGTCCGCGTCGGCGCGAACTCGCCGAACTTGTGGCCGACCATCTCCTCGGTGACGTTCACCGGGATATGCTTCTGGCCGTTGTAGACGCCGAACGTCAGCCCGACGAACTGCGGCAGGATCGTGGAACGGCGGCTCCAGATCTTGATCATTTCGTTGCGGGTGGAGCCGCGCGCCTTGTCTGCCTTCTTGAGCAGATAGCCGTCGACGAACGGGCCCTTCCAAACCGAACGCGTCATATGCGTGTCCTTAAGCTCTAGCTCTGCTTCTTCCGCACGTGGCGGCTGAGCATGATGAATTTGGTGGTCGACTTGTTCTTGCGGGTCTTCTTGCCCTTGGTCGGGAAGCCCCACGGAGTGACCGGATGGCGTCCGCCGGAGGTGCGGCCTTCGCCGCCGCCGTGCGGATGATCGATCGGGTTCATGGAGACGCCGCGGTTGTGCGGCATGCGGCCCATCCAGCGCTTGCGGCCGGCCTTGCCGATCGAGATGTTCATGTTGTCGGGATTCGATACCGCGCCGACCGTCGCCATGCAGCGGCCGTGCACCAGGCGCTGCTCGGTCGAGTTCAGCCGCAGGATGACGTAGTCCTGGTCGCGGCCGACGATCTGAGCATAGGTGCCGGCCGAGCGCGCAATCTGTCCGCCCTTGCCGATCTTGAGCTCGATGTTGTGGACGATGGTGCCGACCGGCATGTTGGCCAGCGGCATGGCATTGCCCGGCTTGATATCGACATCCTCGCCCGAAACGATGGTGTCGCCGGCCGACAAGCGCTGCGGCGCAAGGATGTAGGACAGCGCGCCGTCCGGATACTTGATCAGCGCGATGAAGGCGGTGCGGTTGGGATCGTATTCGATACGCTCGACCGTCGCCGGCTGATCGGCCTTGGCGCGCTTGAAGTCGATCACGCGGTAGGCCTGCTTGTGGCCGCCGCCGCGGAAGCGCGTGGTGATGCGGCCGGCGTTGTTGCGCCCGCCGGACGAATTCTGGCCTTCGACAAGCGCCTTGACCGGCTTGCCGCGATAAAGCGCCGAGCGATCAACGATGACCAACTGCCGCTGGCTGGGCGTGGTCGGCTTATAGGTCTTGAGTGCCATGCTTGCCTCTTCGCCTTACAGACCGGTGGTCACGTCGATGCGGTGACCCTCTTCCAGGGTCACGACCGCACGCTTGGTCGCCTGCAGTTCACCCAGGCGGCCCTTGAATGCCCTCGTCTTGCCCTTGCGGATCAGCGTGTTGACGGCCTTCACCTTGACGTCGAACAGCTTCTCCACCGCATCCTTGATCTGCGGCTTGGTGGCGGTACGGGCGACCTTGAAGACGACCTTGTTCTGCTCGGACGCGTTGGTCGCCTTCTCGGTGATGATCGGCGAGATCAGAACGTCGTAGTGGCGCGGATCGGTGGTGCTCATTTGAAGCGCGCCTCCAGTGCATCGAGCGCGGCCTTGGTCAGCACCAGTTTGCCGCGGCGCAGGATGTCGTAGACGTTGATGCCCTGGACCGGCAGCACGTCGATGTTGGGAATGTTGCGAGCGGCGTTGGCGAAGCTCACCTCGACCTCGGCGCCGTCGATGATCAGCGCGTTGACCAGACCGAGCTTTTCGAAGTGACCGGCAAGCGCCTTGGTCTTGCCGTCCTTCACCGTCGCCTTGTCAATGATGATGATGCCGCCGTCCTTGGCCTTGGCCGAGAGCGCGTGCTTGAGCGCGAGCGCCCGCACCTTCTTCGGCAGGCCGTGCTCGTGGCTGCGCACCACCGGACCGAACGAACGGCCACCTCCGCGGAACAGGTTGGCGCGGGCGGAGCCGTGACGAGCGCCGCCGGTGCCTTTCTGCGCGTACATCTTTTTGCCGGTGCGGTGGATTTCCGCACGGTTCTTGACCTTGTGGGTCCCGGCGCGGCGCTTGGCGAGCTGCCAGCGCACGCAACGCTGCAGCAGGTCCGGCCGCGGATCGAGACCGAAAATGGCATCGGACAGCTCGACCGAGTCGCCGGCCTTGCCGTCGAGGGAGGTGATCTTCAATTCCATATCACGCGCCCTCCTTCGCAGCTTCGGCAGCGGGTGCAGCGTCCTCGACCGGAGCCTCGGCCTTAGTCTCGCTCGCAGGCCCGCGGAACTTGCCGGGCTTCGGAGCGTCCTTGGGCAGCGCCTTCTTCACCGCGTCCCGGACCGTGATCCAACCGCCTGCCACGCCTGGCACTGCGCCTTCGACCAGGATCAGGCCGCGCTCGACGTCGGTCTGCACGACCTTGAGGTTGAGCGTGGTCACCCTATCGACGCCCATGTGACCGGGCATCTTCTTGTTCTTGAAGGTCTTGCCGGGGTCCTGACGTCCGCCGGTCGAACCAATCGAGCGGTGCGAAACCGAGACACCGTGGGTGGCGCGCAAGCCGCCGAAATTCCACCGCTTCATGCCGCCGGCGAAGCCCTTGCCGGTGGAGGTGCCGGTAACATCGACGAACTGGCCGATCAGGAAGTGATCGGCGGTGATCTCGGCGCCGACCGGAATGACCGAGTCTTCGCTGACGCGGAATTCCGCGATCTTGCGTTTCGGCTCGACCTTGGCAACGGCAAAACGGCCGCGCTCGGCCTTGCTGACATTCTTGACCTTGCGAGTGCCCGAGCCGAGTTGAATGGCGACATAGCCATCCTTCTCCTTGCTGCGATGTGCGATGACTTGGCACTGCGCCAGGCGCAGCACCGTCACAGGCACATGATTGCCGGCCTCTGTGAAGAGGCGGGTCATTCCGACCTTCTGGGCGATCACCCCGGAGCGCATGTCTATTCCCTCAAATTTCCGCTGCGGCTCAGAGCTTGATTTCGACGTCGACACCGGCAGCGAGGTCGAGCTTCATCAGCGCGTCAACGGTCTGCGGTGTCGGATCGACGATATCCAAGAGGCGCTTGTGCGTGCGCATCTCGACCTGCTCGCGGCTCTTCTTGTCGACGTGCGGCGAACGGTTGACCGTGAACTTCTCGATCTTGGTCGGCAGCGGGATCGGACCACGCACCTGAGCGCCCGTGCGCTTGGCGGTGTTGACGATCTCCCGCGTCGACGCATCGAGGATGCGGTGGTCGAACGCCTTGAGCCGGATGCGGATATTCTGGCCGTTCATTTTGCTCTCTCGTCTGTCATGTCCGGCTTTGTGCCGGGCATCCACGACTTTGAACCTGTAGCGAAGACGTGGATGGCCGGAACAAGTCCCGCCATGACGCCCGATCCTTACTCAATAATACTCGCAACCACGCCTGCGCCGACGGTGCGGCCGCCCTCGCGGATGGCGAAGCGAAGCTTCTCCTCCATCGCGATCGGAACGATCAGCGTCACCTCCATCGAGATGTTGTCCCCCGGCATCACCATCTCGGTGCCCTCCGGAAGCGTCACAACACCCGTCACGTCGGTGGTCCGGAAGTAGAATTGCGGACGGTAGTTGGTGAAGAACGGCGTGTGACGGCCACCCTCCTCCTTGGTCAGAATGTAGGCCTCGGCCTTGAACTTGGTGTGCGGCTTCACAGAGCCCGGCTTGCAGAGAACCTGGCCGCGCTCGACCTCCTCGCGCTTGGTGCCGCGAAGCAGCGCGCCGATGTTGTCGCCGGCCTGACCCTGGTCCAGAAGCTTGCGGAACATCTCCACGCCCGTCACCACGGTCTTCTGCGTCGCCTTGATGCCGACGATCTCGACCTCCTCGCCGACCTTGACGATGCCGCGCTCGACGCGGCCCGTGCACACCGTGCCGCGGCCCGAGATCGAGAACAC
>CAMDFO010000045.1 GCA_945897515.1 Rhodoplanes serenus | reverse complement strand
AGATCAGCAAACGGACATATCACAGGCAAGCCGCGCCGGAGGTCCGCCAAGAAACGTCAAAAATGACCGGTCTCACCTGCTACGCCCATCAAACAGACGAAAGCGTTCCCACACCCGCCCTCCCGTCGGGAGTTTTGCAAGAGGCTCATCGTTAAGGAATTATCAAACAAGCGGGAGTTGAGTTGTCTCCGCTATGGGGGACGACACGATGAGTCCGGTCTCGCGCTCCACGGTGCAGGACTTTTTCCAAGCCTATGCATCGCGGGATCCGGCGCGGATCGCGCCTTTTCTTGACGAGCAGGTGCATTGGGTCATCTCCGGCCCGGTCGATGTATTGCGGTTTTGCGGCGAGCGGCGCGGCAAAGCGGCGGTGCTACAGCTTTTCGACCGGCTTTCGCCCGAGGAATTCGAGGTGACCGGATTCAATCCCGAGGCAATGCTGATCGATGGCGACCGCGCCGCGACCCTCGGCACGCTTTCCGGCATCAAGCGCGAGCACGGACGCAGGATCAGCTATCGCCTCGCACGGTTCATCCGGTTCGACGGCGGCAAGGTCATTGAAATCCACTCGATCCTGGACAGCTTCGACGCTGCCGAGCAGGTCCTCGGCCATCCCATCGATACGGCGCACGTCGGTTCGACGTTGGACCCCGTCGGGACGGGCAATCTGGTCGCGATCTGAAAGCGAAAGCGCTCAGCACTGCGGGCTGATGCTGGGACTCGGCTCCGTCGGCAACGGGCCGTCCGAAACCGGCGCCAGGCCGGGCGCATGCACAATGGGGCTTGAGGCCGCCTCCGGCGCAGGCTTGGTCATGGCGGGCCGGTTTCGGCCGCCATGCTGTTGCATGGCTTGCGGAATTGCGCCTTCCCAGGGGGACTGCACGACGAATCTCCCTCACTTATTTTTGTGCCGTTAACGCGGAACCAACGCCAAATCTAGCGAAACGTTCCGCACGGCGACGCGTTTTGGAAGGAGACAGCGGAGGACAACAGCGGAGAGCGAACGAGGCTCAGTTCCAGGTCACGCTATGGCGGGCCAGGACCTCGCGGACGGCCTCGACCAGCTTGCCCTCCGGCACCTTGCGTTGGGCGTCGGCCTGCTTCCGGAGATACTCCTCGCGGTTTTCCAGCTTCGCCAGTTCGGCTCCCAGGAACAGGTCCTTGATCAGGATCTCGCCGGTCGCCTTCTCGTCGGAGCCCTGGATGATCGCGCAGGGGCTGCCGCGCTTGTCGGCGTATTTGAGCTGCTGAGCCAAGTTGTGATTGCGACTACCGAGATACAGTTCCGCGCGGATCCCGTTTTCGCGAAGCTCCGCCACCATCTTCTGGTAGTCCGCAGTGCGATGATGGTCGAATATGGTAACGAGAACTGGACCCTCTACGGACTTATTATCGAGCTTGCCAATCAGGGTTAACGCGGCCTGCAATCGGGATACACCGATGGAGAAACCGGTCGCCGGCACCGGCTGACCGCGAAAGCGAGACACCAGTCCGTCGTAGCGCCCGCCGCCGCCGACCGAGCCGAAGCGGACCGGGCGGCCCTTCTCGTCCTTGGTGTCAAGTAGGAGTTCGACCTCGTAGACCGGGCCGGTGTAGTATTCGAGGCCGCGGACGACAGTCGGATCGATGCGAATTCGATCTGGCCCATATCTACAAGCACGAACAAGTCGGCGAATCTGATCAAGCTCCTCCAAGCCCTCGATAATCCGTGGCGGTAAAGTCGATAGGCCGAAATATCTATCAAGATATTCCGCGTATCTCCGAACGGTGAAAGGTTTGGAGTAACTCCGGCTGTAGAACTTAAATAATCGCTCGGTCTCTTGCCTAGGAGCAATAATCGACACAACTCGTTCGATCTGAAACGGACTAAGTTGCGCACCCCTAGTATAGTCACCGCTCTCGTCTTTTCGTCCTGGCCCTAGCAGCTTTTCGATTTCGACCAACGGAAATTTATCGGCCTTATCAACCGCACGAAGAATGGCTAAGCGGCGCCCCGCTTCCTCTTTTTCATCGAACCCCAAAGCATCAAGAACTCCGTCAAAAATCTTGCGGTTGTTCACCTTCACCACATACTGGCCGCGTGCGATGCCAAGCGCCTCCATCGTGTCCGCCGCCATCATGCATATCTCGGCGTCGGCCGCGGGCGAACCAGAGCCAACCGTATCCGCATCAAACTGCATGAATTGGCGGAAGCGTCCTGCCCCCGGCTTCTCATTGCGGAACACCCAACCGAATCGATAAGAACGATACGGTAGCGCAAGCTTCTGGAAATTCTCCGCCACGTAGCGCGCCAGCGGCGCGGTCAGGTCGTAGCGCAGCGACATCCACTGCTCGTCGTCGTCCTGGAACGAGAACACGCCCTCGTTCGGCCGGTCGAGATCGGGCAGAAATTTTCCGAGCGCGTCGGTGTATTCGATCGCCGGCGTCTCCACCGGGTCGAAGCCATAGCGCTCATAGACCTCGCGGATCGCCTCGGTCATGCGGCGCGTAGCGGCGATCTCGGCCGGTCCGCGATCGGATAGTCCGGGCGGCAGGCGCGCTTTGAGCTTGTTGGTTTTGTCGGCCATCGCTTCCGCCGCAGGTCAGGGACGCGCGGGTGGTAGCAGGCGTCGCCCGCAGGCGGCAAGCGCGCGGATCAGCGGCGTTCGGCGGGCGCGTCGATGGTCAGGCGTAGTTGCAGGAATCGCTGGAGGCTGCGGACGGCCCTTAGCCATTTCGGCCCCGCTTGGGGTGGATGCGGCAGGCGCAGCTGGAACGCCGGTACGTAGCAGCCGCGCGGCAGGTCGATGGTCATCGCGTCGCCGGAGCCTTCGCCGGCGTAGTATTGCGCGAGCGCGCGCCGCAGCCGGGTCGCCTCGACCCGGACGATCGGATCGGTCTGGGGGTCGAAACTGTCGGGACGGCCAAACGCCTCGACCCCTATGGTGTAGCCCTTGATGCGGTCGCCGCGGCCGGCCAGCGTGGCCTCGACCACGAAGCGCAGGAAGCTCGTCAGCCGGGGGGAGGTCCGGAACCGGCGGCTGCCAACCACACGGCCCAAAGCGGCGCGGATTTCACCGGCCTCAAGCTCGGTGCAGCCTTTCTCGAACGAAACGACCGACATCGTGCCTGCTCCCAATGTCAGACACCGTACGCTCGTAAAAATTATATTATAGTTGTAATATTCTACTCCATTTGACTTATCCACAGACCTTCTGCACGCGCCCACGCATTTCGGGGAACGCCATTCCCTGTTAGCTTGCGGAAATCCGCAGCCCAACGGCCTGCAAAATCCAACCAGGACGCAATCCATGGCCCAGGAGCGCCAGACCTCCGTTACGGCGACAGTGCCGAACGACCTGCATGCCTTCTTCATGCCGTTCACCGCCAACCGCGCCTTCAAGGCGCGGCCGCGGCTGATCGCGAAGGCCAAGGACATGCACTACTACACCCCGGAAGGCCGCCCGATCCTCGACGGCGCCGCCGGCCTGTGGTGCACCAACGCCGGGCATAACCGCGAGCCGATCGTGCGGGCGATCCAGGCCCAGGCCGCCGAGCTCGACTTCGCGCCGACCTTCCAGTTCGGCCATCCGCGCGCCTTCGAGTTGGCGAGCCGGATCGCGGCGCTGGCGCCGGCCGATCTCGACCACGTGTTCTTCTGCAATTCAGGATCGGAAGCCGCCGACACCGCGCTCAAGATTGCGCTGGCCTATTGGGTGGCGAAGGGTCAGGGGCAGCGCACGCGCTTCGTCGGCCGCGAGCGCGGCTATCACGGCGTCGGGTTCGGCGGCATGGCGGTCGGCGGGCTGGCGAATAACCGCAAGGCGTTCGGCGCGATGCTGCCCGGCGTCGACCACCTGCCGCACACCTACAATCGCGAGCACCAGGCGTTTTCCAAGGGCGAACCGGAATGGGGTGCGCATCTGGCCGACGAGTTGGAGCGCATTGTGGCGCTGCACAGCGACACCACCATCGCCGGCGTGATCGTCGAGCCGATGGCAGGCTCGACCGCGGTGCTGCCGGCGCCGCAGGGCTATCTGAAGCGGCTGCGCGCGATCTGCGACAAGTACGGCCTGCTGCTGATCTTCGACGAGGTCATCACCGGCTTCGGCCGGCTCGGCCACGCCTTCGCGGCCGAACGCTACGGCGTGGTGCCGGACATGATCACCTTCGCCAAGGGCGTGACCTCCGGCAGCGTACCGATGGGCGGTGTGATCGTGCGCAAAGGCATCCACGATGCGTTCATGCAGGGGCCGGAGCATGTCGTGGAGTTCTTCCACGGCTACACTTATTCGGCCCATCCGCTGGCCTGCGCCGCCGGCCTCGCCGCGCTCGATCTCTATCGCGACGAGGATCTGTTCGCGCGCGCCAAGAAAATGGAGCCGGTCTGGTACGACGCCGCGATGACGCTGAAGGGCAATCCGCGCGTGCTCGACATCCGCTGCGTCGGCCTGACCGCCGGCATCGATCTCGCCTCGCGCCCCGACGCCGTCGGCAAGCGCGGCTTCGAGGCGATGGAGCGCGGCTTCCACGACGAGGGGATCATGTTCCGCGTGGTCGGGGATTCGATCGCGGTAACGCCGCCGCTGATCGTGAGCGAAAGCCAGATCGGCGAGATTTTCGAGAAGGTCGGGAAGGTGATCAACGCGGTGGCGTGATGCCCGCCACCACCGGCCGCGGCCGCAACAGCGCCCAGCCGACCTGAACCTCGCCCCTGCCGCGCCGATAGGGCAGCATGAACGGCTGCTGGATTTCCGCATCCACCGCGATGTCGCGGAACGGCACCGGCAACACGCGCGGGTCGCTCTCGGTCCAGACCACGATCGCGCCCTTGGCGCGCAGATCGCCGAGATCGATCCACGGCGCGCGGCTCGGGCTGCCGTCGATCAGCACGCGCGGGCGCTCCGGCGCGTAGTGCGCGGCGTTGCCGCCGGTCCACATCGAGCCAACCACGTAGGCCAGCGGGCGGCCGGTCAGCGCGCGGAAGCGCGCCGACATTTCGGCGCCGAGCCGGTCGCCGGGGAAGAACACCGCGCGATAGCGTCCGTCGAACGCCGGCAGCACCGCATAGCTGACGACGAAAGCCGTGGCGAAGCTGAAAAACACGATCGTCCAGAGCACAGCCACGCGCTTCAGGCGCGCGCGGTCGATCGCGGCGCCGGGCACCATGACGATCCACAGCCCGAGAAACATCCAGAGCGGATAGCCCCACATCGCGATGGTGCCGCGGCCGGTGAGCAGTGAGAGCGCCGCCACCGTCACCGCCGGTCCGAACGCCAGCAGCGTGACGATCCGCCGGTCGAAGTCGGTGACGACCGGTCGGTGGGGCTGGCTGCGCTTCACCAGCAGCGGGATCGCGATCACGAACACCGGCAGCACGAAAAAGAACTGGCCGACGACGAACTGCAGCGGCCGCAGCACATGGTCGAACAGGCCGCGCGAATGCAGCGACCGCGCGTCGGCGTAGCGGAACGGCAGGAAATCGTTGCCGACGAGCCAGACCAGATGCGGCGCCGCCACCACAAGCGCCACGAAAACCGCGACGTAAGGCCCCGGCGTTGCGAGCGCGCGCCGCGCATCGCGATCCAATAACAGGAACAGCCCCAGCGGCAGGGCGAGCACGAACACGAAATACTTGGCCCACAGCGCCAGCCCGATCGCCAGCCCCAGCAGCACCCAGTGCAGCAGCCGGGCTTTCGGATCGTCCTGGCGCAGCGCCGCCCAAAAAGCGTATCCGGCCAGCGCCCAGAACGGCAGTTGGATCACGTCGTGATTGAACTTGGCTGCGGTGAAATGGACGTAGTGCAGCCCGTCCAGCAGCAGCAGCGCCACCAGAGCGCCGGTCGCCCCGACCAGCGGCCGCGCCATCGACCACACCGCGGCGAAGGCCGCGATCACCGCGACCTGGGCGAGCGCGTAATAGAACAAATCCCAGCCGAACAGCCGGTAGACGATTTCGACCAGCCACCACGGCAACGGCGGCAGCTTGTCGTAGCCGAGTTGCCATTCGCGGCCGTAGGTCAGTGCCTCGATCAGGTCGAGCGGCAGGTTGGGATAGAGCGCCGCCGGCAGCGCCGTCCAGACCGCCAGGTGCAGTGCCGCAAAGGCTGCGAACGCCGCAGCCGGACGCTGTTCGATCGCTTCCAGAAGCGCGCTCACATCGCCTTGGCGCCGAAACCGGCCGCCTCGATCGCGCGCACCAGGGTCGCGGCAGGCGCCGTGGTATCGGCGTCGACGCGCCCGCTCGCCAGGTCGACTACCACGACGGCGCCGCGGTCGGCGCTCTTGATGACGGCTTCCACCGCCTTGACGCAGCCGCCGCAGGTCATGCCGGTCACTTCGAGCTTGATCATGGGCGTTCTCAGGGTTCGCGCGATATGAAGCCGCCGCTCCGCGGAGGTCAAGTTCGGCGCTTGCCTAGCGCCCGGGGGTCATGGACATTGGCACCATTCAGCGAATCAGTGCGGCCGCGTCGCTTTTGAGCTCTTGGGAGCGTGCATGCTGCGCCTTGGCGCAATCTTCATCGTCGCCTGCATGGTGCTGATCGCCGGCTCGCTCGGCGCGGCGCTCTATCTTGCCGGGCTTCTGGCCGCGCAGGAAGCGATGCTCGGCGCGCTCGCCATCCTGATGGCGCTGGTTCTCTACAACGTCCTGACCAAGCGGCCGCGCGACCGGAGCGACGTCGGCGCGCATATCGCCGACATGTCGCGGGGCATGGCCGACCTGTCGCGCCAGGTGGCGGAGCTCGGCCGGCGCACCGCGCAGCTCGAAGACCAGCGCGGGGCCAGCGCCGATCAGGCCCGGGCGGCGGTTGCGCCGTTCTCGGCCGAGCTGAGCGAGCTCGGCACGCTGGTCAAGCATCTCGCGGAATCGGTCGCCGTGCATGAGGCGACGTTCGCCGCGGGCAAGTTCGTGTCCGCGCCGACAACCGCGACCGCCGATCCACTCACCCGATCCGAAGCCCAGCCCGCGGGCGCCCGTGGCCCGGCCACGATGGCCAGCGATGCGATGATCGCCGCGATCCGCAGCGCGGTCGACGCCAACCGGGTGGACCTCTACCTGCAGCCGATCGTCACGCTGCCGCAGCGCAAGGTCCGCTACTACGAGGCGCTGACACGGCTGCGCACCGAAGAGGGCAAGCTGTTGACGCCCTCGGAATTCCTCGGACCGGCCGAGACCGGCAACCTGCTCCCGCGCATCGATCACATGCTGCTGTTCCGCAGCGTGCAGGTGGTGCGCCGGCTGCTGCTCAAGAACCGCGACATCGGTCTGTTCTGCAACATTGCGGGCTCGACACTGAACGAGCCGCAATTGTTCCCGCAGATGGTGGAATTCCTGGAGGCCAACCGGGCGCTCGCTTCCGCGCTGGTGCTCGAATTCAAGCAGGCCACCTGGCGCGACATGGGACCGCTCGAGCAGGAGAGCCTCGCCGAACTGCGCGAACTGGGCTTCCGCTTCTGCATGGATCAGGTCACCGATCTGCGGTTCGAGCCGCGCGATCTGGGCGAGCGGGGCGTCCGCTTCGTGAAGGCGCCGGCTGCGCTGCTGCTCGGCCAAGGCGAGACCGGCTCCGACATCCACGCCGCCGACGTGGCCGACCTGCTCAACCGGCACGGCATCGCGCTGATCGCCGATCGGGTCGAGACCGAGAACCAGGTCATCGACCTGCTCGACTACGAGCTGCGCTTCGGCCAGGGCACGCTGTTCTCGCCGCCGCGGCCGGTACGGGCGGAAGCCTTGCAGACCGCGGCGGCCGACGCCGGTGAGGTCGCGACCAGCACCGGAACCGGCTAGAATCCCACATCGGCAGCGTGGCGGAATGCCGTTTCAACGTGACGAAGCGGCGTCAATTCTCTAGGTTCGCGCCGCAATGCCGATCGCCAAACCACCCCTCATCGACCGCTTCTCCGTCCTCGCCTCGAACTACGACGCCGTGCTGAGCGACGTCTGGGGCGTGGTGCACAACGGGGTCACCGCCACGCCCGCCGCATGCGACGCGCTGTCGCGTTTCCGCGCGCAGGGCGGAACCGTGCTGCTGATCACCAATGCGCCGCGGCCGGGAGCCGTGGTGACCAAGTTCCTCGACAAGCTCGCCGTGCCGCACGGCGCCTACGATGGCATCGTCAGTTCCGGCGACGTGACGCGATCGGTGATGGCGGAGCGGCCGGGCAAGAACGTGTTTCATCTCGGGCCCGAGCGCGACCTGCCGATCTTCGACGGACTGGGATTGAACTTCGTGCCGCTGAAAGAAGCCGACTACGTCGTCTGCACCGGACTGCGCGACGACGAGATCGAGACCGCGGAAAGCTACCGCGACGAGCTCGGCGAGATGCGCGCGCGCAACCTGTTCATGGTCTGCGGCAATCCCGACCTCGTGGTCGAACGGGGCGACAAGCTGATCGCTTGCGCCGGCGCGGTGGCCGATCTCTACGCCGCGCTGGGCGGCGAGGTGTATTACGCCGGCAAGCCGCACGCGCCGATCTACGATCTCGCGCTCGCCAAGGTGACAGCGTTACGCGGGCGTGCACCATCGCGAAGCCGGGTGCTGGCGATCGGAGATTCGGTGCGCACCGACCTGACCGGAGCGACGAAAGCCGGTCTCGACTGCCTGTTCGTGACCGCAGGCATCCATGCCGAGGAGTTGGGCGACCGCAACGATCCCGATCTCGGGACGCTCAACCAGATGTTCGAAGAGGCCGGCGTTGCACCGAAGGCGGTGACGAGCCGGCTGGTGTGGTGACGCGGCGGGTTATTGGCCCGGCTCGGCGAACACCGCGTCGATCTTGGCCTTCAGCGTGTCGGCGTTGAACGGCTTGACGATGTAGTTGTTCACGCCGGCCTGCTTCGCAGCCACCACGTTCTCGGTCTTGGATTCCGCCGTGACCATGATGAACGGGGTCGCCGCCAGCTTCGGATCGGAACGCACGTGCTTGAGCAGATCGTAGCCGGTCATCGGCTCCATGTTCCAATCGGAGATCACCAGCCCGTATCGCCTGCTGCGCATCTTGGCGAGGGCGCCTGAGCCGTCCGAGGCGTCGTCGATATCCTCGAATCCGAGCTGCCGGAGCAGGTTTCGAACGATACGGATCATCGTCGTGTAGTCGTCGACCACGAGGATCGGCATGGACGCATCGAAGGCCATCGGTTCCTCCAGCGGCGCTGCCGGGCTTCAAACGCGCGCCAGCTCACGCCATGGTCGAATGCAAGGGATCCCGGCCAGGCCGGGCCTCCCCCACGGGCCAACGGTAGGCGGTCCCCTTGAACATCCCGTTAACCGGATACGACGGCGGCGCCCATCCGGATTTCCTCATAAAAATGGTTAAGGCTTTTTAACGGTTCCGGCGCTACATCACGGCGATGACCGAGCACGATCACACCAAGCCGTTCGTCGTCGCGCACGACGCCGGACCGGCGCTTGACCGGCTGCGCCGGGCAGTGGTCGCCATCGGCAACTTCGACGGCGTGCACCGCGGCCACCGCGCCGTGATCGGCACCGCGATCGACCGCGCCCGCGCCGCCGGGCGGCCGGCGGCGGCGCTATCCTTCGAACCGCATCCACGGAGCTTTTTCCAGCCGGACGCGCCGTCGTTCCGGCTGACCTCGGAGGCCGCCAAGCTGCGGCTGCTGGCGACCACCGGGCTCGACGGGGCGATTGTGCTGACGTTCGACGCGCCGCTCGCCGGCCTGACCGCCGAGCAGTTCGTCAACCAGGTGCTGGTGGACCGGTTCGCCATCAGCGGCGCCGTGATCGGGTTCAACTTCCATTTCGGCAAGGCGCGCCAGGGCACGCCGGACTTCCTGACCGCGGAGGGCGCGCACCGCGGCTTCTCGGTCGACGTGGTGCCGCCGTTCCTGCTGGATGGGCGGCGCGTCTCCTCGGGTGCGATCCGCGATGCGCTGGCCGCCGGCCATGTCGCGGAAGCCACCGAACTGCTCGGCTACCCCTATTTCGTCACCGCGCAGGTGGTGCACGGCGACAAGCGCGGCCGCGAGCTTGGCTATCCGACCGCCAACCTGCAGCTTGGGCCGGAGTGCGGGCTCAAGCACGGCATCTACGCGGTGCGGGTGGGCGTCGACGGCCAGCGCTACGACGGCGTGGCGAGCTTCGGCAGGCGGCCGATGTTCGACTCGGGCGTGGTGCTGCTCGAAGTGTTCCTGTTCGACTTTTCCGGCGACCTCTACGGGGCGGCGATGGACGTGGCGTTCGTCGCCTGGATCCGCCCGGAGCTGAAGTTCGACGGCGTCGACGAACTGATCCGCCGCATGGACGACGACTCCCGCCAGGCCCGCGCCGCGCTCCGGCGGGCGCCGGACGCGTTTCCGGTGCTTGGAAATCCTGGGATTTGAACGCCTTTTCGTTACCAACAAACTGCTCTAGAACCCGCCCATGACCGACAAGCCCGGCGACGCCAAATCCGGCGAGCGCGACTACAGCCAGACGCTCTTCCTGCCGCAGACCGAATTCCCGATGCGCGCCGGCCTGCCGCAGCGCGAGCCGGACCTGCTGGCGCGCTGGAAGCGGATCGGGCTTTACGAGCGGCTGCGCGAGGCCGGCCAGGGCCGCGACAAGTTCGTGCTGCACGACGGCCCGCCCTACGCCAACGGCAACATCCACATCGGCCACGCGCTCAATAAGATTTTGAAGGACGTGGTGACGCGCAGCCAGCAGATGCTCGGCTACGACAGCAACTACGTGCCGGGCTGGGACTGTCACGGCCTGCCGATCGAATGGAAGATCGAGGAGGAGAACTACCGCTCCAAGAACAAGCAGAAGCCGAACCTGTCCGATCCGGCGGCGATGATCGCGTTCCGCCAGGAGTGCCGCGCCTATGCGCAGCACTGGCTGGAGGTGCAGCGCGAGGAGTTCAAGCGGCTCGGCGTCGAGGGCGACTGGGACAAGCCCTACACCACGATGAGCTTTGCCGCCGAAGCGCAGATCGCGCGCGAGCTGATGAAGTTTGCGGCCAATGGCACGCTGTATCGCGGCAGCAAGCCGGTGATGTGGAGCGTGGTGGAGAAGACCGCGCTCGCGGAAGCCGAGGTGGAGTACGAGGATTATACGAGCGATACGGTTTGGGTGAAGTTTCCGGTAGATCACGCTCTTAAATCAGAGGAGAGCGACCACCCAGATGGCGAGCCTGGAAAACTAATTCACGTTGAACCTGATCCTGATCTGAAAAACGCCGCGGTCGTAATCTGGACGACCACGCCTTGGACGCTCCCCGGCAATCGAGCAATCAGTTATTCGTGGAAGCCGTCCATTGAATACGGCCTTTACGAAGTGACCGACGTGCCAGACGGCAATTGGCTAAAAAAAGGAGAGCGGCTTCTCCTGGCTGACAAGCTTGCCGAAGAGGTAATGCAGCAAGCCCGCGTTTCGGCATCTCGGAGAGTTCGTTCCATTTCAGCCAAAGAATTATTTTCAATGGAGTGTCGCCATCCGTTAGCGGGCTTCGATAGTGGATATAGATTTCGAGTTCCGCTTTTGCCCGGTGATCACGTTACCGATGATACAGGTACGGGCTTTGTGCATACCGCACCCGGCCACGGACGTGAGGACTTTGATGTTTGGATGGCGAATGCGGCAAGGCTGGAAAAGTCCGCAATAAACTCCGCCATCCCCTACACCGTCGACGAGAACGGCGCGTTCACCGACCACGCGCCCGGCTTCCAGGGCAAGCGCGTCATCAACGACAAGGGTGAGAAGGGCGACGCCAACGAGGCCGTCATCAAGGCGCTCGCCGCCGCCGGCAATATCATCGCGCGCGGACGGCTGAAGCATCAGTACCCGCACTCGTGGCGCTCCAAGAAGCCGGTGATCTTCCGCAACACGCCGCAGTGGTTCATCGCGATGGACAAGCCGATCGCAGCGTTCGGTGGTACGCTGCGCGAGATCGCGCTGCGCGAGATCGGCGAGACCCGCTGGGTGCCCGCCGCCGGCGAGAACCGCATCAACGGCATGATCGAGAGCCGCCCGGACTGGGTGATCTCGCGCCAGCGCGCCTGGGGCGTGCCGATCGCCGTGTTCTTGCGCGAGAACGCCGACGGCACCGCCACGATCCTGGAAGACGAGCAAGTCAACAAGCGCATCGCCGACGCGTTCGAACAGGAGGGCGCCGACGCCTGGTATCAGGCCGGGGCGCGCGAGCGTTTCCTCGGCAGCCGCGCCAACGAGGACTGGAAGAAGGTCGACGACATCTGCGACGTCTGGTTCGACTCCGGCTCGACCCATGCGTTCGTGCTGGAAGACCCGAAGCATTTCCCGAGCCTCGCCGGCATCAAACGCAAGCACGACGGCGGCCCGGACGCGGTGATGTATCTCGAAGGCTCCGACCAGCACCGCGGCTGGTTTCATTCGTCGCTGCTGGAAAGCAGCGGCACGCGCGGCCGCGCGCCGTTCGACGTGGTGCTGACCCACGGCTTCGTGCTCGACGAGCAGGGCCGCAAGCTGTCGAAGTCGCTCGGCAACGTCACCGCGCCGCAGGACGTCATCAAGAATTCCGGCGCCGACATTTTGCGGATGTGGGTGTGCGCCTCCGACTACGCCGACGACCTCCGCATCGGGCCGGAAATCCTGAAAACCACAATCGAGACCTACCGCAAGCTGCGCAACACCGTTCGCTGGATGCTCGGCAGCCTGGCGCATTTCCACGAAGAGGACCGGATCGCTCCGGACAAGATGCCGGAGCTGGAGCGGCTGATGCTGCACCGGGTCTCGGAGCTCGACGAACTGGTGCGCAAGGCCTACGCCGAGTTCGACTACAAGCGCATCTTCGCGGCGCTCAGCCATTTCATGACCACCGACCTCTCGGCGTTCTATTTCGACGTGCGCAAGGACGCGCTGTACTGCGATCCGATTTCTTCGCGCACCCGCAAGGCCGCGCTGACCGTGATCGACCAACTGTTCCGCTGCACGGTGACGTGGCTCGCGCCGATGCTGTGTTTCACCGCGGAGGAAGCCTGGCTCGAACGCTTCGGCTCCGGCGACATTTCCGTGCATCTCGTGCCGTTCCCCGACGTGCCGGCCGCCTGGCGCGACGACAAGCTCGCCGAGAAATGGCGCAAGGTGCGGCTGGTCCGCCGGGTCGTCACCGGCGCGATCGAGATCGAGCGCGCCGGCAAGCGCATCGGCTCCTCGCTCGAAGCCGCGCCGCAGGTGTTCGTGTCGAACCTCGATCTGTTCGAGGCGCTGGTCGACATCGACCTGCCGGAGGTCTGCATCACCTCGGCCGCGACGCTGCTCGAGGGCGAGGGACCGGCCGATGCGTTCCGCCTGCCCGAAGTCACGGGCGTCGCCGTCACGGTGCATCGCGCCGAAGGCACCAAATGCGCGCGCTCGTGGAAAATCTCGCCCGCGGTCGGCACCGATCCGCAGTATCCCGATGTCACGCCGCGCGACGCCAAGGCGCTGCGCGAGTGGGACGCCATGCGCAAGGCCGCGGAGTGAGCGCCGCCGGATTCGGCCCGGCTGCCGCCTTTGCTGGCCCCGGCTTCGCGGGGACGACAGCGGAGAAATTCGCGACCCGAGATTCCCGCTGTGGATAAACCCACCGCCTATCTCTGGGGCCGCCTCACCGGCCTGGGGCTCGCGGCCGCAGCGATCGTCGGTGTGCTCGACCAGGCGCTCAAGCTCTGGCTGCTGTATGTCTTCAATCTCGCCAACAAAGGCATGGTCCCGGTCGCGCCGTTCGTCGACCTGGTCCTGACCTGGAACACCGGCATCAGCTACGGCTGGTTCCAGCAGGACGGGCCGTTCGGCCAATGGGCTCTGCTGGCGCTGAAGGTCATCGCGGTGGCGCTGCTGTGGATCTGGCTGGCGCGGGCCACCAACCGCCTGATGGCGCTGGGGCTCGGCCTGATCATCGGCGGGGCGCTGGGCAACGCCATCGACCGGCTGGCCCACGGCGCGGTGGTCGATTTCGTGCTCCTGCACGTGGAGACGGCCACCTGGCGGTTCCATTGGTACGTCTTTAACCTCGCCGATGTAGCTATCGTTGCCGGGGTGGCGGGTCTCTTGTATGAATCCATCCGGGGGGACGGCGCCGCAAAAGCGCCCTGATCCCGGCCATACTTGCTGGCTGAAAGCCGCCAAACGCCGAGGGTTTGTGGGTCCGGCGCGCTACGGGATGACGGCATGATGAAGTCAGGTTCAAAACGCTGGTGGATGTCGGCCGCACTGGCCGGATCGCTTTCGGTCGGCCTTGTGGCGGGCTGGGGCACCAACGCCCGCGCCGACGACGATGACGAGGCGCCGGACACCAAGTTCTTCCGCAACGTGCTGCGGTCGATCGGCCTGCGCGACGGCAGCGAAAATCAGATCGAATACCGTGAGCGTTCGCCGCTGGTGGTTCCGCCGAGCCTTGGCCTGGTGCCCCCGGAAACCGCCGGAGTCGCTGCGAAGACCCCGGCATGGCCGGCTGACCCCGACGTCAAGCGCGCCCGCGATGCCAAGGCCGAGCGCCGGAAGCCGCGCAAATCGGTCGAGGAAGACGAGGCCGTGCTGCTCCCAAGCGAACTCAACAAGGGAACGGTTGCGGCCCGCCCGGGCCACAGGGCGCGCGGCGGTGCGGTCACGGATCCCGCCGACCCAAGCTCGGTAAAGGAGCTTGGCGCCAAAAGCATTTTCAGCTGGGGCGGCCTCTGGGGCCAGGGCACCGAGGAATACCGGACCTTCACCAACGAGCCTCCGCGCTACACTCTCACTCAGCCGCCGGTCGGGTATCGCACCCCGTCGCCGAGCCAGCCCTATGGCGTTGGCAAATCCAAGGGCGACAGCGCTGCCACCAACCCGATGGACACCCCGGCGATGCGGGGCGAGTAGTCAAGGCTGGCTTGTCACCTGCGGTCCGCTCACTACCTGATGTCAGCGTGAGTCTCCTGCCGGCGCCTTGTTCGCCGTGGTTCGCAGCGATTGCCCGCAGTCGGTACGGCTGCCGATCGACAACAGACTGAAACCGCAGATTCCCATCAACCCATTTTGCGAGACCGATTTCGTGGCCATCAGACTGACGCAACTCATCGCCGCTGCCGCGTTCGTGCTCCTGCTCGCACCCGCTGGCGAGCCCGCGGTCGCCGCGCCCAACGTCTCCGCCTTCAAGCTCGGGAACGGCCTGGAGGTGGTGGTGATCCCTGACCGCCGCACGCCGGTCGTCACGCATATGCTCTGGTACAAAGTGGGCTCCGCCGACGAGCCGCCGGGCAAGTCCGGCATCGCGCACTTCCTGGAGCACCTGCTGTTCAAGGGCACCAAGAAAAACCCGGCCGGCAAGTTCTCCCAAGTCGTTGCCGGCATCGGCGGGCAGGAGAACGCGTTCACCTCCAGCGACTACACCGGCTATTACCAGCGCACCTCGCGCGAGCATCTCAAGACGCTGATGGAGTTCGAGGCCGACCGCATGACCGGCCTGGTGCTCACCGACGACGTGGTGAAGCCCGAGCTCAACGTCGTGCTGGAAGAGCAGAACCAACGCGTCGCCAACAGCCCGGCCGCACGGCTGGGCGAACAGGTCGAGGCGGCGCTCTATCTCAATCATCCCTACGGGCGGCCGGTGATCGGCTGGCGGCACGAGATCGAGACGCTCGACCGCGAAGACGCGCTGGCGTTCTACAAGCGCTTCTACACGCCCAACAACGCAATCCTGGTGGTGGCCGGCGACGTATCTGCGGACGAGGTCAAGACTCTGGCGGAAGCGACCTACGGCAAGGTGCTGCCGACCATCGAGATCGGCCCGCGCCGGCGTCCGCAGGAGCCCGCCCATATCTCGCCCCGCCACGTTACGCTGGCCGACCCGCGCGTCGAGCAGCCGAGCCTGAACCGGTCCTATCTCGTGCCCTCCGCCGCCACTGCAAAGCCCGGCGAGGCCGAAGCGCTCGATGTGCTCGCTCACATTCTGGGTCACGGCACCACCAGCCGGCTTTACCGCGCGCTGGTGGTCGACCGCAGCATGGCCGTCAGCGCGGGCGGCTGGTACTCCGGAACGGCGCTCGATCAGACCCGGCTTGGCGTCTATGGCTCGCCAAAGCCCGGCGTCACGCTGGCGCAGCTCGAAGAGGCGATCGACACGGTGATCGACGATCTGGTCGCCAAGGGCGTGACACCCGAGGAGCTGGAGCGCTCCAAGAACCGGCTGATTGCCGACGCGATCTACGCCCAGGACAACCAGGCGACGATGGCGCGGTGGTACGGGGTCGCGCTGACGACCGGATTGTCGGTCGAAGCGGTGAAAACCTGGCCCGACCGCATCCGCACCGTGACCGCCGAGACGGTGCAGCAGGCCGCGAAGACGTGGCTCGACAAGCGGCGCTCCGTCACCGGCCATCTGATCAAAGAAACGCTTCGCAAGGATCCCCGTTCGTGACCATTCGCATCGCCTCCCTGGCTTTCGCCGCCGTTTGCGCGGCCTTCGTTTCGCTGGCGCAGCCCGCTCGCGCCACCACCATCGAGCGCGTCGTATCCCCCCGAGGGATCGAGGCCTGGCTGGTGCGAGAACCTGCCATCCCGCTGATCGCGATGCACTTCGCCTTCAAGGGCGGCGCCAACCAGGACCCGGCGATCAAGCCGGGGGTTGCGAGCATGACCGCGTCGCTGCTGGACGACGGAGCCGGCGAACTCGATTCCAAGGCGTTCGCTCAGCGGCTGGAGGAAACCGCCGTCGAGCTGCGCTTCAACGCCGGCCGCGACAGCGTCACCGGATCGGTGCGCATGCTGCGGGAACGGCAGGACCAGGGCTTTGACCTGCTTCGCTTGGCGCTAACCGCGCCGCGCTTCGATGCCGATGCGATCGAGCGCGTTCGCTCGCAAATCCTCGCCGGCCTGCGGCGCGAGACCACGAGCCCGAACAGCATCGCGAGCCGCCTGTGGTGGCGGACGGCGTTTCCCGACCATCCCTATGGCCGGTCGATCAACGGCACGCTGGAAACCGTCCCGCTGCTGACCGCCGAAGATCTTAAGGGCTACCACCGCCGCGTCTTCGCACGCGACCGGCTCAAGGTCGCGGTGGTCGGCGACATCGATGCCGCGACCCTGGCCCCGATGCTCGATCGCGTATTCGGCGCTTTGCCGGAGAAGGGCGAGCTTGCCCCGGTGCCTCCTGCGCCGTTGCAGGCGGTCGGCCGGCGCATCGTCGTCGATCTCGACGTGCCGCAGACCGTGCTGACCCTCGGCGGCGGCGGCATCCCCCGCAAGGACCCGGATTTCATCCCGGCCTTCGTGGTCAACCACATCCTTGGCGGCGGCTCGTTCTCGTCGCGGCTCTATAACGAGGTGCGCGAGAAGCGCGGCCTGGCCTACGGCGTCTCGACCTATCTCTATCCGCTCGATCACGCCGCGCTGTTCATGGGCGGCACCCAGACCCGCGGCGACCGGGCCGGCGACGCACTCGAAATCATCGATGCGGAGATCCGCCGGATCGCGGCCGAGGGCCCGACCGAGGACGAACTGGCCAAGGCCAAGGCCTATCTCAAGGGGTCCTATCCGCTGCGCTTCGACAATTCGTCCAGCATCGCCTCGCAGCTCTTGGCGATCCAGATGGACGACCTCGGCATCGACTACATCCAAAAGCGCAACGGCCTGATCGACGCGGTCACGCTCGCCGACGCCAAGCGCGCGGCCGAGCGGCTCGCCAAGGGTGGGCTGCTGGTGACGGCGGTTGGTCGTCCCAAGGGCATCGTGTCCACCGCGCCGGCGAACTGAGTTTTCTTACCTCTCCCCGCTTGCAGGGAGAGGTCGACCTCGCCATAAGCGCGTTTACGCGCGTCTTTCGACGCGCTACGGCGAGGGAGAGACTCGCGGATAGCGCTATGCCCCTCAGACAATCCATCGACAAGGCACGTTCCTCCGGCTTCGACGATGCGCTCGCGCGCACCGGCGCGGCGTTGGACGCCCTGCGCAAGCGCCACGCCGACGGCTCGCTGCCATTGCTCCGCCTGCCGGAAAAGCGCGACGACATCGCGCCGACCCTGGGCTTCGCCCGCCTGTTGCGCGAACAAACCACCGACGTCGTATTCCTCGGCACTGGTGGATCGAGCCTCGGCGGCCAGACCCTGGCCCAGCTTGCCGGCCATGCCATCCCGGGCGTCGGCGCATTGCGCGATCCGCCGCGCATCCACTTCATGGACAACCTCGATCCCGAAAGCTACGGCACGCTGCTTGCGCGGCTGCCGCTGAAGTCGGCGCGGTTCGTCGCCGTATCGAAATCCGGCGGCACCGGCGAGACCCTGATGCAGACCGTGGCGGCGATCAGCGCGCTCAAGGCCGCGGGGCGCGACGCCGGCGAACATATCGTCGGGCTCACCGAGCCGGCGACGCCGGGCAAGCGCAACGGCCTGCGCGACCTGCTCGCCGCCCATCAAATTCCGATGCTCGATCACGACCCCGGCGTTGGCGGGCGATTCTCGGTGCTGAGCAACGTCGGGCTGCTGCCGGCCGCCGTTTGCGGTCTCGACATCGGCGCAATTCGCGCTGGCGCGGCAGATGCCCTAGCTCCGGTGCTGGCGGGCAAAGCGCCGGGCGACGTGCCGGCGGCGGTCGGCGCGGCGTTGTCGGTCGCGGCCGGCAAGCCCACCACCGTGATGCTGGCCTACGCCGACAAGCTGGAACGCTTCACCCGCTGGTACGTCCAGCTCTGGGCCGAGAGCCTCGGCAAGGGCGGCAAGGGCACCACGCCGCTCGCGGCGCTTGGCCCGGTCGACCAGCACAGCCAGCTTCAGCTTTTCATCGACGGCCCGCCCGACAAGCTGTTCACCATCGTCACGGTGGGTACGGCCGGCCGCGGGCCGAAGATCGACGGCGAACTGGCGAGGCTCGCGGGCGAGCCCGATTTCGGCGGCAAGACCATCGGCGACCTGGTGGCGGCGCAGGGCCGCGCCACCGCGGAGACGCTCGCCAAGCATGGCTGCCCGGTGCGGACCATCCACATCGAGACGCTGGACGAGCGCGCGCTCGGCGAGCTGCTGATGCATTTCATGCTGGAGACCATCGTCGCCGCGCATCTGATCGGTGTCGATCCGTTCGATCAACCCGCGGTGGAAGAGGGCAAGGTGCTGGCGAAGCGGTATTTGGCCGGGTCATAGCCCATGGCCATCCGCATCACCGATAGCATCAGCATCGACGAGTCCGAGCTTGATGAAAGCTTCGTGCGCTCGTCGGGGCCGGGCGGGCAGAACGTCAACAAGCTCTCCACCGCCGTGCAATTGCGATTCGACGTGCGGCGGTCGCCGTCGCTGCCGAACGACGTGGCGCTGCGGCTGATGCGGCTCGCCGGCCGCCGCGTAACCAAGGACGGCGTGCTGGTGCTGATGGCGCAGAACCACCGAACCCAGGAGCGCAACCGCGCCGAGGCGCTGGACCGGCTGGTCGCGCTGATCCAGGAGGCCGCCGTGCGCCCGACGCCGCGCCGCGCCACCAAGCCGACCAAGGCGTCGAAGCAGCGCCGCATCGAGGGCAAAAAGCTGCGCTCCGGCATCAAAAACCTGCGCCGGACCCGGCCGGATTCGGATTAGGATTGCCCCAACCAAAAGGGGGAACGCCATGATCCGTGCCCGCGTCCTGATGCTCGCTGCATCCACGCTGTGCGCCTCGGCGATCGAATGCGCCGCGCAGAATGCCGTCGCCGATTTCTACCGCGGCAAGACCGTCACCATCATGGTCGGCTTCACGCCCGGCGGCAGTTCGAGCCTGTATGCCCAGGCGTTGTCCCGTCACATGGGCAAGCACCTGCCGGGCAGCCCCAACTTCATCATGCAGCACATGCCCGGCGCCGGTGGGCTCGTGGTTGCCAACCACATCTACAACACCGCGGCGCGCGACGGCACGGTGTTCGCCACCACCGGCCGCACCGCCGCGATCGAGCCGCTGCTCGGCAACAAGCAGGCGCGCTTCGACGCGCAGAAGTTCAACTGGCTCGGCACCGCCAACGTCGAGTACACGACCTGCGTGGCATGGCACACCGCGCCGGTGAAGACGCTGCAGGAGGCGATGGAGAAGGAATTGATCGTCGGCGGCTCCGGCGCGGACGCGACCGAGGTCGTGTTTCCGAAGGCCGCGAACAAGCTCGCCGGCACCAAGTTCAAGGTCGTGCTCGGCTATCACGGCAGCTCGGAGCTGATCCTCGCGATGGAGCGCGGCGAGACGCAGGGCTTCTGCGGCATCGGCTGGACCTTCGTGAAGCTGCGCAAGGCCGACTGGCTGCGCGACAAGAAGGTCAACATCCTGTTCCAGATTTCGATGCAGAAGCACCCGGACCTGCCGCACGTGCCGGCGATCATCGATCACGCGCGCACCCCGGAGGACCGCAAGGTGTTCGAGTTCCTGTTTGCGCCGCAGGAGATGGGCCGGCCGTTCTTCGCGCCGCCCGACGTGCCGGCCGACCGCGTGCGCGCCCTGCGCGACGCGTTCGAGAAGACCTTGAAGGACCCGGCGTATCTCGCCGAGGCCGAAAAGATGGGTATCGAGGTGCAGCACCTCGGCGGCGAGCACATCCACAAGCTCCTGGAGCGGGTCTATGCCACGCCCAAGGACGTGATCGAGCGCGCTCGGACGGTGGCGCAGTAGGCGCGTCACACTCCGCTGTCGTCCCCGCGAAGGCAGGGACCCAGGCTTCAAATTTATCACCGGACCCGTGGCTCTGGGTCCCCGCCTTCGCGGGGACGACAACTGTGGAATGGCAAATAGCGGGGGCAGTTTCGTGCTTGGCCTCGCGGCTGTCGCATTGCCCCGATAGGTTCGTTCCGATCTCGAATCGGTCCGAACCGCCCATGCCCGTCCGCCAGCTTCCGGAAACCACCGTCAACCGCATCGCCGCAGGCGAAGTGGTCGAACGCCCGGCGAGCGTGGTCAAGGAGCTGGTCGAGAACGCGCTCGACGCCGGCTCAAGCCGCATCGAGATCGTGACCGACGGCGGCGGGCGGCGGCTGATCCGCGTCACCGACGACGGCTCCGGCATGCCGCCGGCCGACCTCGAACTCGCGGTCGAGCGCCACGCCACCTCCAAGCTCGACGGCGACGACCTGATGCAGATCAGCACGCTCGGGTTTCGCGGCGAGGCCCTGCCCTCGATCGGCTCAGTGGCGCGGCTCGCCATAACCACGCGCCACGCCGGCGAGCCGCACGCCTGGACTATCGCGGTGGACGGCGGCGAGAAATCGTCCATCAAGCCAGCGGCGCTGAGCGAGGGCACCCGCGTCGAAGTGACCGACCTGTTCTATGCCACGCCGGCGCGCCTGAAATTCCTCAAGACCGATCGCACCGAAGCCGAAGCGGTTCGCGACGTGGTCCGCCGCTTGGCCATGGCACGCCCGGACGTGGCCTTCACGCTCGCGGGTGAGGAGCGCGCGCCGGTGACCTGGGCCGCGGCGCTGCCGGGCGCGGCCGGGCGGCTGGCGCGTCTCTCCGATGTGCTGGGCGCAGAGTTCCGCGCCAATGCCGTCGAGGTGCAGGCCGAACGCGACGGCGTCACGGTCGAAGGCTTTGCCGCGCTGCCGACGCACAGCCGCGCCAACTCGCTGGGACAATATCTGTTCGTCAACGGCCGCCCGGTCCGCGACAAGCTCCTGCTCGGCGTGGTGCGCGGCGCCTATGCCGACTACCTGCCGCGCGACCGCCATCCGGTGGTGGCGCTGTTCGTGACGCTGCCGCCGCGCGAGGTCGACGTGAACGTGCATCCGGCCAAGACCGAGGTGCGGTTCCGCGATGCCGGCTTGATCCGTTCGCTGCTGATGCACGCTCTGAAAGAGGGACTGGCGCGCGAAGGCGGACGCGCCGCCACCGACGGCGGCACCGCGACCATCGCGGCGTTCCGCCCCAACGCGCTACCACGGCGCGGCAATTTCGATTGGCGCCGCGCCGCGGGCCAGCCCAGCCCTCCGCCGCGCGTTCCCGCATCGACCTGGAGCGTCGCCGGTGGCTTCGCCGAAGCCACGCAGGCCGCATTCGACGTCGGCCACGCCGCCGCCACCGCGCGCGTCGAGGTCGCCGAGCCCGCGCCCGATGCGCTCGACCGCCCTTTGGGCGCGGCGCGCGCGCAAGTCCACGATACCTACATCGTGGCGCAGACCCGCGACGGACTGGTGATCGTCGACCAGCACGCCGCACATGAGCGGCTGGTCTACGAGCGGCTCAAGGCCGCGCTCGATCGCTCCGGCGTCGCCCGGCAAATCCTGCTGATCCCTGAGGTCGTCGAACTCGACGGCGCCGACGTGGATCGTTTGGTCGCTCGCGCGGACGAGCTGTCGCGTTACGGCCTCGCGATCGAGCCGTTCGGCCCGGGCGCCGTGGCGGTGCGCGAAACGCCGTCACTGCTGGGCGAGATCGACGCTGCGGCGTTGTTGCGCGATCTCGCCGAGCACATGGCGGAGTGGGACGAGGCCCTGCCCTTGGAGCGCCGGCTGCTGCACGTCGCGGCGACGATGGCTTGCTATGGTTCGGTTCGCGCCGGGCGCCGGCTCAAGCCCGAGGAAATGAACGCGCTGCTGCGCGAGATGGAAGTCACGCCCAACTCCGGACAGTGCAACCACGGCCGGCCCACCTACGTCGAATTGAAGCTCACGGACATCGAGCGGCTGTTTGGACGGCGGTAGCTCTTGCTCCAGGCCCGAGCCGTGCGACAATGACACCGCGCCGCCCTCGAACGGCGGAATAAACCCGCCGCGGCGGAGATTAATGACATTGGAATGGGGAGAACGCTGATGCGACGCGTGTTGATGGCTGCCGTGACCGGCGCAACGCTGGCCCTTGTCGGTCCGGCCAGCGCGCAACAGGACTGGCCGAACAAGCCGGTCACCGTGATCGTGCCCTACGCGGCCGGCGGCCCGGTCGACACCGTCACCCGCATCATCGCTGCGCGGATCAGCGAGTTGCTGCGCCAGCAGTTCATCGTCGAGAACATCGGCGGCGCCGGCGGTCAGACCGGCGCGGCGCGTGCCGCGAAGGCTGCGCCCGACGGCTATACCGTTCTGCTCTCGGGAAGTGCCGTGCTGGCGCAGAACCCGACGCTCTACAAGCGCCAGCAGTACAATCCGGTCACCGACTTCGAGCACGCTACGCTCCACACCGACTCGGCGCGGGTGCTGATCGCACGCAAGGATTTCCCGGCCAACAATTTCAAGGAATTCGTCGCCTACGTGAAGGCGAACGCGGACAAGCTGCAGTACGGCTCGGCCGGCGTCGGCTCGGGCGGCCACGTCTGTTGGATTCTGATGGATCAGGCGATGGGCACCAAGCTCACCCATATCCCGTATCGCGGCGCCGGCCCTGCGATGCAGGACCTGATCGGCGGACGCCTGGACTTCATGCCGGAGCAGATTTCGACGGCGGTGCCGCAAATCCGGGGCGGCACCGTGAAGGCGTTCGCGTTGCTTGGGCCGGAGGTCGGGCCAGGACTCGAAACCGTTCCCACTTCCGAATCGGAGGGCATGAAGGGCATCGACTGTGGCGCTTGGGGCGCGTTCTCGTTCCCGAAGGGCACGCCGCGGGTAATCATCGACCGCCTCGCCAAGGCGTCGAGCGACGCCATCGACACGCCGACCGTGATCGAGCGCTTCAAGACCATCGGCGTGACGGTGGTCGCGAAGGAACGCCGTTCGCCGGAATATCTCACCAAGTTCGTGCAGGATGAGATCGCGCGATGGGCGGTGCCGATCAAGGCCAGCGGCGCGGTGGTGGAGTGATGCCCGCCGCGCGCAGGCTGCCGAGCTTCGCCGCGATCGCCACGCTGCTGGCACTCGCCTCGAGCGCCGCGGCGCAGGACTTTCCGAACCGGCCGATGACGATGGTCGTGCCGTTCGCGGCCGGCGGCGGCAACGACATCCTGGGACGCATCATCGCGCCGCCCCTCGCCGAGGTGTTGAAACAACCGGTGATCATCGAGAATGTCGCCGGCGCTGGCGGCATGACCGGCGGCAACCGCGTGGCGAGGGCTGCGCCTGACGGCTACACGTTCGGCATCGGTACGCTGGGCAGTCACGCCTTCAACCAGACGCTCTACAAGAAGCCACTCTACAATGCGGCGACCGATTTCGCACCGATTGCGATGGTCGCCGATCAGCCGCTGCTGCTGATCGTGCGCAAGGACCTTCCAGTCGCCAATCTCCAGGAGTTCATCGCCTACGTGAAGGCGAACCACGCCAAGATGCAGTACGGTTCCGCCGGCGTCGGCTCGGCGACGCATCTCGGCTGCATCCTGCTCAACGCCGCTATCGGCGTCGATCTCACGCACGTGCCTTATCGCGGCGGCGCGCCCGCGATGACCGACCTGATCGCGGGCCGGATCGACTACTGGTGTCCCTACAGCACCACCGCCATGTCCCACATCATCGGCGAAACCGTGAAGCCGATCGCGATGCTGGCGACGCAGCGCCTGGCCGTGCTGCCGAACCTGCCGACCGCGCACGAGCAGGGCCTCGCTAATTTCGAGGCGTCGACCTGGAACGCGCTGTTCGCCCCCAAGGGTACGCCCGCGCCTGTGGTGCAGAAGCTTCATGATGCGGTGGTCCGCGCCCAGGCCATGGCTCCGGTGCCGCAACGCCTGCGCGAGCTCGGTATGACGCCCGCGGCGCCCGACCGCCGGTCGCCGGAATTCCTCGCCAAGTTCGTTCAGGCCGAGATCGACAAATGGGCGGCCCCGATCAAGGCCGCCGGCATCAGCATCGACTGATGCCCGAGCCAAACCCGCTGAAAAACGTCCACATCAAGGAGTCTGCAATGACGATGACGAAGGCCCTGTTCGGCGCGTTTGCCGCGCTCGCCGCTTTGACCGCGGGCGCAAGCGCGCAACAGACCAACTGGCCGACCAAGAACATCACGCTGGTGGTGCCGTTCGCGCCCGGCGGCGGCATCGACGCCAGCGCACGGTTGCAGGCGGCGGTTCTGAGCGAGCTGCTCGGACAGACCATCATCGTGGAAAACGTCGGCGCGGCCGCCGGCACCGTCGGCAGCGCGCGCGTCGCCAAGGCTGTGCCCGACGGCTACCTGTTCATGATCGGCAACACCGGCACCCACGCCTACAGCCAGGCGCTGTACAAGAACAAGCCCTACGATTCCAACACCGACTTCACGCCGATCGGGCTGGTCTCGGAATCGCCGCGTATCCTGGTCGCACGCAAGGACCTGCCGGTGAACAACCTGCAGGAGTTCGTCGCCTACGCGAAGGCGAACCAGGCCAAGATGCAGTACGGCTCCGCCGGCGTCGGCTCCGGCACGCATCTGCCGTGCGCGCTGTTCAACACCGTGATCGGCGTCAACATCACCCACGTGCCCTATCGCGGCGCCGGCGCCGTGATGCAGGACCTGATCGGCGGACGCATCGACTACATGTGCGACACCATCCAGACCGGCGCCGCGCAGGCCAAGGGCGGCAGCGTGAAGGGCGTCGCGGTGATGTCGCCCAAGCGCGTGCCGATCATCAACGATCTCGCGACCACCGGCGAACAGGGGATTGCCGGTGTCGAGGCCACGGTGTGGAACGGTTTCTTCTTCCCGAAGGGAACGCCGCAGCCGATCGTGCAGAAGATGAACAAGGCGCTGCAGGACATGATCGCGCGGCCCGACGTCCGCAAGAAGCTGGAGGATCTCGGTCTCGAGATCGTGCCGCCGGATCAGCGCTCGCCGGAGTATCTTTCCAAGATGCTGAAGGAAGACATCGACAAGTGGGGCAAGGTGATCAAGGCTGCCGGGATCAGCATGGATTGATCCTCTACCGCGAAATAGCGCACCTCCATCCTCGTCATGGCCGGGCTTGTCCCGGCCATCTCGATTATCAGGGCACTGTGCTCACCTAGTCGAGATCGCCGGGACAAGCCCGGCGATGACGGCGGAGTGGTTCACGGACTCATTGCCTCCGCAAAAACACAAACTGCGTGTCGTCGTAATCCCGCCGCTCCAGCTCCTCGAATCCGTCCGGCGGCTTGAAACCCGCCTCCGCGGCTTCTTCCACCACGACCAAAGCATCCGCGGTCAGCCATCCGCCGTCGCGCGCGGATGTAAACGCCTGCTCCGCAAGTCCCTTGCCGTAGGGCGGATCGAGAAACACCAGCCCGAACGGCTCCAGCGGCGCGACCGGTCCAAGCTTGGTCGCGTCGCGGCGAAACACCTTGCTCGATCCTCCGAGCCCCAACGCCTCGACGTTCTCGCGCAGCAGCGCGCGCGCCTCCGCGCCGTCATCGACGAACAGCGCGAACGCCGCGCCGCGCGACAGGGCCTCGATGCCGAGCGCGCCGGTGCCGGCGAACAGGTCGAGCACGCGCGCGCCTTCGAGCGGATTGCCGTAGGCGTGCATCAAAATGTTGAACAGCGACTCGCGCAGCCGGTCCGCGGTCGGCCGGATCGCCTGCGACTTCGGCGCGGCGATGTTGCGCCCGCGGAAGCGCCCGCCGACGACGCGCATCAGTGGACTTTGGGCCGCGACGGCCGCGGTCCCGATCCGTGCCGGCCGCGGTGCGGCTGCCGGCGGCTGCGCGGCGGGATTTTCTTCTCCTCGCGCGGAGGCGCCACGGCGTCTCCTCGGTCGTTGCGACGAGGTTTCCGATCCGTCTTGTGACGATGCAGCTTCGCATCGCGTTGCGGCGCCGCTTTCTCATTGCGCTTGCCGGTGCGTTCGCCGCCCCGCGCTGCGCCTCCGACCTTCGAAGGACGCCGTTGCGCATCTCGTACCTCGGAATGACGGCGAGAGGGCTGGGCGTGCGACTCTGCAATCTCGCGTTCCGTGACCGGCCCGGAGAAATCCGCGCCCGAGAGCGCCGCGATCCGCTCGCCGAGCTGCTCGCGCAGCACCCGGGTCTTGACCTCCTCGATGGCGCCGTCCGGCAGTTCGGCGAGCTGGAACGGCCCATACGACACCCGGATCAGGCGGTTCACCTGCAAGCCAAGCGCCCGCATCACGTTCCTAATTTCGCGGTTCTTGCCTTCGCGCATCGCGAAGCTGAGCCAAACGTTGGCGCCCTGCTCGCGCTCCAGCGTGGCCTCGATCGCGCCATACTGGACGCCGTCGACCTCGATGCCGTTGCGCAGGCCGTCGAGCTGCGCCTGCGTCACCTTGCCGTGCGCGCGCACCCGATAGCGTCGCAGCCAGCCCGTGGCGGGCAGCTCCAGCGCGCGGGCGAGCCCGCCGTCGTTGGTCAGCAGGATCAGCCCTTCGGTGTTGAGATCGAGCCGGCCGACGCTGATCAGCCGCGGCAGGCCCTTCGGCAGCGCGCCGAAAATGGTCGGGCGGTCATGGGTGTCGGCGCTGGTGGTGACGAGGCCGCGCGGCTTGTGAAAGAGAAAAAGCCGGGTGCGTTCGCGCGTCGGCATCGGCTGGCCGTCGATGGCGATCTTGTCGGCCGGCGTGACGTTGAGTGCGGGCGAGGAAATCACCGCGCCGTTGACCGCGACCCGCCCGGCCGCGATCCAGGCCTCGGCCTCACGGCGCGAGGCCACGCCGGCGCGCGCCATCGCCTTGGCGATGCGCTCGGTTCCCTTCCGCTCCGGCAGCACATCGACCGGCGCAGGCCGTGGCAGCGCGGTCTTGAGCCGCTTGCCGCGGAACTTGCGGCCGCGGTGCGGAACTTGTTGCCGGGGGTCGGAGTCCTTGGTCATCGGGTCCGTGATCGTTAAGGTGCCGGCCTGATAGCAGAGATGCGGGACCGTGTCCCGGACGGAGCGCAAGCTTGCCCTCTTTCATGGACCGCGCGTTCGAACTGGCGCAGGCGGCGCAGGCCGCGGGCGAAGTGCCGGTCGGCTGCGTGATCGTGCGCGACGGCATCGTGATCGCCGAGACCGCCAACCGCACGCTGACCGACCACGACCCGACCGCGCATGCCGAAATGCTGGCGATCCGCCACGCGGCGACCGTGCTCGGCTCCGAGCGGCTCCCCGAGTGCGACCTCTACGTGACGCTCGAACCCTGCGCGATGTGCGCGGCGGCGATCTCGTTCGCCCGCATCCGGAGGCTCTATTACGGCGCCGGCGACCCCAAGGGCGGCGCGGTCGAGCACGGCGTGGCGTTCTTCGACTCGCGCACCTGCCACCACCGGCCCGAGGTCTACGGCGGGCTCGGCGAAGCCGAATCGGCGGCGCTGCTGCGCGAATTCTTCAGGGCGCGGCGATAGACCTCAACGCGCCGGCCAACAACCCAAGTTCGGCTATCGGTGCGTCATGCCGCCGCGCATCATACCGCCGTGGTTGCGCATCATGGCGCTGTGCAGCACTTCCATGCCGCCTTTGACCAGTTCGGTGACTTCGGCGGCGTGCTCCTGAAGCACGGCGACGGCTGCGGCATCCGTCGAGGTCTGGACGACCACAACGCCCTTGGCCGTGACCTCGACGCTGGTCTTGATCTTGTCCTTGTGCTGATAGATCGCGCGCAACGCAGCGCTCTCGATCGGCAAGTTCATCGCTTTGCCCGCCCGGGCGCGCTGTCCCATCGTCGCAACGTGAGTCTTGATCGATTGCGCGATCTGCGGATCGTCCGACTCCGTCACAGTGCGGATCCCGTCCGGCAGGTTCGTCACCGTGCGGGTGATGCGGTCATGGTTGACCAGCAGTTCATGGATGATGCCCAGTTCCTCTTGGGTTTGGGAATCCATGCTCCGGCCCATCATGCCTGGACCCATCGGGCCCATGCCTCGCATGCCGGGTCCCATGCCGTGGGGTCCCGCTCCATGCATGGACGCAGGACCGGCGTGCATGCCCCGTTCGGCCGACATGGCCGTAACGGCATAGGTGGCCAGGCCGCCCGCTACGGCAGCCGCGACTGTAACGCCGATAATCTTGCTGCGGGCACTCACGCCGGCCAGGCCGGTCTTCGATGACGATGGGGACATGACAACCTCGTTGGTCTTGCGCGCCCCCGATCTTAAATAGGCCCGCGCCCGCGTTTTGCCTATGATCTGGATCATAGGCCTCAAGACGTCAGGCGGATGCGGCCTTTCAGCCGTTCGATTTCACCTTCCGCCGCCATTTCAGACAGTGTCCGGTACAGCGCCTCGTGACTCAGGCCAAGGTCAGCGGCGAGGTCCTTGACCGTCCCCGGCAACACGACCGTGCGCCCGTCAGCCCCCGCGTTGACGGTGAGAAAGTGCCGGACGCGATCGCGCGCCGAATGGATGTTGCGCTGCTCAAGCCGGGTGCGCAGGTTCATGATCCGGCGAGCCAGCACCGCCATGAAGGCCTGCGACGCCTTGGGATCGCGCTCGAACGCGGCGATGATTGCGGGCTTGGAATAGAGCCGGACGACTGAGTTCGTGGTGGCAATCGCATCGCAGTGATAGCTGGACGAGAACAGCGATGCTTCGGCGATGGTGTCCCCGGCGCCGGCCGTGAACAGAACGGCCTCCCGACCGCTGGAATCGACCCGCACCAGCCGCACACTGCCGCTCACCAACTCATAGAGGCCGACGGGGGATTGTCCCATGCGGAACAGCGCTTGGCCCGCCTTCAGCCTGCGCTCGACACCGGAGGCGCGAACCGCGGGCGGCAACCAGTCTTGCTGGCTCATGAGCAAGCCTTCGGATTGGGATTGATGCCGGTGCTCACCATGGCATTGTGATTCCCAGATGGGACCATCCCGGTCGTTGCGTTGGATCAATAGGCCTCGCGTCTAAGGTATATCTATGGGCTCGAACTTCGCCCTTCTTTCGTGCAGCGCTTCGCGGTGATGAATGTCCAATCGATTTTCCATCGGAATCCAGGACCCGCAGAAGCTGCAGCTGATGGGTACGCTGGCGCAGATTGCGTCGATATGGATCGTTTCGGACCTTGGCTATTATCTGCTGTTTCCAGCGCTCGGACTGGATCCCAGCTACAACGCCGGCTCCATTGCGATCGCCCTGTACTACGTATTCTGGACGGGGGTCGCCGTCATCACGTTCTGGCCGCTCTACAGCCGGTGGGCCACGTTCGAGCGCAGGCTCGCGAGCTATCTCGTCTGGTGCCTTGCATTCGCGGGTTGCACGCTGTTCGCGGCCTACCTGCTGCCGCTGCTGCCACCGACAAAATGGATACAGCCCTGGAATCCGCCGGACGTCGCTATCGCCACACCCTGGTATTTTCTACCGAAATCCGTCGAAATCCTGTTTCAGCAGCTTCTTGTCGTGGCGCTGGTCCTGGTGCTGTCGGCACAGCGCTATGAACTCCGAAAAATCTCGATGTATTGTGCCGTGCTGTTCGGCGGGACGCACATTCTGCTCGCCTTTGGCGGGGTGCCGTTCGGATACGTCGTCCGGTTCATGGTGGCTGCGGCGGCCTTCGGCCTGCTGTTCCCGTTTCTGATTTTGCGCGTACCGAACGGGCTTGCCTATTCGTACATCGTGCACTGGGTTTACTATGCGATCACTGTGACCATGCCACGCGTCTTTTCCTCCGCAGCCACATGACCGCCGCTTCGCAACGAAGCCGCGATGGGTCCCGAATGGCCCTCATCCTGGCAGGCAGCTTCATCGCCATCCAGTCGACCGCGCTGCTGGCGATGGGCCATCCGGCGATCTGCGCCTGCGGCAGCGTGAAGCTGTGGCACGGCCTCGCTTCCAGCGCCGAAACCTCGCAACACCTCACCGACTGGTACACCTATTCGCATGCGATTCACGGCTTCGGCTTCTACCTGCTGCTTTGGCTGATCGCTCCCGGGCTGCCGATCTGGTTGCGATTTGCAATCGCAATCGGCCTCGAGGTCGCCTGGGAAGTGCTGGAAAACACGCCGTTCATCATGGACCGTTATCGCCAGACCGCGTTGGCCAGGGGTTATTTCGGCGACAGCATCGTCAATTCCGTTTCCGACACGCTAGCCGCTGCCTTGGGATTCGGGCTCGCGCGGTTGTTGCCGGTCTGGTCTATCGTCGTGCTCGTGCTGGCAATGGAATTGCTTGCCCTGTTCACGATCCGCGACAACCTCGCGCTGAACATCCTTCAATTGATCCATCCGAGCGAACTGATCTCGAATTGGCAATCCGGCGGATAGCGGCGATCACGCCTGGCTTGTGTGCAGCAGCGCGGCGAGCTTCTCCTTCACCTGCGCCTTGATCGGGTCGGCGGCGCGCAGGATCGCGCTGGCGAGGAAGAAATCCAGCAGCCGGAATGCATCGGCGTTGGGCCGCAGCAACAGGTCGGGCCGTCCATCGGCGAGCTTGCGCATGAGGATGCCGTGGCCGATCACCTGCATGGTCGCGGCCAGCGCCTCCCACGGCTCCGGCACGCCGCGCGGCTCGCCCGGTCCGATCGACACGTCGACGGCGACCACCACATCGGCCTTGCCGCGCAGCAGATCGAACGGCAGCGGGTTGACCGCGGCGCCGTCGACCAGCACGCGGCCCTCGCGTTCGATCGGCCGCATCAGGCCGGGGATCGCGATGGACGCGGCCAACGCGGACTTCAATGCGCCGGAGGTCAGAACGGCCTCGCCGCGCCCGTATAGGTCGGTGGCCACCACGGTCAGCGGCACGCGTAACGAAGCGAAGTCGTCCGGAATATCCGATGGAAGAAAGCCCGAGCAGAACTTCTCCGCGTCAAGCAGCAGCGGATTGCCGAGCGGGCTCGACAGCCAGTCCGCCAGCCCGCCGACACGCGCGGCCAGGAGTTTCGCCCAGATCGCCGCCCGGTCGTGCGCCGTATTGATGGCGATGCGGCGGATCGCCTTGCCGCTCATGCCGGCGGCGTAGGCGGCGGCGATCACCGCGCCGAACGACGCGCCGGCAATGGCTACGGGACGGATGCCAAGCTCGTCGAGCGCCTCCAATACCGGAATATGCGCCAGCGAACGCGCCCCGCCGCCGCCGAGCGCCAGCGCGACGCTCTTCACGCACCGGCCTCGCGGGCGAAGCGCCATGCGGTCTCGGCGAGCGGCCGCACCATCTGCGCCTTGGCGGCGGCGTGCTCGTTGGTCGCGGTACCGTCGCGCACCCGGCCGGCGATGCCTTGCAGGATCGCCGCGATGCGGAAGAAATTGTAGGCGAGATACACCGCGAGGCACGGCCGCGGATCGAGACCGGTGCGCATCACATAATCGTTGACGTATTCCGCGAGCGTCGGAATGCCGAGCGCATCGAGATCGAAGCCGACCAGCGAGCCGGTGCCGGCGCCGGTGTCCTCAGGCGGCATGTGCCATTGCATCAGATGGTAGGTGAAATCGGCGAGCGGATCGCCAAGCGTGGACAGCTCCCAGTCCAGCACCGCCAGCACCTTGGGCTCGGTCGCATGCAGAATCATGTTGTCGAGCCGGTAGTCGCCGTGCACCAGCCGCGACGGCTGCGGCGGCGGCAGGTTCGCCGGCAGCCATTCGATCAGCCGCTCCATGGCGTCGATCTCCTGGGTCTGCGAGGCGCGGTACTGCTTCGACCAGCGTTCGACCTGGCGCGCCACGTAGTTCTCGCCGCGGCCGAAATCCGCAAGGCCGATCGCCGCCGGATCGAACGAATGCAGCCGCGACAGCGTGGCGTTCATCGCGTCGTAGACCGCCGTGCGCTCGTCGGGATTGGAGCCGGGCATCTCGGGATTCCAGAACACCCGGCCGGCGACGAAACCCATGACGTAGAACGCCGTGCCGGCCACGCTCTCGTCGGCGCAAAAGTGCACCGGCTCGGCGACCGGAAAGCCCTGGGCATGCAGCGCGCGGATGACGCGGAACTCGCGGTCGACGGCGTGCGCCGACGGCAGCAGCTTGCCGGGCGGCTTTCGTCGCAGCACGTAGCTCCGCCCCGGCGTCTCCAGCATGTAGGTCGGGTTCGACTGGCCGCCCTTGAACTGCCGCACGGTGAGCGGCCCGGCAAAGCCCGGCGCGTGGTCGCGCAGATAGGCCTCCAGCCGCGGCACGTCGAATTGCAGCGCCTCGGCCACGTCCTTGGTGCCGGTGAAAGCCACCTGGCGGTCGATCTTGCTCATGCTCGAACCGTAGCCCGGATGGAGCGCAAGCGAAATCCGGGTGCGGCATTTCTGCGATCCCCGGATTGCGCTTCTCCCCGTGCGGGCTACGCTTGGGCGGCAGTGGGAATAAGAGGACGAAATGAAGCGACTGGCGGTTGCGGACGAGGATCGGCGCTCGATTACCGATTGGTTCCAGACCTGGGGCGACCGGGTCGGGGCGGTGAACTTCAAGGCGGTGCGCGGCATGTTCACCGAGGACGCCATCGCCTTCGGCTCCAAGGTCCAGATGGTAACCTCGCGCGAAGCGCTGGAGCGCGACCAGTGGCGCGCGATCTGGCCGACCATCGAGGACTATTTCTACGACCTGTCCACGCTGGAAGTCGTGGTCTCGCCGGACCGGCTGATGGCGATGGGCGCCTCGATCTTCCGCTCCACCGGCATCCACAAGGACGGATCGAAATTCGAGCGCATCGGCCGCGCCACGGTGACGCTTCAGCGGCCGTCGGTCGGAGCGCCGTGGGTGTGCAACCACTCCCACGTGTCGCTCACGCCGGGCACGCCCGCACCGTCGCACGGCCACCGCCCGGAAGCGATGTGACGCAGGGCATAAACGATGGTAGCGGCAATCGTGCTCTCTCGGTTGTCATTGCCGGGCTTGACCCGGCAATCCATACGATCCTTCCACGAGCGCGAGACATACGATTATTCTCGTTGCGCCATCTCATGGACCCCCGGGTCAAGCCCGGGGGTGACATTGAATGCGGCGCAACGCTCCGACTCATCTAGCCGACGTTAATCCGCAAATATTGGAGTTCCTCGTGCCCGTGATGTCCGGCAAACGCGCCTTCCTCGAACTGCTCAAGCAGGAGGGCGTCGAGATCGTGTTCGGCAATCCGGGCACCACTGAGCTGCCGCTGATGGACGCGTTCGCGGTCGAGCACGATATCCGCTACATCCTCGGCCTGCAGGAAGCCGCGCTGATGGCGATGGCCGACGGCTACGCCCAGGCCTCCGGCAAGCTCGCGGTGCTCAACCTCCATGTCGCGCCGGGCCTCGGCAACGCCATGGGCATGATGTACGACGCCATGAAGGCGAACGCGCCGGTGCTGGTCACGGCCGGCCAGCAGGACCTGGAATACGTCGTCACCGAGCCGATCTTGACCGGCGACCTGCCGACCCTGGCGCGGCCGTTCACCAAATGGGCTGCCGAGGTGCACCGCCTGGAGGATTTGCCGCGCTACGTGCATCGCGCCGCCAAGACCGCGCTGGCGCACCCAATGGGGCCGGTGTTTCTCTCGCTGCCGGGCGACATCCTCAAGAACGAAGCCGAGATCGACCTGCTGACGCCGACGCGCATCGCGCCGCGGCTGCGCGGCGACGCCGACGCCGTCGCGGCCGCAGCCGAACTTCTCGCCAACGCGAAACGCCCGGTGATCATCGCCGGCGACGCGGTGGCGCAGAGCCGGGCGCATGCCGAGCTGGTCGCGCTCGCCGAGCTGATCGGCGCGCCGGTCTACACCGAGTTCGTACCGAACACCGCGTCGTTCCCGGCCTCCCACCCGCTGTTCCGCGGCTCGATGACCCGCACCCAGAAGGGCGTGCGCGACGTGCTCGACCAGCACGACGTGCTGTTCTCGGTCGGCGGCGACCTGTTCACGCTGTCGCTGCCGTCCGCGATCGACCCGATGCCGCCGGGGCTGCCGCTCATCCATCTCGACACCGACCCCTGGCAGATCGGCAAGAACTATCCGGCGCAGGTCGGCATCTTCGGCGACCCGAAGGGCACACTGCCCGACATCACAGCCGCCATCGGCACCCGCATGACTGCCGGCGCGCGGAGCGAAGCCAGGGCGCGGCTCAAATCCGCGAGCGAAGCCACGCTCGCCGAGCGCGAGGCGTTCCGGGCGAAGGCCCGCTCGCTTGCCGACAAGGTTCCGGTGCAGCCGCTGGCGCTGCTCGAAGCCATCGGTGCGATGCTGCCGAAGAATGCGGTGGTGATCGAGGAAATCCTGTCGTCCGCACCCGGCGCGCGCTCGCTGATCGCCAGCGACGACGAGCAGAGCTTTTTCGCGTTGCGCGGCGGCGGCATCGGCTGGGGCCTGCCGGCGGCGATCGGGGCCAAGCTCGCGCTGCCCGACCGGCCGGTGGTGGCGCTGGTTGGCGACGGCAGCGCGATGTACACCGTGCAGGCGCTGTGGACCGCGGCGCGCTACAAGATCCCTGTCGTGTGGGTGATCTTCAACAACACCAGCTATCGCATCCTCAAGCAGCGCATCGTCGCCATGCGCGGCTTGGCCGAGCAGGCCGACACCTTCGTCGGCATGGAATTGAACGACCCGGCGATCGATTTCGTCGGGCTGGCGCGCTCGCTCGGCATCGAAGGTGCAAGCGCCAAGACCGTGAAAGAGGCGACCGACCTGATCGCCAAGGGACTGAAGGACAACGTGCCGGTGCTGATCGACGTCGCGCTCGATCGCAGCTTCAAGCCGGTCTAGAAATCAATCATCACGTCTAAGGTAGCTTGGCGCCAACGACGCAACAAACGCAACTAGCGATCCAGTCATAATAAGTATTTCGGTTTCGCGATTGTAGATGCTGAAATATAATGTGGTCGCGATCACGATTACATAATAGAAAAGGCCAAGCACCTCAATTCTCTGAATGAACCAATTCGCAGCTTTCGAAACGGAGGCCGATTTTTTGGAGCTCATTGCGGCTTTCTCCGTTCGTCGCCTGCCAGTGAAGACATCAGAACAAGTCCGCCTAGAAAAACCGCAAGGTTCATGATTATGCCGAATGAGAAACGCGTAAGCGACCACTCGCGTTCAAAAAAACTTACGTCATTCATCACCATGTATGCACACATGGAGAAGAGAGCGGTGGCTCCAATGACGCAGAGATAATCGGCAACAATATGTGAATAGCGCCTCTTCAAGGCAGCAGTGGGCTCCCAGAGCCGGTCCCGGAAATCTGCACAGGACGATAAGTGGAGTTTCTGCCTGACGGCGGGCACGCTGTGGCCTGCGAATCAGGAGAGACCATGAACCGACGACCGCGCCGGAACCACACACCGGCCTTCAAGGCAAAGGTGGCGCTTGCC
>CAMDFO010000044.1 GCA_945897515.1 Rhodoplanes serenus | reverse complement strand
CGAGGCCAGAGCTGACGTGTTCGACTACATTGAGCGCTTCTACAATCCCAAGCGCCGACACTCTACGATCGGTTATATGAGCCCGATGGAGTTCGAACGGCAGGCGGGATTAGCTTAGGCGGGTGTCAACGAAACCGGGTGCAGGCCATGTCGCCGTTGTCAGCCGTCGCACAAATTCCCGACCTGCGACCGCGTCACCAGCAAAGCACGTAATCCCTTGGCCCCCGTGAAAGTGCCAAAGCTTGTAGGTGTCCTCGGCCTTTAGATATTCGCCCCTCGTTCCCTGGTAATCAGCGCAAAGGATGACGCCCTTTCTGCCGTTGAATTCACAAACTCCGGCAATGCAGATGGTCATCCGAGAGCCTTTCCAGCGTTCCGCACGCCAGCGCCGCTTGAGGCGATACCAATCGACAACCGGGTGACTACGGGGGGCCATTCAATCAACCCCGCCCGACCGTACCGCATTGGGTACGGCAAGTACAATATACCGATAATATACCTACATCCTGTTCGATGAGGGGCGTCAACCGGTGGCGCTTGTTGATCGGAGCAGGATGTGGCGCCCGCGGGTTCGGCCTAGCCAGCCGGCTCCCGGGAGGCCTCGGGGCCCCGCCCTACGGACACTACGATCCGTGTGCCGGGAGCCGGCTGGACGGCGAAGGTCCTGCTCGATCTTCGTTCGCAAGCGCGGCCCGAGGTCAGTGAGACGGCGCAAGCCCCTCACGAAACGCCGCGGTGGAGCGCCGAGAGGCGAGAGTCCCGGCGCAACAGGACTCAGACACGCCTCGCAAGCGTGTTCCGGACCGGCGCAACGGTCCGGGCGGGGCAAAGCCCCAAGCGTCTGTCGGCGCTCCGCCCCCCTCACAATTTTGGGGGGTGACTGCCTCAAAAGCCGGGCGCGAATGCGCCGCGGCAATGAACCGGTGTGCCTATTTCCAAACAACCAGGAGACACGATGTTTCAGACCAAGGTGACGCGCCGCGACTGGCAAACGCCCGAGCAATACGCGGCGGGCGTCAGGCAGTGGCGCCGGGACGACGCGCAGAAGCGCCGGTTCAACAACATGATGGGGTTCTGGAGGACCTGCGAGAAGCCACTGTGCCGGCGTAAGCATAGCTGCGCGGACGACATGCACGCTTGCTACCAGGCGAAATGGCGAGCGACGCCCGAACCCGTCAAGGAATACGTGCGCGGCATGATCCTGGCGTCGAAGGACACGCGGTCGAGCGAGGCGATCCGTGCCGGCGGGCTCGCGCGGCTGGAGAGTTATCTGAAAACAAAAGAGCGGATGGAGACGATGGACGCGGCGAACGCCGCGCCGGTTGCGCCGGTTCGCGAGGCGCCGCCCGAGCCGACGGCGCGGGTCAGGCGGCTGTGACGAGATGATGCCGTACCCGGCGCGAGCCCCAAGCACCACTGTCGTCCCCGCGAAGGCGGGGACCCAGGGCCACGGTCGGCGTTTGTCGGACGATGGGTCCCGCCTACGCGGGGACGACAGCGGAGTTTGCTACACCAGCGCGGGCTCGCGCTTCGCCACCTGCGCCAACACAGGGTCCTTCAATCCGAGGATGCGCCGCGCGTTGTCGTAGAACAGCTTCTGCTTGTCGGCGTCGGTGAGCCGCACGTCTTCCAGCAGCTTCAGGCACGCCGCCGGGTCCCAGCACGGATAGTCGGTGCCGTACATCACGCGGTCGATGCCGAAATAGTCGACCGCGAACTGCATGCCCTCGGCGTGCGGCGACACCGTGTCGGTGAACATGCGCTTCATGTAGTCGGTGACCGGGCGCGGGAGCTTGGCGGCCTTGGAGTTCTTGTCCATGCGGCCGGCCTGGTAGGGCAGCGCGCCGCCGGTGTGCGACAGCACGATCTTCAGATCCGGATGGCGCTCCATGGTGCCGGAGAGAATGAGCCGCATCGCAGCGACCGAGACCTCGATGACGCGGCCGAGGCTGAGGTGCAGCGCGCCGTCGTAGCCGTCGAGCATGTCCTGGAAGATCACGTCGGTCGGATGCAGGAACAGCGGAAGCCTAAGCTTCTCGCAATGCGCGTAGAACGGCATCAGCCGCTCGGCGTCGATCCGCGCGTCCTCGCCGACGCTGCCGGGCAGGTTCACGCCCATCAGGCCGAGCCGGTTGACCGCGTCGTCGACCACCTCGATCGCGACGCGCGTGTCCTGCAGCGGCACCGCGGCGCTCGCCCACAGCCGGCCGGGATATTTCTTCTGCGCGGCGGACATCTCCTCGTTCCACATCAGCGCGTAGTCGCGCCCCTCCTCCACCGGCATGTCGGAGAACGAAACCGAGAACGGCCCGATCGAGCACACCACGTCGACGCGGTGGCCGAGCGAGTCCATGTATTCGAACTGCTTGTCGAGATCGAACCACTCGGCCCAGGAGTTGAGATGCTGGCCGCTTTCGGTCCGGCGCATGTAGTCGTAGCCGCCGCGCTGGTTGACCCGCGATTTGGGGAAGTCGCCGCGCTTGCAGAGCTTGTCGAAGACCGACCGGGGCCACCAATGGAAATGCGAGTCGATGATGTGCATGGCACGATGTCCTTGCGGTCGGCCGCGCCGGATATGGCCGCTGATTCAGCGATTCTAGAGCATGAAGGGTCCGGTTTGAAGGGGCTGCCTCGCCATCTCCGCTGTCATTCCGGGGCGCGAGCGAAGCTCGCGAGCCCGGAATCCAGAGACAAAGATTCTGCGCGTGGCCCTGGATTGCCGGGTTCGGCCCTTCGGGCTGCCCCGGAATGACGCATGGCAACAGCGGGGCATTTCTGCGATGATTTCCGGCAACGGCCGCGTCTCGACGGCCCCAGGGAGGACGCCATGTTTCGCACTGCCCGAGCCATTTTGAGCGGCGTTGCTGTGGTTGCCGTTGCGGCGCTGGTCGCGCCTGCGAGCGCCGCCGAGAAGCTGCGCGTCGGCAAGGCGGTGGCCTTCGCCTGGACCTTCAGCCCGCTCGACGTCGGCATCCAGACCGGCATTTTCGCCAAACACGGTGTCGAGATCGAAGCATCGGCATTCAACGGCGACGCCCGGATGCAGCAGGGGCTGACCTCCGACTCGATCGACGTCGGCATCGGCAGCGGACCCGGCATGGCCTTCATGGTCAAGGGCGTGCCGGCGAAGGCGGTCGGGGCGATGGCCGGCATTCCCCGCAACATGGCCGTGATGGTGGGCTACGATTCGCCGATCAAGACCGTGGACGATCTCAAGGGCAAGAAGCTCGGCGTCACCACGGTCGGCTCGCTGACCGACTGGATCGGCAAGCGGATCAACCATCTCAAGGGCTGGGGCCCGGCCGGCATCACCACGGTGCCGATCGGCGGCATGCCCCCCGCCCGCGCCGCGATCAAGACCGGCCAGATCGACGGCTACATCGGCGCGCTGGAGGTCGGCTATCACCTCGAAGAGGCCAAGGAGTGGCGCGTCATCACCGGCGCCGCGCCGTTCGTCGATCATTTCATCACCCACGTGTTCTTCGTGCGCGACGACGTGATCGCCAAGCGCCCGCAGGCGGTGAAGGCGTTCCTGCAAGGCTGGCAGGACACCATCGCGTTCATGAAGGCCAACAAGGCCAAGGCGGTCGAGATCACGTCGAAGGTGGTCAACATCAGCCCGGCCACCGCCGCGCGCGCCTACGACGAGCAGATGAGCGTGTTCAACACCGACCTCAGCTTCGATCCGAAGGCGGTCACCGTGCTCAAGCAGTCGTTCCTCGAGATGGGCCTGCTGAAGGAAATCCCGGAGGACAAGGTGATGTTCACCACGCAGTTCCTGCCAGTGAAGGCCGGCATGTAGCCGCGGCAAGGAGGAGCTAAAGCGAGGGCCTGCCGACGATCAGCGGCGCGCTGCCGATCCAGCGTCGACCATCGAGCAGCAGTTCGGCGGTCAGCACGTAAAAACTTCCGGCGATTGGCGTGTCGCTTGTGGGTAAGCGAGACGAAGCAACGACGGAAAGCGGATAACTGCCGACACAGCTTTCGGCCATCCAGCTTTCGATCGTTGCGCCGGGCAATGCACTGACGCCAGTCGCAAATTGCACGGCGAAAGATCTTTCCGCGTCGATCTTGCGGACGAGATCGTCGAACCACACGTTGGCGCGTCGAGTGGCGTCGTCCGCGGCAAACGTCCGCGTGCGGCGAACCCAGCTCCCCTTGTACGAGACCGATCCCCGAACCGCGAAACGATCCGACAGCGGCGTGGGCTTCGAGATGCGGTTGAACCGGCGGTCGGCGGCGAGATCGGGCGCGACGGCGATATACGCCTCTTCGGCGCCGGCCAGCCGCGCATTCTTTTCAACCAGCCCAGCCAGAGCGCCAGCGTCCGAAACCGCTTCCTCTTTCACCCGATCGAGCGCTGCGACCGCAATCGCATCGGCACGCGCCAGCATCGCCTGCTCGACCGCATCGACGCCGCGGCGGAGCGTTGCGAACAGAGCGCTTCCATCGATCCATTCGACTGCTGGCGCGGCGGCCGCAAGATGGTCCGCAAGTTCCGAGGGCATGGCATCCAGTTCAAGAAGACCGACCCGTTTGACAGCGGTGTCCTTGGCCAGCCGTTCGCCCAGCAGCGTTCCGGGCCTGGGTGTGCTGGTCACCTCGCTGACCGGATTGGTCGACCGTATCCAGTCGGCCACGCGGTTCGACAATGCGGTGGCAAAAACCAATCGCCCGGTCATCGGCACCAGTAGCAATCCTTCGGACCAATACGGCGTGAAGCCGGTCAGATGGGTCACGGCGCTTGGCCGCACGAGGTTGGTGTAAACGATGAAGGCGTCGAGGCCAGCGGACTTCATCACGCCGCGCAACCGGGCGATCCGCGCGTCGAGCACGTCGACCGGCAGCTCCTGCGGGTCCCACTCCATCAAGCCGCGGCGCATGGGCTTTACCCGATCACGCCGGAACGCTGAAAAGCTCGCGCGGAGTGCCGGTCAGCACCTCGCAGCCGTCCTTCGTCACCACCACGGCGTCGCCAAGGACGAGATATCCCACCGCCGGATGATAGGTGTTGGGATGCACGATCAACGTCATGCCAGCATCGATCCGTGTGGTCACGTTCTCCAGCAGATGCGGCTTGGTGTCGGCAAACAATCCCATGCCGTGTCCGCGCACCCTTGTGTATTCGCTGGTGGTGTATTCGCCCAGGCCATGCTTGCGAAACACGTCGTTCTCCGCGCGGGCGATGTCGGCGGCGACGATGCCGTCGCGCACCACGGCAATTCCCGCTTCCATCGACTCGCGATAGAGCGCATGCGCGGCGCGCTGTTCCGGACTGGGTTCGCCGACCACCAGCGTGCGACATATCTGAGCGTAGTAACCGTCGACGCAAGGCGTCAGCTCGGTCGTCACCATGTCTCCGCGCTTCAATCGCTTACCGCCAGGAGGGGTCATGCCGCGGACTTCGACGCCGCCAACGCCGATGATCTGGAAATTGTCGTCGACGCCATTGGCTCGGAAAAAGGCCTCCGTTTCGGCGATCAACTCATAGTCGGCGCGTCCTGGGCGCGCCGCGTTCATGAACACCCGATAACCTTCGTCGGCAACCTTCGCCGCGCGGCGGGTCGCGGCGATCTCGGATTCCATCTTGCCCATGAGCAGGCGATCGACAAAGGAGGTTTGATCGCTGAGGTTGAGGTCCCTGGCTCGCGCCGCGATCCGGCGAGGCAGAAGGCGCTGCGGCGCGGCGCCGATCCGTTGGTTCCGCAATCGGTCCAACGCACCGTCGACCTCGGCGATGAGATCGGGCGCGTGGATCGCCTCGACGCCGGGACAATCCAACTGCGCACGGTCGACTTCGATCGGGCTATCGAGATAGAGCGTGACGTGGCCATCGTTGCGGACGAACGCCAGCGCCTGTCCTTCGAGAATGCCGAAGTCGGTGGCGTAGCGCAGGTAATCGCCTTGCCATGCGTTGCCGTAGACCAGCAGCACGTCGAGACCTGCTTCCGCCATGGCCTCGATGAGACGCGCTTTGCGGTCGTCCGCGATCACCATCATCCCCTCAGGCAAGTCTTGAGCATCGCCTACTCCAGCCTTTCAATCTTGGCGTCGCGGATGACGCGTTCCCATTGCCGCGTGTCGGCATCGAGAAACGCCGCAAACTCCGACGGCGCGTTGGCAACCGGGTACATGCCCAATGCCACCAGCCGCTCACGCAGCTCCGGCTCTTGCAAGACCTTGGCGATGGAGGCCTGGATCTTGTCGACGATGTCCCGCGGCGTGCCGGCGGGGGCGAACAGCCCCAGCCAAGTCTTGCCGATATAGCCGGGAATCGTCTCCGCGACAGTCGGAATATCGGGCAGTTCCTTGAGGCGGGATTGGGTGCCGACGCCAAGCGCCCGCAGCTTGCCCGACATCACATGCGGCAGTGACGAAGTGATGCCGTCGATCATCATGTGTACCTCGCCGCCGACGACGCCGAGAATGGCTTGCCCGCTGCCATTGTAGGGCACGTTGACGACTTCGATGCCGGCAGACAGCCGGAACAACTCTGCCGCCAGCCGCGAGGTGTTGCCGCCCGACGCAAAATTGATCTTGCCCGGGGTCGACTTGGCCAGCGCGACGAACTCGGCGACAGATTTTGCCGGCACTGCCGCGTTCACAACCAGAACGAATGGCGCGTCCACCACGTTCGTGACGGGAGCCAACTCCTTTTTCGGATCGTACGGCATCTTCTTGTAGAGATTGGGGTTGATGGTGATCGGGCCATCGTTGGACAACAGCAATGTGTAGCCATCCGGTGAAGCCTTTGCGACGGCGTTGGCGCCGATCATCAGCGCACCGCCAGGCCGATTTTCGATGATGACCGACTGCCCCCAGATCTGGCGCAGCCGCGGCGTTATCAGGCGGCCGAGAACATCGAGCGGCCCCCCCGGCGCGGTCGGGACCACGATCTTGACCGTGTTGTTGGGAAAGCTGTCGGCCTGGGCCGCGGCGTTTCCGCTCCAAGCCACCCCAGCGCACAGCGCCGCCGCCACGATGAGACGCCGCAACATCACATTCCTCCCCTCGTTACTGTTGTCCGGCTCCGCTAGGAGATTCCGGTTGGTAATTCCATCCCGCCAGGGTACTCGATCGCGGTATCTTCGCCATGGTCTGCAACGTCAGCAACGTCTGCTCGACCACACGGTCGACTGCCGCTCGGCCTTCAATCACGCAACCGAAATTCGGGCATATCCGGTCGACTGGCCGACCATCGAACACATTCTCCAAGTCGCGTGAGAGCGGTGTGTTGTCGATCGAAGCCAGCCAGTCGAATTTCACGCTGAGGAATTTCTCGATGCGCTCGCCGGTGATTTCCTCATTCGACGGCGTCCGGACGCGCGGACCGCCTGAACTCGGCTGCGGGAGAAACCCCCAGCAGTCGGACGTGAAAAGCGTGCGCGTTGTCTTTTCGTAAAACCAGAAAGTGGGGAGCACCATCAGGGGACTGCGCAACATCTCCAGTTCGAGTTTTCCGACCTTGCCGACCGGGCCCGGCTTCAGGAACTCAAACGGCGTGTCGACCAGCGTTTTGATGTGCGCGTCGATATTGGCATCGTCCATCTTCTCAAAGAAATCGATCGGGCTCAGGTCGCCGCCGCAGTAGAGCGTTTGGAACTGGAAATCGTGCGCGATCCACGGCAAGTTCATGATGGTGTCGAGTTCGCGCCGCGTCATCATGAAGCGCCGCTCGTGGCTTTCGCCAACCAACGCCTGAATGCCGGCCCGGACCTCGTCGCGATGGACCGGAAGCCCGCCGTCCAGCATCAGGAACTGTCCGCCGTCACGCAGCACGTAGCATTGGAACGGGATGAAGCCGCGGACGTCCCTCGGGATCCACGCAGCGAGGCGCGCGTCGGCCGGCAGAACGCCTCCCAACGAGTAGATCGCCCCCGGACAGATTTCCGTAACGGACGCCGGAAGGCCGGGACGTGACGGGTCATGCATGTTCAAGTGCGTCGCTCCTCGTGCAGCAAACCCGCTGCTATGCCGTTGTGGGCGCCTTGTCTTTCGCGGGCATCTTGACGATCGTCGCCGGCGCGCCCGATTGCCCCATCAGCATTCCGTCCTTGACCAGCGGGATCATCTCCGCCGTGGTGTCGATGACGCCTCCGTGGGCGGCAGCGATCATCAACGGATTCAGCCGGCGCAGCATCTCGTCCAGATCGGCGAAGGTCTCGCGCGTGTCGGTGTACCGTGTCCATCGAAGCGCCCGTTCGTTAAAAAACTGGATCAGCTTGACGTCCGGTGGGGCGTGCTCGCTGGTCATGAAATCGCAGTGTCCGGCTTTATGGTAGTGCAGATACGCGAAGCCGTCGGACACAAACAATACGCGCCCCGTCGTTTCGAAAGCCCAAAGCGTCGTGAGGTCGCGCCAGATCGCCGGCACGAACACCATCTTACGATCGCCGAGATCAATCTCGTCGCCGACCTTGATCTGGCGCATGCGATCCGCCAAGTGCGGCCAGTACAGCGGATATTCCGGCAGATCGCCGACGCAAATCGCATTCGGATACTTCTTCATCCAATGCGCGACCAGCCCGCCGTGCGGAAACTCTCCGTGAGTCGGGAAGATGTAGTCGAGCGGACGATCGCCGAGAAAATCCTCAACGTGCTTTTCCGCCGCGCTCCAATGGCTGGCATGGCCGGTGTCGACCAGCATCGCCTTTTCGCTGCCGCGCACCACATAAGTGGAGAAGTGCCCATGGGCGAGTTCTCCCTGGTATTCGATGCTGAGACAACCGCCGGTCCAAAGCAGATTCGGGGTGACGACGCGCGGCAGTTCGCCGGTCGGATCGGCGCGCTTCCATTCACCCATTCTTGCCTCCCAAAATTCTCAGCTTGCTCGCGACCGTTTGCTAGGTTGAAAGGCTTCGTTTCGCTTCACGGAGATAGTCATCGACAACATATGATGACACCTGTGTCGACGCCGAGCGAGGAAGGAGATCGGCTGCGAGCAGCGTCGCGATAACCTTTTCCAGTCCTCTGGTATTGACCGTGACATCGCGCGTCAGCGCATCGGTCCGGGTGTAGTGGTCCCATGCACGTTCGGCATGAGCGAGCGGGGCGGGCAGCTCGCGCTCCGCGATTTTCGCGGATGCCGCCCGATTGGCATAGAACCACCCGGTCGCACGAACGATAGATCGCAAGAACCTGACGACCACGTCACGATTGTGCGCCGCCCAGTCATTGTTGGCGTTAATCGAGACGAACTGCCAGTCCGGCACATAGTCGATGATATCGCCGAGCTTACGCAGGCCCGCATCCTCAGCGACATAATTCCAGGGAACCGATTGCAGGCCCGCGTCGATCGAGCCTTCGAGCAACGCCTTGTGGCGAGGCGGCACGCCCCCGGTCTCTTTCACGTTGTAGTCGGCAGGATAATGCAGCCCGTGCGCGGCCAGCATTTCCCTGATCTGGAAGAACGTGCCTTCGGTCATGTTCAGGATGCCGATGGTGCCGCCCTTCAGATCCTCGACGCGGATGAAGGCCGGCCTTGCGATCAGCGAGTGCGTGAGCTTGCCGGTGTTGCCTGCAATGAGCCGTATCGGCCCGCCGCTGGCCGCGTTCTGCAACGCAGCCTCCGGTGTTCCAAGCACCACCTTCAAGTTGCCGTCGAGCAGCGGTGGGACCTGCGAGGCGTTGCCGTACATCGTGGTTTCGGGCTCAAGACCCTCGTCGTTGAAGAAGCCGTTTTCGATCGCAATCCAGTACGGCATGTTGAAAAACGTACGCGAGACGATGCCGACGGCGATCTTGTCAGTCATGGGACTTCTCTCATTCCAAATTCCGGCAACCACCCGACCGGATCAATTTGCCAGAGGCCGGCATTGCGGACCATGCCACCGGCGCTTGGGTCAAACCTCCGCAATATGATGGCGTCCGAGTTCGGCAACGGAGTGACACCCGAGCAGCGCTAGAACGCGGTCGACCTCAGCCTGCAGGATCGACAGTGCCCGCGCCGCGCCCGGCTGGCCCGCCGCCGCGACGCCGTAAAGCGTCGCCCGCCCCAGCAGCACGCCCTTGGCGCCGAGCGCCAGCGCCTTCACGATATCGGAGCCGCGCCGGAAGCCCCCGTCGATCATCACGACAGCGTCGCCCGCCGCCTCGACCACCTCGGGCAACGCTTCGATCGTCGCCAGCGAACCGTCGAGCTGACGGCCACCATGGTTGGACACCACGACGCCATCGGCGCCGGCCTCGCGCGCGAGCCGCGCATCTTCTGCGGTGAGGACACCTTTGATCAACATAGGGCCCCCCCATTCGCGCTTGAGAAAGGCCATGTCATCCCAACTGAGCATCGGGTTGCGCCGGGACCGGGTAAATTCGGCCATTGCAGCAGCATTCGCACCGGGCGGAAGAAACTCCGCGACGTTTGGCATTTTCGGCATGCCTCCGCCGCCGACCCAGACCGAGAACAACCAATCCGGATGCATCAGCCCGTCCAGCACCACCGACGGCGTCAACGTGACCTCGTGGGCGAAGCGGTTGCGTGCATCACGCTCGCGGCGGCCGGCGTTGACCGAGTCCACCGTAACCAGCAGCGCCTTGTAGCCGGAAGCCTTCGCGCGCTCGATCAGGCGCGCGCAAAACGCACGATCCGCCCAGGGATAGAGCTGAAACCACTTGATGCCGGATGTGCTCGCTCCAACCTCCTCGATCGACGAGGTGGAAGCAGTCGACAGCGTGAAGCCAGCGCCCGCATCCGCCGCCGCTTTCGCCAGAGCGATATCGGCGTGACGCCAGTGAATTCCATTCAGCCCGGTCGGACCGATCATGAACGGAACTTTGAATGTCTCGCCAAACAGCGTGACGGAAAGATCGCGTTTGGCGTTCGCGGTCAAAAGCCGCGGTCGGAACCGATAACGGTCGAACCCCTCGCGGTTGGCCCGAAGCGTGATCTCGTCTTCGGCGCCTCCGTCGAGAAAATCGAAAATGACCTTGGGCAGCCTGCGTTGCGCGAGCCGCCCAAGATCGGAAATGTTGACCGCTTTGTCGATGTTCATGATGTTGTCTGGCACACCCTACTGGGCTGCGATTCCGGCTTCCTTGACGACAGTCTGCCACTTGGCGAGCTCCTTGCCGATCAAAGTCCCGAAATCTTTCGATGAGGTGCCCATCGGCACAAAGCCGGCGGCCACCAGCCGGTTGCGGACGGCTTCGACCTGCACGGCTTTGCGCAGCGCCGCCTCCATCCGGTCCACGATCTCCTTCGGGACCGCAGCCGGAACGACGATGCCGGTCCAGACGTGGAATTCGTAGCCGGGGAATCCGGTCTCGGCGACCGTCGGAAGTTTTGGAAGCTGAGCGACCGGCACAGGGAACGTGTGCGCGAGAGCGCGAACGGCGCCGCTCTCGACATGAGGCATGACGCCGGACGGCGTGTCGAAGAAGAAATGCGCCTCGCCGCGGATCACGGCCGTGGTTGCTTGCGGACCTCCGCGATACGCGACGTGCTGAACCTTGATGCCAGCCATCGAGCGGAACAGTTCACCCGCGAGATGCGGCCCGGTGACGTTGCCCGCCGACGCCATATTGAGTTCGCCGGGCTTGGCCTTGGCCAAGTCGACAAGCTCCTTCACGGATTTCGCGGGCACGCTCGGATGCACCACAAGAATCAGCGGCGAGGACGCGAGCAGACTGACCGGCTGCAGATCCTTGGTCTCGTAAGGCATCTTCTTGTAGACGGCTGGATTGATCACGAACGGCGTGGTGACCACGCCGAACGTGTATCCGTCCGGATCGGCATTGGCCATTGCCGTCATTCCGATCTGGTGGCCGGCACCAGGCCGGTTGTCGACTATGATCGGTTGGCCGAGGGTGGATGTCAGTTCGGCGCCGACAATGCGCGCGACCACGTCGGTCGGACCGCCCGCTGTCGCGCCGACAATGAAGCGGATCGGCCTCGACGGCCAGGACCCGGCCTGCTGCGCTTGTGCCTGCGTCACGAAAGCCGTCAACGCGAGACCGAGAGCCGCAGCGAATATGCGGGATGCCGTATTTCTCATGTGCCTTTCCTCCACCGGCTCAACGGCCGCGTTCTTGGCGTTTTGCGGCTCGCTTTCTTGAAAGAATTGCTAACTTATTTAAGTAAGTCAATCGTGATTGACCGCTCGGTTGCACGCCGATAGGACTCCAGGGCCTTCTCATATTGAATTCGCATCCGCGATCGGGGACATCGGACTTGCCGCGAAAAGCGAAACAAGCGTCACGGTCGAAGCCGCGCGCCCAACGGCGGACCCGCAAAGCGCCGCGACCGTCTGCTCAGGCAGCTTCGAACCGCGAGCGCGGCAGCCATGTCGTGGGGCCCAAGGAATCGATCCACGACCCGCTTGAAAACAGCATCCCGTTCCTGCTCCGGCGCACCGCCCGATACTTTCGACTCGGCATGCAGAGCCGGATGCGGAACTACGGGCTCGGAATCTCGCATTGGTTTTTCCTCCGCGCCCTATGGCTGGAAGACGGCATCACGCAACGCGAATTGTGCAAGCGGATCGAAGCCGCCGAGCCGGCGGCGGTGATGGCGCTGGGAGGACTCGAACGGAGCGGCTACATCCGGCGCGTCCGGGACAAGAAGAATCTTCGCCGCATCCATATTTTCATCACGCCAAAAGGCTATGCGTTGCGCGATGAACTATTGCCTCACGCGTTCGAACTGCATGCCCTCGGCGTCAAAGGAATCTCGGAACGCAATCTGACAATCGTCCGCGCAACGTTGGACAAGATCAGGAACAATATGGCCGAGGCGCTCAACGGCGAGATCGCAGGCAACCACGATTTGTAACGCCGCAGCCGAAAGGCCCGGCCAACCCAATTGTCGCTCCGGAGCCGTCCATGTTCGCTACGCCGTCGCGCACGCTGTTCGCCCTGCCCTATTGGATCGCCGAGTATCGCGGGTTCTTCCAGGACGAGGGCATCGCGCCTCACCTTGAGATCATCGGCAGCGGAGAGCAGATCAAGGCCCGGCTGCGCTCGGGCGAGACGCTGATGTCGATCGATCCGGCCGAAGGCGTCATGATCGATGTTCACGCCGGCGGCCCTTTGCGCATCCTGGCCGGCAATGCGCGCAAGCCGCCGCTGTTCGTCATCGCCCAGCCCGAGATCAAGACTTTGGCCGATCTGCGCGGCAAGACCTTCGGCGTGCTCTCGCTTCGGGAGGGCAGCTCGAAATTCATTCCGAAGATCGCCGCAGCAGGCGGGCTGACGCCGTCCGACTACAAGATCGTGGAAATCGGGGGAGCACCGACCCGCATCAAGCTGCTCGCGGAACGTAAGATCGACGTGGGTCTGCAGCCCATGCCGCTCAACTACGAGGCCGAGGCGCAGGGCTATACCAATCTCGGATGGACCGGCGTCTACGAGCCCGACTACCAGTTCACAACGCTGAATGCCAACGTCGAATGGGCCGCCCGCGAGCCGCGGCTTGCCGTCAGCATCCTTCGCGCGCTGCTGCGTGCCCAGCGGTTCGCATTGACCAACCCAGACGCGGCTTCTGACATCATCGCGAGCGAGCTTCGGACCGAGAAAGCCTACGCACTTCAGGCGCTCCGCGAAACCGCCAGCCTCGGCATTCTCGATCCGGAACTGAACTGGTCGGATATCGGACTCGCCAAGGTTTTCCGCAATTTGCAGGACGACGGCCTTGTGCCGCCCAACACCAGCTTCGAGGTCGACCGCTATGTCGCCCGCGAATATCTACGGCAAGCAAAGGCGTCTCTGAGCTGAGGTCGGCTCGACCGGTCCGCGGCGCTATCGTGGATTGGCTTGCATATCCGGCAGGTCGTCCAACCATGCGGCAACCAGATCGGCCAGGACGTCGTTGTTGCAATCCATCATCATCTGGTGCGAGTTGCCGGCAACTCCACGGGCCGGAAGGTCGAGAATATCCACGCGCCCGCCCCGGCTATTGACCGCGTCGGCATAGCGTCTGACGGTTTCCTTGTTCGACATCCACATCGGCGAAGTCGGAATGTTGTCGCCCCAGAGGATAAGCTGGGGCACGGCCGCCAGCGCCGCCATGCCGGCCGTGGCGGTGTCCGGGACCGCCGTCAGTTCGACGGTGACAATGGCTGCGATGTCGCGCGGCCGCTTCGAGGCCAGCAGCGTCGCGAAATAGCCACCCGAGCTTTGTGCAACGACGATACAGCGCCCGATGCGATCGAGCAGGTCGTCATAGGCCGCCAACTCGACAGAATCCTGCCCCGGGAAGCGCGGCACGCCCTGTCTGGCGAACGCGTCGAAATGATCGATCGGAAACTGCACACCTGGGAACGTCTCGCGCGCAGCCGGATCGGGCGTATAGCGGGGACCGATGCGCAGCAGCTTCCAAGTTTCTTCGAGCGGTCGGAAAACCGGCGGAGCTGCAAATATTTCCGGAAAGGGCGCGTACGATGCGCGGCCCTTGCCGACGGCATCGGTCAAATAAGAGCTGTAGCCCTTGTCGAGAAACAATCGTTGCCAGCCCGGACGGCCGTCGGGAGTCGTCTCCCACATCGCGCCGGTGAACGTGCCGCCATTGAGAAAAAGGATCGGCAGCCGGCTGGAATTCGCGAGCAGCACATATTGAACGTAGACTTGGCCGCTGATGTACGTCCCATTGGGATCGACACTAACCGGAGCAGCACCCTGCGCGTACTGGACTGTCCCGACCGGCCGGCCGGACATCTGCATTTGAGCGCCGCCGACGAAAAAACTTCCGATGTCACGGACCCGCAGGTCTGGCCGTTCAGTCATGCGCTAGGCTGGTCCGTGGTTTGAGGGATGAACGGTGCAGCGCGGACACCGTTAGGGCCGAGATTGACTTCACTCAAGCAGGCTCGGCAGGGATTTTGATCTAAATGACTTCGTCGGTCTTATTATCGGTCTCGCCATAACGGCGGAGCGTCGCAGGTCGCGTGCCTTCGTAGAGCTTTGCCAGTCCCGGCGCGATTTTCTCGTTCTCACGCTCGAACAGCGACTTTCCATCGAGGTCGCTTTCCACCAGGAACGGCCCGAAATTTTCGACCTCGAGCACCCACGCAGCCTGCGCCAGCCCGAGCTCCTTGGCCCAGTACACACCCGACACGCGCTTGATACCGCGGCCCAGCAGGGCGCCGGTGCCATAACCGACGGTGGTGAGATAGACGGCGTTGTTGGGCACGAACGCGTTCCGATAGATGTCGGAGGTCATTCCACCCTTGCCAATGATGATGTTGCAACCGGAAAGTTTGAGCCAGCCGTCGAGCCAGCGGGCGAAACGGAACGACGCTGTCGCGGTGACAGCGCCGACGGTGTGGCTGCCGTCGGCATTGATGGAAGCCGCTGGCGAGCAGTGGAAGTTGGCGAGCCCCAGGGTTTCGCGCGAGGCCGGCATGCCGGCGCCGTCCTCGATCGCGTGCTTGTACACGCCCTCGCGCGCGGTAAACACGCGCCCCGTGAGATAGGCGACGGAGCCGATTTCGAGTTTGCGCAAATCGGCCGTGCTCGCGGGAAGATTGAGGTGGACGGTCTTGAGCCCGGAACCTGCCATCGCCATCACTCCGCCGCCTCGGCCATCGGCTGCGCCCACTCCACGGTCGAGCGCCGGCTGTAGTCGGTGAACCATTCCGGATCGGTGCGGAACTCGACACGGCCGTCCGGGTAAAGGCGCGCCGTGGAACGCCGCGATGATAAGCAGAACATGTGTACCGACATCGGCATGCCGCCGGTGTGGCAATAGCCGACCTCGATGTGGCAGTCGACCACCATGGAGGAGCCCATGAACCCCATGGCGCCCATGCCGATCGAGTTGCCGATCTCTTTCAACTCGTCTTCGAGCGCGGCAATTTTCGGATCAGGGTTGCGCGAGCCGACCACGCGCAGGCACGAGGCCTGCTTGCCGAGCACGACGCTGGTGTCCTTGGAGCCGCCGAGACCAACACCGACGATCGCCGGCTGACAGGCGAGCCCACGCTTGCCGAACCCGATCAGCGTGTCGAGATAGAAACGCCTGATGCCTTCGATGCCGTCGCCTGGGAACAACATGCGGTAATCGGAGCCGAACAGGCCACCTTTGTGCACCGTGGTCAGATCGATCCAATCCGCATCGGGATGGAAGGCATATTCGATCTCGGGGGCGTTGATGCCGACGTTGTTGTTGTGGTCGGTCCGCCAGAGCGGGTGCACGCGGTTCGGGCGCAGCGGCACCTCGTGGGTGGCTGTGGCGGTGGCGCGTCGCAGCGCGGTTTCCAGCGCGACGGGACCGCCTTCGATGCGCGCTTCGTTGCCGATCTTCACGTACCAGCGCGGCAGGCCGGTGTCGCCGCACATGGCGCGCCGGTCTTCCTTCGCCGCTTCGTAGTTTTCCAGCATCGCCTGGATCACGAACGACGACAGATCGCCCTTCTCGGTGTCGGCGCAGCGTCGCAGCCCGGCCAGATAATCGTCGGGAATTTCGATGGCCGCCTTGGTCATCAGCTCAAAGGCGGTGCGTTCGAGCGCGGAATTGGCGATCATGTCGGGGTTCTCATTCTGCGGCGGCCTTGTCGACGAGCAACGATTCGCCGGGCCGCACGATCGTGAACAGCACCGGATGGTCGGTCATTTCGATCCGGCCGTCCTTCTGGCGCGCGACAGTATAGGTGGAGCTCGCCAAATCGCCGGGCTCGGGAAAATCCTCGCGGAAATGCGCGCCGCGGCTGTTCTCGCGCTGGCGCGCGGCGAGCGCGATGACGCGGCTTGTCTCGACCAGCGAGCGCAGGTTGAGCCAATCGTGCCAACTGAGATTGAAGGCGCGGTCGCCGTCGGGCACGCCGGTCGCCATCAACTCCGCCGCGATCTCGTCAAGTGCAGCCAGCGCCCGGTCGAGACCGGCGCGGTCGCGGAGCACGCCGACATCGTTCCACATGGTATCGAGCAGCCTTTCCCTCAGCCGGTTGACGTCGCCACCCTTCGCGGTGAACGGATGCAGCGCGCGCGTCACCTCGGCATCCAGCAGCGCTTCGTCCGGCGCCCGATGGCCCGGGTTGGCCGCGAGCCAGTGCGGCATCGTATCACCGGCAATGCCGCCAAAAACCGTCGAATTGGCAACGCCGTTACCGCCGAGCCGGTTGGCGCCATGCATTCCGCTGGCGTCCTCACCCGCAACAAACAAGCCGGGCAATTCCGTGGACGTGTCCACGTTGCAAACCACGCCACCCATAAAGTAGTGCGCCGTGGGCACCACTTCCACCAGACCGCCGGCCAGATCGAACCCGCAATCGTCGCAGCGCTCCACCATGCCCTTGAATTGCTTGCGCACGTTTTCCGGACCGAGATGACTCATCTTGATATAGAGCCCGCCGTTCGGCGTGATCCGCCCGGCGCGCATCTCCGCATACATGGCGCGGCTGACCACGTCTCGCGTCGCCCGTTCCAGATGCGGGTCATAGTCGCCCATGAAGCGGTGCATGGCGCCGTTGAGCAGATAGCCGCCGGCGCCGCGCAGACCCTCCTCCAGCACCGTCCCTGTCATGCGGGTGTCGGGACCAGCATACAGGCCGGTCGGATGGAACTGCACCATTTCCATGTCGCGCAGCGGCAGGCCGAGGCGGAGCGCCATGGCGAGACCATCCATGGTCTTGTCGCCCGAGGGCGTGTGATAGCGATACATGGTCGGACCACCGCCGGTCGCAAGCAGAACCGCCCTCGCCTCGACGAACAGGAACCCGCCGGTCCGCACATCGATCATCAGCACGCCGGCGATCGATGCTCCGTCCTTGGATGGGATCAGCGCGACCGCACGTTGCTCCTCGAGACGGCGGATACCGGGCCGCGCCCAGACCTGCTCCATCAGGCGGCTGATGATCTCGATACCGGTCAGGTCGCCCTTGTGCACGGTGCGGTCGAAGGTCTGGCCGGCGAAGGCCTTGCCATGCAGCGTGCCGTCCGGATTGCGATCGAAGAAGCAGCCGACCTCGTTCTCCAGTTCGGTGATGCGCTCGATCGCCTTGGTCACCAACGTCCAGGCCAGCTCCTGGTTGGGCAGCCACTTGCCGCCCTCGATCGTGTCCATGAAGTGGCGCTCGACGGAATCGCCGGGGTTGAGCGCCACGTTGTAGCCGCCCTGCACCATGCGCGTGCAGCCGCATTTTCCAAGCAGCCCCTTGGTCGCCACCGCAATGTCGAGCGCGGGGGCCGTGGCATGGGCATGCAGGGCGGCAAACAGGCCGGCGCCGCCGCTGCCGAGAATCAGAATGTCCGTCCTGATGCGCTCGATTGCCATGGTCAGAACACGCTCGCGAGGAACACGAATACGACGACCATCGCCGCGGCGACGGCGAGCAGCGCGAACCGCGTCTGCCCCTCGCGCCACGCCAGGTTCTCCAGCGCGAGCAGCCGCAATCCGCCCAGCATGTGAACCGCCAGCAAGCCAACCAGCAGGCCTTCCGACAGTTTGACCAGCGGTTGATCGGCCCAGCGCAGGAAGCCTTCGAGCCGGGCCTCTCCGGATATCGCCAGACCTAGCGCAAGGAAATGAAACGGCAGGAAAGCCGCCAGCGCCAGACCCGATAGCCGATGAACGAGGGCGGCAAGCCAAAGCGGACTGGTGCGGCGTGAAAGCATGCTCATGGCAGCACCACCGCTACGACAGCGCGGAATCCGAGGACGGCAAGAAGCAGTCCGAACGCAATGACGGCGAAGTCCCGCGTGCGCCCGCGAAGCGGCGTCCATTCGGTCAGCACCGTGCGCAGGCCGATGGAGGCATGCACCGCGACCGCAGAGACGAACACGCCATAGAACAGCGCCCATGACACGCTGCCTCGCGTACGCGCGAGAATATCGGCGGCAGAAAGGCCCTTGCGACTCGCATAGAAAATGACGGCGATATGCACCAGCAACAGCGGCACCATCAGCGCCGCCGTGAGCCGCTGCCAGATGTAAAGCCGCACATTCATGGCTTGATCTCGCCCCGCAGATAGGCCTGCGCGGTTTTCCGCTTCAGTCCCGCAATCGACGCGGTCGGGTTGAGTGCCACCGGGCAGTGCTCCTGGCACGACTGATGGGAGTGGCAGGCGTGACAGCCGCTGTCCGCGGCGACGGCAGTGAGGCGTTCCACGTTGGCGGCATCGCGCACATCGTTGACCAAGGTCCATGCGCGGTTCAGTGCGGCGGGACCCAGATAATCGGGGTTCCAGCGCACAGTGTCGCACGCGGCGTAGCAGACGCCGCAATTGATGCATTCGATCGCCGCATTGGCAGCGAGCCGGGCAGGACTGTCGGGCGAAATGCGTTCGATCGGATCGGTTCGAGTCTTAGACGGCGCGAAGCGGCCTTGCGCCTGCTGCCATTTTTCAAAGAACGGCCGCATGTCGGCCGCAAGGTCCTTAATGACCGGGAGGTTTTCCAGCGGTCCGACCTTGAGCTTGCCGTCCGAGGCGACCTTCGAAACGTGCGTACGGCAGGTCCAGCGCGGCCGTCCGTTGACGGTCATGGCGCAGGATCCGCACATGCCGACCCGGCAGGCGAAACGGTAGGACAACGTGGCATCGGCGTTGCGCTGCACCCACGTCACGACATCGAGCACGGTCTGGCTGTCGCGCATCGGCACTTCGTAGCCGACATAGCGGCCATCTGCGCCGCCGCGCCACAGCGAAACCTCAAGCGTTCCAGCCATCCTCACCTCACCGTCACGTGCACATGATGGACAGCATTGTTGCCGAAGCCGACGTTGTCCCACGGCGGGTCGAGCGGTTGGGTCGTGCCGTTCTTGTCGGTGGCACGGCATTGCAGAACATGCTCTCCAAGAACGGCATCCCAGCGATAGCGCCAGCCACGCCAGGCATACTCGCCTTGCGGCGGATCGAGCGCGGCCTCGCTCCAGACACCATCGACCCCGACCGCGACGTTCGCCACCGGCACACCGCCGCCCGACCAGGCCCGACCCATGAGCTCGACCGGACCGGCCTCGACCACGCGGTGACGCGTGTACCAATCCGGAATGCCCGGCGGCGCCATCAACGACTTTACGCGCATGGTGGAAACGGGCACGCCGGGCTCTCCGCGCTTTTGCCTGTAGATGTAATTGCCGGCTTGCTGATAGCCATCGAAGGATTCAGCAAGCACCTCGATCCGCTTCAGCCATTTCACGCTCGCCATGCCATACCAGCCGGGCACCACAAGACGCAACGGAAAGCCGTTCTGCGGCGGGAGCGGCGAACCGTTCATCGCCCATGCAACAAGCACGTTGTCGTCCATCGCCAAGGCGGGAGCGAGGCTGCGGCCATAATCGTGTTCGCGGCCCGCGTCGAAGCCACGATCGGCGCCCAGCAACGCGATGTCGACGGCGCTTTCGTTGAGCCCTGCCCGCTCCAGCAGGTGGCGCAGCGGCGTGCCGGTCCATTCGGCCGTTCCGACCGCGCCATATTCCCACGGCTGGGTCTGCCAACGCGGGACCAGATTGGCGCGGCCGTTGCCGGCGCACTCGAGCGTGACGCGCAACGTCCTGGCTGGAAGCTTCTGGATTTCGGCAACCGATAGGCTGAGCGGGTTTCGGACGCATCCACTAAGCTCAACACGCCATTCATCCGCTGATCTTACGAACGGCACGTCGAAATGGATCAGGAGAAAATGCATTCCGGCCGGCGTCACGTCGTGACGCAGCGCCTCCAGCGGCATCCCCGAATTGCGATTGGCGAGACCCACCTCCTCCCGCGAGAAGTCGCCCGCGGTGTGCGAACGTTGCACGGGCTGGAGAAAAGAATCATGCGCTGCGGTCATCGTGAGGCATGTCCGAAAAATCTGGACAACGAAGCTATCAAGCTTGACCGTTGCCGCAAGCCGCGTTCTGGCGCCAATTCGGTCAGCCCCGGTTCAGGATCGTCACCAATCCCAATTCCGGTTCGATCCGCAACTCGTCGCCGTTCTGGATGAGCCGCGTCGGATCGCCGGCCTCGAAGCGATCGACCATCGTCATCTCGGCAAAAGCCGCACCCTGCGCCAGGATGGTGTTGGCGCGGTCGAACACGATCGCCTTGGGCGCCATGCCGCGCGCCGCCATCTCGCGCAGCATCCAGGCCGAGGCCACGCCGCCTTTGGCGGTGACCAGAACCAGAATCTTGCCGACGTAGCTCTGACCGAACAGCTTGTGCGCCGGACGTGAAAACGTGCCCTTGATGCGGTCGAGATCGTAGCGCGCCGAGAAATTGTCGTCGGCGACGAGCGCGGGGCCGGTAACAGCCGGGCCGATGCCTCTGTGGCACTTGAGTTCGATCGGCATCAGACGATCCGTCCTGAAACCGCGCAATCCACGCAGTGCTCCGTGCCGGCGAGCGTCGGCTTGTACCCATAGCCGCCGATAATATTGACCAGCTTGGCCGAATTGGTGACCAGACGTTGCCAACCGTTGGCCTCCGCCATCTCGCGGGCATAGCTCTGGTAGAAGCAGATGCCGGCGGCGACGATCCCGCCCGCGTCCTCGATGCGGCGGGTGAGTCCCATGCGGTCGGCGGCAAACTTGATCTCCGGCGAGGTCGTGACGATCAGCGTCGTCGCCGAATGCACTTGCCTGCCGTCGAGCAGACCGGCGAGCCGTTCGACCTCCAGCAGCGAGAGCTGCGGCGCGCCGAACACCACCACGTCGACCTTGTCGCCCTTCGCGGCATAGATTGCATAGAATTCCTGAAGCTCCGCTGCGCCAATGATCTGGGCGGCAGGGACCGGACGTCCCTGGAAAGCAGCGTCGAGTGTCGGCGCCTCCGGCGTCACGCCCGGCATGTGGAACAGCGCAACCGAGCCGAAGCTCGCCAAAGCAGCGCCGAAGTGCTTGAGCTCGTCGGAATTGGGCGACCGGTCGATACCGGCGATGACCGGCACCTCCCAATAGCTGTTCGTGGCACGCCCAACGATGCCTCCGAGCGCGCCCCAATCGGCGAGATCGCGCACCTCCTGGGTGACGTGAAAATGCTTTGTCCCGGCGCGGTGACGGTCGAGATGGTAGCCGTAACGCGGCGTGCGTCCGGTCAAACCTGCGGCGAGAGCGGAAGGGCCGCCCTCGAAGTTGCTGCAAGCGCCCATCACACTGTTGGAATAGATGACGACACCGGTGTCCCCCATCGCGAGATGCTCGCCACGAACCGGCGGGAGTATCGTCTGATAGTTGATGCAGGTGTTGGTCATCAGCACGCCGAGCGACTCGAAGGCGCTGATCGCACGCGCCTCGATCTGCGCCATGGCGTCGGTCTGCCCCAGCCGCTTGTAGGTGTCGAAGTCGACGCCGCGCGGATCGGTTATCGTGGGCACCCGCACGCGGCGCTCGCCGGGAGGCAGCGCGGCCAGGCTTTCCAACCAGCGCACGCCTTCCTCGCCCAGGCTCTCCGTGTCGGCCATGACATGCGCCTGACCGACCGGCACGAAGTCGGGCGCGTCGAAAAACTCGCCGACCTCGATCTGGTGACGGAGGGCCCATTGTCGGGCGCGCCCGTGCTCGCCCGCCAACATCCCGCGTTCTTCGTCGGTCAATTGCATGTCAGGCGCCAAAGCATGGCCGCCGCCTGGCGGCCGTGGTCAATTCGCGGTCACTCCTGCCGCCTTGATCACTGGCGTAATCCGCGCGACTTCGCTTTCGACCAGCTTCTGCAAGCCGGCGGGGCCGCGGTCGGCGCCCTGCGGGCCGGTGCTGCCGAGATCGGCATATCGCTTCTTCACGTTCGGATCGTCGAGCGCCTTGGCGAGCGCGTCGGCAAGCTTGGCGACGATGTCCCTCGGCGTGTCCTTGGGTGCGACCATCGCGTTCCATGCGCTGAAGATGAAATCGGACCCGCCCTCCCCGGTGGTCGGAACATCCGGCAGGCTGTCGAGGCGCGCCGGCGCGGCGACCGCATAAGCCTTGATCGTTCCGGCCTTGATCTGCGGGATCACGTTGAGCGACTGGTCGACCATGTAGTCGATCTGTCCGGCGACCAGATCCTGCAACGCTGGACCGGTTCCGCGGTAGGGCACAAGCGTCGGGTTGAACCCGTACTTCGAATTAAACACCAATCCCGAGACGTGCGAGATCGAGCCGACGCCAGCATGACCGTAGGTCTGCTTCGCACTGTTGGTCTTGAGGAAATCGAGAAGCTCCTTCAGATTGGTGGCCGCCATATTCTTCTTCGCGACGATCGCCTGCGGCGTGTAATTGACGATACCGATCTGCGCAAAGCTCTTTGCCGGATCATATTTGAGGCTGGGATAAAGCGCGGGGGCCGCCGACTGCGTCCCCATGTTGCCGACCGCGATCGTGTAGCCGTCAGGCTGCGCTTGAGCGACGCGCGTCATGCCGAGAGTGCCGCCGGCTCCGCCTACGTTTTCAACGATGATGGTTTGGCCAAGCGTGCGAGACATGTGCTCGCCGACGAGACGCGTAACGACGTCGGTGGGACCGCCCGCTGCGAATGGCACAATAATGTTGATCGGTTTGGTGGGATACTGTGCTTGTGCCGATGCGCTTAGAACCGAAAACGCGAGCAGACTGCCAACAACGGTTTCACGTGCGAACCTCATCGAGTCCTCCCAAGCCTTGCGACCATACGCGTCAATGATGAGGAACTGACGCCAATTGCGCAAGTGCCGGGAAACTGCCGACACGGGAGCTTCTTCTTATTGCCACGGTGCTCGTCGGACACCGCAAGATTGGACAATCCGAAGGCTTGACCGCAAACGGCCGATTAGAGAAGCTGACACAGCAAGGCCAGAAAAACACAAACACTCACGCCAATTCGGGAGCCATCTGAGGAATCCCGAGATGGAATGACGGCCTGCACCAACGCGGGAGGAGGCCGTGATGACGAAAGCCTTGCTTGCGGCATTGCTATGCGCCGGGTGGGCGCTTCAAGGTACTGGCTTCGCGCACGCCCAAGCCTATCCCAACCGGCCGATCAAGGTGGTCGTGCCCTTCCCGGCCGGCGGGCCGACCGATGGCATGGCACGCATCATTTCGGATCGGCTTGGTACTGTGCTCGGCCAGAGCATCGTGATCGAGAACCGTGGCGGCGGGGCCGGCGGAAGTGTCGGCGCCAAGGTGGTCGCGACTGCCGAGCCGGACGGCTACACCATCCTCCTCACGCCTGGCGGATCGCTGACCACCGGCCCGGCCGTGCACCCGAACATCGGCTACGATCCGGCCAAAGTGTTCACGCCGGTCGGCCTGATTATCGAAACGCCTCTCATCGTGTCCGCACACTCGGACCTGCCGGTGAAAACGCTGGCCGAGGTCGTGGCCTACGCCAAGGCCAATCCGGGCAAGATCAGCTGGGGCTCGCAGGGCTTCGGCGTAGCGCCGCACCTCCTCCTCGAACTGTTTAAGCTCGAAGCCGGCGTCAACGTCGTACACGTGCCCTATCGCGGGACGGCGCCGATGCTGGCCGCCATTGTGGCCGGAGAGGTCCAGATGGTCGCCGATCCGATGACCACCAGCCTGCCGCACATCCAATCCGGGAGGCTGCGCGCGCTGGCGATTGCCGGCGCCGAACGCAGTCCGAAATTGCCCGGCGTTCCGACCACTCGGGAGGCGGGCTATCCGAAGCTGGACGCGCCGTTCTGGCTCGGCGTGGTGGCGCCGGCCGGAACACCACCCGACATCATCAACAAGCTCAACGCTGCACTCCGCGAAAGCCTCTCCCCGCCTGAGACGCGCGCGCGCCTTGCCACGCTCGGCGCCGAAATCAAGATCGGAACGCCGCAGGCGTTCGGCAAGATGCTCGCTGAAGAGTTGGCGCTGTGGACCCGTGTCGTGAAGGACGCCAACATCAAGGTGGAATGAAGTTCTAAGGGACGCGCGGCCTCCTGCCGAAAGGCTGTCCTTCGGACACACCTTTCGCCCACATCAGAGTTCGAAGTTGCACCATGTTTCGTCGTGACGCGCCCGCCGAAGCCGAATTCCGCATGGAAGTACGGACATGGCTGGAGCGTAATCTTCCAACCGCGCTCCGAGGACGCACGACGCGTCCGCCGCCCGCGGAACTAATGCCCTGGTATCACACGCTCTCGCGCAAGGGTTGGATCGCGCCGCATTGGCCCAAGCAATATGGGGGAATGGGCGCCACGCTCAACGAACAGATCATCATGACGGAGGAACTGGCGCGCGTCGGTGCGCCACATCTACCGGTTCAAGGTCTCAATCATATCGGTCCGATCCTCATGGAGTTCGCGACCGACGCACAGAAGGCGCAGCATCTGCCGCCGATCATTGCGGGCACCGTGATCTGGGCGCAGGGCTATTCCGAGCCTGGGGCGGGCTCCGACCTCGCCAGCCTATCGACCCGCGCAACGCTCGACGGCGATCAATTCGTGGTGCGAGGACAGAAAATATGGACCACGTGGGCCCATCATTCGGATTGGATGTTCGCGCTGGTGCGCACCGATCCACAGGCCCAGCCACGGCAGGCCGGCATCAGTTTCCTGCTGATTGATCTGCACAGCCCAGGCATCAGGATCAGACCGATCAAGACGATTGCGGGCGACGATGAGTTCAGTGAGGTATTCTTCGACGATGTGATCGTGCCCGCCGAAAACCTGGTCGGAAAGCTGCACGATGGCTGGCGCATCGCCAATGCTTTATTGGGGCACGAGCGCCTGGGTACCTCGAACCCGCAATTCGCGTTGATGGCGATCGAGCGCATCAAGACGATGGCTCGCGCCTCCGGAATCATGGCGGACCCGGCTTTCCAAGATCGCCTCGCGGCGGCCAGCATCAACGTCACGGCGTTGTCGGCGCTGTTCAGCCATGCCGTGGAACTCACCAACAACGGGCAAAGCCCTGGGCCGGAATCGTCGGTCATCAAGATTTTTGCGTCTGAACTTCTTCAGGCGCTCAACGAGCTTTTGATCGAGGCTGCAGGAGGCCACGCAACGACGGAGAAACCCATCGCAACCGATTTCGGTGAGGTGGATGTCGCCACTCCGTTCCTTCAGGCGCGGCGGGTGACCATCTATGGCGGCTCATCGGAGATCCAACGCAACGTCCTGGCCCGCCGCGTGCTGAACCTCCCCAACTGACGGACAGCACGTTCATGGACCTGCATCTGACATCGGAGCAGACTTTGTTGCGCGACAGCGCCGCCAAATTCGTCGCGGCGGCGGGGCCAAAAATATCGCGCGAATTTCGCGAGCACGATCCGAGCTTCGCGCCGGCGCGGCTTCGGCAAGCGGGCGACCTCGGATGGCTTGGCATCCTCGTTCCAGGCTCTATGGATGGCCTCGGTCTGGGCCTCACCGAACTCGCCTTGGTGCTTGAACAGACCGGACGGGGGCTCGTCTGCGAGCCGATCGGGCTTGCGGCGATCTCGGCTGCCGCTCTCGGACAGGGCCGCACGCCGCATCCGATGCTGGAACGGGTGATGACAGGCGCAGCACTGGTCGTTCCTGCGCTCCAAGAAAGCGCACATGGCGACGAACCGCTTGAGCCGCGCACTCAAGTGGCGGGGCAGGACGGAGCGCTTCGTTTGACCGGAAGAAAGATGTTTGTTTGCGCCGACGGTGCGGACGGCTTTCTCGTCAGCGCCAGCGGGCGCGATGGACCCACGCTGTGTTATGTCGCCCGCGATGCGCCCGGCTGCACGCTATCGACCACACAGACGGTGGAAGGCCGCAAGCTTGCAACACTCGGCCTTGCGGACACCCCGGCCGATCTCATCCCGGCGCATTCATCATCGCGGAATGCCGTGGATGCGCTCCACAATCTCGCGCTGATGGCGCTGTCCTCCGAATTGCTCGGCGTGATGGAAAAAGCGCAGGAGATCACGTTCGACTACCTCCGCCTCCGCAAGCAATTCGGAAAGCTGATCGGCAGCTTCCAGGCGCTGCAACATCAGGCGGTAAACATCTATATCCGGATTGAGGCGGCACGATCGCTGGTGTTTCAGATCGCAGCCAACAACGACCCTTATCGCATCGACCCCGCATTGGCGATCGCCGCTAAAGCCAAGGCGTCGGAAGAAGCTTTGGTCGTCACCCAGGCCTGCATCCAGCTTCACGGGGCGATCGGATTCACTGATGAGCACGACATCGGCCTCTATCTCAAGCGCGCGATGCTGCTGTCGTCGCTGTTCGGGAACGCAGCGGCGCAGCGGCGGCGCTATGTCGCAATTGCCGACCTGACAGCGTAGCGTGAGATTCATGACCGGCTCAAAGTCCCAAAGCACAGACCGCATGTCGGATGCCGAACGCAATCTGCTCCGCAAATCGGTGCGGGACTTTCTCTCGAACATTTGGCCGGCCGACAAGGCCGTCGATAATTCCGAGGACCTCCACGCCCTGGCGACGCTGTGGCCCGCCATGGCTCGGCAGGGTCTTTCGTCGCTTGGTTCCAATATTTCCGAGGCCGGACTGCGCGAAATCATCCTTGTGTTCGACGAGTTGGGACGCGCCTCGTGCCCCGCGCCGCTACTCGGCGCGGTAGCCGCGAACCTCACGCTTGCGACGCAATCCTCGAACGCAGCGCGCGCCTTGCTCGAAGATATTCATGAGGGCAAAGAGATTATCGCGGCGGCGTTCGGCGCCTTTGATGGCGACCCGGCCTCGGGCCGCGTGGCCGTACGCGGCAATGCGTTGCAGGGGAAACTTTCGTTTGTCGAAGGCGCTCAAGCAGCGACGCATCTGCTCATCTTCACCGACTCACCAACCGGCGTGGCCCTGGTTGCGGGCGATGCGTCCGGCTTAACAATACGAGCCATGCCCGGCCTCGCAGTGCCGTCGTTCTCCGAGCTCATTTTCGAAAATGCACCCGCACTGTTGCTGAACATGCCGTCCGAAGCCCTGGCGGACATCGTGCTGGTGGCAAGGCTTAGCTGTGCCGGCCGGGCGCTCGGCGCGGCCCAGCGAGCATTCGATCTTGCCGTGGATCACGCCAAAGTCAGAAAGCAGTTCGGCCAATTCATCGGTCAGTTCCAGGCCGTGCAGCACAAGCTGGCCAACTGCCTGATCAGCCTCGATGGCGCGCGGCTTGCGTTGGATACCGCGGCCGAAGCACGGGACAACGATAATCCCGACTGGCGAGTTTTCGCTTCATCGGCGGTCGCTTTCGCGGGCCCTGCGCTGCGGACTGTGTCGATCGAGACGCACCGGGCCCTGGGCGCTATCGGCTATGCCGAGGAACACGAAGCGCCGCGGCATTTCCGGCGCGTGCATGCCGATCTCGCGCGCTTCGGCGGCGCGCCGCGCGCACGAGCCGAGCTTGCCGACTTCCTGCTCGGTCCGGTTCAATAGACAACATGTCCTCTCTTCCCGCGCACGACATGGGACCTGCCGCAAACGCCTTCCGCAAGGATGTGCGCAAATGGCTTGCGCAGCACTGGACGCCGGAGAGGCGCGCGAAGCACCGGCGCAAGCCGTTCAAGGAACGCGGCTGGGATGTCGAGTTCTCGAAACTGATGGGCCGCGATGGGTGGATCGGGATCGGCTGGCCAAAGCAGTTCGGCGGCCAGGGCCGGAGCGCGACCGAACAGATCGCGTTCATCACCGAGATGGCGAACGCCGGCGCGCCCGTTCAGGCGCATAGCACCGGCGAATCGATCGTCTCACAGGCTCTCTTCTTACATGGCTCCAAGGAACAGCAGGGCGAATGGCTGCCCGCCATCCGCCAGGGCGAGCGCACATTTGCTCTCGGTTACAGCGAGCCGGAGGCCGGTTCGGACCTCGCGGCGCTTCGCACCCGCGCTGTCCGCGAAGGCGACGAGTGGATCGTCAATGGACAGAAGCTGTGGTCTACCGGCGGCGACAAGGCGGAGTACATCTGGCTCGCCGTGCGAACCGACCCGGAGGCGAAGAAGCACGCCGGCATCAGCGTGCTGATGGTCGATCTTCGCTCACCCGGCGTCACCATTCGTCCAAGCCTCGCGCTCTACGGCAAGACCTTCAGCGCGCAGTTCTACGACAACGTGCGAGTGCCGGCGGACAACATGGTCGGCGCTGTGAATAACGGCTGGAAGGTCATCACCGACGCGCTCGCAGCCGAGCGGGTCATGATCGGCGGCACGCGCATGGCGGGAATCGAACGCGCATTCGACCATCTCACCGAATATCTGAAGACCGCCGTCGTTGACGGCAAGGCCCTAAAAAACGATCCGGTGATCCGCGATCGGATCGGAGCCTTGGCCGCCGACATCGAGGTCGCGCGTCAGTTCCAGATGCGGAGCTCGCGGCTGGTCGAGCAAGGCAAGGTGCCCATTCACGAAGCAGCCATGGGCAAGGTGTTCGCAAGCGAATTGCAGGAGCGGCTCGGCCAGGCCGCGCTCGATATCCTTGGCACCGGCGGCCTGCTGTCCGAAGATTGCGAGAGCGCCCCGGTCGGCGAGATGGAACAGGTGCTGCGCCATGCCATCATGGGCATGATCGGCGGCGGCACCAACGAGATCCAGCGAAACGTCATCGCGCAGCGGGGGCTGGATTTGCCCCGTTAAGTGAGGAGCCATTTCATGAGTGAAGAGCAAACCGTTACCTACGAGCTGGAGGGCGAGACCGCTCTGGTCGGCCTCAACCGGCCGGACAAGCGAAACTGCTTCAATCCGACGGTGATGAAGCAATTGCGGGAAGCAATCGAACGCGCCGGCGAAGAGGCCAAGTGCGGCATCATCTTTGGCCATGGCGACAATTTCTGCGCCGGTCTCGATCTTCGCTGGGCCGCAGAAAACTGGAAGACCGGCCGCTCGGAGCGGCTGCCGTTCCCGTTCAATCGCAACACCTATTTCGAGGCGATGGCGCGCGGCAACATCCCGTTCATCGCAGCCCTGCACGGCGCGACTCTCGGCGGCGGGCTCGAAACCGCCGCGGCCGCACATATCCGCGTCGCCGACGAATCCACGTTCTTCGGACTGCCGGAGGGAACGCGCGGCATCTTCATCGGCGGCGGCGGATCGGTTCGCGTAGCGCGGCTGCTCGGTTTTGCCCGCATGCAAGACATGATGCTCACCGGCCGCGTGCTCAAGCCTGACGAAGCCGAGCGCTACGGCATCGTACAGTATGTCGTGCCGAAGGGGCAGGCGATGGCCAAGGCGAAAGAGCTGGCCGCAAAAATCTGCAAGAATGCGCCGCTCTCCAACTTCGCGATCACCAACAGCCTGCCGCGCCTGCAAGACATGTCCTACGACGACGGCCTCTACTTCGAGCGCATGGTGGCGGAATACACCCGCAGCCCAGAGTCGATCGAACGGCTGCACCAATTTCTCGACAAGACCGCTCCGCGCGTGCGACCGGACTAAGCCGATCCTCTTGACGAAAAGACAGGCCAACAATCGAGGCCAGGGAGTGAACAATGAGTCTGCGCGACCATGCCATCGTGGCCTATGCCGAAACCAAGGTGATGGAGAAGAGCGACCGGGACGTCTTCGTGCTTGGCGGCGAGATACTTGAATCCCTCCTCGACCAGACCGGCATCGACAAGAACGAGATCGACGGCCTGGTGCTGGCGGGCCTGACCGGCACCGGTGCTGCCAACCCGTTCTGGGCGCAGACCACAGCCGACGTGCTGGGTCTCGACGTTGGCTTCTGCGAGCAGGTCCACACCGGCGGCTGTTCGGCGGCGGGAAGCGTCGCGCGGGCGGCGGCCGCGATCGACTACGGAATGTGCGAGGTCGCGTTGCTGCTGTTCGCCGACACCCATGTGCTGGAAGACAAGACCGACCACAGCCACTCCTACCGGCGCGAATGGACCGACCCTTACGGCCTGATGGGGCCACCCGGCGCCTTCGGTCTGCTGAGCCGGGCCTACGAGTCGAAATACGGTCTGGACTACCGGATGTTGGGCAAGCTCGCGGTGACTCAACGCAACCACGCACTGATGAACGAGAATGCCTGCGAGAAATTGCGCGTGCCGATCACCGTCGATGACTACATGAACTCGCGCATGATCGCCGATCCGATCCGGCTGCTCGATTGCGTGATGCGGGCCGACGGCGCCGCCGGGCTGATCATGATGAGCCGCAAGCGCGCCAAGGAAAAGGGCCTCACCAAAAACATCATTCCGATCGGCTACGCCGAACGGACGAACTTCCAGGGTGGGGAGAATCTGGTCGACGTGACCAAGAGCGGCCACGAGATCTGCGGCAAGAAGGCGCTCGGCACCGCCGGTCTCGGAATCAAGGACATCGCTTCGTTCCACCCCTACGACGACTTCATCATCGCCATCATGCTGCAGTTCGAAGCCTTCGGATTCTGCAAGCCGGGTGAAGGCGTACCGTTTATCCGCGACCACGATTTCTCCTACAACGGCGATCTGCCCCTCAATACCGGCGGCGGCCAGATTTCCGCGGGCCAGGCCGCGTGCTCGTCGCACAATCTGATCGAGGCCGTGCGGCAATTGAGGGGCGAAGCCGGCAAACGCCAGGTCAAGGACACCAAGAACGCGCTGGTCACCGGCATCGGCTGGATCAATTACGGACGCAATTGGGGCTCCAGCGCAGCCCTGGTGCTGGTCCCGGAATGAATGAGGCAGTCATGGCAACAGCATTGAACGATACGCTAAGCGTCAAGCGCGTGATCAAGCATTTCGATTTCTCCGAACCCTACTGGGAGGGATCGAAGCAGAAGAAGCTCGTCATGCAATACTGCAAGGTGGCCGGCAAATATCAGCACTTCCCGCGCCCGGTCAGTATTTTCACCGGCCGACGCCGAGACATCGAATGGCGCGAAGCCTCCGGCAAGGGCGTGGTGTTCTCCTACACCATCACGGCGCGCGGCACGCCGGCGTTCCGCGGCGCGGAGCCCTATGCGGTGGTCAGCGTCACGCTCGACGTCGGAGTCAACTTCATCTCCAACATCGTCGGCTGCACGGTCGAGGAACTCAAGGTTGGCATGAAGGTCAAGCCCTACTGGCACCCGCTCGACGACGGCACCCATCTGCTCATGTTTCAGCCGGACAGGGACCCGAAATGACCGGTCCGCAAGATGCACGCGGCCCGCGGGCGGTCGAAAAATTCCTTCGCCCGCGCTCGGTCGCAATCGTCGGAATCTCCCAGCGGCCGGGCAGCGCCGGTCAGGTCATTCTGCAATCGCTGAAGCTGAACAACTTCAAGGGCGACATCCATCTGGTCGGACGCAGCAGTGAGCCGATCGGCGGGCGGCCGGTGTTGAAAAACGCGGACGAACTGCCGCAGGGCATCGACCTTGCCGTCTTTACGTTGCCGGCTGCAGGCGTCCGCGAGGCGATGGAGGCCTGCGCACGGCGCAAGGTCGGCTCGGCGATGGTGTTTGCCGCCGGCTTCGCCGAGACCGGGGACAATGAAACGCAGGACGCCGTCACCAACACGGCGCGAGCGGCCGGGCTCGCCGTGGTCGGCCCCAACTGCCTCGGCGTTACGAACAACGTCGACGGCATGACGCTTCACATGCTGTTTGCGCGCGAGGCGCTGCGGGGGGTCACAGGCGGCGTTGCGTTCGTCGGCCAGAGCGGCGGCCTGCTTGGCCACTTTCAGCGGGCAACCGACGGTCGCGGCATCCCCCTCACCTACGTGGTCTCGACCGGCAACGAAGCCGGCCTCGAATCCACCGACTTCCTCGAATTCCTCGTCGACGACCGTTCGACCCGGGTGATCGCGCTTTACTCCGAACAGATCCGGCGGCCGACCGAGTTCCTCGCCGCCTTGCGCCGCGCGCGTGCCGCCGGCAAGCCGGTCGTTCTGATGCAGGCGGGCCGTAGCGCCAAGGCTCGCAGATCCGCGCAGTCGCACACCGGTGCGCTGATCGGCGACTTCGCCACGATGCAAACGCAGGTCGAGGACGCCGGCGCGATTGTCGTATCGAGCATGGACGAGATGATGGATCTGGTCGAGATCCTGGTGCGCTTTCCGACCCCACCGACCAAGGGACCCGGCATTCTCACCGCCTCGGGCGCGTATGTGGGACTGACCAACGATTTCGCCGAGGAGGTCGGGCTCGAGCTTCCTGAAATCGAGCCCGCCACGCTGAAGAAGGTCAGCGAAGTGCTGCCCGCGTATGGAAACTACGGCAACCCGCTCGACGTCACCGCCGGCTTCTCGCCGGATTCGCTGCCCATGGTGGTCAAGGCGCTGATCGACGATCCCAATGTCGGGATGCTGTTCATCTCGTTTCCAATCAGTTACGCCGCAGTGGTGAAGGCCTTCAACAAGGGCATGGCGGACTCGCCGAAGCCCAAAGTCATGGTGGCGCTCGGCGACACCTGGCAACTGGCTCCCGATATCATGCAGGCCGCCGGCGAAAGCACTGCGGTATTCTCGCGCTCGTCGGACCGTATGTTGCGGGCGATCACGCTCTATACGCGATACGGGCGGCTGCTCGCGCGCCCTCGTACCGGCGCCTCGCCCGAACCGATCAAGGGCCTGCCCAAGCTCGGCAAGGGCACACAGCCCGAGTGGCTCGGCAAGAAGGTCTTGGCCGCCGCCGGCATCCCGGTGCCGGATGGTGACCTCGCCCGCACACCGGGCGAAGCAGCCGCCGTGGCTCAGCGCATCGGTTATCCTGTGGTCTTGAAGGCGCAGGCTGCGGCGCTATCGCACAAGACGGAAGCCGGTGGAGTTATGCTGAACCTTACCGACGAAGCTGCGTTGCGTGCCGCTTGGGATACGCTGACGACGAACGTCAAGCGCGCCGCGCCGGGTGTCACCCTGGATGGCATCCTCGTGGAGAGGATGTCGCCGAAAGGCATCGAACTGATGGTGGGCGCCAAGCGCGACCCTGATTGGGGGACGGTGCTGTTGCTGGGCCTCGGCGGTATCTGGGTCGAGGCGCTGGGCGACGTGCAGTTGCTTCCCGTCAGCGCTGACCAGGATCAGATCGTCGAGGCGCTTCACAAATTGCGCTCGGCTAAGCTTCTGGCTGGCGTCCGCGGCGCTCCACCGGCTGACACCGAAGCGGTCGTAAAGGCGGTCATGGCCATCGGCCGGCTAATGCAGACCATGCCGGAGCTGACTGAGATCGACGTCAATCCGCTGATGGTCCACGGCAAGGGCCATGGAGTGACCGCGCTGGATGCATTGATTGTCGCTGGATGATTGTTGGACAGTGAGCGAAATGTCGGAATGGGTTTTCGCCAAAAATACCAGGGAGGAACGCAATGAGGCTCAAAATCGCTGGTCTACTCGCCGCGACTTTGTTGGGCGCCTGCATTTCCGCGCATGCGCAGACATACCCGACCAGGGAAATGCGCGTGGTTGTCGGCCTGCCCGCCGGCAGTGGCGGCGACGTGGTGGCCCGCTTCTACGCCGACAAGCTGTCGCAAGTTTCAGGGAAGCCGGTGATTGTCGAGAACAAGCCCGGCATGATCCTGTCGATCGGCGCGGACGCCGTGGCGAAAGCCCACCTGACGGCTACACCATTCTGATTACTTCGGTCACGTCGTCGCACGCGGCGAACCTGTTCAATTTCAAGAAGCTGCCTTACGACCCGATCAAGGACTTCACGCCCGTCGCCACGCTGCAGAAGACCTATTTCATCCTGATGGTCCGCGCCGATGCGCCCTGGAAGACGGTGGCGGAATTGACCGAGGCGATGAAGAAAAAGGGCGACAAGGCGAGTTACGGCTACGGCAGCCCGCCGGCCCTTGCGTCAGCGGAGTTCTACAAGGCGCGCGCCGGCCTTCAGGCGGTTGGCATTCCTTACAAGACATCGATGGCCTCGCTGGCAGAGATGTTCAGCGGCGAACTCGACTTCCAATTCATCGACGCAACCCAGGGCATGCCGCTGCTTCAGGGCGGCAAGCTGCGCGGGCTCGCAGTCACCACGGGCCAGCGCGTGCCCGGCATCGACCTCCCGACCATGGCCGAAGCCGCGAACATTCCCGAGTTCGACATCGCGCCGGCGTGGGGCGTGCTGCTGCCGGCCGGCGCACCCGCGCCGATCGTCGAGCGCCTGGAAACGTGGTTCGGTCAGATCATGAAAATGGATGCCACCCGGCAATATCTCGCCAACACGAATGGCGCACCGTTTCCGGGCGGCGCCAAAGACCTGGCAGCCTTCATTCCCAGGGAAATCAAGAAGTGGGAGGAATTGGCCAGATTGGCGAAAATACAGCCGCAGTAGGAATAACTCCGGCATCAACCGAAAATGAAGCTGGCTACGAAGCCACATCCAAATCCGGCTAATCCCCTGATACGGTGCTGGGCACTACCCTCCGCGTGATTAACTTAGCCCTGGAAGTGGTGGAGTTTGCGTGATGAAAGGCCGGCTTCGCCGTTTCGTGTGGCTGATCGCCGCAACCCCGCTCATCGTCGTCGCAATCCATGGATCTGCGATCGCAATGGAGGGGATACAAAGTCCCTATTTGAAGGGTTATCGCGATTTCCTCACCGGCGTTCTGCCTCCGCCGGGTGTGCAATTCCGCCATGATTTGTACATGTACAGCGGGACTGAACGCTCAACGATCCCGCAAGGTCAACTCCGAGTGGGATTCAAAGGCGTCTCAAATATCCTGGGCGCGACGGTGGTGACGCCGTACGAATTGCTGGGCGGAAACTATGCGTTTGCGGTGCGTGGCGGCTTTTCCGACGTCAAAGCCGACCAAACCCTGGTCAGGCCGAGCCCCAGACCTGCCGTCTTTCGTGAGGGAAGCCTCGAAGCACTCAACGATGTGGTGGTCAGCCCCCTCATCGTCGGATGGCATTCCGGCTATCTGCATTGGAACGTTTCCACGTCGGTGTGGCTGCCTGCCGGAAACTACAGCAGGGGTCGTCTTGTCAACACCGGACGGAACGTCTGGGCTCTGTCGCCGCAAATCAGCGCAACTTACTTCGACCCTAAATCCGGCTGGGAATTTTCGGGGGCTGCGATCTACGTCGTCAGTTTTAAGAACACCGACACGAATTACCGGTCGGGAGATATGGTCCACTTCGATTATGGGCACCTCGAATAATTGCGTCCTGGCCGTCGTTCGTCAAATCAGATTCAAGGAGCGTACGAGATTTGGCAGCGGAGGCGCATTCGATGGGTCAGTTCGGTTTCTTTGATGCGAACAATCGGCTCGAGGCTTTGTCAGCGAAGGG
>CAMDFO010000043.1 GCA_945897515.1 Rhodoplanes serenus | reverse complement strand
TGAGCGCGGACAAACTGAGCGCGTCAGTGAGCACATCAGGGCCGACAAAACCCGGCGCGTCGGCAACACTTCAGTATTGGACGCGATCATCAGCCCGCAACGGCGTTCAACCACGCGCCGAAAACGTCATTGTTCGAGGTGCCCATAAGTGCGAATTATATCCGAAAGAATCGCAAAACAAAAGCGCCGCAGCGTTTGAGCTGCGGCACCCCGGTACCTCTGATAGCCGTGCTGCGAGCTATTTGCGGCGGCGGCGCTGCTGCCCCAGACCCATGTCCTTGGCGAGCTGGGAGCGCGCGGCCGCGTAATTCGGCGCCACCATCGGGTAATCCGCCGGCAGGCCCCATTTCTCGCGGTATTGCTCAGGGGTCATATTGTATTGCGTGCGCAGATGGCGCTTGAGCGACTTGAACTTCTTGCCGTCATCGAGACAGACGATGAAGTCGGGAGTGATCGATTTTTTCACCGCGACGGCCGGCTTCAACGGCTCGGCCGGAGATTCGCTTTGCCCGCTGGAAACCCGCAGCAAGGCGGCATGAACCTGATTGATGAGTGCCGGAATATCGCCCGCCGCCACCGCATTGTTGCTGACATAGGCCGACACGATATTGGCCGTCAGGCCGACGAACCCGCCATTCTCCGCATTTTCGCTCATGGAGCCGAGGTCCTACGTTCGGTTGATCTATAAACGGCCAGATCAGAACGCCCACAAATATCGGCGCGACGAATCAAACCTTACAATGACTGGAATTTACACGGCTGCTCGCGCCGCACGCAAGAAAAACCGGCGTCCGCGACAATACAGCCTCAATAACCGGCCGATTTGTAGTTTCGCTTTTACAGCAGCGTTGGTCTCGAAGACGCCGGGTCAGGCGTTCTGTTCGAGATGCGAGCGCAGCGCATCCACCGAAGCAAATCGCACGGTGCCTTGCGGCAACTCCGCCTCGATCGAACCGTCGGCGTAGAGCGTGTAGGCCATGCCGTCGATCACGCCCGATTTCAGGATCGCAACCGGCCGCTCCGCGGCCAATCCGCCCGAAACTTCGCCGCGCTTTTCCGGCATGGGCTCGTCGCGCGACTGCAGCGGCGGCGCTTCCGGCCGGCTCTCCACGGCGTCGCTTCCCGGACGCCCCGACTTGGAGTCCGGCCATACGACATCGAACAGGCCGGATTCCCGCGCTCGGTTTTCTCCGGAACGTTCGCCAGGCGGCGTCACCCGCGGAATCTGATCCGATCGCGAACCCGACTTGGAATCCCGTGAATCGTCGGAACGGCTTGGCGGCCACGCCTTCGGCTCCAGCATCGGCTCGGCCATGTTGGCGAGCGGCGACAACGCAGGCCGCGGCGTGGAACGCGGCGATAGCGGAGCTTCGTCGGAAATCTCGACCACCGGCGGTTCGCCGTTGCCGGTCGGCTCATGGCCGGTCGATTTGGATTTCGGTCGCAGCCAATCGAGCGGACCGGGGCCGTCGCTGGACGACGGCGCGGCGACGCGCGGTTCGGCAGAACGCTGCTCGGAGGGGCGCGATATATTGAGTTCGGGCGGCTTCGGCGGGACCGGAGCGCGAGGCGGCGGAGGCGGCACGGCGACCGAAGGCATCCGCGCCGTCGGCGGGGCCAAACTCGGCTCGGCGGCGAGATCCGCCGGTCGGACAGCGCGCGCGGACGCCTTCAGCGTCTCGGCGATGCGATTCAATTGCCGCACCGCGGCAGCCAACCCGATCAGGATCAAGCCACCGGCGATCCCGATGGCGCCGGCGATGATGAGAGTATTGCCGAGGCTGAATGCATTGATCGGGATACCGAACCCGACCGTCACGAAGCCCGCCGCGGTGAGCAGCAGACCGAGCATCAACAGACTGACAAACATACGATTCCGTCCCTTACTCGTACACAGGCGGCTGCCGCAGGTCTTACCAAATTATGACGGCGTGCGGGAGGTCCCGCGGCAACTTTCCATTAGTCATACCGGGGCGGCGTTGACGTCCGATTAACGCTATTTTCGCGGCAAAAACGCCCAACTGGCCGTGATTTGCGACCAAGCCGCTACTCGCGTCACTGGCCGAGGGGCCGTTGCCCTCGGCAGCGCCAGGGCCTAATTAAGGACCGGCCCTGCCGTCGGCCGCTTGCACCGGCATACCGATTTCATCGACCTGTTGCATCACGAGGAGAAGCCCGATGCCATTTTCGCTGCCCGACCTGCCCTACGCTCATGACGCCCTCGCCCCCTACATGTCGCGCGAGACGCTGGAGTACCACCACGACAAGCACCACCAGGCCTATGTGACCAACGGCAACAATCTGCTCAAGGGCACGGAGTGGGAGAACAAGACGCTCGAAGAGGTGGTGAAGGGCTCGCATGGCAAGAACGCCGGCCTCTTCAACAACGCCGGCCAGCACTACAACCATCTGCACTTCTGGAAGTGGATGAAGCCGGCCGGCGGCGGCGACAAGATTCCGGGCGGGCTCAAGGCCAGGATCGACAGCGATCTCGGCGGCGTCGCCAAGGCCAAGGAGGATTTCATCCAGGCCGGCGTCACGCAGTTCGGCTCCGGCTGGGCCTGGATCGCGGTGAAGGACGGCAAGCTCGTCATCGCCAAGACCGCCAACGGCGAAAGCCCGCTGGTGCAGGGCGCCAGCCCGATCCTCGGCTGCGACGTGTGGGAGCACTCCTACTACATCGACTACCGCAATCGCCGGCCGGACTATCTCAAGGCGTTCTGGGAAAACCTGGTGAACTGGGACTACGTCGACGAGATGTTCCAGGCTGCGAGCAAGTAGGCGCAGGCACCATCGACGCCAGTGTTAGGAAGCGGGGCCCGAAAGGCCCCGCTTCGCATTTGGGGCGCCTGTAGAATCCCGCCATACTCGCCGGCCAGCGACGATGGACGACATGCCCGCGCAGCCGCCTCACGCTCTCTCGACACCGACGGCGACGATGCTCGACCGTGCGGCGATCGCCGTTCTCCTGATCGTCGCAGCGATCGCACTGCTGACGTTCCGCGACTACGGACTGGGCTGGGACGATTTCACCCATTCGCAGCACGGCGAACTTCTGCTCGCGCTGTATTCGTCGGGCTTCCGGGACACCCGCGCGCTCACGTTCGTGAACCTCTACATGTACGGCGGCGGCTTCGACATGGCCGCCGCGTTGCTTGCGAATATCCTGCCTTTCGAGTTGTTCGAAACCCGCAGGCTGGCGGGTGCAATGACCGGCCTGATCGGCCTCGCCGTCACCTGGAGGCTCGCACGCCGCATTGGCGGGCCACTCTCGGGTCTGCTTGCGCTGATCCTGCTGGCGGCCTGTCCGCTCTACTACGGGCACGTGCTGATCAATCCGAAGGATGCACCGTTCGCGGTTGCGATGGCGGTGCTGCTGCTCGGACTGGTGCGCGCACTGGAGCAATATCCCCGGCCGTCACCCGTGACCGGATTGATCCTCGGCCTGGGTCTCGGGCTGTCGATCGGCTCGCGCATCATGGGCGGCTTCGGCGTGCTGTATGCGCTGGCCGCCGTGGCGCTGATCGTCGCCGCCGAAGCGCGCGCCGCGAGCATGCGCGCGGCTGCGGCGCGGCTCGGATATTTCGCGCTCGCGCTCCTGCCGGCGGCAATCTTCGCCTATGTGCTGATGGCCTTCGTCTGGCCGTGGGCGGTAATCGATCCGCTCAACCCGTTCCGCGCCATCGGCTATTTCGCGCATTTTTTCGAGAAGCCGTGGAAGGAGGTGTTCCAGGGAGCGCTGATCGACGTTCCCGACATGCCGCGCAGCTATGTGCCGGTGCTGTTCGGCCTGCAGATGCCGGAAATTTTTCTAGGCCTTGGCAGTGCTGGTGTCGCAGGCGCAATGGTCGCCGTCTTCCGGCGAGCGCTGCCGTCGCGCCGCCGCGCGATCTTTCTCGCCATCGCGCTCGCCGCCGTTCTGCCGCTGCTCATTGCCGTCCTCGCGCGGCCGGCGATGTACAACGGCATCCGGCATTTCGTGTTCGTCCTGCCGCCGCTCGCGGTCGCGGGCGGGCTTGCCGGACATTTTGCGCTCATGCGCCTGCAACGCTTGGGCCGCGCGGCGATCGGTGGGTTCGCCGCGCTGCTGTTCGCCGGCATCGCGCTGCCCGCGATCGAGATGGTGCGGCTGCACCCTTATCAATATGTCTATTTCAACGGCATTGCCGGCGGCCTGCGTGGGGCCGATGGCCGCTACATGCTCGACTACTGGGGTCTCGCCTTCAAGCAGGCCTCGCAGGAGCTGCGCCGGGTTCTGGCGGAACGCAACGAAGCTCCGCTCGCCGGAGCGAAATGGAAGATCGCGGTGTGCGGCCCGCATCCGCCGGCGGAGGTTGCGCTCGGATCGCAGTTCGAGCCGACCTGGGAGCCCAAGGGCGCTGAGTTTGCGCTGACACTCGGCGCGTTCTACTGCGCCAGACTCGATGCGCCGGTCCTGGTCGAGATCGCACGCGATGGCGTTATTCTCGCGCGCGCCTACGACCTCCGCGGCCGCGACGTGACGAACCTGTTCACGATCCCGCCGGTCAGGCGCGACTGAGTTTCACGCCTGCTCGGCCCTCCTGTGCCGCGACCCGACTCAGCCGCGCGCGTAGTCCCAGTACAGCTCGCGCGCCTTGCGGAAAAGCGGACCCGGCTGCAGCGAGCGTTCGCCGATGCGGGTGACGGGCAGCACCTTCGAGGCGTTGCCGGTGGCAAAAATCTCGTCGGCACTCTCGAAGTCGCGATAGCGCAGCACCGTCTCGGTCACGGCTATGCCCGCGGCGCGCAGCAGCTTGATGACCCGCTGGCGGGTGATGCCGTTGAGGAAAGTGCCATTGGGCATCGGCGTGAAGATTGCGCCGTCCTTGGCCATGAAGACGTTCGAGTTGGCGAGCTCGGCCACGTTGCCCAGCAGGTCGGTCACGATGCAATTGTCGAAGCCGCGCGAGCGCGCCTCCAGCATGGCGCGGGCGTTGTTCGGGTACAGGCACCCGGCCTTGGCATCGACCGGCGCGGTCTCGATCGTCGGGCGCTTGAACGGCGACAGCGTGACCGAGAACCCTTCGGGCTTGCGCATCGGCGCGTCGTAGAGCGACAGGCACCAGCGGGTGGAGGCGGCATCCGGCGGCATCGCCTGCGGCCCGGCGCGCTCGGCCCAGTACATCGGCCGGATATAGAGTGTGGTGTCGGGCTCGAAGCGCGCCATGCCCTCCCGAACCAGATCGAGCCATTGCTCGACCGGCACGACAGGATCGAGGAACATGGTCTTGGCCGAGGCATTCACCCGGGCGCAGTGCAGGTCGAGGTCCGGCGTCCTACCCTCGAACGCGCGGGCGCCGTCGAACACCGAGGACCCCAGCCAGATCGCGTGGGTGCGCACGCCCCACAGCGGCACGTTGCCGTCGTGCCATTGCCCTTCGAAATAAGTCCAGGTCTTCGACCAGTCGGCCGCGGCCATCGAATTCTCCATCGCACGGTCTTGGTACAGGATACGCTGACCCACGCCTGCCGGCTTATGAAAAAAGCTGATCGGAGCCATCATCCATGCCCACCGTATTCGACGCCTATGGGACACTGTTCGACGTTCACGCCGCCATCGGCCGCCACCGCACCGCGGCAGGGCCCGATGCCGACCGTTTCTCGGAAATCTGGCGAGCCAAGCAGCTCGAATACACCTGGACCACGACGCTGGCCGGCCGCTATGCCGACTTCTGGACCTTGACGGAGCGCGCGCTGGATTTCGCCTTCGCCCGCGTGCCGTCGGTCGACCGGGCGCTGCGAAGCCGTCTGCTCGACGCCTATCTGTCGCTGGATGCGTTCCCGGACGCGCGCAACGTGCTGCGCGATCTCAAGGCGCGCGGCGAGCGAACCGCGATCCTGTCCAACGGCTCGCCGCGGATGCTGGCCGCAGCGGTCGAGGCGGCCCAGCTCACCGATCAGCTCGACGCCGTGCTCTCGGTCGACAGCCTGCGCATGTACAAGCCCCGGCCCGAGGTCTACGGGCTGGTGACGGCGGCCTTTTCGGTAGCCCCGGCGGACGTCACGTTCGTGTCGTCGAACCGCTGGGACGTGATGGGCGCCGCGGCCTACGGCTTCCGCGCGGTCTGGGTCAATCGCAGCGGCGCGCCCGACGAGTATGCCGATGCCGCCCCGATCGCCGCGGTACACGATCTGTCCGGCTTGTTGTCGCTGGCGCGCTGAGGCCGTCGGCTATTTGCAGGTCTGGAAGGCTGCGCCGGCGTCGGTCCTGAACATGTCGCACTTGGAGCAGCCACCCAACGCGGCAGCCAGCGTCACGACGCACAGGACGATCAATAGAGGCTTGAGCACGATGTCCCCCGAAATCGCCCTCGATCCTATCGCACCGCCGAAACCTTGGCGAGCTTCATGCCGCCAACGCGTCGAGGATACGCGCCCAACTCCGGATGCCCTTGTGGAAGGACTTCAGGTCGAACTTCTCGTTCGGCGAATGCACCCGGTCGTCGTCCAGCGCAAAGCCGACCATCAGCGAGTCCATCCCCAGCACGCTCTTGAAGTCGCCGACGATCGGGATCGAGCCGCCGGCACCGATGGTGACGGCGGTCTTGCCCCATTCCGTGGCCAGCGCCGAACGCGCCTTGCCGAGCGCCGGATTTTCAAACGAGAGCTGAATGGCCGGCGAATCCGCGAAGTTGGCGAATTCGACCGTGCAATCGACCGGCAGGCGCGCCTTGACGAACGAACGGAAGGCTTCGCGCACCTTTTTTGGATTTTGTTGACCGACCAGGCGAAACGACACCTTGGCCGACGCCTTTCCGGGAATGACGGTCTTGGCCCCTTCGCCGGTGTAGCCGCCGACGATGCCATTCATTTCCGCTGTTGGGCGCGTGGCGATCTGCTCGATTAACATTCTATCCTTTTCACCGGCCGGGACTTTCAGCCCGACTTGGCCCAAAAACTGCTCCGGCGTCAGATTGAGGGCGGCAAGCTCGGCCCTGATGTCGGCCGGCAGCTCGGGCACGCCGTCATAGAAGCCAGGGATGGTGACGCGACCCGCCTCGTCGTGCAGGGCGGCTAAAATTTTGCTCAGGACCCGGATGGGGTTTTGTGCCGCCCCCCCGAACAATCCGGAGTGCAGGTCGCGGTCCGCGCAGGTCAGCCGGATTTCCTCGTAGACCAGCCCGCGCAGCGAGGTGGTGATCGCCGGCGTGTTGGGATCCCACATCGCGGTGTCGCACACCAGCGCGAGATCGAGCTTGAACTCGTCGGCGTTGTCGCGCACGAAACCGAAAAGATTTTTGGAGCCGCACTCCTCCTCGCCTTCCATCAGCACTGTCATCGGCAGCGGCAGCGAGCCCGTCACCGCCTTGTAGGCGCGGCAGGCCTCGATGAACGTCATGGCCTGGCCTTTGTCGTCGCAGGCTCCGCGCGCCACGATGATCTTGCGTCCGCCGGGCAGCTCCTCGATCCGCGGCTCGAACGGGGGTGTCGTCCAAAGCTCAAGCGGATCAACCGGTTGCACATCGTAATGGCCGTAGAACAGGATATGCGGGGCGCCGCCCTTGGCCTGCCCGTTGCCCGACTTCCCAACCACGATGGGATGGCCTTCGGTCGGGCGAATTTCGCTCGAAAATCCGATGCTCTTCAAATCCGCAGCGACGAATTCCGCAGCGGCGTAACAATGCGATTTGAATGCGGGATCGGTCGAGATCGATTGAATGCGCAAGAACGCGAACAGCCGGTCGAGACTTTGATCGAGATCGCCGTCGATACGATCGAGCACCGCGTCGAGCTTGCTCATGGTTTTCTCCTTGTGCGTTGTCACAAACTAACAACCGTTCCAAACACTGCAAAGCGTCCGTCAAGAAAAAATGCAGCGTGCGCACTGCAACAGTATCGCGCGCGACATCCGCCAAAAGTCTAAACACCGTGCTCACGTTGCGACATGTGGCGCTTGTGTTCCTGCGGCATGGTGCTAATGATTTACGTCAATCCGCCGTCAGTGCGGTGAGGGGCGTGGGGCCATGGACGAACTTGTCGGGCGTCTCGTTGCCAATATCGGCGTCGATCGCGCGGTCGCCGAGAAAGCGGTCGGCATCATTCTCGCCTTCCTGTTGAAGGAAGGTCCCTCCGATAAAGTACAAGCCTTGATCAATCAGATGCCTGGCGCCGATGCCGCGGTGCAAGCCGCATCGGGTGAAGACAGCGGCATGGGCGGCGTCATGGGCGTTGGTACGAAATTGATGGCTGTGGGTCTCGGCATGAGCGAAATGCAAGGCGTGACCCGCGAAATCCTCGCCTATTCGCGCGAAACGGCGGGCGAGGATACGGTTGGCGAGATCGTCGGCTCGATTCCGGGCCTCGGCCAGTTCATTTGATGGTTCGAGGCGCGATCATGGCTTATCCGATCACCGACATTGCAGGCATCGAGGCGGACGTCGCCGAGAGCTTCAAGTCGGTTGGCATCAGGACCACCACCGGTTTGCTCGAGGCGGCAAGAAATCCGAAAGGCCGCAAAAAGTTGGCCGAAACGACCGGCTTGAACGAAAAAGACATTTTGTGCTGGGCCAACATGGCCGATCGAATGCGCATCAAGGGCGTGGGCGAGGAATACGCCGAGCTGTTGCAGGCAGCCGGCGTCGATACCGTGAAGGAATTGAAGTACCGCAACCCGGCCAAGCTCGCCAAGGCAATGGCGGAGGCCAACACCAAGCGCAAGCTGGTGCGGGTGCTGCCTTCCGACCGGGCCGTTGTGCGCTGGATCGAGCACGCCAAGAAACTGCCGCTCAAGATCACCTACCGGTAGCACGGCTCGGCGTCGTCACCCGCTTGACTTGGCGTGATGCAGCGCGCAATTCGACCGCATGAGCTTGGCTGGCCACTCCCATCCCGCGTCCGACGGCGCCGCATCCGGCGTGCTCGGCGGGCTGCTTGCGGAAAAACGGCCGCTGGTGATGGGTATTCTCAATGTCACGCCGGATTCTTTCTCCGACGGCGGACAATTCCAGCAGCCGGACATCGCCATTGACCACGCCCGGCGCATGGTCGAGGGCGGCGCCGACATTCTCGACGTCGGTGCGGAGTCGACACGGCCTTACACCGGCGCGACGCCGGTCTCGCTCGAAGACGAGATGGCCCGCCTCAGGCCGGTTCTGCCGGCGGTCGTGGCGACGGGACTTCCGGTGTCCATCGATACGATCAAAGCCAGGGTCGCAGCCTGGGCCCTCGATCAGGGCGCCAGCATCATGAACGACGTATGGGGCCTGCAGCGCGATTCGGACATGGCGCGGGTCGCCGCCGACTACAGCGTGCCGATCGTCATCATGCACAACCGCGAGTCGGCCGACCCTTCGATCGACATCGTTGCGGATGTGACCGCCTTCTTTGCGCGCTCGCTCGACATTGCGGCCAAGGCCGGCATCGCCCGCGACAAGATCGTCCTCGATCCCGGCATCGGCTTCGGCAAGACGCCGGAGCAGAGCATCATCGCGCTCGCCCGGCTGGATGCGTGGCACCACTTCGGCCTGCCGCTGCTGGTCGGTGCCTCGCGCAAGCGTTTCATAAATACTGTTGTGCCGACGCAGCCTGGAGAACGCCTCCCCGGCTCGCTTGCCGCCCATGTTCTGGCGGTCGAGCGCGGCGCCGCCATCATCCGCGCCCATGATGTTGCCGAAACCGTGCAGGCGCTGCGGGTCGCCGCCGCAATCCGGAGCGCACGATGACCGACCAAAAAACATCCGATTATGTGTTCGTGACCGGGCTTGCGCTGCACGCCTATCACGGCGTGATGGAGCACGAGGCCAAGGTCGGCCAGACCTTCAAGCTCGATCTTGTGCTCGACATCGATCTGACCGGAGCCTCGCGCTCGGACAAGCTCGCCGACACCGTCGGCTACGATCAGGTGGTGGAGGTGACGAGCACAACGTTCTGCGCCCGGCGCTTCCGGCTGGTCGAAGCCGCGGCCGGCGCCGTCGCCGACGCCATCCTCGGCCAATTCTCCAAGGTGTCGGCTGTGCGTGTCACCGTACATAAGCCGCACGCCCCGGTCGCCGCGACCTTCGACGACGTCGGCGTCTCGATCCTGCGCCGCCGTCATGGCTGAGGCCCTGATTGCGTTCGGCGGAAACGTCGGCGACGTCCGCGAGACGCTCGATCGGGCCATTGCGGCATTCGCCGACGGACCGAAAGTGCGGTTGCTGGCGCGCTCCTCGGATTATCGGACGCCGCCCTGGGGCGTCGAGGACCAGCCAGCATTTGTCAATTGCTGCATCGCCGTCTCGACCGTGCTGCCGCCGCAGGCCCTGCTGGCGCACGCCCAGAGCGTCGAGCGCGCCTTCGGCCGCAATCGGTCGCAGGAACGGCGATGGGGACCGCGCGCACTCGATATCGACCTCATCGCCTATGACGATCTAGCGGTCGCCGCGCCCGAATTGACGTTGCCGCACCCTCGCCTGTTCGAGCGAGCTTTCGTGCTGGTGCCACTGGCCGAGATCGCAGGCGAGCGGATCATCGCCGGTATCCGCGTCGACGACGCGCTCGCCGGGCTCGACCGGTCCGGCATCGAGAAGCTGCCGCCGCGCTGAACGCCGATTGTGGTATCGTCCGGCATGCCCGCCACAACCTGCGGGGTGTCTGTGTCATGACAGCGGGTGACGAACGAATGTTTGAGCGTATCGCAGTCAAATCCTTCGATAGTCACGTCCTGGACGGTCATCTCTATCGCGCGACCGTGTCTCCGGCCCCGGGACTGGTCATGATCCCGGAAATCTACGGCATCACCCAGTCGCTCAGCGAAACGGCCGCACGCTATGCCGGCGAAGGGTTTGCGGTTCTGGTCCTCGATATTTTTTCGCGCATCAAGCCCGGCATCGTGCTGGCCTATGATCAGGCCGGTCACAAGCAGGGCCGTCACCATCACGACCACGATTTCGACTACGAACTGGGCATCAAGGATGTGCAGGCGGCGGTCTCGACCCTCCGCGGCCGGCCGGAATGCAACGGCCGGGTGGGCGTGGTCGGATTCTGTCTCGGCGGGACGATGGCCTATCTGGCGTCAGCCCGTACCGACGCCGACGCCGCGGTGGGCTACTACGGCACCCGCATCCATGGCTACCTGGACGACGCCAAGGCAATCGACCGTCCGCTCCTGCTGCATTTCGGCGAGCGTGATCACACCACGCCTCCGGAGGTGCTGGCGCAAATTATTCCCGCGGTTTCCGGCAACCCGCATGTGAAATGGCACGTCTATCCGGATGCGGTTCATGCGTTCGCAAACCATGTCCGGCCCGCCCACTACAACGCGGCAGCCACCGCCCAGGCCGACCAGCGGACGTTTGCCCTGTTCCGGGCACAGCTCGATCCGTCGCGCCGCAGCGAGACCAGCGTGGCTTAGGCATGATCCGGAAAAGTGGAAGCCGGTTTTCCGAAAAGATCATGCCCAACAAAAGAAGAGCGGGCAGCGCGTGATTCAGTATCCACGGATCGGGCTCTAGCGGTTACCGCCCCGCCTTCGCCAGCGCGTTCACCTTGTCGATGACGGCCTGAGGCAATCGCGAGGTCTCGCGCACGATCTCGTCGATCCGCTCGCCGCTGGCGGGCGACACCTCGATGTTTCGCTGTTTTGCGGCAGCGAGATATTCCGGGTCCGCCACCATGGCCTGGAACGCCTTGCGCAGCGCGGCGAGGCGCTCCGGCGGCACGCCGGGCGTCGTCAGGATCGAACGCCCGATTTCCGCGGTGCTCGCGACCGCGCGGAGAAACGTAACGCCCTCCGGCGTCAGCCCCAACTCCGGTAGCGTCGGCACGTTCGGCAGCATCGGATGCCGCTCCAGCGCGTTCTGGTAGAGGATCACGGCCTTGCCCTGCAGAATCCAGTCGGGATTGCGCACCAGCAGAAGCGGCAGGCCGACGCCGCCAACCAGGTCGACTTCGCCGCGCTGCAGCGCAAGCATGATCTCGGCCGAACCCGTGTAGCCGCGGATGAGCCGAAATTGCGCGCCGCCGTACTCCTTGAGCGACGCGGGCAAAAGCACCGCGGTCGACGCCTCCAGGCTGACGCCGACCTTGATCTCCTTCTGGCGCGCATCGGCAAAATTCTGGAAGCCGCGGCCCGGCAAACCCGCTCCGACGTCGATATTCCGGTTGAGGCGGCCCAGATAGTTGAACATGCTGACGTCGATCTTTTCCGTGCTGGCAGCGGTGTTGAGCACCAGCGACTGATCGACCACGCCGAACACCGTGCCGTCCTTCGGCGCGACGGAATAGAGGTACTGGATGGCCTTGAGGCTGCCGGCGCCCGGCATGTTCTGCGGGACGATGTTCGGATTGCCGGGAATGTGCTTGCGGAGAAACTCCGCGGCAAAGCGGGCGTAGAGGTCGTAGCCGCCGCCCGCGCCATAGCCGATGATCATCCGGATCGACTTGCCGGCGTAGAAGTCGGCGACCGGGTCAGCGTTCGCCCTGGCGGACAGCAGCGTGACGTGGATTGCGGCCGCGATCACCGCCACGAAAACCGATTGCACCCGCATTGATCCGCTCCTCCAGACTTGGCCGTGGTCGATCCTATCAAGGCTTGGGCTCCTGGCCAGAACCCAAACGTCGCGCAGGACGGCCTGGCTATTCCGCATCCCGGACGCAGCGGAAGCCGATGTTGTGGTGACCGGCGCGCGCGTTGCGCGACACGCTGGCGCCGCGCCATGAGCTTCGCAGTGTATCCGGCGAGGTATCGGCAGCACCGCCGCGGACCACCCGATCGGCGAGCCGGTCGAGGTCCTCGCGGCCGTCTTCGGCACGGTACGGATAGGGCTGCGCGATACTCGATGTCCATTCGTGCACGTTGCCGGCGAGGTCGAACACGCGCTGCGGCGTTGCGCCCGCCGGCAGCGAGCCGACCGGAACGGTCGCAACCCAGCCCACGCCGTAGCGGGCGCGCGTCGGATCGGGCGGCGCCTCGCCCCAGGGATAGGTCCGGCCCTCCGGTCCGCGCGCGGCGAACTCGCGCTCGGCCTCGGTCGGCAGACGCTTTCCGAGCGACGCGCAATAATCGCGCGCGCCGTACCAACTCATCTCGTTGGCGGGATGCCGCTCGAAGCCGGGATCGGCGCGCCAGCGTCCCTCGACCTTGCGGAGCCGCGCGTCGCGGTCATCCCAGTCGAACAGGTGCTGGCCGCGTGCATTGGACGTTCCGCCGAGCCGCTGCAGGAATGCGGCGAACTGCGCATGGGTCACGGCGTGCGGATCGATCCAGAACGATTTCAGCGTCACCGGATGTGGCGGCCGCTCGTCCGCCAGCCCGCGGTCGTTGCCCATGACGAAGGTGCCGCCGGCAATGCGCACCATCGGCGGCGTCTCGGCCGCTTGCGTTGCCGCAGCGGCCGGCCAGCCGGCGGCGAGCGCTGCGAGGAGGGCGATCCGGATCATGCCGGAGATACTGCCGCAGCGCCCGATGGGGTGAAATAGGTCTGGCATTGGCTTGGCCAGTCATTTGCTTGGTCATGTCTGTACATGGCAATTTGCATCGATGACCAATGACGTGACCCAAAATCCATCGTTTGCCGCCGATTTCCCGCCGGCATCGCGCGAGGACTGGCTCAAGCTGGTCAAAGCCGCGCTGAAGGACCGCCCCTACGAACGGCTGATCTCCAGGACCTATGACGGGCTGCCGATCGAGCCGCTGTACGGCCGTGCGTCCAGCGCCCGCCCGGTGATCGGACGCGCGCCCGGCGCCGCCTGGACGTTGATGCAACGGGTCGATCATCCCGATCCGGCGGCCGCCAATGCGCAGGCCCTGCATGATCTGGAGAATGGTGCGACCGGGCTCGTGCTGGTGTTTGCCGGCTCGCTCAACGCCAGCGGCTATGGGCTCGACGGATCGGCGGAAACCCTGAGCCGCGTGCTCGACGGCGTTCATCTCGACGCCGGCATCACCATCGATTTCAACGTCAGCCCGGAAACCAGGGGCATCGTCCGGCATTTCGCCGCGCTGGTGAAGGGGCGCGAGATCGCGCCGGGCTCCGTCGAAATGCGCGGCAGCATCAATCCGATCGGCGGGATCGCCGCGGCCGGGGGAAGCGACAAGCCCTGGAGCGATCTCGCACCGACCTTCGCCGCCCTCGTTGGCGAGCTTGCCGGACAAGGATTTCGCGGGCCGTTCGCGGTCGCCGATGGACGCATCGTCCACAATGCCGGCGGCTCGGAGGCCCAGGAACTGGCTTTCGTGATTGCGAGCGCGACCGCCTACCTGCGCGCGATTGAGGCGAGCGGCGTGCCGCTCGATACCGCGCGCGGCATGATCTATTTCCGGCTGTCCGCCGATGCCGACCAGTTCCTCACCATCGCCAAGTTCCGCAGCCTTCGAAAGCTATGGGCCCGGATCGAAGAGGCGTGCGGCCTCGCGCCGAAGCCCGCCCATGTTTCGGCCGAAACCGCCTGGCGGATGATGACGAAGCGCGACCCGTTCGTGAACATGCTGCGCACCACCATCGCGGCGTTCTCGGCGGGGCTCGGCGGCGCCGATGCCGTGACAGTGCTGCCGTTCACCGCGGCGCTCGGTCTGCCGGACCGCTTCGCGCGCCGCATTGCTCGCAACACCCAGCTTCTGCTGCTGGAGGAATCCAATCTGGCCAAGGTCGCCGATCCCGCGGCGGGCGCGGGCGGCATCGAAGATCTGACCGAGAAGCTGAGCGCAGCCGCCTGGAAGCTGTTCCAGGAGATCGAAGCGGTGGGCGGCGCACCGGCCGCGCTCGAAGCGGGCCTAATTCAGACCAAGGTGGCTGCGGTGCGCGCCGAGCGCGAAGCGGCGGTTGCGCGGCGCAAGGATGTGCTGACTGGCACCAGCGACTACCCCCATCTAGCCGAGACGCCGGTGAATGTGCTCGACGTGAAGCCGCAGGCGCCTGCGTCGGCCCCGCCTTTCGCCATCAGCTTCCCGCCGCTGCCGCGCATCCGTCTCGCTGAGCGGTTCGAGCGCCTGCGCGATACCTCCGACCGCATTCGCGAGGCGACCGGGACCGGACCGAAAATCTTTCTTGCCAATCTCGGCGCGGTTGCCGACTTCACCGCGCGGGCGACCTTTGCCCGGAATTTCTTCGAGGCCGGCGGCATCGAGGCGGTGACCAACGACGGGTTCAAAAGCCACGACGACATGGTCGCGGCGTTCAAGTCATCCGGCGCGAAGCTTGCCTGCCTGTGCTCGTCGGACGAGGTTTATGCGCGCGAGGCCGCCGATGCGGCGAAAGCGCTCACCGCTGCGGGCGCACGACAGGTCGTGCTTGCCGGACGGCCGAAAGAGCAGGAAACCCTGAAAGCCGCGGGCGTCGAAGCCTTCATTTTTGCAGGCTGCGATGCGCTCGCCGCATTGCAGGCGCTGTACGCACGCATTGCCAGCTAGGGGTTCAAGCCTCAAACTGACATCGACTGCAAGATCCTCCAAGGCAAGGACCTGATCCACGATGGCCTCTTCCGAACAACCCTTCGGCTGGCGCAAGCGCATCGGCATGCTAAGCCCGACCGTGATCGAAACCGCGGCCTACGACTTCTACAAGGTCGCGCCCGACGGCGTTTCGCTTTGCGCCATCACCTCCAACGTCGAACACTGGAGCCCGGAGAATTTCAAGCAGGCTGTGCTCGACCCGCTGGTGTCGTCGGCGAAGTATCTGTCGTCGCGCGATGTCGACTTCATCTTGCATTGCGGAATGCCGGTGGTGACGACGCGCGGCAAGGGTTTTGAGGAAGAGCTGGTGAAGCAGATCACCGACGCCACCGGCCTGCCCGCCTCGACCAGCATTCGCTCCGCAATCCGCGCGCTGGAACATCTCGGCATCAGGAACGTGGCCGTGCTGACGCCCTATCCGCAGGAACTGCACCAGTCGGCCTTGACGTTTCTGACCGCGAGCGGCTTCAACGTCGTCGCCGATCACACCGAGGATGTCGTGTTCAAGAAGCTGCAGGACGTGACGCCGGCGCAGATCGCTGCCGCGGCCAAGCGCCTGTTCGGCCGCGCGCCGTCCGCCGACGGCATCTACCTGCCGTGCAATCAATGGGCCGGGGCCGACGCCGCGCCGCTAATCGAGCGCGAGCTCGGTATCCCGGTGGTGACCGGCGCGCACGCCGACTACTGGGAGGCGTTCCGTTCGGTCGGCATCACGGATCGTATCCAGGGTCACGGCCGGCTGATGGCGAGCCTCAGCGCCTGAAAAGGAATATGCTGCCCAGACGGGCGATGGCATCGGAGACGACAATGGCAATCCTCTCGGCACGCTTTGCGGTAGCGATCGCGCTGGCGATAGCCGCGTTTGCACCGCTCGCAAGCGCGCAGGCCCAGGACTTCCCGTCGCGTCCCGTCCGGTTCGTCGTGCCCTACGCGGCCGGCGGCAGCGGCGACCTGCTGGCGCGCCTGCTGGGGGACAAGCTGTCCAAGCTGTGGGGCCAGCAGGTCGTGATCGAAAACAAGCCGGGCGCCGGCGGCCTGATCGGTACGGAATTCGCGGCGCGCTCCGACCCCGACGGCTACACGCTCTATCTCGGCACCGACGGCCCGACCACGGTCGCCGCGTCGCTGCACAAGAAGGTGCCTTACGACTGGAAGCGCGATCTCGCGCCGGTGTCGATGATGGCGGTCGGCTATCAGATCATGATTGCCAGCCCGAAGCTTCCGGCGAAAGACGTCAAGGAGTTCATAGCGCTGGCCAAGCAGGAGCCCGGCAAGCTGAACTTCGCCTCGATCGGCATCGGCAGCGCGCCGCATCTGGGAGCCGAGCTGTTCAATTCGGTCGCCGGAATCAAGCTCATCCACGTTCCGTACCGCGGCTCGTCGGCCCAGGCGATCACCGCGCTGATCGCGGGCGACGTCGGAATGTTCTTCGTCGGCACTTCGACGGCGGTTCCGCATGTCAAAGGCGGAACCGTGCGCGGCCTCGCCGTCACCTCCCCCAAGCGGATCGACAGCCTGCCCGACGTTCCGACCTTCGCCGAGGCCGGCGTGCCCGGCGTCGATGTCAGCCTCTGGTTCGCGGTGCTGGTGCCTGCCGCCACGCCAAAGCCGATCATCGACAAGCTGCATGCCGACATCGCCAAGGTGGTCGCCGATCCGGACTACAGGAAGACGCTCGACGCGCGCGGCTTCGAGGCGCAGTCGAGCACGCCGGCGGAGCTCGCGGCATTCCTGGACAAGGATTACCTGAAGTTCAAGGTGCTGATCGAGAAGCTGGGGCTGAAGGTCGAATAGCCTCGCAGCCGCGCTGACCGCGCAGCAGCTTTGCGAAGCCGGACGACGGCGGTGGCGACGCTGAACGCTGCGCATGCTATATTGCGCTGCGAACAAGATGGCGGCCATGAGCAAGATTCCCGACTTCACCACGGTCGATTTCGCCCCCGTTGCGGCCACGGCAGCCGCCGACGCGGCGGATTCCTGGCTCACGCCCGAAGGCATCCCGGTAAAGCCCTCCTACGGGCCGGAGGATCTGACGGGCATCGATTTCCTCGACACCATGCCGGGCATCGCGCCCTATCTGCGCGGCCCCTACCCGACCATGTATGCGACCCAGCCGTGGACCATTCGGCAGTACGCCGGCTTCTCCACCGCCGAGGATTCCAACGCCTTCTACCGGCGCAATCTCGCCGCCGGCCAGAAAGGCTTGTCGATCGCCTTCGATCTGCCGACCCACCGCGGCTATGACAGCGACAACCCGCGCGTTTCGGGCGACGTCGGCATGGCCGGCGTGGCTATCGATTCCATCTACGACATGCGGACGCTGTTTTCGGGCATCCCGCTCGACCAGATGACCGTGTCGATGACCATGAACGGCGCGGTGCTGCCGATCATGGCACTCTACATCGTCGCAGCCGAGGAGCAGGGCGTGAAGCCGGCCCAGCTCGGCGGCACGATCCAGAACGACATCCTCAAAGAATTCATGGTGCGCAACACCTACATCTATCCGCCGACGCCCTCGCTGAAGATCATCTCCGACATTTTCGCCTACACCTCGACGAACATGCCGAAGTTCAACTCGATCTCGATCTCCGGCTATCACATGCAGGAAGCGGGAGCGACGCAGGACCTCGAACTCGCCTACACGCTGGCCGACGGCGTGGAATACGTTCGCACCGGCATCAAGGCCGGCCTCGACGTCGACCGCTTTGCGCCGCGGCTGTCGTTCTTCTGGGGCATCGGCATGAACTTCTTCATGGAGGTGGCCAAGCTGCGGGCCGCCCGCCTGCTCTGGGCCAAACTGATGAAAGAGTTCGACCCGAAGGACCCGCGCTCGCTGTCGCTGCGCGCGCATAGCCAGACCTCGGGCTGGTCGCTGGCGGCGCAGGACGTGTTCAACAACGTGTCGCGCACCATGATCGAGGCGATGGCGGCGACCCAAGGGCACACCCAGTCGCTGCACACCAACGCGCTCGACGAGGCGCTGGCGCTGCCGACCGATTTTTCCGCGCGCATCGCCCGCAACACCCAGATCGTGCTGCAGCAGGAGAGCGGCACCACGCGCATCGCCGATCCGTGGGGCGGCTCGTTCTACGTCGAGCGCCTCACGCAGGAGCTCGCGCGAAAAGCCTGGGCGCACATCCAGGAGGTCGAGGAGCTGGGCGGCATGGCCAAGGCCATCGAGGCCGGCATCCCCAAGCTTCGGATCGAGGAGGCCTCGGCCAAGACCCAGGCCCGCATCGATGGCGGCGAGCAGTCGGTGATCGGCGTCAACAAATATCGCCCGGAGAATGAAGCCCCGATCGACGTGCTCAAGATCGACAATTCGGCGGTGCGCCAGATGCAGATCGAGAAGCTGGCGCGGCTCAAGCGCGAGCGCGATCCGGCGCAGCTCAAGCTGGCGCTCGAAGCGTTGACGCGCACCGCCGCGGGCGGCAACGGCAACCTGCTGGCGCTCGCGGTCGACGCCGCGCGGGCCAAGGCCACCGTCGGCGAAATCTCGTCGGCGCTGGAGCAGGTCTGGGGCCGTCACCGCGCCGAGATCAGGTCGATCACCGGGGTGTTCAAGCGGGAGGTCGGGATGTCGGAGGCCGTCGGTCGCGTGCAAAAGCTGGTCGCGGCGTTCGAGGTCGACGAAGGCCGCCGGCCGCGCATTCTCGTGGCCAAGATCGGCCAGGACGGCCACGACCGCGGCCAGAAGGTGATCGCGTCGGCGTTCGCGGACCTGGGCTTCGACGTCGACATCGGGCCGCTGTTCGCGACGCCGGGCGAAGCCGCGCGCCAGGCGATCGAGAACGACGTGCATGTTCTCGGCGTGTCATCGCTTGCGGCCGCGCATCTGACGCTGGTGCCGGAGCTCAAGGCCGAGCTCACCAAGCAGGGCCGCGGCGATATCATGATCGTTGTGGGCGGCGTGGTGCCGCCGCAGGATTACGAGGTGCTGAGGCAGGCCGGCGCCGAGGCGATCTTCCCGCCCGGCACGGTGATCGCGGAAGCCGCGGTGTCGCTGTTGCAGACGCTCAACAAGCGGCTGGGGCATAAAGGCGAGGCAGCGGAGTAAGCGATCGTCCTCACCGCGAGCCCGTCGTCACCGTCCGGATCTCGATATTGGGCCGCCGGTCTAGCACGTTGCGCGCGTAGCTCATCACCGAGTCGGCGACGATGGCGTGACCTTCCGCGCTCGGATGCACCGCGCCGCTGATCAGCCCGGCATAAGCCGGCTGCATGATATCGAAAGGCGACAGTCCTTCCTTGTGCGTGTTGGCGGCGAGGAAGGCGTCGTTCGGCGTGCGGAACAGCCGCCAGCGCGAGGCGTAGGGCAGCGCAGCGTCGGGCGAGTACGGCTTGAACTCGTCGGATAGCTTCGACTTGCGCGGCATCGCCATGTTGAGACCGTCCATCAGCGCCTGGCGCGGGTTGCGGGCGCAGATGCCGCGCCTGGCGAACTTCACCTGATGCTCGGTTACCAGTTGGAAGCCGGTGCCCTGATCGGTCGCGAGACCCGACGGACAGCCGGGCTTGCCGGCATTGGCGGTGCATTCCAGCCGCTTGACGAAATCGCGGAAGAACTCGGCGGTTTCAGCCACGCGCGCCTTGTTGAACTTGAGCGTCGGATGCACGTCCATGCCGAGCGTGGGCTGGCTGCCGCAGAACTGGCCGTTCTCGTCATACTGCAGCGGCTCATAGCCGTTCTGCACGACGCGGCCGGGATCGACGCCGAAGCCGTCGCGCAGCGCATCGCGCACCGCGCGCAGCCGCTTGTCGAGTTGATTGAGATAGACCCGCGAGACGTTCGGCGCATAGCGGATCTGATGTCCGACCAGTCCGGCGATCGGCGCGAAATCGGATGCGCTCTCGGTTATGGAATACAGCGCGAGCGCACCAAAACCGACGTCGTTGCCGCCGATCGACATGAGCACGAGGTCAATCGGACGCTTGCGCTGCGCCAGCGGGCACCAGCGCTGCGCAATTTCTCGCATCTCGATGCTGGTGCTGCCTGCGCTGTAGAACGGCAGGCTGTAGGTGGCGTTCTGGGTGCGCGCGGCCGTGCCGCCACGGCAGATCAGATCGCTGAGCTGGTCGAACTGGGCGCGCACGGTGGCGTCCTTGCCTTCGCGCGCCGCCATTTCGAGGAACAGCCCTTCGGTGACCTCGGAGCCCGAACAGGCGAGCGAGACCAGCGTCACCGAGCGGTGGCGATTCTCGAGCGCGAGTTGCAGGCCGACCCGGAACGGATAGCCGTATTGCGATCGGTGGCAGTCGGCACTGAACCAGCGCGCCGAGCGCTGTTCAAAGGCATTGAGGAACTCGCGCGAGGCGCCGCGGTACATCAGGGACTTTTCTTCGTCCTCGAGCCGGCGGCGCGGCAGCACCTTCGGATTGAAGCCCTCGTCGGCGTTGGCGACGGCGAAATTCGTCTGCGCCTTGGTCTTGCGCGACGCCAACTCGTCACGATGCATGGTCGGGTCGTAAAGCATCTCGCGGCTGCCGCTGAAGCTCACCGGCCGGTCCGGATTGCTTTCGCCCGAGGCGAACGAGTCGCCGAGCGCCACGACCAGCACGTCGTCAACGATGACGCCGGGATCGGAGAGTTCGCGCCCATCCGGCAGCTTGACCGTGACCGCAACGCCCGACACCGCGCGGTCGAGCGCGAACGGCACGCGCGGACTGGTCAGCGTGTTCTTGCAGGCGAGCTTGCGGGTCTCGGCCTTGCCGGCTGTTGCTCGCGGGCGCCAGCTCCACACGCATTCACCGGCGCCTACCTCGGCGAGACGCTCCGCCGACAGGGCGATGGTCACGGTGTGGGCCTGCGGCAGGACGTAGTCTTCCTTGGCGGTGCCCCAGGAGTATTTCCGGTCGCACATCACCGAATAGCGCCGCGGGCTGCCGTTGGTTTCGTAGCAGACGCCGGGAAGGGTCTGAGCAGCCCACCCGAGGCGGGATTGCTCATAGCGCTTGCCCGCAGTCGCCGCGCAGGCGCCGGGTGAAGAGCGGTCCTTGCAATCCGGGTCGTTCAGCCGGCGCTCGGTCTTCCAGACGATGTCGGCCGGGATGGCCGCATCGGACGCGCCGCGCACCTGCTTGTAGGCGTTCTCATGAAGCGCAAAAGCGCTGCCGTTCTTGAACAACCTGAAGGGGCTTTCGACCTGCCAGACAAGGTCCGATGCCAGCGCGGGCCCATGGCTGAACCCCACCGCAACCAGCGCCGCCCAGGCAACAACCGCCACTCGCTGACGCATTCGCACGCCCCACGATCTCGCGCGTTAAGACTATATAACCCTTTGGTGTTGGCGAGCCGCTTTAAGGTTCATGGCTAACAGCGCGACCTGTGGAAAGGCTCTTCCGAAAAGGCGCAATTTGAGCTATATTCTGGTCTAGTCAAACTAGTTAGATTGTGGACTCGCCATGAAACACGTCGGAATTTTCGACGCGAAAACCCACCTTTCCAGCCTCGTGGACGAGGTCGAGAAGGGCGGCGAGATCGTGATCACCCGGCATGGCAAGCCGGTGGCGAGATTGGTTCAGGCCGAGAAACTCAGCCCGGAGGCGATCGAAGAACGTCGCAAGGCGCTCCGCGAACTCTGGCAATTTGGGCGGCGGCTCAATCTCAATCTGACACGCGAGGAAATCAAAGCCCGCATTGAAGAGGGACGGCCTTGATCGTTCTCGACGCATCACTAATCGTCGAGTGGCTCGCCGAACCGCATCCATCCGTGTCTATGGAGACTTTCGAAGCGCTGCTGGGGGTTCCAGTTCTTGTTCCCAGCCACTGGCCCTTGGAGGTCAGCAATACGCTGCGGCCCAATCTACGAATGAACAAGCTGTCGATTGAAGGATTGCACGGGCTCATTGATCGGCTCGACGTTTTCGACATTCGAGTCCAGCCGCCGCTTGAGGTCGACGAGATCGGACCCATGGCGCAGTTCGCGGTAACCCATGATCTGACTACCTACGACGCGGTCTATGTACAGCTCGCGCTCCATCATCGGGCCACGCTTGCCACACTCGACCGCGCCATGCGCACCGCCGCCGCTAAACTAAACATCGCTCTCCTCCCCGCCGCAGCGTCATGAGCCCCGCCGACCTCGCTTCCGGTGTTCGCAGCGGCGACCGCGCCACGCTGGCGCGCGCCATCACGCTGATCGAGAGCAAGCGCGCCGACCATCAGAAGAAGGCGCATCAACTGGTGCAGGGCCTGCTGCCATACACCGGCAAGGCGATCCGCGTCGGCATCACGGGGGCACCGGGCGTCGGCAAGTCGACCACCATCGACACGCTCGGCACGCATCTCACCGCCAAGGGCCACAAGGTCGCCGTGCTGGCGGTCGATCCGTCCTCGACCCGCACCGGCGGTTCCATCCTCGGCGACAAGACCCGCATGGCGCGGCTCGCCGTCAACGACAACGCGTTCGTGCGTCCGTCGCCGTCATCCGGCACGCTCGGCGGCGTCGCCGCCAAGACCCGCGAGACCATGCTGATCTGCGAAGCCGCCGGCCACGATGTGGTGCTGGTGGAGACCGTCGGCATCGGCCAGTCGGAAACCGCCGTGGCCGACATGACGGATTTTTTTCTCGCGCTGATGCTGCCCGGCGCCGGCGACGAGTTGCAGGGCATCAAGAAAGGCCTGGTCGAGCTCGCCGACATGATCGCGGTCAACAAGGCCGACGGCGACAACATCCAGCGCGCCCGCTCAGCGGCCGGTGAATACCGTGCCGCGCTGCATATTCTCACGCCGCGTTCGCCGAACTGGACGCCGCCGGTGGTCACCTATTCGGCAATGACCGGCGAAGGCGTCGCGGCGATGTGGTCGCAAGTGTTGCTGCATCGGGAACGTTTGACGCAATCCGGCGAGCTTGCCGCGCGCCGGCGCGAGCAGCAGGTCAAATGGATGTGGGCGATGCTCGAAGATCGCGTATCCGCGCGCCTCCGGTCGGACCCAAGCCTGCGCGCCAAGCTCCCGCAGATCGAGGCCGCAGTTGCCGAAGGTCGGCTGTCGGCGGCGCTTGCCGTGGACGAAATCGCGAAGGCGCTCAACCTGTAGGGCGGAAGCGATGTCCTATCGAGCACCGGCGCGGGCATGGTTCACGATTGTTCAATGATTTCACAACTAGTCTAAGGCGATTGACGTCCCCGCCCCCACATTGCCTCGCGAATTTCATGAACTCCGAAAAACGCAAAAGCCCCCGCAGGTCGCTCAAGTATCGCGTGCAGGTCGATCTCGGCGGCGGATCGCCACCGTTCAACTGCCTGCTCGCCGATATTTCCGCCACCGGCGCGCGCGTGGTGGTCGCCCTGCCTCAGGCACCAGAGTCTGAAGTCCTTCTGGTGCTCGGCCAAAACGGGGCGCAGCGCCGCTGCAAGGTGGCCTGGCGGGACGGCGATGAAATGGGGCTCGAATTCGTGAAGGAGCCTGCGCCGGCGCAAAAAGCCCCGCCGACCCGCTCGGCCCGCAGATCCTCAGCCGTCCCGAAATAGCCGCCCCGAAAGACCTGCGATTCTCATTGCGGCACGCCTGCGCCGTTAACCCTGTGTGGCGCCGGGCGGTCTGTCCCGATCCGACACAGGATTTCTGGCCCGCGACTTGAAGTGTTTGGTCCGGAAATCTCATTGGGACCGGATCATGGACATCAGCCGCCGCCGCCTCGTCGTCCTCTCTGCACTGTCCGGCGCCGTTCCGGTTACGACACTGGCGATGCCCGCGGTCGCTGCTCCACTGACCACACTCGGCGTCGATGCAACCAAGCTCGGCGTGCGCGCCGGAGGCGGCGCCGACCAGACCAACATGCTGCAAAGCGCCATCGACCAGACCGCCGGTGCGCGCGTGCCGCTGGTGCTCGGGCCCGGCGAATACCGTACCCGCGAGTTGAAGCTCCCGATCGGCACCCAGCTCGTCGGCGTTCGCGGCGCGACCCGGCTGATCTTCAGCGGCGGCTCCGCCATGATCTCGGGTCCGCGCGCCGACAACGTCACGCTCTCCGGCCTGGTGATTGACGGCGACAACCGGCCGCTGCCGGAAGGCGGCGCGTTGGTGCGCCTGTCCGAAGCGGGCGACCTGCGCATCGTCGATTGCGACATCCTCGGCTCGGGCCGCAACGGCATCGTGCTCGATCAGGTCGCCGGCACGATCGCCGGCAACACCATCATGGGCGCAGCCGATGCCGCGATCTTCTCGCGCGACGGGCGCGGGCTCACGGTCCAGAACAACGTCATTCGCAATTGCGGCAACAACGGCATCCTGGTCTGGCGCTCGACCTCGGGCGACGACGGCACGCTGGTGCTCGACAACCGGATCGAGGATATCGACAACAAGCGCGGCGGCTCCGGCCAATACGGCAACGCCGTCAACGTGTTCCGTGCCGGCAACGTCATGGTGCGCGGCAACCGCATCAGCCGTGCGGCATTCACGGCGGTGCGCGGCAACGCCGCTTCCAACATCCAGATCGTCGGCAACGTCATTACCGAGATCGGCGAGGTCGCGATCTATTCGGAGTTCGGCTTCGAGGGCGCGGTGATTTCCAACAACACCGTCGACGGCGCGGCGCTGGGCATCGTGGTGACCAACTTCAACGAGGGCGGCCGTCTCGCCGTGGTGCAGGGCAATCTGATCCGCAATCTGAAGGCCAAGCGTCCGGCCGGCACCAACCCGGCCGACAGCGCCGGCATCGGCATCGGCGTCGAGGCCGACGCTGCGGTCACCGGCAACGTGATCGAGAACGCGCCGAACGCCGGCATCAGCGTCGGATGGGGTCAGCATCTGCGCGACGTCTCGATCGTCGGCAACGTCGTGCGTTCGGCCGGCTTCGGCATCGCCGTGTCGGTGGCGAGCGGCGCGGGCACCGCGGTCATCTCAGGCAACATGATCGGCGGTGCGACGCGCGGCGCGATCGTCGGCATGGATTTCGCGAAAGCCGTGTCCGGAGACCTGATCAAGGAGCACGCGCGCTACGCCAACCTGCAAATCAGCGGCAACCGTGTGCGGTAAGGCGGCAGGCCGGGCGCGAGGCCAGAGCGCCCGGCAGCACTCTCATCGAAGCTCGATCTTGCTGTAAAGCGTGACGTTGAGATCGATCTTGTCGCTCGACAGCGTCACGCCGGCCGTGAAGGTTTCGCCGCCTTTGAGTTTCCCGCTGGCAAACGCCTGGCGCAGCGCCTTCTCGATTTCGCCCTGCGCGGTGAAGCTGACCGTCTTCAGGAATTTGGCGACCGCTGCGTTCAAAGCCTTGTCATCCATTTGGCGCATCCCTCGAACGTCCGCTTGCGTTCCGGCTGGCAGGCGAACCGACGGCGTTAAGGTCGCGATCCGCGCCGCGGCGTCAAGCGCAAGGCTTGGACGGACATCGGATTTTTCAACCGGTTCGTGGCCGCGTTATTGATGAATCCAGGTTTCCGGCCCGCCCGTGCCCCGCTCATATTATCGTCCATCCCAGCGCAATCCGAGCAAACACCGCAGCTGCAGGAGAGTCCCGTGAGCTATTTTTCCCCGCCCAAGAACGAGCGCGACAAGGTCGTATCCCTGACCGAGACCAAGCCCGCCGACAAGACCGCGGCGGTCAAAGCCGCCCCGGAACAGGCCTCTACGCTGGCTGCCGGCATGCTGATCACCGGCAACATCATCTCCGCCGGCTCGGTCCAGATCTTCGGGCGCGTGGTTGGCGATATCCACGCCGCGCAGCTTGTCATTAGCGAAGGCGCTTATGTCGAGGGCAAGGCGATGGCCCAGGACATGGTCATCAGCGGCGCTTTCAAGGGCACGATCCACGGCAACAGCGTCAAGCTGACGAACACCGCGGTGGTCGACGGCGAGATCTACAAGCAGTCCCTCATGATCGACGAGAATGCGCAGTTCGAGGGAATGTCGCGTCGGCTGGAGAAGCCGGTCGAGGCGCCGTCGCGTGCTCAGGTCCGAAGCGAGACGACCAAAGCCGCGCCCGTGGCCAGCCCGGCGGGCAACGTCGTGACAATGTCCAACCCCGTCGTCTAGCCGCGAGCAGCCTCGAAATTTTTCGGCGTGAAGGGACATCGCAAGCCCCTTCACGCGTGCCGGACCTGTGCTAGCATCCCTGCGTTGCCGGCGGGGGTTTGGAATGAGCGTGCAGGCGGGTGCGGATCGGGGACAGCCCGCGGCTGGGCTCTCCGGCGCGAGCATTCTGCGGGAAATCAAGGCGAGCGGCATTTCGTTCATTGTTTCGGTCCCAGATATCACCACCAGCGAAGGTCTGCTGCGCCCGCTCGCCAATGGCGCCGGCCCCACGCTGGTTCGCATCTGCAAGGAAGACGAGGGCATCGGCATCTGCGCCGGCCTCGCCCATTGCGACAAGCGCGCGGTGCTGCTGATCCAGCAGACCGGGATGCTCGACTCCATCAACGCGATCCGCGGCGTCGCGGTCGATTATTCGCTGCCGATCGTGATGATGGTCGGCCTGCTCGAAAAGGAGGCCGGCGTCCGGCCGCGCCAGTCGAAGCGTTACGGCGTGCGCATCGTCGAGCCGATCCTCGACGCCATGGGCATCGCCTACCATGAGATCGAGGACGAATCCGACGTTCCGAAGATCAAGCCGGCGATCGACGAGGCCTACGCGAAATCCCAGCCCGTCGTCCTGCTGATCGGGCAGAGGCCCGCCGCGCCATGATGAAACGCGACGTCTGCCTCAAGGCGCTGGCGCGTCACGTCACCGACGCCGACATCGTGCTGCCGGTCTATTCGACCGCCTTCGACTGGCTCGATATCCGTCCGAACCCGCTGAACTACACGGCGCACGGTGCGATGGGGCTTGCCTCATCGCATGGTCTTGGCCTCGCGCTCGGCCGGCCGGACAAGCGCGTCATCGTGCTCGACGGCGATGGCAGCCTGCTCATGAACATCGGCACGCTGGTAACGGCCGCGGCGCTCGCGCCGAAGAACTTCTTCCATTTCGTCTGCGAGAACGGCACCTACGAGGCCAATGGCGGACACCCGATTCCGGGCCTGGGCGCGGTGAGCTTCGCCGGGCTGGCGCGTTCGGCCGGCTATCGCAGCGTTTACGAATTCTCCGACCTGAAAAATTTCGAACAGCAGGCCGGTGCGATCCTGTCGGAGACCGGACCGGTGTTCATCACCCTCAAGGTCGAGCCAAGCGGCCCGCAGCAGCGCGACTACAATCGCATCCACGGCCCGGCGGTGCGACAGGCGTTCAAGGACGCGATCCGGGCGGGGTAATTCGACGGTACCATTGGGGGCGGACCATGCAGTTCTACCGCGTCATGTTCGCGATCGCCGCTATCCTCGTTCTCGGACTGCCGGCACCGGTTTCGGCCCAATCGGACTTTCCAAACCGCAAGATCAGCCTGATTGTCGGCTTCGCGCCGGGCGGCGGCGTCGATGTGCTGGCGCGCATGGTCGCGCAGGAACTCAACGAGCAGGGATTTCAGGCCCTGGTCGACAACCGCCCCGGCGCCGGCTCCAACATCGCCGCCAAGCTGGTCGCGAGCGCAGCGCCCGACGGCTACACACTGCTGTTCACCGGCAACAGCTACGCCATCAACCAGACGCTCTATAAAAACCCCGGCTACGCCACCGAGGAGCTTCGCGCCGTGGCCTTTGCCGCGATCGACAGCCAGGGGCTGGTGGTCAACGCCGACAACCCGGCACGCAGCCTTACGGAATTTCTGGAGGCCGCGAAGACCAAACCGGTCAACGCCGGCTTCGGTGGCTCGTCGGCGCGCATCGTTTCCGAATACGTGCTAAAGATCGCGGCAAAGGTGCAGGTGGTTACGGTGCCGTTCCAGAGCGGTGCGCCCGCGCTCAACGCGCTGCTGGGCAAGCACCTCGATATCGTGTCCGGCCCGAACTCCGAATTCGTGCCGCACATCCGGCAGGGCGTGCTGCGCGGGCTGGCGGTGACCGGCGCCAAGCGCCACGAGGCGCTCCCCGACGTTCCGACGCTCAGCGAAGCGGGTTTCCCAGGCCTGGAAATCCAAGGCTGGATCGGCGTGCTCGCACCCGCCAAGACGCCGGACGACATCTGCGCGAAGATCAACGCCGCGGTGAACGCGGCGGTGGCGAAGCCCGTCGTCAATGCACGGCTGCGCACGCTCGGTTACGGCCCGAACCAGATGCCGCTTGCGGAAACCGGACCGTTCCTGAAAAATTCGATCGAGAGCTGGGGCAAGATGATCCGCGCCACCGGGATCAGCGTGGAGTAACCTAATTCCTGCTGAATGCCTGCTTGGCGCGCGCAATCACCGCCGGCGACACCGCCGACGATTTGGCGATGAACGCGGCGACCTCCTCGCCGGTCATCGGCTCGATGTCGATCTTTGCCCTGACCGCGTCCGCCAGGAATTTTTCGTCCTTCATGGTCGCCATCATGGCGTCGCGCATCGCCTTGGTGCGCGCCGCCGGCTGGCCGGGCGGCGACACGTAGACGCGCCCGAGCGTCTGCGCGCCGAAGATCAGCCCGAACACCTGGCGATCCTCGTCGGTCTTGGCGTAGCGGTCGACATGCGGGATGCCTTTGAGCTCCGCATGGGGCTTGCCGCTGAGCTGGATGATCGGCTTGAACTCGCCGGTCCGGAATTCGTCGCCCCAGAACGATTTCACCGTTGAGATCGGCAAGCCGCAGATGCCCTGCACCTCGCCGCGGTTCATCGCGAGCTTCACATCGGCGGAGCCCTTGTAGCCGTACACCACCTTCAGCTTGGCGCCGACCAGGTTTTTGACCGCCTGCGCGAACGTGCCGAGCGGACCGGTGGCGCCGGTCGCACCGAAGATCGCTTCCTTGGCCAGCAGGTCTTCGAACGTCGCGATGCCGGAGGCTTTGGTCACCCCGCACATCCCGGTGCTCTCTTCCATGTTGCCGATCCAGGTCAGCTTCGCCGGGTCGTACTGCGCCTTGTCGTTGCCGAAGATTGGCTCGTACGGAACCGTGTGCACGAAAGTCGCCATCACGGTGCCGTCCTTGGGTGCCACGCTGCTGAGCCAGTTGGCCGCGGTGATGCCACTCGCGCCCACCATGTTCTGCACAATGACGGTGGGATTGCCCGGGATATGCCGGCTCAGATGCGGCGCCAGCAGGCGGGCATAGATGTCGAAACCGGTCCCGACCTGGTGGCCGACCACGATCGAAACTGTCCGCCCCTTGTAGAAATCGCTGATCTCGTCGGCCCAGGCTGGTTGGGCAAGGGCGAACAGCGCAACGATGGCGCCGATACGAGGTGCCGCTCTCATGATGGTCTCCCCTGCCGGCCGGATGTCCGCTAGCAGAGTATAGCGACGCGGCAACCCAAACGCATTTGCGATTTCGTCACAGCCCGAAAGCGTCAGCGAAGCCAAACGCCGCGCTCCTGCCGAACGCAAATGGCCCCGGCGGGAAGAACCGGGGCCACTCTCCCTGGACGCAGGGTCGGGGTATCGGGCGACGTCCAGGTGATCGAGGAATTACTAGCGCCGGCCGCGCCGGTCGCGATAGCGCCACGGCCTGGGGCGCGGTCCCGGCGTCCAGTAGCAGACGCGGCGGCTGCTGTAGCCGCGATGCCGGCAGACGTAGGCGACATCTTCGATCATGCCGGTGTCGGCAGCAGCGGCTTGAATGCCGGAAGCCGTACCGACGGTCATCGCGTCCGCGCGCTGAGACACCAGCGAGCCGGCCGCCGCAACGGCCGCCGCGGCAACGGCAGCGAGCAAGGTCTTATGCATGTCGTTCCTCCTTCTGTGATCTGTTCATTGCGGGGAATGTCTGCGTCAGGGGCACGGACGCCGGCGGCCGTCGCGGCCAACATACGTCCCCGTTTGCGGGTCATAGGACCGGAACCGCGAAGCGCAGTACGAAGCCGCCTCCTGGCGCCGCATGGCATCCGCGGCGATCATCCCGCCGATAATGCCGATCACGCCGATCGCCGCCGCCGCACCCGCATCACCTCTGCCACCACCGCGACCGCCACGCGCGCCACGGACCGGTCCGGCACCGCCGCCGCGACGTCCGCGAGCCTGCACCTGAACGATGTCGGACTCCGCGCCGGCGATCCAATGGGTCGAACCGGCCGCCGCACCAAGCGGCGTTGCCGAAGCAGGCGCCTGGGACATCAGCACCGCCGCGCTCACCAGCGCACCGGCTAAGATATTTTTTGAAATTTGCATCGAATCCTCACTTTCTCGATGATCAACATCGACCGAAGCGGGATCGGGCGCTTTGACTTGAATCAACCCCGGGAGAGAGACGTCTTTTCGTCGGCCACCGCCGCCGCGGGCCGGATCTCGCCGACCGCGATGCCATTCCAGTTCTTCAGGCGCGGCCGCACGAACCGCGCCAGCGCAGCGCGGTCGGCATCGGACGAAAGAAAACGCGCGATTGTTGCCGCCACCGCCACTTCGGCCGCACGGCCCGCGCCATCGTCGCATTTCACCGCGATGCCGAGCCCCTGCTCCGGCAACGCCGCACAGAACACGCCCTCGGCGCCAGTCTTGACGAACGCCCGCGCGCCGAATGCCTCCATTACCGCCGTGCAGAATCGTCCGGTGCCGGCGACATGCCATGGATGCGCGGCGCAGGCGGCGCGAAGCCGCGCCGCGGCCTGAGCTCGGCCGGGCGACAATCCCTGCCCGGTGCCGAACCGCGCGAACGCCCGCGCCAGCGCCGACAGCGGCATCGCCCAAGTGGGAACCGAGCAGCCGTCGATGGCGCAGACATCCTCCGACAGCACCGCGCCGCTCAGGTTTTCGAGGGTCGCCCGCACCTCGCGCTGCACCGGGTGGCTGGGCTCGATATAGCGGCCGGGATCGGTCTCCATCGCGCAGGCGGTGCAGAGAAAGCCGGCATGCTTGCCCGAGCAATTGTTGTGCAGCGCCGTGGCTGCGCCGCCCGAGCGGGCCAGCAACTGGGCGGACGGCTGGTGGATCGGCCAATGCGCGCCGCATTGGAGCGCGGCCGGATCGAGGCCGGCGCGCGCCAGCATTTTGGCGGCGGTCGCGACATGGCCGGGCTCGCCGCCATGCGAGGCGCAGGCCAGCGCCAGTTCCTCAGAGCCCAGGCCGTAGCGGTCGGCGGCGCCGGACTCGACCAGAGGCAGCGCCTGCAACGCCTTGATGGCCGAACGCGGATAGACCGGCCGCTCGACCTCGCCGAGCGCCAGCACGCTCCGGCCTGCGGAATCCACAACCGCGACGGCGCCGGTGTGGCGGCTCTCCACCATGGCGCCGCGCCAAACCTCGACAAGGACGGGATTACCCATTGTTAATGTGGCGCTCTGCCGCCTTGCCATGTTTCAGTCGCGAACCATTTATACTCGACTCGCATGACAACCGCCGACCCCTCCGTATCCCCCCGCCGCCGCCGAAGCCGAAGAACGCTCGTGCTCATCATTCTTGCGCTGTTCCTGTTGCCGATCGCAGCCCGCGCCGGGCTTTACGCCTATCAGGGCGGCTCGGGAAGCTGGCGCACCGCGGACTGGTCCAGCATCGGCAGCCTGCCGGCGGCGAAGGACCATCCCGAGGCGCGCCTGCTGGTGCTGTCGGGCCGCACCGGCGGGCTCAAGGGAGCCGTCGCCGTTCATTCCTGGGTCGTGGTCAAGGCTGCGAACGCCACCACCTGGCGGCGCTACGACGTGGTCGGCTGGGGCACGCCGGTGCGCGAAAACATGCGCGCGCCCGATGGCCGCTGGTACGGCGATCACCCGAGCGTCATCGCCGACATCAAGGGCGACGAGGCGGAAAAGCTCATCCCGAAGATCGACGCAGCCATCAAGGCGTACAGCTTCGCCAACGACGGCGACTATCGGCTGTGGCCGGGGCCGAACAGCAACACCTTCGTCGCCACCGTGCTGCGCGCCGTGCCCGAGGTCGGCGTCACCATGCCGCCCAACGCGATCGGCCGCGATTACCGTCCCGGGCCCTACGCGGGATTGACCGACAGCGGCACCGGGCTGGAGCTCAATCTTTATGGCGTGCTTGGCCTGAAGGTCGCGTGGGTGGAAGGTTTTGAGCTGAACATCGGCGGTTTCGTCGCCGGCCTCGATGTGCGCAATCCCGCGGTCAAAATCCCCGGATTTGGCCGGATCGGCTTCGACGGCATGAGCGCGACCGCCATGCCGGTGCCGAAGTAGCTGTCATCACGGCACACTCTCTCAACGTCATGGCCGGGCTTGTCCCGGCCATCCACGTCTTACTCTCCAGCCAAGACGTGGATGCCCGGCACAAGGCCGGGCATGACGGGGATAGTCTCACGTGAAATTGTCAGAGATGTCGTGCGTCAGCGATGACGCCGCGGCATTCGTCTGCCAGATTGCCGCCATGCGCGACACTTGGCCCCTGCTCGAACAGATTCCGTTTCCGGCGATCCGCCGCGGCCGGCTCGACACGCTCCAGATCAATGTTGGCTACCGCTGCAATCAGTCCTGCGTGCATTGCCACGTCGGCGCGAGCCCGCACCGCACCGAGGAGATGCCCGGCGCGGTCGCCGACACCGTGCTCGCGTTCCTGGAACACCACCGCATCGCAGCGCTCGACATCACCGGCGGTGCGCCCGAATTGAACCCGCACTTCAGGCGGCTCGTGACTGCGGCGCGCGACATGGGCGTGCGGGTGATGGACCGCTGCAATCTCACCATCCTGGAAGTCCCCGGCCAGGAGGACCTGGCCACGTTCCTCGCCAGCCAGCAGGTTGAGATCGTGGCTTCGATGCCCTGCTATCTGGAGGACAACGTCGACAAGCAGCGCGGCAAGGGCGTGTTCGATGCCTCGATCCGCGGATTGCAGGCGCTGAACGCGCTGAGCTACGGCCGCGACGGCACCGGACTGACGCTCAACCTCGTCTACAATCCGCAAGGCCCGGTGCTGCCGCCGCCGCAGGCCGCGCTCGAAGCCGATTACAAGCGCGTGCTGGGCGAAAGCTTCGGCATTGCGTTCAACAAGCTCTACACGCTCGCCAACATGCCGATCCAACGGTTCGGCTCGACGCTGATTTCCAAGGGCCAGTTCGACGATTATCTCGCACTGCTCCAGCACGCCCATCTCGACGCCAATCTCGACGGCGTGATGTGCCGCAACCTGATCTCGGTCGACTGGCGCGGCTTGGTCTACGACTGCGACTTCAACCAGATGCTCGATCTGCCGCTGACGCATGGCTCGCGCGAGCGAGTGCAGCTTTCCGATTTGCTGGCCGCCGACATCGAAAGCAATCCGATCCGCGTCGCCGGGCACTGCTTCGGCTGCACCGCCGGCCAGGGCTCAAGCTGCGGCGGCGCGCTCAAAGAGGCGGCGGAATAAATGATCTCCGCTCCATCCCCGTCATGCCCGGCCTTGTGCCGGGCATCCACGTCTTGGCGCCAAGCAAGGCGTGGATGGCCGGGACAAGCCCGGCCATGACGAGGGTGAGAATGCCGCGCTTCTCCATCATCGTTCCCGTGTTCGACGAAGCCGCCGGCATCGCCGATGCGCTCGCCGCACTCGCGCCGTTTCGCCGGCGCGGCGTCGAGGTGATTGTGGTGGACGGCGGCAGCAGCGACACCACCGTCGAACTCGCCCGGCCCCATGCCGACCGTGTGCTCCATGCGCCGCGCGGCCGCGCCGTACAAATGAATGCGGGCGCAGAGGCGGCGCGCGGCGACGTGCTGCTGTTCCTGCATGCCGACACGCGGCTGCCGCCGCATGCCGACGAACTGCTTCTGAACGCGCTGACCAAGGAAAACGCCTCGATCTGGCAATGGGGACGCTTCGACGTGCAAATCGATAGCAGCAACCCGCTGCTCGCGCTCGTCGCCGGCATGATGAACTGGCGTTCCCAGATCACCGGCATCGCCACCGGCGACCAGGCAATGTTCGTCACCCGCAGGGCGTTCACCCAGGCCGGCGGCTTCCCCGATCAGGCGCTGATGGAGGACATCGCGCTGTCCAAACGCCTCAAGCGCATCGGCAGGCCGCTGTGCCTGGCGGCGCGCGTGGTCACTTCGGGCCGGCGCTGGGAGCGAGGCGGCGTTCTCCGCACCATCCTGCTGATGTGGCGGCTGCGGCTGGCTTATTTCTTCGGTGCCGAGCCCGCCGCGCTTGCGCGCCGCTACGGCTATGTCCCGCGCGATGGCTGAGGCCGTCACGATCACGATCCTGGCGAAAGCGCCGATTGAGGGGTTCGCCAAGACGCGGCTGATCCCTGCGCTCGGCGCGCAGGGTGCAGCCGCACTGCAAGCGCGCCTGATCGAACGCACAGTCGAGACCGCAGTCGCTGCTGCCATCGGCCCGGTGACGCTATGGTGCACGCCCGACGAAACCCACGAGCTGTTCCATATGATGGCGGATCGCTTCGGCGTGGCGCTCGCTCGCCAGCCCGAGGGCGACCTGGGACGGCGCATGCTCGCCGCCGCAGCAGCATCGCAAGGCCCGGCGCTCATCATCGGCACCGATTGTCCGGCTCTGACGCGGGAGCTTTTGCGCCAGGCTTCGGACGCGTTGCGCGAAGGCGATGCCGTCGTCATTCCCGCCGAGGATGGCGGCTATGGGTTGGTCGGCCTGCATAAGCCGCAGCCGGCGCTGTTCACCGACATGGAATGGAGCGTCGCGACGGTGATGGACGAAACCCGGCAGCGCATGACGGCACTGCGCCTGCAATGGCGCGAGCTTTCGCCGATCTGGGACGTCGACACACCGGCCGACCTCGAACGCCTCAAGCGCGAAGGCTACGGCTTCCTGCTCACACCCGCCCCTCCAGCGCGCGCCTGAACACGGTGCGCGCCGCGCGCTTGTCGAATGTCACCGGGTTGCCGCCCGCGGTCGGATCGTCCGGCGCCATCGCCACGATCTGCTGGATCTTGTCGTCGCCCACGTTCAGGCCCGCCAGCGTATGCGGCACGCCGATCTCGGCGCGCAACGCCAGCACCCATTCGAGGAAGGCGCGAAAATTCGGCCGCAGCCCGATGTAGGCCGACAGCCGCTTGATGCGCTCCTCGATCGCCTTGCGGTTGAACGCCAGCACATAGGGCATGAACACCCCGTTGGTCATGCCGTGGTGCGTGTCGTAGAGCGCGCCGACCGGATGCGACAGCGCATGAATCGCGCCGAGCCCCTTCTGGAACGCGGTCGCGCCCATCGCCGCGGCGGCCATCATGTTGGCGCGGGCTTCCAGGTCGTCACCGTGCTTCACCGCCCGAGCAAGGTTCTCCTTCACCAGCCGCACGCCCTCGGCGGCGATGCCGTCGGCGAGCGGATGATAACCCGGCGCGCAATAGGCTTCGATGCAATGCGCCAGCGCGTCCATGCCGGTGCCGGCGGTGATGACCGGCGGCATGCCGACGGTGAGCGCCGGATCGCACAGCGCGATCTTCGGCATCATCGCCGGATGGAAGATGATTTTTTTTGTGTGCGTGCGCTCGTCGGTCACCACGCCGGCGCGGCCGACCTCAGAGCCGGTGCCGGCGGTGGTTGGCACCGCCACCACCGGCGCGATGCCGGCGACGTCAGCCCGCATCCACCAGTCGCCGATGTCCTCGAAATCCCACAGCGGCCGGTTCTGCCCGGCCATGAAGGCGATCAGCTTGCCGGCGTCGAGCGCGGAGCCGCCGCCGAACGCAATCACGCCGTCATGCTCGCCGGCCCGGTATGCAGCGACACCTGCCGTGACGTTGGCCTCGATGGGGTTTTGTTTGATCTCGGAAAAGACCTGCGCGCCGACCGACGACGCGGCCGACTGCGTCATCGACATTTTGGCAAGGCCGGGGTCGGTGACGAACAGCGGGTTCGTCATCCCTGCCGCTTTCGCAGCTTCCGGCAGTTCCACGATGCGGCCCGCGCCGAAGCGCACTGAGGTCGGATAATTCCAGTTGGCGCGCTGAGTCATCGCCCTCTCCCCGTCATGCCCCGCCGTGTGCC
>CAMDFO010000042.1 GCA_945897515.1 Rhodoplanes serenus | reverse complement strand
TTGTCGGCGATCAGGCCGGCGCCGTCGTAGATCTTCATCAGGCTGCCGGTGACGGTGATGCGGCCTTCCGGAAAGATCACCAGCGGATTGCCCTCACGCACCGCGTGAATGAGCGTGCGGGTCGCCATCGGCTTGGTCGGGTCGAGCGGTATGGCGCGTGTGAAGCGCAGGAACGGCTTGACCCACCAGTTCTGCGCCATCGCGCTGTCGATGGCGAACACCGGCTCCTTGCCGAGCAGCGACAGCGCCAGCCCGGCATCGAGAAAGCTCACGTGGTTGAGCGCGATGATCGGATTGACGCCGGCGTTCTGGAGGTTCTCCACGCCCCTCAGTTCGACGCGATAGAACGCGCGATAGACGATCGACAGGAAATCCATCAGCGCGTTCGCCGGCATGGTCCTGGCGATGGCGATGGCAATGGCGAAGGTCGCGAGCCCGATCAGCATGAACAGCGCCGGCGTGCCGAAGCCGAGCGCCTGCAGCACCGCGATCACGATGGTGCCACCCACCATGAAGGCCGCGTTGAGCACGTTGACCGAAGCAATGACGCGCGCCCGGCGGTCGGCGCCAGCCCAAGCCTGGACCGCCGCGAAGGTCGGAACGATGTAGAGACCGCCGGCAATCGCCAGGCCCGCGAGATCGATCATCACCCGCCAGCCGAGGGCGCTTGAGAACACGTCGTTCACCCCCGCCGGCGCGATCGCAAGTGGCGCGCCATAGGTCGCGAAGCCGAGATCGAGCGCGAACGCACCGAGCAGCACCGCGCCGACCAGTGTCGGCAGCAGCACGATGCGGCCGCTCGCCAGCCACGCCGCCAGTCCCGAGCCGATCGCAACCGCGACCGAGAACACCGCCAGATAGGCGGTGACGACCTCTTCGGTGCCGCCGACGATGTTCTTCACCAGCGGCGGCAGCAGCGAGAGCACCACCGCGCCGATCAGCCAGAACCAGCTCGTCACCAGCGCGCCCCACCACAGCCGCTTGTCGCTGCGCAGATGCTTGAGCAGGCTCACCGTGGACGCCACGATGTTGGGCGAAATCTTCAGATCGGGATCGCCCGACCCGGTGCGGGGGATGAACAGGCTCGATCCCCAGCACAGCAGCGCGCAGATCAGCATCAGGAAGGCGAACGACGCCGGATCGCCTCCCCCTTTGGCCGCCAGCCCGCCGACGATGGTGCCGAGCAGGATCGCCATGAAGGTCGCGCCTTCGACCAGCGCGTTGGCGGCCGGCAGTTCCGAGCGCTTCAGATGGTCGGGCAGGATGCCGTACTTGATCGGGCCGAACAGCGAACCGATGACGCCGAACAGGAACAGCGCCACGAACAGCAGCGGCACCGAATGCAGCCAGAAGCCGGCGATGGCGACCAGCGCGATGCCGATCTCGACGAACTTCAGGCGTTGCGCGACCATCGCCTTGTCGAAGCGGTCGGCGACCTCGCCGCCGAGCGCGGACAGGAAAAAGTACGGCGCGATGAACGTTGCGGCCGCGAGCGTGATCAGCACATCCGCAGCGCCGCCGCCGATCTGGAACAGGATCAGGAACACCAGGGCGTTCTTGAGGAAATTGTCGCTGAACGCCGAGAAGAACTGGCACCAGAAAAGCGGCGCGAAGCGGCGGGACAGCAAAAGGGATTTTGTTTCGGCCATGCCAGGACGCCTATGCAACAATTGCGGCGGACATCAGTCTCGCATCAGAAGCGGGTCCGATATAGCATCGTTCTTAACAAAATGGGCAGGCGGCCATGGAGGATCACCCCTCCTTGAACACCTCTTCGCGCTTGCCGCGGATCGCCGGCAGCGCGACGACCAGCAGCAGCAGCCCGGCTGCGATCAGCAGGCCGAGACTGATCGGCCGCTCGACGAAGATCATCGGATCGCCGCTTGAAATCCGCATGGCGCGCCGCAAGTTCTCCTCCATCAGCGGACCCAGAATGAACCCGAGCAGCATCGGCGCGGGCTCGCACTCCAGCCGGATCAGCACGTAGCCGAGCACGCCGAACACCGCCGTCAGGATCACCTCGAACGCATTGTTGTTGAGCGTGTAGACGCCGATCGCACAGAACAGCAGGATCGCGAGATAGAGCATCCGGTACGGCACCTTGAGCAACTGCACCCACATGCCGATCAGCGGCAGATTGATCACCACCAGCATCAGATTGCCGATCCACATGCTGGCGACCATGCCCCAGAACAATGTCGGGCGTTCCGTCATCACCTGCGGGCCCGGCTGGATCCCGTGGATGGTCAGCGCGCCGATCATCAGCGCCATCACGGCGTTGCCGGGGATGCCCAGCGTCAGCATCGGAATGAAGGAGGTCTGCGCGCCGGCGTTGTTGGCGGATTCCGGCCCCGCGACGCCCTCAATCGCGCCCTTGCCGAAGCGCGAGGGATCGCGCGCCACCTTTTTCTCCAGCACGTAGCCGGCAAACGCGCTCAGCGTCGCGCCGCCGCCGGGCAACACGCCGAGCACCGAGCCGATGGCGGTGCCCCGCAAGACGGCCGGCCACGACTGGCGAAACTCGTCGCGCGTCAGCCACATGTTGGAGACCTTGCTGGTCAGCAGGTCGCGCCGGTGCTGCGGCGAAATCAGGTTGGCGATCACCTCGCCCAGGCCGAACACGCCGATCGCCAGCGGCACGAATCCGATGCCGTCCGACAGGATGATGGCGCCGAAGGTGAAGCGCGCGCCGCCGGTCTGGCCGTCGGTGCCGACCAGGCCCAGCAGCAGGCCGAGCAGCACCATCGCGACCGCCTTGGTGATGGAGCCGTGCGCCAGCACAACGGCCGCGATCAGGCCCAGCACCATCAGCGAGAAATACTCCGGCGCGCCGAACGACTGTCCGATCCTGGCGAGCGGCGGCGAGAACAGCGCGATCAGCAAGGTCGCCACGGTGCCGGCGAAGAACGAGCCGAGCGCCGCGACCGTGAGCGCAGCCCCGGCGCGGCCGTTGCGCGCCATCTGGTGGCCGTCGATGCAGGTCACCACCGACGAGGTCTCGCCCGGCATGTTGACCAGGATCGCGGTGGTCGAGCCGCCATATTGCGCGCCGTAGAAGATGCCGGCGAGCATGATCAGGCCGGACAGCGGCTCCAGATAGAACGTCAGCGGCAGCAGCATCGCCACCGTGGCGACCGGGCCGATGCCCGGCAGCACGCCGACCAGCGTGCCGACCAGACAGCCGACAAAGGCGAACCCGAGATTGATCGGCGTCAGCGCGACGCCGAAACCGAGCATGATGTTGCCGACGAAGTCGCCCATCTTATGGATCCGGCCAGACCGGGATCGGCAGACCGATGCCCCACACGAAGATCACCAGCGTCAGCACGATCAGCACCACGGCCGCGGCCACCACTTCGACCGGCCGGCTGTCCTTGCCAGCGAAAGCGCCGACCACAACCAGCAGCACGATGGCGACGACGACGCCGAGCGGGCCGATGGCGAGGGCGAACGCCAGCAGCGACGCCGGCACCAGGATGATGGCACGCCGGATCGGCGGGCTCGGTTCGAGCGTGACCGCGTTCCGGACCAGGCCCTGGAGGAACACCAAGACGCCAAGGGCGAGCAGGATCCAGCACAGCAGCCGCGGCACGTATCCCGTGCCCATCCGTGTGGCGGTGCCGATCGGATAATCGCGCGACGCCCAAAGCCCGATCGCCGCGACGACGATGAACAGGAGTCCGGCGAGCACGTTCTTGCGACGGAGCAGGCTGAGCGCGGAAGATCGCTGAGACGGCAGGCCGGTGGAGCTCATGCCCATCCTCGGCCACCCAAAGCGGTGTCATGCCCCGCGGCGGCGGGGCATTCGGTCCCGGCCTCTCCGCCGTATCCATCATGCAGCACGGGATCATCCGCCTTCGCGGATGATGACAGCGGAGAATGGAGCGGCCCCACGCGCGTCATCGTGCCTTCTTCGGAATCACCGGGAGCAGCAGATACGACTCATGTTCCCCGCCAGCGTACACCGTGTTGGTGCCGGTGTTGTAGTCGGCGTGATAGTGCATGTACGACTGGCTGCCGACGCCATCGCGCGGCTGCACGTCGAGCTGGATGCGGTGTCCTTTCTTGAACACCATCGAGGTCGGCCAGATCTCGACATCGACCTTCACGATCTCGCCGGGCTTTAGATAAAGCCGCCGGGTGTGTTTGTGATACGGCCGGTACGGCAGCGTCAGCTCCGGATCGAGCTCGCGATGCGAGACCCGCAGCCAGCCTTTTGCAACAGGAACAGGGGTGCCTTGCTGCCCGGTCTCCAGCACCTCGTTGCCGTCGGCATCGAAGTTGCGGAGCGTGAGGAACAGGTCCATGTCCTCGGTCGCACTCGATACCCAGAAGCTCGCGGCCAGCGGTCCGGTGACTTCGATGTCGGCATCGAGCGGCGGCGTTCGGAGCACGACGCCCATGCCGGGCTTGATGCCGCCGCCCATGACTTGCGACGACGCCGCCGAGGTCGAACCCATCGAGCCCATGCCGGTCGCGGGATAGGTGCACGAGGCCGATTGCGCCGGCTTCCCGGAAGCAAGAGCGCCGACACGCGGCTCCCTGCCGTCCGCCGCCGCCGACAGATCGAAATAGAACTTGGTCCATTGCGTGCGCGCGAGCGGCCATTCCTGCTCGTGCCGCCACTCGATCTCGTCCTTGCCCTTGCGGATCGCCAGCTTCACTGGCGGCTCATCCATGATGCCGCTGTCGATGCCCTTGAGCCAGTGGTCGAAGAAACGGAGCTGATCGCGCTTGCCTTCGTCGGTGTAATACGGATGCACGTGCGAGCCGTTGTGGATGCGAAGCTTCTTGTGCTTCGAGGCAGCACGCATGAAACCTTCGGTGTTGCCGCGCAGATGCAGGCCGAAGCCGGTCCAGTTTCCGACCGAGTACATCGGCTGGGTGATCCTGTCCCACTGCGGCTGAGCGCCACGGAGCGCGCCGGTGTCGAGATTGTTGCCCACCCAATGATGCATCGTGTTGACCTGCCAGGCGTTCGGCACGCTCTGCGAGGCGCGTCCAAGCATGTGATGCAGGAAATGCGCCGTGAACCAATTGGTCATGAACACGCTCAGCAAGCCGCCATGAAACAGCGCATCGCGGTAGATGTCCGCGAAGCCTTCCCACGGCATGATCGCCTTGAGCGAGGGCGGCTGGAGGTTGGCGACGAACCACTGGTTGATCGCGAAATAGGAGATGCCCGAAAGCCCAACGTTTCCGTTGCACCACGGCTGCGCGGCGGCCCATTCGATGGCGTCGTAGAAATCCACCGCCTCCGCGAGCGACCACGGCTCGCACTGACCGGGCGACTTGCCGCTGCCGCGGCCATCGACGCGAATGGCGACGTAGCCTTTCGGCACCCACCATTCCGGGGTGACGGTTTCCCAGTTCATTGACGGCGTCGCCTTTTCGCCCAGTTCAGGCGGCGGCACCCAGAGCTTGTCTTTCTGGTACGGCCCGAGATTGATGATCGCGGGAAACTTGCCGCCGTCGTCAGGCCGGAACACGTCGGCCTTGAGTCGCGCGCCGTCGCGCATCGGGACGTCGACGTCTTTCTCGATCAGGAGCTTGTAGGCGGTGTCGGCAGGCTTCACTTCGACGTTCACAACGAACCCTCACTTGTCGCAGCGCGTGACGTTCTTTCGTCCGTCATGGCCGGGCTTGATCCGGCCATCCACGTCTTCCTGGTTGCTAAGACGTGGATGCCCGGCACATAGACGAGCGAAGCGACGCCGTCCTACGGACGGCTGTGGCCGGGCATGACGAGACCGTTTCATTCCGAAAGATCGATCTTGATCTCTTTGGTGATCTTCTGCCAATTGGCGATCTCGCCCTTCAGCCAGGTCTTCGCCTCGTCGAGCGACTTGCTCGCGCCGGCGCGGACATTCTGCTTGGCGTAGGCGTCACGCACCTGCTGCGAATTCAGGGCCTGCACCACGGCCTTGTGCAACGTCTCCAGCACCGCCGGCGGCGTCGCGGCCGGTGCGAACAGGCCGGCCCACAACGTGGTGCCGACGCCGGGATAGCCCGCCTCCGCCATGGTCGGAACGTTCGGATAATCGGCCAGCCGCGCATCGGTGGTGGTGACCAGCGGCTTGAGCACGCCCGCCCTGATCTGCGGCGCCGAGGTCGCGACGTTCATGTACGCGACCTGGATGTCGCCCAGACCCATGTCGTTGATGAAGCCGGGCGGACCGGCCTTGATATGGATCGGCACCATCTCGATTCCGGCGCGCTGCGACAGGATTTCCATGTCGTAATGCGGAAAGCTGCCGGCGCCCGGACTTGCGTACTTCAGCTTGCCGGGACGTTGCTTCGCGTAAGCGATGAATTCCGCCAGCGTAGCTGGCGGAAAATTCCTGGTGGTCGCCATCAGGAGCGTCGGAAGGTCGGCAAGCCGCGCGATTGGCACCACGTCGCGCTCGTAGCTGATATTGAACTTGTCCTTGAACAGGACCGGGGTGATCGCATTGGTCGAGACGTTACCGACCTGGAGCGTGTAGCCGTCCGGCCGCGCGCGCGCCATTTCCTCAATCGCAATGATGCCGAAGGCGCCCGGCTTGTTCTCGACCACGCAGGACTGGCCAAGAATCTGCCGAAGCTGCTCGCACATGATGCGGGTGATGATGTCGGTGGCGCTGCCGGCCCCATAAGGCAGCAATATCTTGATGGGCTTCGATGGGAATTTGTCCTGCGCCTGCGCCGGGCTGCTCAGGACGATACAGAGTAGCGACGCCAAAAGAACGCCAAACCGGATCATAGCAACCTCCCCAAACCTTGTTGTCAGCGGATGCTTGCTCCCGGCTCTGCGGTCGGGTTGCAGGCGGCGCCGCCGAAGCGGCGCCGCGGCACCATGTCACTCCGTCAGATCGATCTTCACCTCGGAGGTGATCTTGCGCCAAGTGGCGAGCTCGTTCTTGTGCCAGGTCACCGCCTCGGCGAGCGTGTCGCTCGGCCGCACGCTGACAAGCTGCTTGGCGAACGCCTCCTGCAGCGCCGGGACCTTGGCGGCCTGCTGGATCGCGTTGAAGATCGTATCCAGGACCGGCTTCGGCGTGTTGGCCGGCGCGAACATGCTCTGCCAGTGCAGGGTGCCGACGCCCGGATAGCCGGCCTCCGCCAACGTCGGGACGTCCGGATATTCCTTCAGGCGCTGCTCGGCGATCACCGCGATCGGCCGCAGCTTGCCGGCCCGAATCATGGCCGCCGAGCTTGCGGAATTGAGCACCGCAACCTGCGCATCGCCGACCACCAGGTCGTTGATCATGCCAGCCGCGCCGGTCTTGTTCGGGATGTGGTTCATGTCGACACCGGCGCGCCGCGTGAACACCTCCATGTCGTAGTGCGGGAAGCTGCCGACGCCGGCGCTTGAGTAGCGCACCTTGCCAGGATTCTTCTTGGCGTGATCGACCAGATCCTTGACGGTTTTCACATCCATGCCCGAAGTCGTCGTGATCAGGAACGACGGATAGATCGCCAGCCGCGTCACCGACACCACATCGCGCTCGAAGTTGATCGAGAATTTCTTCTGGAACAGGATCGGGGTGATGGCATTGGTCGAAACGTTGCCGACGAAAAGCGTGTAGCCGTCCGGCCGTGCGCGCGCCATTTCCTCGATCCCGAGGATGCCGAAGGCGCCGGCCTTGTTCTCGACCACGAATTGCTGGCCGAGGATGTTCTTGAGCTGCTCGCCGAATAGGCGCGAGGTGATGTCGGTCGCTCCACCCGGGGCGTAAGGCACGACGATCTTCACCGGCTTCGACGGGTACTTGTCTTGCGCCACCGCCGCTCCACCGACGGCGAGAGACAGGGCCGACAACAACGCCAACGTCAGTCGCTTCATGTCATTCTCCCATTGCCTTGTTTCGTTCGAATTTCTCTTGCGGTTCAGTCGATTTCTGGGCGGCCGATGCGCTATGCGGCCTTGATGCCGTGCAGGCTGTGCGACGCATCCTTGCAGGTGAAGAACACCACGTCGGCATCCGGCGTCGCCTTGCCGGAGTGCATCGTGTCGGACGGCACATACACCAGCGAACCGGCCTTCGCCTCGAACGGCTTGCCCGCAACCTCGCCGACGAACGTGCCTTCCAGGATGTAGATCCACTGCTCGTTCGGATGCGAATGCAGTTCCGCGCCGGTCCCGGCCGGCATCCGCATCAGCGCGACGATCATGCGGTCGCCTTCCACGACGCCGCCTTCGACGCTGGAATAATCCGGTCCGCCCTTGATGTGATTCACCCGGGCGAGATCGAACAGAAACTCGCCCGGACCGGCGCGTTTGGCGCCCGGCGTTCGCGCGGCGGCTGGCTGGCTGGACATCGCTGCACTCCGAGGATGACGCGTCGGGTCGTTACTGCCGTTCGATGCCGGCCTGCTCCGCGAGCTTCACGGTGTCGAGGACATCGGCCTTGAAGTACTTGTCGAACTCCTCGGGCGACTGAAACAGCGGCTCGACCCCGAGCTTCGCAAGACGCTCGACCACCGAAGGGACCTGAAGCGCCTTCTGCGTCTCCCCATGCAGCCGCTTGACGATTTCGGGCGGCATCTTGGCCGGACCGAACAGCCCGTTCCAGAACACGTAGGCCGCGTCCTTGAGGCCGATCTCCTGGGTGGTCGGCACGTTCGGCAATTGCGCGGCGCGTTTCTCGGAACTCACCGCCAGCGCCACGACCTTGCCTTCCTGGATCAGCGGCAGCGCCGGCGACACCGGCAGGAAATAGAAATCGATACGGCCGGCCATGACTTCGGTGAGCGCCTCGACCGGACCGCGGAACGGCACGTGCTGCGCCTGGATACCGGCGGCGAGACGGAAGCGCTCGGCGGCCAGGTGCGAGGCTGCGCCGCGGCCGGCCGACGCGAAGTTCATCGCTCCGGGCTTGGCCTTGGCCGCCGCGATCAACTCCTGCGCGGTCTTGAATCCCTTGGACGGGGCGACCACCAGCACCGTCGGCTGGGTGCCGATCGGGACGATCGCCGTGAAGTCCTTCAGCGTGTCGTAGGGCAGAGTCTTGTGGGTCACGTAGGCCGACGAGAACGACGACGAGTGCACCACGATCGTGTAGCCGTCAGGAGCTGCTCGCGCGGTCTGGGCGACGGCGATCGTGCCGCCCGCGCCACCCCGGTTTTCGATCACGATGGTCGCGCCCATCTGCCTCGACACCTGGTCGAGAACGATGCGCGCGGCGAGATCGTTGGCATTGCCGGGCGCGAACGGAACGATCGCGGTGATGTTTCGGGTCGGCCAGCTTTGCGCGACCGCGGTGTGCGATGCCGCCAGCATCGCCGTCAAAAGCGCAGTCCCGATGGATTTCAACAGCAGCGGCACGAATTCCTCCCTGATTGCAGTTTGTTGTTGTTTTAACGGCCGTCCCACGCCGATTTTGGCACGTTGGGCAGCGAATTGGTACCGGGCGTTGCAGCGCCCACCACCCTGCCAGAACCTGTGGAATAGGGAGGCGACGCGGCGGAGGAGCCTTTGGATCAGGCCGCCGCCAGATATTCGCCAACAACGGGACCGAGAATTGGGCTAAGATGGCGGGGCTGCTGGAGGTCCGATCGTTCACCGGGCGTTGATCCTTGGCTGGTTCAATCGGCGACCCTCCGACGTTGCGATAACGGCAGTAAGAGATGAATGGTGACGCTATGCGTTCGACGTGCAGTTTGCTCGCAATGACGCTGACGATTGCGTTGGCAACGGTGGCGGGCGTCAACGCCCAGCAGGCGCCGCGCAGCAACCAGTTGCTGTTCGATGCCTCGGGCCGGCAATTGGAGATGCCTCGGGACACCACCACCGGCACCTCCCAGTCATTGCCCGCCGTCCGCCGCAACACCGCGACAAGCTCGGCGCCAGCCAAGGATCGGCCGTTCGGCAGGGTTCCGCTCGAAGGCGGCACTTTTGGGCTGGAGATGGACAAGAAGCTTCAGCCGGACCAATTCCCGGACGGCCGCCCGATTCCGGGCATCGAATCCCAGCGGCGGCAGAATAATTCGCCGTTCGTGGGATTTTCCCTGTCGGTCCCGACCAACTGATTTCTCGATCCATCGAGCCGGCGATTGCGTCAGCTTGGTCGCACCTTAGAATGCGGCACGCGATGAGATGGGGAAGCACATGGCCAAGGATGCCGTCGTCTCGGACGACCTGGCGAAGAAATTCGCGACCGAAAAGGAAACGCCCTACACCCGCTGGGTGAAGAGCGAGGGGCTCGACCTCATCAGCTCGACCTATGTGCGCAACCTGCACACCGTGGAGCTGAAACCCTGGGCCCGGCGCGGCGGCTCCGGCATTTTCATGAACCACGAGGCCTCGCGCACCTCCAACGACTGCTACGTCTGCGAGATTCCACCCGGCAAGACGCTCGCGCCCCAGCGGCAGTTGTTCGAAGAAACCATCATGATCCTGAGCGGCCGCGGCTCGACCACGGTGTGGAACGACGCCGGCCAGCGTATGACATTCGAATGGAAGGCCGGTGCGCTGTTCGCCATCCCGCTCAACTGCTGGCATCAGCATTTCAACGGATCGGGCCGCGAGCCGGCGCGCTTCGTGTCGGTGACGAATGCACCGATCGTGATCAATCTCTACGAGGACATCGATTTCATCTTCGGCACCAGCTACGACTTCAAGGGCCGCTTCAACGGCGAGCCGGACTATTTCTCCGCCAAGGACGAGACCAAGGGTTTCCTGCTCGCCACCAACTTCGTGCCGGATGCGGTCAACCTGCCGCTGATCACAGCGAAGGAGCGCGGCGCCGGCGGCGGGCACATCCGCTTCAACTTCGCCAAAAGCTCGCTCAACAGCCACATCTCGCAGTTCCCGATCGGCACCTACAAGAAGGCGCACGCGCACGGACCGGGCGCGCACGTCATCATCTTGTCCGGCGACGGCTATTCGCTGATGTGGCCGGAGGGCGACGAGCCGCGCTACTACAAGTGGGAGGTCGGCACCATGATCGTGCCACCGAACATGTGGCTGCACCAGCACTTCAACACCGGCACCACGCCGGCGCGCTATCTCGCCTTCAAGCACGAGGGCGTCGCGATCCGCAACGCGCAGGGCGTGCCGAAAGCCTGGATCAGCCGGCGCACCGGCGGCGACCAGGTCGACTACGCCGACGAGAACCCTGAAACGCGTAAGCAGTTCGAACAGGAACTCGCCAAGCACGGGCTTAAGTCCAACATGGACAAGGCGTACGAAGCGGAAAGCGCCGACCTGACGCCCAAGGCGCTCGCCGAAGAGGAAAAAGCCCATGCATGACGTCCCCGGCCAGACGCATTGGCATGAGCCGACCGGCGGCAAGCGTGCCGGCTTCGGCAAGTTCGGCCGTCCGAAGACGCCCTACGACAGCTTCATGGAGTCGGAGGGCATTCCGGTGTTCCGCGACATCGGCGTGAGCAAGGTGCAGAACCTGCCGCTGGCGCCGTGGAAGCGCACCGGCGGGCGTGGCTCGTACATCCAGCTTTACGGCACCGAAGGCAAATGGGGTTGCTACGTGATCGAGGTGCCGGGAGCCGGCGCGCTCAATCCGGAGAAGCATCTCTACGAGGAAATCTACTACGTGGTCGAAGGCCGCGGCTCGACCGAAGTCTGGCTCGACAACGACAACAAGCGGCACGTGTTCGAATGGCAGAAGGGCTCGCTGTTCTCGATCCCGGTGAACGCCTGGCATCGCATCGTCAACGCCAGCTCCGCGCCCGCGATGCTGCTCGCCGGCACCACCGCGCCGAACCTCATGAACCTGATCAACAACACCGGCGCGATCTTCGACTGCCCGTATCAGTTCCGCGACCGCTTCTCCGGCGCCGACGACTTCTACAAGTACAAGGACGACATCGAGCCCGATCCGGTGCGTGGTCTCGCGATGCGCCGCACCAACTTCGTGCCCGACATCGTCAACTGCGACCTGCCGCTCGACAACCGGCGCTCACCCGGCTTCCGCCGCGTCGAGCCGTTCATGACCGGCAACACGTTCTACCTCTGGATCGGCCAGCACGAGAACGGCCGCTACTCCAAGGCGCACGCGCACACTTCGGCCGCGGTGCTGATCTGCATCAAAGGCAAGGGCTACACCTACACCTGGCCGGAACGGCTCGGCGTCAATCCGTGGAAGGACGGCAACCAGGACCAGATCAAGCGCGTCGACTACGAGCCGGTCGGCCTGGTGTCGGCGGCGCCGGGCGGGGCGCGCTGGTATCACCAGCATTTCGGCGCGTCGAAGGAGCCGCTGCGGCTCACCGCATGGTTCGGTCCGCACAATCCCGGCCGCGAACCCGGCCCACCGGGCGAACAGCACATCGACTACACCGCGATGGACATCCCGGAGGGCGGCAGCGCCATTCCGTACTGGATGGAGGATCCGTACATCAAGGCGGAGTACGACGAGCGGCTGGCGCGCGAAGGCACCGAGAACCGGATGCGGCCGGAATACTACGACAAGAATTACAAGGGCGAATTGCCGAAGGAGTAGCGCGGCCACGCGCTTGCTCAACCGCCGCAATGAATGCAACAACCTGACAAATAATCGGGAGGATACCGTCCATGCGTGTCGTCGCGCTCGAAGAGCATTTCACCGTCCCTGCCCTGGCTTCCAAGTACGTCAAGCCTGAAGCGATTGGCCGCCGCGGCCATTTCAAAGGGCGAAACGTCGCCCCGGGAAAGATCAGCCCGATGGAGTTGCTGGCCGAGATCGGCGAGAAGCGCTTCAAGTCGATGGACGATGCCGGGATCACGGTGCAGGTGCTCTCGAACAGCGGCGCCGGTCCCGATCTCGTGCCTGGGCAGGATGGCATCACGCTGGCCAAAGGTGTGAACGACTATCTGGCGGACGTCGTCACCAAGAGCCCGAAGCGCTTCGCCGGCTTCGCGGCGCTGCCGATGGCGAGCCCCGATGCCTGCGGCGACGAACTCCGTCGCGCCGTGAAAGACCTGAAGTTCGTGGGCGCGATGATCCACGGCACCACCGAAGGGCGTTTCCTCGATCACCCGAGCTATGACGGCCTGCTGGCAGCGGCGGTCGAGCTCGACGTGCCGATCTACATCCACCCGAACGTGCCTTCGATGGATGTGCGGCAGGCCTACTACTCCAACCTGCCGGAGGGCTCGGATCGCGTGCTCGCGACCGCAGGCTGGGGCTGGCATTCGGAGGTGGCTATACACATCCTTCGCATGGTGATGGCCGGGACGTTCGACAAGCATCCAAAGCTCGAGATGATCATCGGCCACATGGGCGAGATGCTGCCGGTCATGCTGGCCCGTCTCGACGAGGTGTCCGCGGCGGACGTCGGGCACCTGAAGCGCTCGCCGAGCCGCACCATCGTCGACCAGGTCTGGATCACCACCAGCGGCATCTTCAGCCAGCCACCCTTTGTCGCCGCGCTCCAGACGTTCGGCATCGACCGCATCATGTTCTCGGTGGACTATCCGTTCGCCCCCGATGCGAGAGGCCGCGATTTTCTCAACGAAGTCGCGCTCGCTCCGGCCGACATGGCGAAGCTCTGCTACGGCAACGCGGACGCGCTGCTGAAATTGAAGGCTTAGCAGCGCGGCTCACTCGGGCGGCTACGCGCCTCAGGTTGCTGGCCCCTCCACGTCATTCCGGACGCGCCGGAGGCGCGATCCGGAATCCAGAAACCCAAAAAACCTCAACGTTTCTGGATTCCGGGTTCGCTGCTTCGCAGCGCCCCGGAATGACATCCAGACTTTGTTCGCGGCCTGGAGTCGCTACGCCGCCTTGGCGAATTCGTCTTGTACCGATTTTTCGAACGCGAGCAGCTTCTGCGCGCTCGGCCGCTGCTTGATGCGCTCGAAATGCGCCATGCAGTTCTTGAATCCCGACAGGTCCAGCTCGAACTGCGAAGCCCTCCGGAGGCACCAGAAGAAATGCGCATCCGGCGCGGTGAAATGATCGAAGAAGAATTCGCGGCCCGCCAACAGATCGTCGGCGATCTTGAATAGCTCCATTAGATTCGCCGTCGCCAGCCGGCGCACGCTTTCGTCGGCGCCGGGGACGTCGCAGACTCGCGGCGGCGAATTGATCCGGGCCAGGAACGGGTGAATGCCGCCCGAACACCAGGACATCAGCGACATCGCCTGCAGCTCCTGCCAGGGATCGGCAGGCAGCAGCTTCGCCTGGGGGAAGGTGCGCGCGATCCAGGCCTGGATCGCGATACTTTCGCTCAGCACGCGTCCGTTCACGATCAGCAGCGGCACCTTGTGCTTGGGATTGAGCTTCAGATACTCGGGCGAATTGTGCTGGCCCTTGCGGAAATTGAGCGGACGAACCTCGAAGTCCGCTTTCGCTTCGGTGAGCGTGATGTAGGGCGCGAGCGCGCAGGTGATCGGCGCGTAGTACAGAACGATTTCCATTTACGTCTCCCCAAAGCTGCCTAAAGACCCCGTTCTACTCGATAATCTTCTTCAATCGCTCGCCCTGCGTCTTCGGCATCGCGACGATCTCGGCGACCAGCTTCTGCAATGCTTCGCCGGAGACCGCGTCAATGTCAAAGTTCTCCTTCCTGGCCTGCTCCAGGAAGGCCGGATCGCGGACCATGGCGTCGAACGCGTCGCGCAGCGCCTTGACGCGCTCGGCCGGAACGTCGGGCGTGGTGAAGATCGGCCGCCCGATGACGGTCGACGCGGACAGCAGCCGCAGCAGTTCGCGGTCGTCGTCGTTGCCGCCAAGCTCCATCAGCAGCGGCACGTCCGGCAGTTCGGGAAGCTTCTTCAATCCGATCTGAACCAGGATGTTGATCTTGTTTTCGGCCAGCCAGTGAGCGCGCGTCGCCTTCCACGACGCCCAACTGTTGGAACCGCGCACATCGACCTCGCCGCGCTCCATCGCCAGGTTGATGTCGTTGCCGCCCGGATAGCCGAGGATGATCTTGAACCGCGTGCCGAGCAGCGCGTTCATCGCCTTCGGATACTGCGACGACGTCGAGCCGCCGGTCGCGCCCACCGTGACCTCGCGGCGCCTGGCATCCTCGATGGTCTTGATGCCCGACGCATGCCACGCCGCCGTGGTGTTGTTCTCGATGTTCGGATTGCCGATGTAGATGAATTTCGTGGTGTCGAACTTGATCCGCGTGTCGCCCGCGGCCTGCTGCAGCGCCAGCGACTGGTCGGCGGTCCCGAGCACCGTGCCGTCGCGCGGCGCTATGGTGTAGACGAAGGTCGCCGCGGTGCGGCTGCCCGCGCCCGGCATGTTGCGCGGCACGATCAGCGGCCGGCCGGGGATGTAGCGGCTGAGGTGCCGCGCCACGAGACGCGCGTAAAGATCATACGTGCCGCCCGACGAATAGCCGATGACCAGGTCTATCTTCTTGCCGCGGTAGAAGTCCTCGACCGACTGCTGGCTCAGCGCCGCGCTGGGCCATCCCACAAGCATGATCGAAAGCAATATGGCCAATCGCTTCATGAATCAGCCTTGACCGCGGGCGCGCCGTGATGGGTTATGCGTGCCGCATTCTTACCGCTTATCAGGGCTGGCGGAAACCGGGCCATCGATGACCGACGACAACCAGGGCGGCCGCATCTTCTTCTCGTCCACCGGCCGCTCGCTGGAGGGCGAGGACGAGATTTGCGTCCTCAGTGTCGGCGTCGACATCGGCTCCTCGACCTCGCATCTGGTGTTCTCGCGCATCGTCCTGGAACGGCTCGACAGCCGCTACGTCGTCACCGAGCGCGAGACCTTCTACGGCTCCGACATCCTGCTCACGCCCTACTCGGCGGAGGAAACCATCGACGCCGACGCGCTCGGCGCCTTCATCAAGAAGGAATACATCGACGCCAAGGTCGAGCCCGACGAGATCGACACCGGCGCGCTGATCCTGACCGGCGTCGCGGTGCGGCGCAAAAACGCACGCGCCATCGGCGACCTGTTCGCTAAGCAGGCCGGCAAGCTGGTTGCGGTCTCGGCCGGCGACAGCATGGAGACCGTGATGGCGGCCTACGGCTCGGGCGCGGTGGCGCGCTCGATCCGCGACGCGTGTGTGGTGATGAACGTCGATGTCGGCGGCGGCACCTCCAAGATCGCGGTCTGCGCCGACGGCAAGGTTGCAGACCTGACCGCGCTCGACGTCGGGGCGCGGCTGGTCTGTCTCGATCCGGATGGAAAAATTCTTCGGGTCGAAGAGGCCGGCCGGCGGTTCGGCGCCGAGCTTGGCATCGATCTCAAGGCCGGCGGCATGCTGACGCTCGATCAGGGCCGCGCTATAGCGGCACTGATGGCCGACCGGCTGTTCGAGGCGATGCGCGGCGGCACACCGCAGGCGCAAGGCGCGAGCCTGCTGCGGCTCGATCCGTTGACGCATGGCGAGCCGGTCGCGCAGATCCAGTTCTCCGGCGGCGTGTCGGAATTCATCTACGGCAACGAGACCAAGAAATTCGGCGATCTCGGTCCGCTGCTCGCCGCGGAAATCCGCGTGCGCGTCGACGCATTCTGCCCGCGGCTCGAGCCTTCGATCGAAGGCATCCGCGCCACCGTGGTCGGCGCGTCGCAATACACCATCCAGCTCAGCGGCAGCACGATCTACGTGTCGCCGCTCGACGCGCTGCCGCTGCGCAACGTGCCGGTGATCGCGCCCACGCTGCCGCTCGATGGCGAGATTATCGATCCCACGGCCGTCGCGCGCGCGGTGCAGTCGATGCTCAAGCGCCTCGATCTCGCCGATGGCGAACAGCCGGTGGCCGTGTTCGTGCCGTGGAGGGGCTCCGCCACGTTCCAGCGGCTCGACGCGTTCTGTCACGGTGTGGTGGATGGTCTCTCAACCGTGCTGGCGCACGGCCACCCGGTGATCCTGGCCGGCGACGGCGACGTCGGCGGCTTGATCGGCATCCACCTGCGCGAGGAGATGAAGATCGAAAGCCCGATCGTGTCGATCGACGGCTTGGAGCTGAAGGCGTTCGACTACATCGACATCGGCGCGATGCTGGACGCTTCCGGCGCGGTGCCGGTGGTGATCAAGTCGCTGATCTTTCCGGGCAACACCCTGCCGGGATCGGAGAAGCGCTCGGTCGAACGAGCGCCGGCTACTGCGTAACGAGCAGCAGCAGGCCGGTGGCCGCGATCGCCCCGCCCGCCGTGCGCAGCACGAAGGTGCGTTGCGCCAGCGCGCCGATGCCAACCCCGACGGCGTGCAGCACGAGCGTCGCTGCGACAAACCCAGTCCCGTAAAGCAGCGCCGATCCGGCGGCCGGCAATTCGGCGCCGTGCGCATGGCCGTGGAACAGCGCAAACACGCCGACCAGCGCGGCGCTCAACGTTAGCGAAACCCGCAGACCGAACGCCACCGCCGCGCCCAGCACGACCACCGAAGCGACGATGCCAAGCTCGACGAAGGGCAACGCCACGCCGTTCGCACCGAGCAGCGCGCCACCAGCCATCACCACCGGGAACACCGCCGGCAACAACCACATCGCCGGGCGGCCGAGCTGCGACGCCCAGAGACCCACCGCCACCATCGCCAGCACGTGATCCAGGCCGGTGAAAGGATGCGCCAGACCCCCGGTCAACCCGCCTTCATGTCCGGGATGGGCGAACGCCCCTGAACTCAAACCCAGGACGGCAATAGCGGCGAGCGAAACGAGCTTGGCGAAGCGGTGCGGCATGGGAATCCCCCCAGAATTGGCAGGCAGCATCATCGTATCGAGTATGCCGTTTCAATGTATCGAGTACGCCGCCTCAATCAACTTCGATTACCACGGTGCCGCCCTCGACCTTGGCGGGATAGGTCTTCACCGGGATCATGCAGGGCGGCGACACCACCTCGCCGGTCTTGATGTCGAATTGCCCGTTGTGGAAGTTGCACTCGATCACGTCGCCGTCGATGTAGCCCTCGGACAGCGAGCCGGGTCCGTGGGTGCAGGCGTCGTCGGTGACGTAGAACTGGCCTTCGATATTGAATACCGCGACTGTGAGGCCTTCGGCCTCGACCCGGAGAGCGCTGCCTTCGGCAACTTCTTCGGCTTTGCAGAGTTCGACTTTGGTGGGCACGGCGCGGATTTCTCTGGCAGGGCGATTGCGGATAGGATGGAGCCGGACATAAATCATGGCTTTCGGTCCTGGGTCAACGCTCCGGTCTTTGTCTTGGATCAATGCTAGCGGCCTGATAAGGCTTGAGTAATTTCGCTGTCCAACGCTACAAGACAGCAGCTATCGGGAGCCCACGATGCTCAGAAAAGAACAGAACGACCTCCTCACCCAGACCGGTCCCGGCACCCCGATGGGCCAGATGTTCCGGCTGGGCTGGCAACCCGCCCTGCTGGCCGAGGAACTGCCGGAGCCGGAATGCCCGCCGGTGCGGATCAAGCTGCTGTCGGAGCGGCTGCTGGCCTGGCGCGATACGCAGGGCCGCTATGCGCTGACCGACGAGTTCTGCGCCCATCGCGGCGTGTCGCTGTGGTTCGGCCGCAACGAGCACAACGGGTTGCGCTGCCCGTATCACGGCTGGAAATACGACCACACCGGACAGTGCATCGAGGTGCCGTCGGAGCCATCCGAAAGCGGCTACTGCCAGAAAGTCAAGCTGAAGTCCTATCCGCTGGTCGAACGCGGCGGCGTGTTGTGGACCTACATGGGACCGCCGGAGCAGCAGCCTCCGCTGCCGGAGTGGGAGTTCGCCATGGTGCCGGCGGACCGCAGCTTCATGTCGAAGCGGTTGCAGGAATCAAACTGGCTGCAGGCGATGGAAGGCGGCATCGATTCCAGCCATGTCTCGTTCCTGCACTCCGGCGAGCTCAACAGCGATCCGCTGTTCAAGGGCTCGAAGGGCAACCAGTACAACATGGGCGACATGAAGCCGGTGTTTGAAGTTGTCGAGAGTCCGGGCGGCCTGTTCATCGGCGCGCGCCGCAACGCCGAGAACGGCAGCTACTACTGGCGCGTCACGCAATGGGTGATGCCGGCCTTCACGATGATCCCGCCGCGCGCCGATCATCCGGTGCACGGTCATTTCTGGGTGCCGATCGACGACGAGACCTGCTGGGCCTGGAGCTTCGACTACAAGGTCACGCGCCCGCTCAAGGAGTACGAGCTCGAGGCGATGCGCGCGGGCAAGGGCATCCACGTGCCCTACGTGCCCGGCACCTACCGGCCGCTGCAGAACAAGGACAACGACTATCTGATGGATCGCGCGGCGCAGAAGCGCGGCGACACCTTCAGCGGCGTGTATGGCATCGCGATGCAGGACGCATCATTGCAGGAGAGCATGGGGCCTATCGTCGACCGTACGAAGGAAAACCTGGTTTCCACCGACAACGGCATCATCATGGCGCGGCACCGGCTGCTGCGCGCGCTCAAGGCAATGGAAAAGGGCACGATGCCGCCCGGCATCGATCTCGCCCACCAGCGCGTGCGCTCGGCGGCGGTGGTGCTGCCGCCGGATCAGCACTTCAAGGAGGCCGCCAAGGAGGCGTTGCTGGTGCAGACCGGCAAGGAACACGTGACGGTGTGACCATGCAATCCGAGTCCGCCCGCATGAGCAGCGCCGCCGAAGCGCGCTACCGCATCGACGCTCCGAACTCCGCGCCGCGCGCGATCAAGGTGATCGCGCTCGATCCGCGCAGCGAGCGCGTCGTCAAGAACCTGGCGCAAGGGCGGTGGAACCGCGCCACGTTCTTTACGGCATCGGCATTCGGCAGCGCACCCAAGCAGGGCGAAAGCTTTTCCGGCTGGCTGAGCGACCTCGCCGGCCGCACCAAGAACCTGATCGAGGAAATCGACAGCGCCGACCTCGTGGTCATGGTCGCGACCGCGGGAGAGAACGCGCAGGCGGCGTCGCTGATCGGCGAGGCCTGCAGCCTCAAGCGGGTGATGACCACCGGCCTGATCATGGGCAGCACCGATGTTTCCGACGAAACCCTGTCCAAAACGCTGGCCCAGCTCCGGCCCTGGGCGCTGATGCTGGTGATCGCCAGCGCCGAGGAATACATCCAGGACATGCTGACTGCATTGCGCGCATAGCGGTCGAACAAGCGACCACCCGTCGCAGCACCGAACCGGCGACGGCGTTGGCATCGGCGGCATGCATCCACTAACATTCAGCTCGGTTTCAAACGTTGAGGGAACGCCATGACCTTCGTCCGACGCGCGAGCTTTGCCGCTGCCGCTCTCGCCGCAATCGTCGCTACGCCGGCGTCGGCGCAGACCGTCGAGCAGTTCTACAAGGGCAAGTCGATCGATCTGCTGATCGGTTACCCGCCGGCCGGCAGCAACGATGTCTATGCCCGGCTGGTGGCGCGCCACCTCGGCAAGCACATCCCCGGCAATCCGAGCATCGTGCCGAAGAACATGCCGGGCGCCGGCAGCTTCCTGGTGCTCGGGCATATGGCCAATGTCGCGCCGAAGGATGGCTCGGTGATTGGCATCGGCGCGCCGACCGCGGCGCTCGACGAGAAGCTCGGCACCCAGGGCGTGCGCTTCAAGACCGCCGAGCTGAACTGGATCGGCCGCGTCGATTCGCTCGTGAACATGGTGTTCCTGTGGAACACCTCGCCGGTGAAGACGTTTGCCGACGCGCAAAAGATGGAGTCCAAGCTGTCCGGAACCGGCGCGGGCTCCACCGTCTCGGTCTATCCGCTCGTCACCAACAACGTGCTGGGGACCAAGTTCAAGCTGATCATGGGCTACAAGGGCTCCGCCGAGGCGCAGCTCGCGGTCGAGCGCGGCGAAGTCGAGGGCCACTCGACCTCGTGGACGGCGGTCAAGGTCGGCCACCCGGACTGGTATTCGAGCAAGAAGATTTCCATCATCGTGCAATACGCGCTGAAGCGGCATCCCGAATTGCCGGATGTGCCGACCGTGGTTGAGTTCGCCCGCAACGACGAGGAACGCGCGATCCTGAGCGCCGTGATGAACGCCACCGAAGTCGGCACCGCGTTCTTCACCACGCCCGGCGCGCCAGCGGATCGTGTGACCGCGCTCCGCCGCGCGTTCGACGGCATGGTCAAGGACCCGGAATACATCGCCGACGCGCAGAAGCTCAAGCTCACGCTCGGTCCAATCACCGGCGAGGAACTGCAGAAGCTGGTCGGCGAGGTCAGCAACCTGTCGCCGGCGCTGTTGGAGAAGGTCAAAGGCGCCTACGGCGCCAAGCAGTAGCGACCGCACTCTTCGTTGTCATTCCGGGACGCGCCAAAAGCGCGTTTACGCGCGTCTTCGACGCGCTATGGCGCGGGCCCGGAATCCAGGGTCACGCGCATAGCTCTCGATTCCGGCTCGGGCCTGCGGCCCGCCCCGGAATGACAGCGGTGTAAGGCGAAGCTAATGTCCCCGCCATGAGTAAATCCATTCTGGTGATCGGCGGCGGTCCGGCCGCGGTCTGGGCGGCCATCGAAGCCAAGAAGCGCGACCCCTCGGCCGAGGTCGCGCTGCTCACCGACGAGTCTTGCGAGCCCTACGAGAAACCGCCGCTGTCCAAGGCCGTGCTGCTCGGCAACGCCAATCCGGACGATGCCTTGATCGCGGGCAAAGGCGGACTGGCCGCGCACAACGTCGCGGTGAAATTCGACACCCGATGCCACGCGATCGACCGCGCGGCACGCCAGGTCGTCACTGCGGCGGGTCGGCTACCCTACGACGCCCTGGTGATCGCGACCGGCTCGCTGATGCGCGAGCTTCCGCTGCTGCCGCCCGGCACGCCGCGGGTGCATTACCTTCGCACCGAGGCGCAGGCGCGCGCGCTGAAAGCCGATCTCGCCACCTCCAAGCAGATGGTGGTGATCGGCGCCGGTTTGATCGGGCTGGAGGTCGCGGCCTCGGCGGCCGAGCTTGGGATCGAGGTCACGGTGCTGGAGGTCGCACCGCGCATCATGGCGCGCGCCTGCGACGACGAGACCGGCACGCTGATCCTCGCGGAGCATCAACACCGCGGGGTCGATGTTGAGCTTTCGACATCGGTGACTCAGGTGACGCGGCAACTGGACGGACACATCGCGCTGGAAACCGGCAACGGCGACCTGTTCATCGCCGACCTGGTCGTGGTCGGCGCCGGTGTCATCCCGGACGACGCGCTGGCCAAGGCCGCCGGGCTCACCGTGCAGGACGGCATCGTGGTCGACGAGCAGTGCCGCACCTCCGATCCGAACATCTTCGCCGCCGGCGACTGCACGCGCTTTCCCGGCCCGGACGACATGGTGCGGCTGGAGAACTGGCGGCACGCGCAGGATCACGGCGCAGTGGCTGGCCGCAACGCCGCGGGTGCCAGCGACGCCTATCGCACCGTGCCGTCGTACTGGTCGGAGCAATACGACCTCTACATCCAGGGCGTCGGCTGGCCCGATCCGAACGCGCAGCGCATCCGCCGTCCGCTTCCCGGCAAGGGCGCACTGCTGCTTGAGACGCGCGACGGCGTCCTTTGTTATGCGCTGGGGATCAACGCACAGCGCGATCTCGCCGCAATACGCCGTCTGATCGAGCGAAAAATTCCGGTGGATCCCGCCGCGCTGGCCGATCCGGCGCAGCCGTTTGCGAACATGCTGAAGGCGAAGGCGTGATGCCGAGTCCATCCACACCGTCATGCCCGGCCTTGTGCCGGGCATCCACGTCTTTCTGCCTTCTCTGAGCCAAGACGTGGATGGCCGGGACAAGCCCGGCCATGACGGAGTAAGAGGAGAGTCATGGACAACAAAGTCACCATCGCCGCACTTCAGCAGATGAAGCGCGACGGCAAAAAGAGCGTCGGCGTGGTGGCGTGGGACACGCCGATCGCGCGGATCGCCGATCGCGCCGGCGTGGATTTCATTTCGGTCGGCGATTCGGTCGGCGTCAACCTGTGGGGCCACGACGATCCGCTGCAAGTCACAATGGACGAGATGCTCATCGTCTGCAAAGCGGTGCGCCGCGGCGCGACGCGCGCGCTGGTAAGCTGCGACGTGCCCTACGGCCCGGTGCAGGAGAGTCCCGCGGCCGCCGTGCGCGCCGCACAGCGCCTCGTGAATGAAGGCGGCGCCGACATGGTGAAGCTCGATGCTGCCGCGGATTATCCCGACGCGGTGCGCGCCGTGGTCGCCGCCGGCATCCCGGTGTTCGCGCAATTCGGCCTGACGCCACAGACCGCATCGAAGTTCGGCATTCCCTACAGCGCGCAGAACTCGCCGCAGGCACAGGCCACGGCGGAAGCCGCGGGCAAGCTCATCGACGAAGCAAAGCTGCTCGAAGCTTGCGGCGCGGCGCTGCTCGATTTCACCAATTCCGGACCGGTCGCGGGCGCTGCGGTGGCGAAGGCGGTTTCGATCCCGGTGATCGGCGGCTTCGGCGGCGGGCCGTGGCTCGACGGCCGGGTGCGGCTCGCGATCACCGCGATCGGCTACGGCGAGAAGTGGCTCGACTCCAAGACCGATACCTACAGCAACACCGCCAAGGCCGCGCTCGACGCCTTCGGGGCGCTGATCGCCGACGCGCGCGCCGGCAAGCAGATCAAGGGCTGATCCATGCCGACCGCCACCATCGACGGCATCGCCACGCGCTACGAGGTGCATGGCTCCGGACCGCCGCTGCTGATGTACGCGCCGGGCGGCTTCGACGCGACCTTGGAAAAATGGACCACGCAGGGCGTCTACGCCAAGATCAAGCTGCTCGACCACCTGCCGAAGCAATACACCTGCATCATTTTCGATCGGCGCGAGTGCGGCCAATCCGGTGGCCGGGTTGAGCACGTGACCTGGGCGCACTACGTCGCGAACGGCAAAGGGTTGCTCGATCATCTCGGCATCAAGCGCGCACATCTGATGGGCGGCTGCATGGGCTGCTGTCCGGTGGCGGCGTTCGGCGTCATGCATCCCGAGATGGTGCTGAGCATGATCCTGTGGTGGCCGGTCGGCGGCGCGAAGTACCGCATCAACACGCACGCACGTTTCGTGGAGCACCTGGCATTCGTCCAGAACGGCGGGCTGGAACAGGTGGTCGCGGTGGCGCAGAGCTCGGGCAAGAGCTTCGGCGCCGATCCGCGCGGCGGGCCGTGGGCTGCGCCGATCCGCAGCGACCGCGCCTTCGCCGAGGCGTTCGCGAAACAGAACGTCGAGCGCTACAAGCTGATCGTGACCGGCATGATGCGCGGCATGTTCGACCGCGACACCGCGCCTGGCGCCGAGCCTGAGGATTTGCTGCAACTCGATATTCCCGCCTTGGTCATTCCGGGCCAGGACGACTCGCACGCCACCTCGGCGGCGCGGCATCTCCAGGAGTGTCTGCCGAAGTCCGAGTATTGGGACGTGCCGGTGGCGGAGCAGACCGAGGCCAATTCGCCGGCGCGCATCGTCGAGTTCCTACGAAAAATTCCCGCGCATGGTTGAGCTACGCAAAATCGAGATCGGTCCCGGACTCGTGTTCGACACGTTGACGGCCGGCTCGGCCGACGCGCCGCTCGTCCTGCTGCTGCACGGTTTCGCGGAATCGTTTCACATGTGGCGCGCGCAGGTGCCCGAGCTCGCCGCCGCCGGCTATCGTGTGGCGGCGCCGAGCCAGCGCGGCTACTCGCCCGGCGCGCGACCGGACACATCCGAGTTCTCGAACTACGAATTCGACACTCTCGTTGCCGACGCCATGGCGGTCGCGGACGCCAGCGGCGGCAAGGACCGGCGCTTTCATCTGGTCGGGCACGACTGGGGCGGCAGCCTGGCCTGGGCCATCGCGGGCCGCTATCCCGAACGTCTCGCCTCGCTCGCCATCCTGTCGCGGCCGCACCCGATCGCGTTCAATCGCGCGCTCGACATGCCGGACGGCGAACAGAAGCGCCGCTCCGCGCATCACAAGTGGTTTCTCGAGCCCGATGCCGTCGCACGCGTGCTGGCCGACGACGTGCGCTGGCTGCGCGAACGGCACAAAGCCAACGGCGTTCCCGTCGAAGCGACCGAGCAGCACATCGCGGTGATCGGCAACGAGGCCGCGATGTCGGGCGCGCTGGCGTGGTATCGCGCACGCGGCACGCATCACAAGCCGGTCGGCGCCACCGTGGTGCCGACGCTCTACATCTGGGGCAACGCCGACGACACCGTCGGGCGACCTGCCGCCGAAGGCACCGCCGATTGCGTGTCGGCGCCGTACCGATTCGCAGTGCTGCCGGGCGGCGGCCATTTCACCGCCGACCAGTTCCCGGAGCGCGTCAGCGAATTGCTGCTGGCGCATCTGGCGGCGCATCCGGTTTGATCGAGCAGGACCGTGAACAAGTTCGACCCGCTCAGCGATTATCTGCAAGCACAGAACAAGCCCGAGATCGTCCTGTCGTACGAGGAGATCGAGGACATTCTCGGCTTCGGGTTGCCGCGAAGCGCGCTTCGCGCCGAATGGTGGGATGACGACACGCCGCATCATCCGCGAGCGCAAAGCCAGGCGATCCGCGCCGCCGGCTACGACTCGCGGCGTCTGCCGGAGGGCAACAAGGTGCGCTTCCGCAAGAGATCAGTGTTCGGATATTGATTGCGCGTGGCGCGCGCCATGGACCCTGTCCATGGATTCCGATACCCTCCCGGCAAGCTCAAGAAAAACCTCGGGAGGATCTCGATGCGCATTCCGTTCCGCGCGGCCATGACCGCCGCCGCAGCCATCATCGGACTGACCGCACCGAACGCGCTGCACGCACAGAGCTACCCCACCAGGCCGGTGACGTTCGTCGTCCCTTCCGCCGCAGGCGGCGGGACCGACACCCTCGCCCGAATAATGGGCGATCAGCTTTCGAAGCAGCTCGGCCAGGGTTTCGTGGTCGAGAACCGCACCGGTGCGGGCATGCTGGTCGGCACCGCAGCCGTCGCCAAGGCTGCGCCGGACGGCTACACGATTCTAGTCGGGCTCAACGGCAACATGGCGGTCAATCCCAGCCTGTTCGCCAAGCTGCCCTATGACGCGCTCGCGGATTTCACGCCGGTGGCGATGCTTGCCACCTATCCGTTCCTGGCGGTCGTGAACAACGATCTGCCGGTGAAGTCGATCAAGGATCTGGTCGCGCTGCTGAAGTCACAGCCCGGCAAGATCGACTATGCCTCTGCCGGCAACGGCACCGGCCAGCACCTTGCGCCCGAGCTGTTCAAGATGATGACCGGCACCCAGATGGGGCACATCGCCTATCGCGGCGCGCAGCCGGCCTATCTGGATGTGATCTCAGGACGCGTCCCGGTGTTCTTCGACAACATGTCGACGGCGATGAGCCTCGCCAAGCAGGGCAAGGTGCGTGCGCTCGCCATCACCTCCAAGAAACGTTCGACGCTGATGCCCGAACTCCCGACCGTCGACGAAGCCGGCGTGCCGGGCTACGAGTACCACACCTGGTTCGGGCTCTGGGCGCCCAAGAGCACGCCGCAGCCGATCATTCAAAAGCTCCACGACGAAGTGCGCAAGGCGCTCGCCGAACCCTCGATCCAGCAGCGCATCGCCGCTACCGCGGGCGATCCGTCCGACATGGCGCTGAAGGATATCGATCCATTCGTGAAGGCCGAGATCGCCAAGTGGGCCGAGGTGGTGAAGCGAGCGGGGATCAAGGTGGAGTGAGGAATCCTACTCGCCGCCGTCACCTGCCACTGTCACCACGCCAACACCCGCTGTCATCCATACGATCTCTCCGCATCGCAATTCGTACGAACGAGTATGCCGCTCTATCGCATGGATGCCCGGGTCAAGCCCGGGCATGACACCGATTTTGTGGCGTTGGGCTCCGTAGGTAACGAGAGAGCCGCGCTAGCTACCCCACCAGCCCGCGCGTGCTCGGCGCGAACAGATCGTCCACGCTCACCGGCTTCGTAATAATGCCCTGGCTCAGCGCGTGGCCGATCAGTTCCTCGATCACCTTGCGGTTCGGCGCAATCCCGTACGGCAACGGATCGCCTGCGATCTCCATCACGCGCTGATGCACCTTGTCGACGCCGGTCGGCTTGTCGATCTTGCCGGCCTTCAGCCGCTCCAGGTAAACCCGCTTGGCCTCGACGAAGGCATTGAACACATCGGCGGCGAGATCGGGATATTTCGCGATCAGCTCGTCCTTGATGACGATGGTGTGGTTGATCGGATAATGGCCGCGGCTTTTGAGCGCCGCCAAACCGGCATCCAGCGCGTTCGGGATCAGCGGCTTGATGTCCGGATGATCGATGTCGACGCCGATCGCAGCAGCGAGCTCGCCTGATTTGAGCATCTCATCCATCTTCTTGCCGGACTCGATCGGCACCACGTTCCCCGGCGGCCTGTACTCCGCGACGTGCTCGTCGCCGGACAGCACCCAGGTGATCTTGCTCAGGTCGACGCCATATTCCGATGCCAGCACGCCGCGCGCCCAGACGCCGGTGGTGACGGTGTAGCCACGGTTGACGCCGACCTTCTTGCCTTCGAGGTCCTTCGGCGTGCGGATGCCGGCCTTGGTGTTGACCAGGATCGCGCCGTGATGGAACGCGCGCACGATGAAGATCGGGATCGCCGTCATCGGCTTGCCGTGCGCCTTGGCGCAGATGTAGGTGGTGAACGCCATCTCGGCGATGTCGAACTCGTTGCCGCGCACCATCCGGCGGAACGCGGCTATGATCGGCTCGACCTCCTCGAAATCGAATTCGAAGGTCTTCGGCTTCACCGTGCCGTCCTTCAGCGCCTGGTTGTTGCCCTGCGTGCGGGTGACGGTCTTCAGCTTGGGTCCGGCCATGGCGACGCTTCGCTCCCGATGAAATATTCGGCCTTGCGGCCCGTTGCCCAGTTTATGCGCAACGAGGCCGGCGCGTCGAGCGAGGGTCATTGCAGCGCCGCCGTTCCGGCCATAGCTTCGGCCCATGAGCGACGCCTCCACCAGCCAGCGCATCGTCGATCCTTCCGACCCTTACGCCCGCGAGGCGCAGACCTTCCCACGCCTGAGCGAGGAGATGGCGCAGCGTGTCGCCGGCTATGGCGTCGAGGAACGGCACCCGAAGGGGACCATGCTGTTCGAACGCGGCCAGCGCGGCGCCGATTTCTTCCTGGTGCTGGAGGGCACAATCGAGATTTTCGATCTCGACATCGAGGGCACGACAACTGTCGTCCGGCTGCACGGCGAGCGCGAGTTCACCGGCGACATCGACCTGTTCAACAACCGGCAGATTCTCATTTCGGCGCGCGCCACCACAGATGCCCGCGTGGTGCGGATCAAGCGCGCCGATTTCCGGCGGCTGGTCAGCAGCGAGTCCGACATCGGCGAAATCATGATGCGGGCGTTCATCCTGCGCCGCGTCGGGCTCATGGAGCACGATCAGGCTGGCGTCGAGCTGATCGGGCCGTCGCACGGCGGCGACACGATGCGGCTGCAGCGGTTCCTCGGCCGTAATGGCTATCCGTTCCGGCTGTACGACACCGAAACCGATCCGGATGGCGGCGGGTTCCTGTCGTGTCTCAAAATAACCCCCGACCAGCTTCCCGTGGTGGTCGCGGCCGGCGCGCGCATCCTCCGCAATCCGTCCAACGCGGCGCTCGCCGATGAACTCGGACTGACCGATGTGCTGGACCCTGCCGACGTGTTCGACGTTGCCGTGGTCGGCGCCGGACCGGCCGGGCTCGCGGCCGCGGTCTATGCGGCCTCGGAAGGGTTGCGCACCATCGTGTTCGAGGCGTTGGCGCCCGGCGGGCAGGCCGGGACATCGTCGAAAATCGAAAACTACCTCGGATTCCCGACCGGCATCTCGGGCGAGGCTCTCGCCGGCCGAGCCCAGATCCAGGCGCAGAAGTTCGGCGCCCAGCTCGCGATCTCGCGGGCGGTGACCGGACTCGAATGCGAGACGCAGCCCTATCGCGTGAAACTCGAAGACCAACAGACCGTGCAGGCCCGCGCCGTGGTGATCGCCACCGGCGCGCGATATCGCAAGCTCGACGTCACGAACTTCGAACGCTTCGAGGGCCAGGGCATCCATTACGCCGCGACCGCGATGGAGGCGCAGCTCTGCACCGGCGAGGACGTGATCGTGGTCGGCGGGGGAAATTCCGCGGGCCAGGCCGCGGTGTTCCTGTCGCGGACGGCACGGCACGTGCACATCCTAGTCCGCGGCAAGGGCCTCGCGGACACCATGTCGGATTACCTGGTGCAGCGCATCGACTCGTCGCCGCGCATCACGCTGCATCCGCGAACCGAGATCGTCGGCCTCGAAGGCGACAACCTGCTGCGCGAGGTGAGCTGGCGCAACCGCGACAGCGCGGCGACGGCGATCCATCGCATCGGCAACGTGTTCGTCATGATCGGCGCCGAGCCGAACACCGAATGGCTCGACGGCTGCCTGACGCTCGACAAGAAAGGCTTCATCCGCACCGGCCAGGACGACAACGGCAAGGCGCTGGCCTCGCCATTCGTCACCACCACCGATGGCGTGTTCGCGGTCGGCGACGTGCGCTCGGGGTCGGTCAAGCGCGTGGCGTCGGGCGTCGGCGAAGGCTCAGTCGTGGTGGCGGCGATCCACCAGTTCCTCAACCCGGACGACGAATAACAGCCGCAGTCATTCCGCCTTGATGTTCGCCGCCTTGATGATCGGCCACCACTTCTCGGTCTCAGTCTTGTGGAACGTCGCAAGCGCCTCCGGCGTGAGCTGCGCCGGCGCCGGGATGTCGAACCCGGCGGCGATGATGCGCTCGCGCGACACCGGATCGGCCAGCGCCTCGCGGACCGCCGTGCTCAGCTTCGCGACGATGTCCCGAGGCGTGCCCTTAGGGGCCCAAAGCCCCGTCCATACCGAAATGTCGATGCCCGGCACTCCCGACTCTTCGGTGGTCGGCACGTCGGGCGCGGGAGCCCAGCGGACCTTGGACATCACGGCATAGGCCTTGGTCCGTCCGCTGCGGATATGCGGCAGCATCTGCGACGCCTCGGCACCGATCCGGAGGTCGACCTGCCCGCCCACCAGATCCTGGTTGGCCGGACCGCCGCCGCGATAGGGCACGAACTGGAACCGGGTGCCGGTGACGTTCTGGAAGTGGATGCCGCTGACATGCCCGGGACTGCCAGCGCCGACGGTGGCGGCCGAGGCCTTGTCCGAATTGGCTTTGAGCCAGGCAATCAGCTCCTGCAGCGTGTTCGGCGGGAGACTCTGCCGTCCGACGATCACGGTCGGCGCGATCAGCAGCAGCGACACCGGCTCGAGATCGGCGAGGATGTCGTAGGCCGGCGAATACATCGCGGGACCGCCGACGGCGCTGGTCCAGTTGCCCATGCCGATCGTGTAGCCGTCCGGCGCCGCGCGAACGACCCGCCCGGTGCCGATGGTGCCCGAAGCGCCGCCGGCGTTCTCGACGATCAACGGCTGGCCGAGCGACGCACGCATCCGGTCGAGCAGCAGGCGCGCAACATTGTCGACCTGCCCGCCGGGCGGGAACGGCACCACCACGGTGATCGGCCGGTTGGGATAGACCTGGGCGGAGGCCGCGCTCGCGAACGCAATCGCCAGCGCAACAGCGGCAGACGCGAGCCTGAGCTTTCGCATGTCACCCCTCCGTTTCATCGGTCAGCAGCAATCACACGTGAAATCGTCGGCCACGGCAAGCGCAGGTTTCATCCAACCCGGCGGGAGATCGTCCTTCGTCACCTCGGCCACCGGCTTGAACACCTTGGTGTGATGCCGCCTCTCGTTCGACCAGAAGGCAATGACGGTCTCGAGCGGCGGGCAGCCCGGCACGGCGCAGGCCACCTCGGCGACCAGAATCGCGGCGTCCTCCGGCAACCCGAAGCGCTCGCGGGTCCACTCCCGGACCCGGTCGAGGGCAGCGGAGTGTCCGGGCGTTTTCTTGATGAAGCCAACCATTTCCATCCGCGTCGTCATGGCCGGGCTTGACCCGGCCATCCATCTTCTTACCAAAGGGCATGGCGAAGTAAGATGGACCCCCGGGTCAAGCCCGGGGGTGACATCGTGGGTGGAGGAAACATCAGTGGCTGAAAAAGTTCTGGCGGCCGTACGGACGGGCCCGAGCAAGACCGAGATCCGCGAATACGCGATGCCGGACGTGCCGGCCGACGGCGCGCTGATGAAGATGGAGGTCGCCGGCATCTGCGGCACCGACGTCAAGCTCTACGCCCATCCGCCGAACGACAAGCCCACCATCATGGGCCACGAGAACATCGGATATATCGCCAAGGCCGGCCGCGAGTTCACCCAACGCAAGGGTTTCAAGGAAGGCGATCTGGTCTTCGTCGAGCACTATGTGAGTTGCGGCAAGTGCGAGTGGTGCCACGCCGGCCAGTACCGCCATTGCGAGAACACCAACTGGCGCACCAATCCCGATGCGATCCGCTACGGCTACACCTCGGACGAGAAGCCGCCGCACCTGTGGGGCGGGTTCGCGCAATACGTCTATCTGCCGTGGAACGCGGTGCTGCATCACGTGCCCAAGGGCGTGACGCCGGAGCTGGCCGGACTCGTGACGCCGATGGCCAACGGCGTCGAGTGGTCGCTGTTCGACGGCAACGTCGGATACAACTCGACGGTGCTGATCCAGGGGCCGGGCCAGCAGGGCCTGTCGCAGACCGTGATCTGCAAGCAGGCCGGCGCGGCGCTGATCATCGTCACCGGCACGTCGAAGGACGCGGCGCGCCTGAAGGTCGCCAAGGAACTGGGCGCCGACTATGTGATCGACGTGCAGCAGGAAGATCCGCTCGCGCGCATCATGGAGATCACCGGCGGCAAGGGCGTTGACGTGTCGCTCGACTGCACCGCCGGCGCCGGCACGATCCCGATCCTGCTCGGGATCGAGGCGCTCAAGCGCAAGGCCGGCATCATCGTGGCGCAGGGCGAGATGGCGGCGTTTCCCAATTTCCCGCTGGAAAAGTTCACGGTGAAGTTCATCACCATGAAAAGCGCGCGCGGTCACAGCTATCGGGCATGCGAGCTGGCGCTGGAGCAGATCGCATCGAAGCGCTTCCCGCTGGAGAAGATCACCACGCACAAGTTCGGTTTGAAGGATGTGGACCTCGCGATCCGCTCGGTCGGCGGCAAGGGCGTGCCGGATGTGATCCATGCGTCTCTGATGCCGTGGGAGTGACACTGCACACGGACTACTTGGCGTCGCCGCGTGCGCCGCTCTGCTCCCTCCCCCGCTTGCGGGGGAGGGTTGGGGAGGGGGCCGCAAAGAACGCCGACGCTTGCGGCTCACCCCCTCTCTGTCTCTCCCCCGCAAGCGGGGGAGAGGACGTCGGGGCAAGACCGCGCTCAAGGCGCGCGCCATGACCAACAAAGCCAAGATCGCCATCGCCACTGGCGATCCGGCCGGCATCGGGCCGGAGATCAGCCTGAAGACCGCGCTCGATCCGGCGGTGCGGGCGGCGTGCGATCCGATCGTGCTGTGCGATCCGCGCGTGCTTGAGCAACATGCCAAGGCATGCGGCATCAAGGCCGATTTCCGCGTGGTGCCGGCAATTGCCGATGCCGATTGGTCCGACGGCCGGATCAACGTGCTGGATTGCACCCAACAGGAGCTCGCCCCCCTCGGGACGGTGAGCGCAGCGGCGGGCCGCGCCTCCATCGCATTCTGCGGCCGCGCGATCAAAGCAGCGCTTGCGGGCGATGTGGACGCCGTGGTCGCGGCGCCGCAGAACGAAACCTCGATCGCGCAGGCCGGTATCACGTTCGACGGCCACCCATCATTCGTGGCGCGCGAGACCGGCACGCCTGAGGATGACGTCTACATGCTGCTCTGCTTCGGCGAGACCAAGATTGCACACGCGACGCTGCATCGGAGCGTGCGCGACGCCATCGCGGCGATCACGCGCGACAACGTCGCACGCGTCATCCGCACCACCGATCGCACGCTCCGCAGCTTGGGCGTCGCCGCGCCGCGGATCGCGGTGAGCGGACTGAACCCGCACGCCGGCGAAGGCGGACTGTTCGGCCAGGAGGAGATCGAGATCATCAAGCCGGCGATCGATGCCGCCGTCGCAGAAGGACTTCGTGTGATCGGACCTTTCGGGGCCGACACGATGTTTCACATGACGGACGTCGATGCGTTCGTCGTGATGCTGCACGACCAGGGCCACATCGCCGCGAAGCTCCTGGCGCAGAATGCGGCCTCCGCGCTGACCATCGGCACGCCGATCCTGTTCTCGTCCGTGGCGCACGGCAGCGCGCACGACATTGCCGGCAAGGGTATCGCGAGCCCGGCAGCGATGATCGAGGCCGTGTTGCGGCTATCGAAGGCGCGGGCGCCGGCCTAAATCAGGATTGCTTCGCGGCCTCCCGCCCCGCCCAGTCCGGCGGATTGCTCTGCTTGATACGGCGGCCGTCCTTCACCAGCTCCTTGATGGCGCCGGCAATCGGCAGCGACAAGCCGGCCGCGTCAGCCATCTTGGCGACGATCTGCATGTCCTTCAGCGCCCAGGTGAAGGTCATGGTGTCCCAATTCTTGAGCGCGTCGGAGGCGCCCGAACTCATCAGCAGCGCTTCGCGCAGTTTTGCAAGGTCCATGCCGTTTGCCTCGCACAGCCGCCCGGCTTCGATCAGCGCGATGCCGTTCACCCAGAGCAGGAAATTGTTCATCGCCTTGCCGACCTGGCCCGCACCCACATCGCCGAGATGCGCGACGTCTGAAGAGAACGCCTGGTAGATCGGACGGCCACGCTCGAAAACCTCCGGCTTGGCGCCGACCAGCGCGAGCAGCGTGCCATCGTCGGCCGCCCTCGCGCCGCGGCAGATCGGCGCGTCGAAGATTTCGATACCGCTTTTCCCGGCGAGTTCGGCCATCGACTTCACGAAGGCCGGCGCGCAGGTCGAGGACACGGCAATCACCGATCCATTGCGCATGGTTTGCAGCAGGCCGCCGTCCCCCGTCATGACGGCGAGCACCTCGTCGTCGTAACCGACGCCGATGATGACAAAGTCCGCAGCCTTGCCGACATCCGCCGGCGTCGCGGCAATCTCCGCGCCGGCCGCGCGCGCGGCGTCGCACTGCTTAGGGTTGAGGTCGCAGGCGGTCACCGGATAGCCCTGCCGGATCAGATGCCGGAGCATCGACAGGCCCATCCGCCCGATGCCCACGACGCCGACGCGCATCGTCTCGCTCATGAACGCCACTCCTTCACAGGCGGCGATCAGCGCTGGCCGCTGCCATTCGCTTTCAGCGCATCAAACCCCGGCGCGTTCGCGACCTGGTCGAACCAATCGAAGCCCATCTCCTTGACGATGCGGTTCGACATCACGATCAGCCGGCAGTCTTCGTGGTCACCGGCGACGTGCTGATGGTTGGTGAACGGCGGAATGTAGATGTAGTCGCCGCGCTTCCAGGAGTACGCCTTGGGCTCCGGCGCCCATTCCCATTGAAATGCTTCGAGGCAGTCCCACTTCAGGTCCCAGTGCAGATCGTAGCCGGAGCCTTCGACCACAAAGATCAGCTCCTCCCACATGTGCCGGTGAATGCCCGACTTCTCGCCTGGCTTGAGAAACTGCATGTAGGCTTCGACGCACATTTCACGCGTGTTCAGCTTCTCGTGCACCAGATGCTTGATCAGCCCGTCGGCGGAATGCTCCCATGGCATATCCTCGGCGAGCACCACGTTGGTCTTGCTCTCGTAGGCTTTGCGGAATTCCTGCGATTGCAGCACCTCGTCGGCGCGGAAGCTGCAGGTTTTGTCGCCGGACAGCGCCTTTTCTCGATCGGTGAACGTCGGCATGGGTCGCTCCGTCTTTTCGGTGTCATGCCCCGCGAAGGCGGGGCATCCAGTCTGCATCGGGTTCTGGATCGCCCGCCTGCGCGGGCGATGACAGCGGTGTGATCAGATGTCGCTCGGCGGCTTGTAGTTCTCGCCGCCTTTCGGCGGCACCTTCGGCGGCCATTCCACGATCTTCTGGAACAGCAGGTGCATGAACAGGAACAGCGGCTTGGCCTTGAACACCAGGAGGATCGCTTCCTCGTCCGGTGAATCGTTGAAATGCTGGTGCACGCAGGCGTTCTCGACCAGCATCACGTCGCCGGCCTTCCAGGGAATGTGGCGGCCGTCGTGCACGTCGTGTCCGCGGCCCTTGAGCACGTAGAACACCGCGCTGTTGAGATGGCCGTGCTTCTGACCCGCCGCATTCGGCGCATAGGCCTCGATGTGGCTCTCGATCGACTGCGTGATGTTGACCGATTGGGGCGAGATCACGCTCTTACCGAAGTGTCCGGGACCGCCCTTCCATGGCACGTCCTTCGATGAAAACACCCGCGGCTGGTCAATCAACTGCTTGTAGAGGTGGCTGTAGGTGCCCTCCAGCGCACGCACGAAGGTGCGTTTCTTGGCCCAGCGATCCCAGTGCTGGTGCTCCTTTTCGGCGGCTTCGCTATCGGGCGGCACGTTGTGTCCCTGCCCTGGCGTCTCAAGAATGCCGGTCATTTCGCTGCTCCTTCGGGAGGCCTTTGTGGCGCCACCATATCGCGCGTCCTTGTCAAATCAATCGCTCGGCGAGGATAATGGGTCCAGACCGGGAGAAACGACCATGGCAGTCCGAGCCTTCGCGTACGCTGTCGCAGCAACCGCACTTGCGTTGCTTCCAGCCACCGCCGGCGCCCAGAGCGTGGCCGACTTCTACAGGGGAAAGACCGTCGATCTCTACATCGGCTACAGCGCCGGCGGCGGCTATGACATCTATGCGCGGTTTCTCGCCCGTCACATCGGCAAACACATTCCCGGCAATCCGAGCGTCGTGCCGAAGAACATGGAGGGCGCAGGCTCGCTGCGGCTCGCCAACTGGCTCTACAACGTCGCGCCCAAGGACGGCACCGCGTTTGGCATCATCGGACGCGGCACCGGCTTCGATCCGCTGCTCGGCCAGCAGCGCGCACAATTCGACGCCACCAAGTACAACTGGATCGGCAGCGCCAACAACGAGGTCAGCGTCTGCGTCGCCTGGCACACCAGCGGCGTCACCCGATTTGAGGACATGCTGACCAAGCCGCTGATCGTCGGCGGCACCAGCGCATCCGCCGACACCGATCAGTTCCCGAGGATCACCAACGGTGTGCTCGGCACCAAGATGCGCGTCGTCACCGGTTATCCCGGCGGCAACGAAGTCGGTCTCGCCATGGAGCGCGGCGAGGTGCAGGGCCGCTGTGGCTGGTCTTGGTCGAGCGTGAAATCGACCCATCAGAAATGGTTGGACGAAAAGAAGTTCACCATCCTGGTGCAGCTCGCGCTCGAAAAGCATTCGGAGCTGCCGGATGTGCCTCTGATCACCGATCTTGCCAAGACCGACGACCAGCGGCAGATCCTCAAACTCATCTTCGCGCGCCAGGTCATGGGCCGTCCGTTCGTCGCGCCGCCCAACGTGCCGCCGGAACGCACCGCTGCGCTGCGCAAGGCGTTCATGGACACCATGAAGGACAAGGACTTCCTCGCCGACGCCGAGAAAGCGCAGCTCGAAATCACCCCGGTGGCCGGCGATGAAATTCAAAAGCTGATCACGGAACTCTACGCCACGTCTCCGACGATCGCGCAGAAAGCCATCACGCTGCTGAAATAGCACGATGGAAGAACCCTCACCGGTCATTCCGAGACGCGCGAAGCGCGAACCCGGAATCCAGA
>CAMDFO010000041.1 GCA_945897515.1 Rhodoplanes serenus | reverse complement strand
GCGGGCGCTCTTTCGAGCTTTCGGCATCAGAGGCTCCAAAACAGCCCATTCGTCATCACTCAAATCAAATCGCATGATTCACCTCCGCTCACGGTGAATCACGATCACTATGATTTTTCAAGAAACTATGTGAGTACAGACCCTAGTCCTTTTGCAGCAACCGCGCGAGCCACACCGAGATCACCGCCGGAATGCCTTCGCGAATGCTTTTCAGCCCACGCTGCAGCGCGGCTTCCACCTGGGCCGGATCGGTGACGTTCTCGCCATACGCCCCGGCCGCCTCCGCCTCCTTGGCGAAGTCGATCGGCGGGTCGAAATAGCCGCCGTCGTAGTCGGCCTTGGCGGCGTAGCTGTTTTCGGAGCCGTAGACGCTGTTGATGCGCAGCGTCCCGGTGGAATAGCTGCGGTTCTGCAGCACCACCATCATGAATGGAGCCTTGTAGTGACGCGCCGACCACAGCGCGTGGATCGGCGTGCCGAACATGTAAAAGCCGTCGCCGGTGACCGCGATCACGTCCTTGCCGGGGGCGGCGAGCTTGGCGCCGAACGCGGCACCCGGCGACCAGCCGCCGCTCGACGCTGGATTGTGGAAGTAGGCGCCGGGCTGGGAGATGCGCAGGTAATCGTGCAACTGGTTCTGCGCGATGGTCTCGTCGAACACGATGCAGTTGTCGTCCAGCATGTTGCCGATGCAATGCAGCAGCCATTTCGGATCGATCGGGTTCTTGCCCGCGCGTGACTTGGCGTCGTCGGCGAGCGCCTGCCGGCGCTTGGCGGAACTATCTCCGCATTTCGCGGCACGGCTGGCGAAGCGGCGCCGGTCGTCGGGCGTGACGATGCGTTGCGCCTCAGCCTCCAGCGCCTCGATCACGAGCAGCGAGTCCGCGGTCAGCCGCAAGTCGGCGGTAAACTCCATGGTCGGCACCCGCCGCTTGGAAGGCTCGACGTCGGTGATGGCGACCCATGCGCTGTCCGGCGGCGGATTGGAGTCTGCGAGCCACGGAATGTCGACGTCGAGCGCGAGGATGACGTCGGCATCCTTCAGCGAAGCTCCACTCATGTAGAGCGGATGGTTGAGCGGAAAGCACTGATAGGCGCGCAGCCCCGACTGCGCCACCGGCAGCCCGAGCAGTTCGCAAAGCCGCACCAGCGCCGGCACCGTGGCCGGGTTGCGGCCGGAGCGTGCTACCAGCACGAACGGGTTCTCGGCCTTCACCAGCCGCGCCGCGATCTCGCGGATGCCCTCGGCATCGGGCGCGGCCGGCTTGGCGACGCCGAGTTGCGCCATGGTGGGAAATTTCGCGCCGGTGACCTTGGCCAGCGAAACCTCGCGCGGCAGCGTCAGATACACCGGTCCCTTGGGCTCCGTGCAAGCCACCTGCAACGCGCGCGAGATCATCAGGCCGGGATTGTCCTGAAGCGCCATGCGGTGGTCCCACTTGGTGTACTGCCGCACGATCGAGTTCTGGTCGAAGCTCTGTTGCAGCCAGATATGGCCGCCGCCGTCGCGCGCGCCATTGAAGCTGCCGGGATAGCTGGTCGGCGAGCCGCCGCCGGTGATCATCACCGGCAAGCCGGAGTGGAACGCCGTGTGCACCGCGCCGCCGTAATGCTGCGTGCCGCAATCGACATGCGCGGCGGTGACGGCAGGCTTGCCGCTCACCGCGGCGTAGCCGAGCGCGGCGTTGAGGCTGGCGTGCTCGTGCGTCACGGTGATGAGTTTGGGCGCCTTGCGGCCGTGGGCGTGGGCCTTCGCAATCGCCTCCTGGTAGAAGCCGATCTCCGAGCCCGAAGTGAAAAACACGTATTCGACGCCGGCCTCGGCCATCGCCGCGATCATCGCGTCGCCGTTGTCGTCGGCCGGAACTTCGATCCAGGCCCGGCCGTCGTTGCGCAGACTTCCGACGTGCCGATTCATGGACGCTCTCCTCGCGATTGCGCTTGAATTTGTGCAGCTTTTGCCGGAGCGGACAAGGGCTGCGCCGGCGGGCGATATTTGCTCTGAAAAATCCGGCGCGCTACGCTGGACGAAAGCGACAAGGTTGCAGGCAAACCTGCGGCACCAGAAACGGGAGGGGAAGATGCGTTTCTCACGTGGCATGCTTTTGCCGATCGTCGCTGCCTTGGGTTTCAGCGCGCCCGCAGATGCGCAACTCAACCCCACGCGCACCATCACCATCGTCGTGCCGATCGCGGCCGGTGGCGGCGTCGACGCCATCGGCCGGCTCGTTGCCGAGAAGCTGCAGGAGCGGCTCAAGCAGCCCGTGGTGGTCGAGAATCGCACCGGCGCGGGCGGCACGGTCGGTACCGATTCTGTCGCCAAGGCCAGCCCCGACGGACACACCCTGCTGCTGATGGAAACCTCGTCGACGATCTCCAAATGGCTGAACCGCAACGTACCGTTCGACGTGACGACGGATTTCGCGCCGATAGCACAGGTCTCCACCACACCGCTGATGTTGTTCGCCCACCCCGCAACGCCGGCCAACACCATCAAGGAGCTGCTGGAGCAGGCCAAGTCCGGCAAGCTTTCGGCGGCGACGCCCGGCGTCGGCACACCGCATCATCTGGCGCTCCTGATGATGAATGCGAACGCCAAGGTCGAGATCACCCATGTGCCCTATCGTGGCACCGGCCCAGGCCTCGTCGATCTGCTCAGCGGCCAGATACCGCTGATGTGGGCGACGCCGGTCGCGGTGATGCCGCACGTCGAAGCCGGGAAGGTAAAGGTGCTGGGCGTGGCCTCGCCGAAGCGCATTCCCTCGCATCCACAGATTCCGGCCATCGTCGAGACGCTGCCCGGTTTCAGTCTGGAAATCTGGTTCGGTGTCGCCGCGCCTGCGAAGACTTCGCCGGCCATCGTCGCGCAACTCGCCAAGGAGATCGAGGCGATCGTCGCGCTGCCCGACGTCAAGGCGAGAACCCAGAAGCTCGGGTTCGACCTGGCTTATGTGGGCCCCGAGCCGTTCCGCAAGCTGATCGCCGAGGATCACCAGCGCTACGGCAAGGTGATCGGCGACGCCGGCATTGGACCGAAGTGAATTTCGCAGGGAATGGGAATGCAAGTCACCATCGTCGGCGGCGGCATCGCCGGCCTGTCCTGTGCGCTGAGCCTGCATCAGATCGGCATCGAATGCCGCGTCTATGAGGCGGTGCCGCACCTCGCGCCCCTGGGCCACGGCATCAACCTGCAGCCGAACGCGGTGCGCGAACTGACCGCGCTGGGCCTGGGTGAAACACTCGCCGCGGCCGGCATCCTCACGCAGGAGCTGGCGTTCTTCAACAAGCACGGCCAGCAGATCTGGACCGAGCCGCGCGGCAAGGGCGCGGGCTACCGATGGCCGCAGATTTCGATCTCGCGTGGCAAGCTGCACGAAATCCTGCTCGGCGCGATCGGCGAGCGGCTCGGCGCGCGGGCGGTTGTGCCCGGCCATCGTCTCACGAGTTTCGAGGAGCGTTCGGGCAAGGTGATCGCGCGTTTCGCCGATCCGGCCGGCAACCCGGTGGGCGAAGCCGAGGGCGACATCCTGATCGGCGCGGACGGCATTCATTCGTCGGTGCGCCAGCAGTTCTACAAGGGCGAGAAGGCGGTGTTCGACGGCTATCTGCATTACCGCGGCATCGTCGAGGCCGAGCCCTATCTCACCGGTGCATCGATGGTCGTGGTCGGCCACCGCCATCACCGCGCGATCATCTATCCGGTGACGAAGCTTCCGGGCGGCAAGGTCATGACCAACTGGCTCGCCTATACGAAAATCCCGCCGGGCTCGCCGCCGCTCGAAGCCTGGGACACAGCGGCTGACAAGCAGGCCTGCGTCGACCAATTCAAAGGCTGGAGCTTTCCCTGGCTCGACGTGCATGCCCTGTTCGCCGCGACCCCGCAGGTGTTGCAGCTTCCCAATGTCGACCGCGACCCGATCCCGCGCTGGAGCTTCGGCCGCGTCACGCTGATCGGCGACGCCGCGCACCCGATGCAGCCGGTTGGCGCACAGGCCGGCTCGCAGGCCGTGGTCGACGGCCGGGTGCTGGCGGCGTCGCTCATGGCGGTCGCCGATCCGGCCGCGGCGCTGACGCGCTATCAGGACCAGCGGATCGCGGCGATGAACGACATGATCATCCGCAACCGCAATCTCGGACTGGAGTCTATTCTCCAGACCGCCGAGGAGCGCGCGCCGGACGGCTTCCGCCGGATCAACGACGTGCTGTCGCAGGAGGAGCTCGAGAGCACGGCATTCAACTTCAAGAAGGCTGCGGGCTTCGACATCGAAACGGTCAACAGCCGCGACTCGTTCGTCGAAATGCCGGCGCAAGCCGGGTAGGGAGGATCAAATGTCGAAATTGCTGACGGCGCTGGCGATCGGTGCGGCGTTCATGCTGCCGGGCTCCGCCGGGGCGCAGACTTTTCCGTCGCGCCAGATGAGCATCGTCGTGACGTTCCCACCGGGCGGCAACGCCGACGTGATCGCGCGGCTCGTCGCCGACAAGCTGTCGCAGGCGCTCAAGCAGACCGTCATCGTCGAGAACAAGCCCGGCGCCGCCACCATCCCGGGCACCAGCGCGGTGATCCAGGCGCCAGCCGACGGCCACACGCTGCTCGAAGCCGGCACCAACACCAACATCAATCCGATCCTCGGCAACAAGACGCCATACGATGCGGACCGCGATCTCGCGCCGGTGGTGCTGTTGGTCACGGTGCCGGCGATCCTGGTGGTCCACGCCGACGTTCCGGCCAAGAACGTCGCGGAGTTGATCGCGCTCGCCAAGTCGAAGCCCGGCGCGCTGAACTACGGCTCGGCCGGCAACGGCACCTTCGCGCATCTGGCGATGGAGCAGTTCAACCAGGCGACCGGGGTGACGACCACGCACGTGCCGTTCCGCGGGCTCGGCCCTTCGATGATCGGGCTCCTGCGCAACGACGTGCAGATCATGGCGTCCGACATTCCGGGTTCGCTGCCGCACATCCGCGACGGCAAGCTGCGCGCCATCGCCCACACCGGCACGGCCCGCATGCCGCAATTGCCGGACCTGCCGACCTTGGCCGAGGCCGGGGTCAAGGACTACGAGGCCGCGGGCTTCCTCGGCATCATGGTGCGAACCGGGACGCCGCCGGAGGCGATCGCGGTGCTCAACCGCGAAATCAACAACGCGCTGAATTCGCCCGAAATGGCTCGGCACATTGCCAACAATGGGCTCGGCGCCGGTGGCGGTTCGCCGGCCGATTTCGTGACGCACCTCAAGCGCGACCGGACGATCTGGTCGAAGGTGATCGCGGCCGGCGGCATCAAGGCGCAGTGACCCGCCCGCACGTCTGACGGCGCCGCAACGAGCCGTGTTGCGTTGCCGGGGAAACTTTTTGCAGCCCAGCATCGTTATGAGTTGGCGATTGCTGGGCGGTCCCGATGCCTGATCTGCATAAATTCGATGCCTCGCGGCTCCTTGCCGGGCTGGCGCTGCTCGTTGCCGTCGCCGCGGCGTGGAAGTTCGAAACGCCGGCAACACCCGGGACTGCCACGCCCGCCCGCCCGGCCGACTTGCCACGCCGGACCGCCAAGGCGGTGGTCGCCACGCCTTCCGTGGTGAGCGTTTGGCGCCGGCCGTTCCCGTGGTGGAAGCAGGTTCTGCTCAACACCACCAACGAGGTCGGCGACGACCGGCTGATCGCGGTTGCGGCGGGGGTGGTGTTCTTCGCACTGCTCGCGATCTTTCCCACCATCACGGCGTTCGTTTCGTTCTACGGCCTGTTCGCCAGCTATGACACGATCAACGATCACATCGCGCTGTTGAACTATGCGCTGCCGCCGGGCGGGGTCGATATCGTCAAGGAGCAGATCGGCCGCATCGTCTCCAAGGACGGCAAGCTCGGCTTTGGCTTCGCCGCCGGGCTGATGATGGCGCTCTGGAGCGCCAACGCCGGCATCAAGACCGTGATGGATGCGCTCAACGTCATCGAGGATGAGAACGAGGGGCGCGGATTCATCAAGCTCAATATCGTTTCGCTGACGTTCACGCTTGGCGCGATCGTGTTTCTGCTGCTGGCGGTCGGCGCGGTGGTGGCGTTTCCGCTGGTGATGTCGACGTTCGGCCTGTCCGCCATCGCCGACACCACCACCTGGCTGATCCGCTGGCCGGCGTTGCTGGCGATCGTGCTGCTCGGTCTTTCGGTGCTGTATCGGTTCGGTCCCAACCGCAAGGAGGCGCGCTGGCACGTCCTGACGCCGGGTACGCTGTTTGCGGCTTTCGCCTGGATCGCGGGTTCGGCGGCGCTGTCGGTGTATCTGTCCTATTTCGCGGACTACAACGCGACCTACGGCTCGCTCGGCGCCGCCATCGGGCTGATGATGTGGATGTGGCTCACCGCCATCGTGGTGCTGGTCGGCGCGGAACTGGATTCCGAGATCGACAAGATGTCGGCTGCGGGTTAGGCGCCGCTTGAAGGGAAGTGGAGGCCCGGGCCTGGAATCGAACCAGGCCTGTCGAAGCGTTGCTGCGCCACCGCGTACCCTCTCCGCCACCGGGCCGTTACGATAGTACGGCGCGCGGCTTTGAGAGGAGGTTAGCGAGTATCGTTAGCGGATGGTTCACATCCACAGTTTCGACTGGTGAGTTCCGCTTACATCGGCCAGGCGAGAAACGTCATGCGCTCTGGATTGTGGCCGATGTTGTGATTGGCGCGCTTGGCGACGAAGTCCGCGGCCGCGAGCGTGGCCAGCACGTCCTTCTCGTCGTAGCGCGCCAGGCCGAGCGTGGTTCGCAGGCGCGAATAGCTCGAGAACACCGTGCGAACCAGACCGAACAGCGCCGCGGTCAGAAACCCCTCGCGTGCGCCGAACCGCAGCAGCGCCAGCACGTCGGTGACCGCCGACACTTTCAGGGGAATGACGTCGCCCAGCACGAACAGCCCGCCCGGCTTCAGCAGCCGGTGGAACAACGCCAGCAGCGGCCCGAGTTCGGCCGGCGTGAGATATTGCGCCACCGAGTGCATCACCACGATGTCGAAGCTGTGGTCGGGCAGGGCGGCCAGATCCTCCGGCGACCGCACCTCGATCTTGCCGTTGCCGGCGCTGCGCGTCGCGATCGCCGCCCGCACCGTCGGCGCCGCCTCGCACAGCACCAGCCGGCCGGCCACGACAGCCACCCGGTCGGCGGCAAGCGCTTCGCCGCAACCGTAATCGAGCACTGTGCCGTCCGGCGGCACGTAGCGCCGCATGTCATCGGCGATCCGGCGGTAATGCGCATGGTGATGGCGCGCATTGACGTAGATCGAATGCTTGGAGTCCCAGAACGAAATCCAGTCGCGCGTCGCCATGCTGTTTGCTCAGGCGTGCCAGAGGCGCGGCAGGGGGCCGTCCTTGCCGAGCACCGGATCGGTGTCGGGCAGCGGCACACGCGGAATGGTTTCGAGCGCCCTGTCGCGCTCGGCCGGGCTGCCACGGCAGAGGTCGTAGCGCCCGGCCTGCGGATAGGCGCCGACCGCGACCAGATCGGCGCTGACCCAGAGGCCATGATGACCGGTGCCGGCGGGCAGCACGGCGACATCCCCTGGATTCAAGTCGATCTCCTCGCCGTTGTCGCCGCCGAAACGCACCTTGGCGCGGCCGCGGGCAATCCCAAGCACCTCGTGGATCATGGAATGATAATGCAGGTAGGAAAAGACGCCGTCCCGCCAACTGTCGCCCCAGCGGTTCGCGTGAAACGTGCGCTCGATGGCACTTTCTGGGTCGGACTGGCCGGAAAGATCGAAGACGCCGGGATAGAGCAGGAACGGCAGCCGCGCGTTGTTCGGCACCGTGCCATCGTCGGCGAACGTGAATGTCATGGGCTCGATGGACCTGGCAAGCATGGGCAATGACTTAAGCGCGATCGGGCGGTTCTCAACGGTGCCGCCGGAGCGTACGCCGCTCGCGATTACTTCGCGTAGCCCTGCGATCTCAGCCAGTCGAGGCGGCGGCTTCCGTTCAGCCACTCGTCAACCTCGGCCTTGCTCTTGAGCCCTTTGATGATCTTGGTCTCGACCCCAGGGCACTCAGCCAGGATTTGCCAATCGTCCTCGGCAATGCGCTTCATTTTAAAGGTGACGCGAGGTTTTTTCATGCCGCTCTTGCCTTGCGCTGCCGCATCATTTCGACGAAGCGGCCAAACAGATAATGGCTGTCGCGCGGGCCCGGCGACGCCTCGGGATGGTACTGCACCGAGAACACCGGCAGGTCGGACAGCGCGATGCCGCAGTTGGAGCCGTCGAACAGCGACACATGGGTCTGCTGCACGTTCTTCGGCAGGCTGTCCTTGTCCACCGTGAAGCCGTGGTTCATCGAGGTGATCTCGACCTTGCCGGTGACCAGATCCTTCACCGGATGGTTCGCGCCGTGGTGGCCCTGGTGCATCTTCATGGTCTTGCCGCCGAGCGCCAGCCCGAGCATCTGATGGCCCAGGCAAATCCCAAAAGTCGGCACACCCGATTTGATGACGTTCTTGATCACCGGCACGGCGTATTTTCCGGTCGCCGCCGGATCGCCCGGTCCGTTGGACAGGAACACGCCGTCGGGCTTCAGCGCCATGATGTCCTCGGCCGAGGTCTGCGCCGGTACCACCGTCACCGTGCAGCCGTGGCCGGCAAGCTGGCGCAGGATGTTGCGCTTGATGCCGTAGTCGATCGCCACCACGTGAAATTCCGGCTTGGTCTGGTGGCTATAGCCTTTGTTCCACTGCCAGTCGGTCTCGTCCCAGGTAAAGCGCTGCCCACTGGTCACCATCGGCACCAGATCCATACCGACCAGTCCCGGCCACTCGCGCGCCTCTTTCTTGAGCGCCTCGACGTCGAATGTTCCGGTGGGCTGGTGCGCGATCACCGCGTTGGGCATGCCCTTGCTGCGGATCAGCGAGGTCAGCGCGCGGGTGTCGATGCCGGACAGCCCGATGATACCGCGGCGCTTGAGCCACTGGTCGAGGTGCAGCGCCGAGCGGTAATTCGATGGGTCGGTGATGGCGGTGCGCAGGATCAGGCCGCGCGCACCCGGCGTCGCCGCCATGTTGACGGTTTCAATGTCCTCGTCGTTGGTTCCGACGTTGCCGACGTGCGGAAAGGTGAAGGTGACGATCTGCCCGGCATAGGACGGATCGGTCAGAATCTCCTCATATCCCGTCATCGCGGTGTTGAAACAGACCTCGCCGACCGCGTGGCCGGTGGCGCCGAGGCCGAAACCTTCGAGAACGGTGCCGTCCGCCAGCACCAGCAGCGCGGTGGCTTTGGGTTCGATCCAGCCGGAATCGTCTTGTTTGGGGCTCATCAGGGGCCTAGATAGGCTTCCGGCCGGCCGTCGTAAAGGCTGCTCGACGCCATGTGAACAGCGGGTTTGATTGCTGCTTTCCGCCACCCCGACCTTCAACCCAGAGGCTCCCGTGCTGCGCGAAAACATCAACAACGCCCTCAAAGATGCGATGAAGAGCCGCAACGAGCGGACCGTGTCGACGCTGCGCATGGTCAACGCTGGGATCAAGAACGCCGACATCGAGGCCCGCGGGCACGGCAAGGAACCGCTGAACGAGGCCGAGCTGCTGTCGCTGATGCAGAAGATGATCAAACAGCGCCAGGAATCGCTGGAGCTCTACGAGAAGGGCGGCCGTCCCGAGCTGGCGCAGCAGGAGAAGGAGGAGATCGACATCATCTCCGGCTACCTGCCGCAGCAGATGTCGGACGTTGAGGCCGGGTCGGCGATTTCCGCCATCCTGCAGGAGATCAATGCCGAGGGCATGAAAGACATGGGCCGGGTCATGACGGCGCTGAAGGAGCGCTTCGCCGGCAAGATGGATTTCGGCAAGGCCAGCGGCAAGATCAAGGAACTGCTGAACAAGAAATAGTTCACGGCCGAGCTATCGCGCCCGGCGGGCTAGCTTATTCCGCCTTGATGTTGGCCGCGCGTATCACCTTGCCCCACTTCTCCGTTTCGCCAGCAAACAGCTTGCCGAATTCGGCGGGCGAGCCGGCAAGCACGATGCCGCTGAGCTGGGCAAGCCGAGCCTTGATCTTGGGGTCGGCAAGGGCCGCGTTGATTTCCTTGTTGAGCCTGTCGACGATCTCGGCCGGCGTATTCCTGGGTGCGACGATGCCAAACACCGCGCTCGCCTCGTAGCCCGGGACGAAATCGCCCACGGTCGGGATGTCTGGCAGTTCGTGCGAACGTGTCGCGGTGGTGACCGCCAAGGGGCGGAGTTTGCCGACCCTGATGTGCTCGATTGAATTGGGCATCAGGTCGAACATGACCTGCACCTGTCCGCCAAGCAGGTCGTTCAAGGCGGGCCCCGCCCCGCGATAGGGCACATGGACCATGTTGACGCCGGCCATCATCTTGAACAGTTCACCGGCCATGTGGGACCCGCTCCCGATGCCGCCCGATGCCATGCTGAGTTTCCCCGGATTGGACTTGGCGTAGGCGATGAATTCCGGGACCGTCTTTGCCGGAAACGACGGATGCACCACCAGAATATTGGATACCTGCATGATGCCGGCGACCGGTGTGGTGTCGCGGAGAAAATTGAAACTGAGCTTGTCGTAGAGCGTCGCGTTGATGGCCGATGCCGGCCCGGCCGAAAAAAGCGTGTAGCCGTCGGGGGGCGCACGCACCACCATCTCGGTCGCCAGGTTGGTGCCGCCACCCGGCCGGTTCTCGATGATGACCGGCTGGCCGAGATGCTCCGACAGCCATTGCCCGATCAGGCGCATGAGGATGTCGTTCGGACCGCCGGCGGCCGTTGGGACCACAATACGCACCGGCCGCGACGGAAACATTTGCGCCCAAGCGATACGCGACGCAATCGGGAGTGCGGCAGCGCCCGCGACCAGATGCAGAAATAGCCGGCGTGGAAGTGTCATCGGCTTTCGCTCCGTGGTCGGGCCTATGGTGTGCATTACAATCCGAAGGGGCGCTGCGAATAGAGTACGCCCCTTTCACGCGGCTGCGGAAGGGATAATCTCTCCAGGCAATGAGCGGGAAACATCCTCTCCGCGCGGGGAGGAAATCGGAAGAGGAAAACCATGCCGGAGATCAAAGGCGTCGCGCATTTCAGCATCCCGGTGAGCGATGTCGACCGGAGCACGAAGTTCTATACCGAAATTGTAGGCTGCAAATTCTTGTCTCAACGGCCCGACAAGGTCATCACCTTCCTCGACGCTGGCGGCGTGTGTCTGCTGTTGATCAAGCGCTCGGCTCCGATCATCAAGGGTGCGCTCGATATGTCGGACGGCGTCCACCATGCTTTCATGCTCGACGCGGCGGAATACCAGCCTGCGGTCGACCGCTTGCGTGAGAAGGGTGTCGAGGTCTTCTTCGAGGAAGACCGGCGCGGCGGCACGATCGACGGCCCGCGCGCATACTTTCGCGATCCCGACGGCACGGCGTTGGAGTATATCAACCGCACGGCATACGTCGTCCAGAAGTGACGGGCACCCGCCCGACAGAGAGATCGGCATGAACTCCATTACTGCCTTGGTTTGCTTGGTACGTCTGGCCGCCGTCGCCATTCTTGTTTCGGGCGCTGCCGTGAGCACGGCGCTGGCGCAATATCCCGACCGGACCATCCGCGTGATCATTCCGTTTGCGGGAGCCGGCACCACGGACATCGTGACCCGTATTTTGCTCGAACGGGTATCGCAGTCCGTCGGGCGCTCCATCGTCATCGACAATCGTCCGGGCGCGGCCGGCAACATCGGCCTCGATCAGGTGGCGAAGTCTGCGCCCGACGGGTACACGCTCGTGACCGGCGATCCGTTGAGCACGATGCCGGCGAACGCCACGCTGTTTTCGGACATCAGCTTTCATCCGGTCCGCGACCTCTCGCCGATTGCGAATTTCGGCGTGACCGATGTGGGACTTGTCGTGACCGCTTCGCTGCCGGCGAAAAACCTCCAGGAGTTCGTCGCCCTGGCCAAGGCCCGGCCCGGTGAGTTGCTTTATGGCTCGACCGGAAACGGCACTCCGGGGCATCTGAACGGCGTGCTGCTTTCCCGACTGCTCGGGATCAACACGGTTCACGTGCCGTATCGGAACGGAGGGCAGGGGACCACCGACCTTCTGACCGGACGAATCCATTTCTGGGTTGCGCCCATTCCGACACGGCTGGAGCAGGTCAGGCGTGGCCAGTTGCGTGTGCTGGCGGTCGCGCGGAGCGAACGCTCGCCGGACCTGCCGGACGTGCCCACGATCAAGGAAGCTGGCTTTGGCGAATTCGAAGCGTCCACGGCCTATGCGATCTTTGCGCCCAAAGGCACGCCCGATCCGGTGATCGAAAAATTGTATGGCGAAGTCCGCAAAGCGCTGGCGGACGAGTCCGTGCACAAGAGGTTCCTCACGACCGGTGTCGAACCGAAACTCATCGCGCCCGCCGACGTCACAAAGATGATGGAGGCCCAGATCGCAAGATGGGCCGACGTCATCAAGAGTGCAGGCATCAGGATCGAAAACGCCGCGCAGTGAGTCATCTGCAAGCCGCGCCGGGAACACACCGCCGAAGGACGTAGGGGGCCGCAATGAAGAGATGGTCTGCAGTCGCAACGCTGGCGGCGCTTGCCGCGACATTCGCCGCCGCGGCGCCTGCCGCCGCGCAGGACTACCCGACGCGGCCGATCCGCGTCATCGCTGGCGCGAGCGCGGGCGGCACCAGCGACATCTTCATGCGGGCGCTCGGCGAGGAACTGCAAAAAGGGCTTGGGCAGCCGGTCGTGGTCGAGAATCGCCCGGGCGGCGCATTCAACATCGGCGCGCGGGCCTGCGCCGAAGCCCCGCCCGACGGCTACACGATCTGCCTGCTGCCGGGTGAGCCGCTGGTGTTCAACCAGTTCCTGTTCAAAACGCTCGCCTTCAATCCGGCGGCGTTCGAGCCGGTCACGCAGCTTTTCACCATCGTCCAGTCTCTCGTGGTAAACCGCGCGCTCAACGTCAAGACGATGGCCGAACTCACCGCGCTGTCGAAGGCGAAGCCCGGCACCCTGAACTACGCCACCGGCGCGGTGCCGTTCGGTGTGTTCTTCGACCGCACCAACAAGGACACCGGCGCCGACATCATCCGCGTGCCGTTCCGCGGCGGCGGCGAGGCGGTCAACGCGCTGCTCTCGGGCACCACCCCGCTCGGGTTCTACGGCATCTCGAACGTGCGGTCGCATCTCGAGGCCGGGCTGGTGGTCGGCCTGATGGTGGACAGCGAGCAACGCTCGTCGCTGTTCCCGGACATTCCGACGATCCCGGAGGCGACGGGGCGGCCGTACCAGTCGCGTTCCTACTTCGGACTGGTGGCGCCGCCCGGCACACCGAAGCCGATCGCAGCCAAGCTCCAGGCCGAGATCGCGCGCATCGGCGCGCTGCCGGAATTCCGCCGCCGCCATTTTGTCGAGCGCGGACTTGATCCGGTGACGAGCACGCCCGAGGCGTTCGGCCGGTTCCTGCAACAGGACCGCCTGCGTGCGCAGCAGATTGTGAAGGACGCCGGGCTCGAGCCGCAGTGAGGACGAACATCATGCGACGCGCCATCTCGATGCTCACGGTGTGTATCGCGGCCACGCAGACCGCCCCCGTCGCCGCACAGGAGTTTCCGACCCGCACCATCCGGGCGATAGCCGCGACCAGCGCTGGCGGTACCAGTGACATCTTCATGCGCGCGCTCGGCGAGGAGCTGCAGAAGCGCTGGGGCCACGGGCTGGTGGTCGAGAACCGCCCGGGCGGCAATACCATCATCGGCGGCCGCGCCTGCGCCGAGGCGCCGAAGGACGGCCATACATTGTGCATCCTTCCTGGCGAAGTGCTGGCCTTCAACAAGGTGATGTACAAGAACCTGCCGTACGACGCGGAGCGTGATTACGAGCCGATCATGGGCCTGTTCTTCTCGATCTCGGCGATCGTGGTGAACTCCAATCTCGGAGTGAAGACGCTCGACGGGCTCGCGGCCTATGCCAAGGCCCGGCCGAAGACCCTGGCCTACATGGCGCCGTCGGTGCCGCTCGCCCAATTCATGGAGAGCTTCAACAGGCGGTACGGAACCGACCTGGTCCGCGTTCCGTTTCGCGGCGGCGGCGAGACCGCCAACGCGATCCTCTCCGGCGTTGTGCCGATCGCGTTTCTCGGCCTGTCGAATTTCGTCGCCCAGATCCAGGCTGGCACCATGACCCCCATCGTGGTCGATAGCGTGCAACGCTCGCCGGTGGTGCCGAACACGCCGACGCTGCTGGAGCTCGGCTATCCGGACAATCCGACGCGCGCGTTCTTCGGTCTGGTCGCTCCGGCCGGCACGCCGAAGCCGATCGTCCGCAAGCTCCGCGACACCATCGCAGAGATCATGGCGATTCCGGCGTTCCGCAACCGTCACATGATCGACCGTGGGCTTGAGCCGATCGGCGACACGCCGGAGGCGTTCGCGCGCTTTCTCGCCGCTTACCGCGAGGGCGCGGCCCGCGTGGTCAAGGACGCAGGGATCGAGCCGCAGTAGCTGACGCGGTCGGCGGCGCGCGATCGTGGCGCTTCATGCTGTTCGACCGGGGAGCTGGTTCTCAGTCGGCTCTTCCAGGAATCCCGTGATCTCGGCGAGGTAGCGCGAATAGCTCGGCTCGTGGGACAGCGGGATGTGATTGCGGCTGTCGATCTCCACGAACCTCGCATTTGGAATCCCGCGCGCCAGTGCGAGGCCGAGGCCGATCGGCGAGGCGCCATCGCCGCTGCTGTGCAGCACCAGCGTGGGAGTTGTGACACAGGACAACAGACCGGTCACATCGAATTCGGCCAGCGCCTCTTGAACGCGGACGGCGTTGTCCGGCGAGGTCGAGACTCGTTGCAGTTCGTTCAACCAGTGCATCGTGTCGGGGGTGGCGTCGGGAAACAGACGCGAGGCGAACACTTGGCGGAACGCCGGATTGTCGAGACCCCAGCCGTGCCGGATCAGGGTCATCAGCGCCTCGCGGCGGGCAATTTCGGCGGGATTGCCGAGCAGGCGCCAGCCCTTCCCGAAGCCTCCGGACAGAATCAAATGCGAGACGCGGCCGGGATTCTTTGCCGCATACGCGATCGACAATGCGGCGCCCTGCGAGAGGCCAAATAGCGCGAAGCGGTTGAGGCCGAGGGAGTCCGCCACAGTTTCGATATCGCGGACGAAGGCGTCGAACGACATGTCATCGACCTCGCGGTCGGACAGTCCGCAGCCGCGGGGTCGTAGCGCAGCAGCCGGAAGCGGCCCGACAGGTGCGTGAGCATCGGCGCCCAAAGTTCGCATTCCCAGTCGTGCTCGACATGGGTGAGCCATGTCCCGCTCTTGAGGATGGGCGGCCCGCTGCCGCTCGACGCGACGGCAATGTTCACGCCGTCGGCGGCCCTGGCGAACGTGATCTGCTGACGAGGTGTCGCACGCGCTGGCTCGTTCTTCGAGGCTTCCTTGACGGTGCCGACGAACCGGAACCCTTTGCGTGCCAGCGTGCGGATCAACCGCTGCTCCTCGCCGCTATCGCCGATCGCATGACGGGCGGCGTTGATCCGCGAGCTCAATGTCGATTCCGAAACGATACGGCCGTGCCAGACCGCGTTGAGGATGTCGTCCTTGCTGGCCACGCGCGTGCGTTCGCGCACCAGATAGCTCAGCAGGTCGAACACCTGCGGCTCGACCGCAACCAGCGCACCCGCCCGCCGTAGCTCCCGGCGTTCGGGATCGAGAACGTAGTCTTCGAACTGGAACGACAAGGCGGATAACCCGCGGTACCCGCTCTTGCAGCGGCTTGGCCCGTTTGCCCGGCGATAATCAAGGATACCTCAAGGGAAAATCAAGGTCGTCTCAAAGCGGGACCACTGCCGGTTCGGCATGATCGTGGCCGTACCGACCGCCAGCCCATCGACCGAGGAGCCGATCATGACCCCCGCCGCAGCCGCGCAAGCCATGCCCACGCCCGTTTCGCCCGGCCTCTCGGCGCTGAAAGCCCGCCAGCAGGGCGCCTGGGCCTCCGGGGACTACGCCATCGTCGGAACCACCCTGCAGATCGTGGGCGAAACCCTGTGCGAGACCATGGATATCCGTCCGGGACAGCGGGTGCTGGACGTGGCGGCCGGCAACGGCAACGTCTCGCTCGCGGCCGCGCGCCGCTGGTGCGACGTGGTGTCGACCGACTATGTACCGGCGCTGCTTGAGCGCGGCCGGGAGCGGGCCGCCGCCGAGCGCCTGCCTATCGCGTTCCAGCAAGCCGATGCGGAAGCGCTGCCGTTCGCAGACGCCAGCTTCGACGCGGTGGTCTCGACCTTCGGCGTGATGTTCACTCCCGACCAGGAGCGCGCCGCGGCGGAGATGGCCCGCGTGTGCCGGCCCGGCGGCAAGATCGGGCTCGCCAACTGGACGCCCGAAGGCTTCATCGGCCTGCTGTTCAAGACCCTCGGAAAATATCTGCCGCCGCCGGCCGGGGTGCGGTCGCCGGCGCAGTGGGGGACGCGGGCGCGCATTGCCGAGCTGTTCGGTCCGCAGGCGTCCGACATCCAGGCGGTGCCGCGCATCTTCACGTTCCGATATCGCTCGGCGCAGCATTGGCTGGAGGTCTTCAAGACCTACTACGGCCCGCTGCTGAAGGCCTTCGCCGCGCTGGACCCGGCGAAGCAGGCGGCGCTGACCGGCGACCTCATCGCACTGCTCGAACAATTCAATCACTCAGGCGACGACAGCATGGTGGTGCGCAGCGAGTATCTCGAAATCGTCATCACCAGGCAGTGACCGAAGCGGAAAATGTCAGTTCTACTTCACCCATAGAGAGGATTGAGCCATGAAACGCGTCACTCCGACGGCCCTTGCTTTCGCCTTTTGCGCGATCGCCTCATCCGCGGCACTGAGCCAGCACAGCGGCGATCACGGCCACACCATGATCGTGCCGTCGGAAATCAAATGGTCCGACGTTCCCTCATTGCCACCGGGCGCGCAGATCGCGGTGATCGAAGGCCCGATGAACCAGGCGGTGCCGATCACCGCGCGCATCAAGTTCCCGGCAAACTACCGGCTGCCGGCTCACACCCACCCGGTGATCGAGCACGTCACGGTGATCTCGGGCACGTTCAACATGGGCGCCGGCGACAAGCTCGACATCGCCAAGACCAAGGCGCTGCCGCCCGGCGGCTTCGCGATCATGCAGCCCGGCACGCCGCATTTCGCATGGACCTCCGAGGAGACCGTCGTCCAGGTCCACAGCGTCGGGCCGTGGGGTGTCACCTACGTCAACCCGGCCGACGACCCGAGGAAGAAGTAGATGTCCGCCACCCTCAGCGGATTAGCGTTCGCCGGCCTGATCGCGGCGCAGTTCGCCGCCGTCATCGCGGTCTACGCCTTCAACACGCAGCCGCTGCCGGACACAACGGCGGAAGCGGGCGACGCGATCTGTGTGACCGCGCCGGTCGTCGATCGGCGTTAAGCCGCCGTCAGGCGTGCTGCAGCAGCACGTCCACCAGCCACTCCGGTTCGTCCACCATCACGTCGTGGCCGGCCTTGGTTTCGAAGGTCTTCCACGACGGGTTGGCCTTGCACTCCGCATAGGCCTTGTCGAATGCCGCCTGCTTGTAGATCGGCGCGCGAATATAGACCTTCTTCGCGATCTTCTCGCGCGCGCCGGTGAGCTTGATCGGCTGGAACACCACGCCGTTCGGCTGGTTGGTCAGCTTGGAAGCGACCCAGGCGCGATCCTTCTCGTTGACGTGGAATGCCGCAGGCGGCGGGCCGGCGCGTCCGGCCTCGCCCTTGGCGAGTGCTTCCTGCAACGCCTTGCGGCTGAAGTCGGAAGCGTAGTCCGCGCCGCGCTGGCCGTCCTCCGGCTTGAACGCGTCGAGGTAGACCACCGAGCTGACGCGGTCTGCTACCGACTCGATCGCGCCGGAGCCCGGCCAGCCGCCGTAGGAGTGCAGCACCAGGCAGGCGTCCTTGATCTCTTCCCACTTGAACACGTTGACGATGTCGGTGATGTGGGTGTCGAGATTGACCTCCTTGGTCAGCAGGTGCGAGCGCTCGCCGAGCCCGGTCAACGTCGGCGAGAACACCTTGTGGCCCTTTTTCTCCAGAAGGTCCGACACACGCCGCCAGCACCAGCCGCCATGCCATGCGCCATGGATCAGCACGAATGTCCGTTGCGTCGCCGCCTGCGCCATCGCAGCGCCGCCGCCGAGCGCGGCTGCGCCGACGCCCAGAGCCGCGCCACCGAGCGCCTCGCGGCGCGTGATCGAATTGTCCGACATGCGTCTCCCCCAACGTGATGCGGCGGACGTTCGCCGCCGCCGATCCGCGCATTATAGAAACGCGCGCGCCGCCGTTCGATCACGAACGCGCGTGTGATAGCGCACGGAGTTGGGCAATGGCCCGCGCGCGATGCGCTGCTATTGCGGCTCGATGCCGACCTGCTTGGCGAGCCGGCCCAGGTCGTCGGTGTATTGGCGCATCAGGCTCGTCATCTCCGGGCCGCTGTTGCCGATCGGAACGATGCCGACGTCTTCGAGCTTCTTCGCGATCTCCGGATCCTGCAACGCCTTGCCGATTTCCGCTTGCAGGCGGGCGGCGATCGGCGCCGGCAGGCCGGCGGGTCCCAGGAAGCCGAACCACGACGGCACGGTGATCAGGTTCTGCAACTCCTCCTTCACGGTCGTAAGGTCTGGCCGCCACTTGACGCGCTGATCGTAGAACACGCCGAGCAGCTTGATCTTGCCGGTCGGCAGCGCGGCGAGCGTGGCGGGATAAGCCGGGAAATAGACCTGCACGCGGTTGGCGAGCAGATCGCCGATGATGTTGGCGTTGTTGGCGCCGGTGTAGGGCACGTGCAGCATGTCGATACCGGCCGCGGCCTTCATCGCCTCGCCCTGGAAGTGGAACACCGAGCCGCGTCCGACGCTGCCGTAGTTGAGCTTGCCGGGATTCTTCTTGGCGTACTCGACCAGGCCGGCGGTGGTGTCGACGCCAAGCTCCGAATTCACCACCAGATGGAGCGGCGCGCCGACCGCCATGCTGATCGGCGTGAAGTCCTTGAAGGTGTCGAAGCCGACGCTCTTGCTCATCAGCGGGCCGGTGATGACCGTGCTCGATGCGAGATAGGCGATGTTATAGCCGTCAGGCGGCAGCGTCTTGGCGTAGTTCGCGGCGATCTGGCCGTTCGCGCCCGGCCGGCTCTCGAAGATCACCGGCTGGCCGATCTGCGCCGTCAGCTTCTGCGCCAGCAGACGGCCGGCGAGATCGCCGCTGGTGCCGGTCTGCGTCCCGCTGATGATGCGGATGGCCTTGTCCGGGAATGCCTGGGCGAAGACCGGATGCTGCGTTGCGAGATAGGCCAATGCAGCGAGCGCGAGACGGACCATCATTATCGGGCCTCCTCTTTCATTCAGCGGCGGAGCATGATGGCATGACAAGCCTGGGAAGGGGAAACGCCGTGAAACACAAATCTGGATGGGCGGTCATCGCCATCGCTGCGATGTGGCTCAGCTCCGTTGTGCCGTCGCCGGCACAGACGTCGGCGCAGAATTGGCCGATGCGTGCGGTGCGGATCATCATCCCGCTGGCGGCGGGCGGTGGCGGCGACATCTTCACCCGGCTGCTCGCCGAGGAGCTGCAAAAGAAATTCGGTCAGCCGTTCCTGGTCGAGAACCGCCCCGGCGGCGGCCTCAACATCGGCGCGCGCGCCTGCGCCGAGTCCGCACCCGACGGCTACACGCTCTGCGTCATGTCGAGCGAGCCGGTGGCCTACAACCAGTTCCTGTTTAAGAGCTTGCCGTTCAATCCGGAAAAGGACTTCGCGCCGATCACCAATCTGTTCTTCAATCTCGAGGCGCTGGTGACCAACGCCAAGCTCAACGTCAAAACAATCCCCGAACTGGTCGCGCTGGCGAAGGCCAAGCCGGGCACGCTGAGCTACGGCACGTTCTCCTTCGTGCTGGTGCAGTGGATGGAAAAGCTGAAGAAGCGCGAAGGCATCGACATCGTGCGCGTGCCGTTCCGCTCCGGCAACGAGGTGGTGAACGCCATCATGTCCGGTTCGACGCCGGTGGCGATGCTGGGCCTGAGCAACATGCTGGAGCAGGTCCGCAGCGGCCACATCACCGGCATCGCGCTCAGCGCCAACGCGCGCTCGCCGCTGTTTCCCAATCTGCCGACCCTCAAGGAGGCAAGCGGCGAGGACTATCCGGTGACGTTCTTCGGCCTGTTTGCCCCGGTCGGCACCCCGCGGCCGATCATCGACCGGGTCCATGCCGAGGTGACGCGGATCGCCAACGATCCGGCGTTCAAGCAGAAGAACTATATCGAGCGCGCCATCGAGCCGGCGGGCGGCACGCCGGAGCAGTTCAGCCAATTCCTGGTCAGGACCCGCGCCGCCGCCGCACTGATCGCGAAGGAGTCCGGCCAGGAATTGCAGTGAGCTGCAATAGCGCGCGACGCCGGAAGCAAAAGGAGGAGGGCTGTGATGCGACGCAAGTTCGGATGGGCTGTCACCGCCGCAGCGGCGGCTTGGCTTACCTCGATCGTGCCGGCGCCGGCGCAGACATCGCCTGCTGACGCATCGTCCGCTCAGACCTGGCCGACGCGGACCGTGCGCATCATCATTCCGCTCGGCGCCGGTGGCGGCGGCGACGTGTTCGCCCGCCTGCTCGCCGAGGAGCTGCAGAAAAAATTCGGCCAGCCGTTCGTGGTCGAGAATCGCACCGGCGGCGCATTGAACATCGGCGCGCGCGCCTGCGCCGAGTCGCCGCCCGACGGCTACACGCTCTGCGTCATGTCGAGCGAGCCGGTGGTGTACAACCAGTTCCTGTTTAAGAGCCTACCGTTCAATCCGGAGAAGGATTTCGAGCCGATCACCAACTTGTTCGTCAATTCGGTCGCACTGGTGGCGAACGCCAAGCTCAACATCAAGACCATCCCGGACATGGTCGCGCTGGCCAAGAGCAAGCCCGGCACGCTGAGCTACGGCACGTTCTCCTTCATGCTGGTCCACTACATGGAGAAGCTGAAGAAGCAGCACGATCTCGACATCGTGCGCGTGCCGTTCCGCAGCGGCAACGAAGTGGTCAACGCCATCATGTCCGGCTCGACGCCAATCGCATTCCTCGGCCTCGCCAACATGATCCCGCAGATCCAGAGCGGCCATATCACGGCGATTGCGCTCAATGCCTACTCGCGGTCGCCGCTGTTCCCCGATTTGCCGACGTTGACGGAAGCGAGCGGCGAGGAGTATCCGCCGACATGGTTCGGCCTGTTCGCCCCGGCCGGCACGCCGAAGCCGATCCTGGAGAAGGTCCATGCCGAGATCGTGCGCATCACCGGCGATCCGGCGTTCAAGCAGAAGAACTACATCAACCGCGCCATCGAATATGCGGTCACATCGACCGACGAGTTCGCCAAATTCATCGTGAAGAACCGCGCCATCGCCGCCCAGGTCGCCAAGGAGTCCGGCCAGCAGCCGCAGTGAGGGGGTTTCAGTCCATCCACGTCATGCCCGGCCTTGTGCCGGGCATCCACGTCTTGCTGCAAGCGAAGCAAGGCGTGGATGGCCGTGACAAGCACGGCCATGACGGGGATAGAGCATGCTTTGCGTTCCAAGGACGTTTGGATTAAGGAGCCGCTCGTCCCCACAGCTTCTTGCTCGCGATCCGCGCGCCCTCCGAGAGCGCCTGGAATTTCGGCCAGACGATGCTCGGATGCACTTCGTTCGAGCCCGCGAATGAGGCGAAGCCGCAGTCCGCCCCGGCAATGACCCGCTCGCGGCCAACGATGCCGGCGAACCGCACCAGCCGCTGCGCCACCAGCTCGGGATGTTCGACCAGCACCGTCGACTGCGTAATGACGCCAGGGATCAGAATCTTGTCGTCCGGCAGCTTCACCTGGCCCCACACCTCGAACTCATGCTCGTGCCGAGGATTGCCGGCCTCGAATGAATAGCCTTGAGCCTTCACCTTGAGGATGATGTCGATGATGTCCTTCAACTGCATGTCATGGATGCGCGGGCCCATGTTGATGCTGTAGCAGGTGTGGAAGCGGATTTTCTCTTCCGGGATGCCCTTGAGCGCGTGGTTGAGCGCCTCGACGCGCAGCTCGCACCATTTGCGGCATTCCGCGAGACTGAGCTGCGGCTGCGTGATGTAATAGGTGACCAAAAACGGATCGTCGATCTGCAGCAGGAATCCTGCGTCGACGATTGCCCGGTATTCCTCGGCCATCGTGTCGGCGAGCGCAAACAGATAAGCCTCGACGGTTGGATAATGCTCGTTCGGGATCGTCGCTTCGATGTTCGACGGTGCGATCGCCGGCACGAACGCCTCGGCGACCGGCTTGCCGGCGGTCGCGGCTTTCAAGTTCGCAAGCTCGGTCTTGAGTTGCGCTTGGCCCTTGTAGGCGATCGGCGCCGCGGCGACCACGCGGATGCGCCGGCGCACGCTTGAGGTCTGCATCGCCTGTTCGGCCGCGTAGAATTCCGGGAACGACAATGTTTCCCGCGACGTCGCAAAAGGACTCGGCCGCTGGCCCTCGCGCCGCTCGATGCCGCCGAGCCGGTCGTTGACGTAGGTGATGAAGCTCGACTTGCCCATCTCGCCGTCGTTGACGATATCGAGGCCGACCTCGATCTGCTTGTTGACGATGTCGTCGGTCGCGCGCCGCAGCGTCGACGCATAGGCGCCGTCATCGACCGGTTTGCCGTCCATCCGGGCCGCCATCAGGGCGAGCAGGTCGTCGGGACGCGGCAGGCTGCCGACGTGGGTGGTGAGGATGCGATCGGTGCTGCGTTTCATGGCGAATTTCCAGATGTAATTCCAAGGAATGGCCATGATGCACGAAGCGAACGCCCCGTCTATGCGGCGTCACGCCTGACCGAGGCCGTTCGGTTGCGGTCGCCGCCGAGCACAGCCGTGTGGGGCCATTGCATGAGGGAGTATTGGACTATATAGTCCAGAATAGCTCAGCCAATCAGGCGGCAGAAATGGCGCGCCCTCGCGAATTCGATGAGGATATTGCCCTTGAGCAGGTGATGGACCTGCTGTGGACCAGGGGTTACGAGGCCACGTCCGTTGACGATCTTTGCGCGGCAACCGGCCTGAGCCGTTCGAGCCTTTACGCCACCTTCGGCGGCAAGCGCAATCTGCTGCTGCGATCGGTCGACCGCTACGTCGAACGGCGCACGCCCAGTATCGCCGCGATTTTGGCGAGGCCGGTCCCCGTCCGCGAAGCCTTCGCCGCGCTGCTCGCCGAATTTATCGACCAGATTGTCGCAGGCTCCGGCCGACGTGGTTGCTTTCTGGGCAATTGTGCTGCCGAATTGCCGCGCGGCGATCGCGCGGCCTTGGCGCATGTTCGGCAGGGCCTGGGCCGGACCGAGGCCGTCTTCCGCGAAGCGCTCGTCCAAGCCAAGGCGCGCGGCGAGTTGCAGCCCAAAGCCGATACCGATGCGCTTGCGCGATTCCTCACCGCCGGCATCCAGGGGCTTCGGCTGGTCGGCAAGGTCAACCCGGATCGCGGCACTCTTGAAGATATCGTAGCGACGATGCTGCGGTGTCTTGACTGACGGGACGCTCCCCAAACGAACTCATCCAGGAGAATGTCTTATGTCCATAAAGCCCCGCCAGTCGGCTCCGCCGCTCGAACTTACCGAGGTCGATGGGCGCCCGTGGCGTCTGCGCGACGCGAAGCCCGAGAAATTCGAGATGATTGTGGTGTATCGCGGTCTGCATTGCCCGGTCTGCAAGACCTATCTTGGCGAGTTGGAAGCCAAGCTGCCCGAATTCGCCAAGCGAGGCGTCGATGTCATCGCGATCAGTACCGACAGCCGCGAGCGTGCGGAGCGAGCAAAGACCGAATGGGGCCTGAGCAACCTCAGGATCGGCTGTGAGCTTTCAATCGCCAGCGCCCGCGAGTGGGAACTGTTCATCTCGCGCGCCATCCGTGAAGGCGAGCCCTCGGAATTCAGCGAGCCTGGACTCTTCCTGGTCACTCCCGACGGAACCCTGTTCTTTGCATCGCGCGGCAGTGCGCCGTGGGGCCGCCCGCCTCTCGATCAGATGCTGCGCGCGGTCGACGTCATAACCGAACGCAAGATGCCGGCACGCGGCGAAGCCTGATTTTATCTTTTCACATCGGTCCCCAAGCCAACCGACAAACTATCCAACGTCACAAAAAAACCCAGGAGGAACAAATGGATCAGAGAGTTCGACCCATAGCGCGTCTTGCCCCGCTTCCGCCGGAGCATTCCCCGGAGTTGAAGGAGCAGTTCGAAGCGTCGCGCAAAAGGATGGGCTTTATTCCGAACAGCCAGCTCATCATGCAACGCAATCCGAAAATGGTGAAAGGTTATGCCGAGTTGAGCGCCGCGATCTGGGACCCGCAAGGGAAGGTCGACCTCAAACTCAAGCGGCTTATTTCGCATGTCGCCAGCCGTGCGGCGGGATGCCAGTACTGCGTGGCGCATACGGCGGAAGGCGCCGCAAAGCTGGGCGTGGAGCAGCAGAAGCTCGACGCTGTCTGGAATTACCGGACCAGCCCGTTGTTCGACGCCGCCGAACGCGCCGCGCTCGATGTCGCAGTGGCTGCGGGCTGCGTACCGAACGCGGTCACCGACGAAATGTTTGCCGAACTCCGCAAGCATTGGAGTGACGAGCAGGTTGTTGAAATCGTCGGCGTGATTGCCATGTTCGGCTTTCTCAACCGCTGGAACGACACTTTTGCAACCCCATTGGAGGACGAACCTTTGGAATACGGAGAACGGCATCTCACCGGGCAGGGCTGGAGTGCCGAAAAGCACTTGCGATAGCAGAACGATCGGCCGGCACGGGTTTGTGATCCGGCCTATGAGAAACGTGAACGAGACTGCCGTGCTCTTCTGCTACCTGGATCGAGTTTAACGGGGAGGAATTTTGATGTTAAATCGACGTTGTCTTCTAGCGGCCCTCAGTTTGTCCGCCGTCTGCTTCTTTGCGGTGACGGCCTCGGCGAAGCCCTTCAATCAGAAGGAATTCCAGGCGGCACAGGCCGCCGGCAAGCCGATCCTCATCGACGTCAAAGCGCCGTGGTGTCCGGTGTGCAAGGCGCAAGCGCCTATTCTGTCGCGGCTGAAGAGCGATCCGAAATTTAAGGCCATGGTGAGTTTCGACATCGATTTCGATTCCCAGAAAGACCTGCTGAAGACGTTCAACGTGCAAAAGCAAAGCACTCTGATCGTCTTCAAAGGAAAGCAGGAGGCTGGGCGTTCGACGGGCGATACCAATCCAGGTTCGATCGCGGCGCTGCTCGACAAGTCCATTTGATTTGGCATGAGCGGCATTGGCCTGGCTCTTATCGCGGGGATTCTGTCCACGCTGTCCCCGTGCGTTCTGCCGCTGCTGCCGATCGTGCTCGGAGCGTCGGTCGGTGAGCATCGGCTGGGGCCGGTTGCGCTGGCGGCGGGACTCTCGACGTCGTTCGTGGCGATCGGCTTGTTCGTGGCGGCGTTGGGCTTTTCCATCGGATTGGATCAGGACGTCTTCCGTTCGGTTGCCGCGGTGCTGCTCATCCTGGTCGGCGGCATACTGCTGGTGCCGCGCTTGCAAATGCGGCTTGCTTTGGCTGCGGGGCCGGTGGGCAACTGGGCGCAATCGCATACCGGCGGATTCTCGACGCGTGGCGTTGGGGGTCAGTTCGTGGTGGGATTGTTGCTTGGCGCGGTCTGGAGCCCGTGTGTCGGACCGACGCTCGGCGCCGCCTCCGTTCTTGCGGCACGGGCTGAAAGTCTGTTCACCGTCGCCCTGACGATGCTGGCATTCGGGGTCGGTGCGGCCCTGCCGTTGCTCGTCATCGGTCTGATGTCGCGCGAAGCGCTTGTACGGTGGCGTGGCCGCATGCTGACCGCGGGCAGCGGCGGCAAGGCAATCATGGGCGGCCTTCTTTTCGCGGTTGGCGTTCTCATCCTCACAGGGCTCGACAAGCAGGTTGAAGCCATTCTGGTCGAAGCATCGCCGGCCTGGCTGACGGAATTGACCACACGGTTCTAGCGGGATCGCGATCGTGGCACGCTGCTTGCGGCTATCAAGATGCCGTCAGAATCGGCAACATGATGCACGACGCATGCGCCGCGTCATGGTGGATCGTATCGCTGCCCATCTGGGTGGGATGATACGGATGCACGAAGATTCCATCGGTCAGCGGCGAGTCCGAATTCGCAAGCTCCAGCCGGATGCGGTGGCCCTTCTTGAACACGTAAGAGATCGGCAGCACCTCGATGTCGAACTGGTAGATTTCGCCGGGGGTCAGCGGCTGCGGATTGGTGTGGGTGTAGAACGGCCGCAACGCGGTTGAGCGCTTCTTGTCTTTCTCGCGATGCGAGGCCTTCAGCCAGCCTTTCGACGCTGGCGTGAATGCCGGCTGGTCGCCACGTTTGCGCGCAGCCTCGTCCTGCGGATGCTGGTCGGCGAGCTTGACGATGAACTGCGTGTCGACCGTGCTCGACGATGCGTGGAGCCTGAGCACGATCGGGCCGGTGACTTCGAGGTCGGCCGCGAGCGGCGCCGATGTCCATGTCAGCACGCGCCGCACCGGATCGAGCCGGCCGCTGCCGTCCATCGCAGCAACGCCGTTGACCCATTCCCAATCCGGATAGGAATAGCTCGTGGCCTCCTCGCCGGCCGCGGGCTTCTCGGTCGAGAGCGAGCCGTCGTTCAGCGATGTCACGCTGCCCGAAGCTTGCTTGCGCAGATAATACGGAACATAGGTCGCGCGCGGCAGCGGCCATTGCGCTTCCTCGCGCCAGACGTTCGCGCCGCGCACGAAAAGCTTCACCGGCGGCGCTTCCATGAATCCGTTGTCGATGCCTTTCAGCCAGCGGTCGTAGAACGGCAGGCATTCCTTCTCGTGGAATTCGATCTGGTCGAACATGTGGTGCGCTTCGAAGGTGTTCTTGGCGCCGGTGATCACGAGCTTCTTCGGCGCGCTCAGTTCCTCGTAGCCCAGGATGTTGCCGCGCAGGTGCAGTCCCATCTTGCCCCAGTGACCGATCGAGAGCACCGGCACCTTCACGTCGCCTAAGCGCCAGTATGGCGAGCGCTCGCGCCAGAACTCGTCGTCCAGCGTACGCTCGATGATCTCGCCCGCGAGATCCCAGCGCATGGTGGCGCGGCCCTGCTTGTTGACCGGACGATGCTGGTTGTCGGCGCGCAGCCAAGTGTACCAGGTCGGCCGGTACGAGCAGAAAATCCCGCCGTGGTAGTTCGAGCCGCGATACTGATCGACCATGCCGTCGTAGGGCACGATGCAGGCGAGCCCCGGCGGATTGACGCAGGCCATCAGCCATTGCGCTACGGCGTAGTACGATTGCCCGATGCCGCCGACCTTGCCGCTGCACCAGTCCTGCGCGACGATCCAGGCGATCAGTTCGACATAGTCGTCCTGCTCGGTCTTGCCCATGAAGCCGAACTCGCCCTCCGAGCGGCCCGAGCCGCGCACGTCGGCATGCACATAGGCGTAGCCCTGGCCGACATACCATTCGACCGGCCCGGTCTCGCGCCAGAGGAACAGCGGATAGGCCGGCACCTCGTCCATCTCGTACTGGTAGGGCGAGGCCGCAAACAGCGCAGGAAAGCGCCCTGGCGCGTCCGGGCGGTAGACGCAGAGCGAAATGCGCACGCCGTCGCGCATGGTGACGGTGATCGGCTTCTCCACCTTCATCTTGTATTGCGGCGCACGCGCCGGCTGCCCGCCCTGGTGGCCTTGCGTCATCTTGTTCCAATTCCCGGTTCTGGCGGACCTTGCCGCCTCCTGCCCACTGGGTCATTCTTGCCTGAAGCGTGGCGCCAGACCACCCCGACGGAGGAAGCGATGACCAGGTCCGGTTTCTGGACTGCGGCTCTCGTTGCCGCTCTCGCCATGCAGCCGTTGACGCCGGCTGCGGCACAGCAGAGCTATCCCACCAGGCCGATCCGCGTGATCGCATCGCAAGGTCCCGGCGGCCTCAGCGATGTGTTCATGCGCGCGCTCGCCGAGGAGCTTCGCCCGATGCTGGGCGAGACCGTCGTGGTCGAGAACCGAACCGGCGCCGGCGGCTCGATCGGCGCGCGCGCCTGCGCCGAATCGCCGCCCGACGGCCACACGATCTGCATTCTTCCGGCCGAGGCGATGCTCATCAACCCGGTCATCTTCCCGAACGCATCGTTCGATCCGAAGACCACCCTGCTGCCGATCACCAAGCTGTTCTATCTGACGCAGGTGTTTGCCGTGAACACCGCGCTCAGCGTCAAGTCGTTCGCCGAATTGGCGGCGCTGGCGCGGGCCAAGCCCAAGACCTTGAGCTATATGTCGCCGCAGCTTTCCAAGGTCGCGTTCATGGAGCACTTCAACAAGACCAACGGCACCGACTTCGTCCGTGTTCCGTTCAAGGGCGGTGGCGACGCCGTCAACAGCATGCTGACCGGCTCCACTCCGGTCGCGATTTTCGGCATCGGCAATCTCATGCAGTACATCCGGGATGGCAGGGTCACTGGCTTTGCCGTCGATGGCGACAAGCGCTCGCCGCTGGCCCCTGAAATCCCGACGTTCCGCGAAGCCGGCTACACCGATCACATCATGGCGTCGTACTTCGGCATGTATGCGCCGGTCGGCGTGCCGAAGCCGATCGTCGACAGGCTGAACGAGACGATCGTCAGGGCCGCATCGAATCCCGAGTTTCAGAAGCGCCACATGATCGGCCGGGGGCTCGCGCCGGTGCTGGACAGCCCGGAGCAGTTCGCCAAACAGCTCGAGATCGATCGTGCCGAAGGCCGGATGGTGGTGAAGGCCTCGGGACTCTATCCGGACGTGAAATGAAAAAGGAAATGACAATGCATGGTGTCGCCCGCTCTCTGGCCTGGATGTCCTGCCTGCTCGCCGCGTTCGTTGCGCAGGCCGCGCCACCGGCCGCCGCGCAGGACTATCCGAACAAGCCGATCCGCGTGATCGGAGCGTCCGGACCCGGCGGCATCAGCGACATTTTCATTCGCGTGCTCGGCGAGGAGCTGCACAAGCGGCTCGGTCAGCCGATCATCGTGGAGAACCGGCCGGGCGGTGCGTTCAACATCGCGGCGCGCGCCTGCGCCGAGGCCACGCCGGACGGCTACACGCTCTGCATCATGCCGAACGAGGCCGTCACCTATAACCAGCACCTGTATCGGAACCTGCCGTACAACGCCGAGACGCAGATCGCGCCGGTCACGCAGTTGTTCTTCATGACCCAGGCGCTGGTGGTCAATTCGAGCCTCAACGTGAAGAGCGTCGACGACCTGGTCGCGCATGCCAAGGCGAAGCCGAAGACCTTGAGCTATACCGCGCCCGCCGCCGCGCTCGTGCTGTATCTGGAGACGCTGAACAAGCAGCATGGCATCGACCTGGTGCGGGTGCCGTTCAAGAGCGGCGGCGACGCCGTCAACGGCGTGCTGTCCGGCGTGACGCCGATCACCTTCGTCGGCATCGGCAACATGATGCCGCATCTGCGCGCCGGCACTATGACCGGCCTCGTGGTCGACGGCGAGCGCTCGCCGCTCATTCCCACCGTCGCCGCCATCACCGAACTGGGCTACAAGGAGCCGCTGACGCGCTCGTACTTCGGGCTCTATGCGCCGGCCGGCGTTCCGAAGGCGATCCTGACCAGGATCGCCGACGAGACGCGGGCGATCGCCAGCGAGCCGACGTTCCGGGACCGCAACCTGACGCAGCGCGGACTCGAACCGGTGTTCAGCTCGCCGGATCAGTTCGCCGAATTCCTGGTGCGCGACCGCGCCACCGCCAAGCGCGTGGTCGATGCGGCCGGGTTGCAGCCACAGTAGCGGACCCCTCAAATAAGGAACGCATCATGAAGCGCCTCGCCCGTCTGTCGTTGCTGCTTGCGCTCGCCGTGGTGCCGGCCGTTGCGTCCGCGCAGGACTATCCCACCCGCCCGATCCGCGCGATCGCCACTTCGAGCGCCGGCGGCATCAGCGACATCTTCATGCGCGTGCTGGGCGAGGAGCTGAACAAGCGCTGGGGCCAGCCGATCGTCGTGGAGAACCGGGCGGGCGGCGCGTTCAACATCGGCGCCAAGGCATGCGCCGACGCCGCGCCCGACGGCTATACCATCTGCATCATGCCGACCGACGTGCTGCAATATAACCGGTTTGTGTTCCGCACCTTGAGCTACGACCTGTTCAAGGACCTCGAACCGGTCACGATGCTGTTCTTCCTGACGCAGGGCCTGGTGGCGTCGTCGTCGCTCAACGTCACGACCCTGGAGCAGCTCGCGGCGCATTCGAAAGCCCATCCCAAGACGCTGAGCTACACCGCGGCGGCTATACCGCATCAGTTCTTCATGGACAGCTTCATCAAGGAGAGCGGCGCCGACATCGTGCGGGTGCCGTTCAAGGGCGGCGGCGACGCGGTCAACGGCATGCTGACCGGGGCGACGCCGATCGCGTTTTTCGGGATCGGCAACTACATGGCGCATCTGCGCTCCGGGGCGCTGAAGGGCATCGCGGTCGACGCCGGCAAGCGTTCGCCGCTGTTCCCCGACATCCCGACGCTGAAGGAGCTGCGCCCGGATGCCGAGGTGACGCAGGCAGACTTCAGCCTGTGGGCCCCGAAGGGCACGCCCAAGGCGATCATCCAGAAGGTTCGCGACGAGGTGGCGAAGATTGCCAGCGATCCGGCGTTCCTGGATCGGCACGTGATCCAGCGCGGCCTTGATCCGATTTTCAATACGCCGGAGCAGTTCGCCAAATACATGGTCGAGCAGCGCGCGCAGGTCGAACGCGTCGTCAAACGGGCGGGATTGCAGCCGCAATAGGGACTTTCCGCCGCGGATATCAAATGTTCAAATGCACCGGGCGCTTCGATCGCCCGGTCTGAAGAGGAAACGCCATGAAATTGCTGGTTCTGCTGGCCTCGCTGTTTGCCGTTATCGCCGGTCCCGCCCTGGCGCAGGACAGTTGGCCGAACCGTCCGATCAAGGCCATCACGACCACCAGCGCCGGCGGCTTGAGCGACATCTTCATGCGGGCGCTCGGCGATGAGCTGCGTGTGAAATTGGGCCAGCCGCTGATCATCGAGAACCGGCCCGGCGGGGCCATGAACACCGGCACGCGCGCCTGCGCGGACGCGGCCCCGGACGGCTACACGATCTGCATCACCAATGCGGACGCGATGCTCTACAACCAGTTTCTGTTCAAAAGTATCCCATTCAATCCCGAGACCAGCCTCCAGCCGATCACCAACGCCTTCCACCTGATCCACATGCTGGTGGTCAACTCCGATCTCAAGGTGAAGAACGTCGACGAGCTGATCGCGCTGTCGAAGCAGCGCGCCGGCACCATGAGCTATCTGGCGCCGGGACCGCCGCTGTTCCTCTATATGGAGACCCTGAAGAAGGAAAAGGGTGCGGACTGGGTGCGGGTGCCGTTCCGCGGCGGCGGTGAAGCCGTCAACGCCATTCTCAGCGGCAGCACCCCGATCGCGCTGTTCGGCGAGGGCAACGTCATCGGCAGCATTCGCGGAGGCAAGATGACTCCACTGGTGATGATGAACAACATCCGTTCGCCGAACTTCCCGGACGTCCCGCTCTTGTCGGAGACCGGCTACTCGGGCGCGCCGTCGCGAAGCTGGTACGGTATCTTCGCGCCCGCCGGCATTCCGCGTCCAATCGTTGACAGGCTCAACAAAGAGATTACCAGCATCATCAACAGACCGGACTTTCGCGACCGGCATCTGAGCGCACGCAGCCTGGTGCCGGCGGCGAATACGCCCGAACAGTTTGCGGACGACATGAAGCGCGAACGGCCCGTTGCCGAGAAGGTGGTGAAGGACGCGGGCTTGGAGCCGCAGTGAGTCATCGGTTATTCAGCAGAGGACATGGAATGCATCGTTCGATCAAGACGGCCGCGTTGATTGCAGGATTGACACTGACGCTGTCCGGCGGCGCGCTCGCGCAGCAGGATTATCCGAACCGCACGATCCGCGGCTTGACCACCAGCAGCGCCGGCGGCATCAGCGACATCTTCCTGCGCGCGCTCGGCGAGGAACTGACCAAGCGCTGGGGCCAGACCTTCATCGTCGAGAACCGCCCAGGCGGCGCGCAGAACAACGGCACCAAGGCGTGCTCCGATGCGCCGCCCGACGGCTACACGGTCTGCATCATCAACGCCGATCCGCTGGTCTACAACCAGTTCCTGATCAAGAACATGCCGTTCAATCCGGAAACCGTGGTGCAGCCGGTCACCAACCTGTTCAACCTGATCCAGAACCTGGCGGTGAATTCGGAGCTCAAGGTCAAGACCGTCGACGAGTTGGTGGCGCTGTCGAAGGCCAAACCGAAGACGCTGAGCTATCTGACCGCCTCGATGCCGCTGGCGATCTACATGGAGAGCCTGGTCAAGGAGAAGGGCGCCGACTGGGTGCGCGTGCCGTTCCGTGGCGGTGGTCAGGCACTCAACGCCGTGCTGCAGGGCTCGACCCCAATCTCGCTGATCGGCGAGGCCAATGTGAAGTCGTCGATCGATGCCGGCAAGATCACGCCACTGGCGATGGTCAACAACATCAAGTCGCCGTTCTATCCGGACGTGCCGACGCTCGCCGAGACCGGCTACAAGGGCGCGCCGTCGCAGGCGTGGTACGGCATCTTCGTGCCGCCGGGCACGCCGCGGCCGATCGTCGACAAGCTCAACAAGGAAATCCACGCCATCATTTCGGACGCTGGGTTCCGCGACCGGCATTTGACGCAGCGCAGCCTGATCCCGGCGCTGAACACGCCGGAGCAGTTCGACGCCGAGATCAAGCGCGACCGCGCCGACGCCGAGAAGCTGATGAAGGGTGCAGGCATCGAGCCGCAGTAAGTGTAGTTATCGCGATGTTGTGCTCTCTCGACGTCATGCCCGGCCTTGTGCCGGGCATCCACGTCTTGGGGCAAGCAGAAGACGTGGATGGCCGGGACATAGGCGAGCGACGCCGTCCTTCGAACGGCTGTGCCCGGCCATGACGAATGAGAGAGCTTTGACGTGGCAATGGCCTACGCCACCTCCAGCAATATCTCCGCCAGCCGCTCCGGCATGTCGACCATCACGTCGTGCCCGCACGGCACCTCGTAAGCACGCCACGAGCGATCCGCCTTCACGCGCGCGAACGCCTTGTCGAACCCCGGATTGGGATAGGCCGACGCGCGGATGTAGGATTTCTTCGCGATGCGCTCGCGCGCGCCGGAAAGCTTGAGCTTCTCCGTCATGGTGCCGATCGGTTGCGGACCGGTCAGCCGGTCGACCCACGCCTGGTCTTTCTCGTTCACCAGGAACGCGGCCGCCGGTCGCGGCGGCACGCCGATGTCGCCGCGCTCGGTCGCGGCCTTGAGCCCGTCGCGCACCGCCTGCGAGGTGAGATCGAACATGGAATCGCCGTCGTCCGGCACGAAGGCGTCGAGGAAGACGATAGAGGCGATGGCGGAGGCCATCTGCTCGGCCACGCCGGAGATCACGAACCCGCCGTAGGAATGTCCGCACAGCACCACGTCGCTCGGGCCTTCCCATTTCATCAGGTTGACCACGTCGGCGACGTGGGTGCTGACGTCGATGCCGGCGCGCATCAGGTGCGAGCGTTCGCCCAGGCCGGTCAGCGTCGGCGTGAACACCTTGTGGCCCTGCCGTTGCAGCAGGTCGGCCACCCGGCGCCAGCACCAGCCGCCGTGCCAGGCCCCATGAACGAGGACGAAGGTGTAGGGCATCGAAATCTCCGCTGTCATGCGCGGGCTTGACCCGCGCATCCATCCTATCGTTGTGAAAGTGGATGGATTGCCGGGTCAAGCCCGGCGCACATCCGACGACAGCAGGGCGCCCGCCCGCTCCCTGTGGATAACTAGGAAAAACCGACTTTTCCCGCCGCTATTTCCAGCACCCTTCACACTCTCCGAAAGCCGACCCATTTGACGGCTATGATCGTCGAAACGATTCGGCAAAACCCCATGCGCTTTACGCCCCAGTTCCTCGAAGAGCTGCGCGCGCGGCTTCCGGTTTCGGAAGTCGTGGGCCGCCGCGTGGCGCTGAAGAAGGCCGGGCGCGAGTGGAAGGGGCTGTCGCCCTTCAACAAGGAGAAGACGCCGTCGTTCTTCGTGAACGACCAGAAAGAGGCGTGGTTCGACTTCTCCTCGGGCAAGAACGGCAGCATTTTCGACTTCGTGATGGAAACCGAGGGGGTGACCTTCCCCGAGGCGGTCGAGCGGCTCGCCGCGATGGCCGGCGTCGCGCTGCCGGTGGTCAGCAAGGACGAGGAACATCGCGAGGAAAAGCGCAAGACGCTCCACGATGTCATGGAGCTGGCCGCGAAATTTTTCGAGGCCACGCTCAACGCCCGGCCCGGCGCCAAGGCGCGCGGCTATCTCGCCGACCGCGGGCTGGAGCCCGCGACGCAACTGAAGTTCCGCATCGGCTACGCGCCTGCGGAGCGCTTCGCGCTCAAGGAGCACCTGGGCCAGCAGGGCATTTCCGTGCCCGACATGATCGAAACCGGCATGCTGATTGGCGGCGACGACATCCCGGTGCCCTACGACCGCTTCCGCGACCGGGTGATGTTCCCGATCACCGACCTGCGCGGCCGGGTGGTCGCTTTCGGCGGGCGCGCGCTGGATAAGGATGCGCCGGCCAAGTACCTGAATTCGCCGGAAACGCCGCTGTTTCACAAGGGTTCGACGCTCTACAACGGCGCGGCCGCGCGCCAGGCGGCCCACGAAGGGGCAACGGTGATCGCGGTCGAGGGTTATGTCGATGTGATCTCGATGGTGACCGTAGGGTTCCCGGCCACGGTCGCTCCGCTCGGTACGGCGCTGACCGAGGACCAGCTCGGTCTGCTCTGGAAACTCGCCGACGAGCCGATTCTTTGCTTCGACGGCGACAACGCGGGCCGCAAGGCGGCCTATCGCGCGGTCGATCTGGCGCTGCCCCGCCTCAAACCGGGAAAGAGCATCCGGTTTGCGCTGCTGCCCGACGGCAACGATCCCGACGACCTGGCGCGTTCCGGCGGACGCGCGGCGGTGAGCGAGGTGCTCGACAGCGCCCGCCCGCTCGCCGAGATGCTCTGGACCCGCGAGACCGAGGCCTCGACCTTCGACACGCCGGAGCGCCGCGCGGCGCTGGAGGCGCGGATCGGCGTCGTGGCGACCTCGATCGGCGATGAATCCGTACGGAAATATTACCGTCAGGACCTCGAAGGCCGGCTGCGGGCGCTGTTCGCGCCGCCGCAACGCTCCGAGCAAGGCGGCCGCGACCGGCGGTTCGAGCGCTACGCGCCGCGTGGCGAGCGCTCGTTCCAGCGCGGACGGGGCGGCCCCGGAGGAATGGGTGCTCGGCGGGAGACAACCGCGCCGCTCAGCCCCAGGCTTGGCACCAGCCCGATCGTGCGCGGGTTCCGCAGCGCCATGCCGCCGCGCGAAGCGCTGATCCTGGTGGTGCTGATCAACCACCCCTGGTTGCTGGAGCACCACGCCGAGGAGTTCGCCGAGTTCGAGTTTCTTAATCCGGACGCCGATTTGCTGCGCCGGGCCGTCCTCGACGCCGTCGCAAGCCACGAAGCCTCCGAGCCGGCTGCGATGCGGGCCCTGCTTGCCGCCCGCGGCCACGGTTCCGTGCTGGCGCGGCTGGATTCGGCGATCACCCACACTTCGGACTGGCCCACCCGTGAGGACGCGGCGGCCGACGACGTGGCACAATTCTGGACGCAAATCGTTACCTTGCATCGCAAGGTGAGGACGTTAAATAAGGAGCTGAAAGACGCCGAACGCGCGCTCGGTGAGAATTCGAGCGAAGCCAATTGGGCGCGTTTCCGTGACGTTCAGGGCAGACTGTCCGCGATCGATGGCACCGAGGCCTCCATTGAGGGCTTCGGGGCGTCTTCGGGGCGGTCCGTCCGCAGTTTGTGATTGTGATGCCACCAGGGAATGGAACTTCGGTTTCCTGGTGTTTAAACAGGGTTAAGCGGTGCTTAAGGGTGCTCCGCCAAGACTTCGGACCTCGATTCGGGCGGTGTCCGGCCGGCACAGCCCAATTGGCCGTATACCGATTCATATCCCTATAGATAGGAGGCCCTGATGAAGAGGGGCCAGGCTGCAGCAGCGACCAAGCCGCAATCCGCCAAGGCGCGACCCGGGACCTCCTGGGCGGCGGCGAAACCGGCGGCATTGATGGAAAAGGGTCAGGAGAAGCGTATGGCGACAAAGGCCAAGGCGAAGGAGCAGGAAGCGCCACCGGAGAAGGAAGCTCCGGAAACGCCGGATAGTCCGCTCCCGCTGCTCGATCTTTCTGACGCTGCCGTCAAGAAGATGATCAAGCAGGCCAAGAAGCGCGGCTACGTCACCCATGACGAGCTGAACGCCGTGCTGCCGTCCGAGGAGGTGTCGTCCGACCAGATCGAGGACATCTACGCGATGCTCAGCGAAATGGGCATCAACGTCGTGGAGGCCGAGGAGGGCGCCGACGACGAGGAGGGCAAGCCCGAGGAGGCCGAGGACGACGACGAGTCCGAAGGCGAGCTGGTCGAGGCCAAGCCGAAGCCGCTCGCCACCACCGAGAAGAAAGAGCCGTCGGAGCGCACCGACGATCCCGTGCGCATGTATCTGCGCGAGATGGGCTCGGTCGAGCTTTTGTCCCGCGAGGGCGAAATCGCCATCGCCAAGCGCATCGAGGCCGGCCGCGAGGCGATGATCGCGGGCCTCTGCGAACGTCCGCTGACCTTCCAGGCCATCATTATCTGGCGCGACGAGCTCAACGACGGCAAGGTGTTCCTCCGCGACATCATCGATCTCGAAGCCACCTACGCCGGCCCCGACGCCAAGAACAACATGGCGATG
>CAMDFO010000040.1 GCA_945897515.1 Rhodoplanes serenus | reverse complement strand
GCCGTTGGCGTCGGCGCCGACCGCCGTGAACGGATTGCCGTAGCGGCCGATGAAGCGGCGCGCGTTGTCGGGCTGGTCCTTGTAGTTGATGCCGGCGATGCGGAAGCGCTTGTCCTGCGACATCTTCAACAGCAGCGGCGCCTCGTCGTGGCACGGCACGCACCACGACGCCCACACATTCACCAGCGTCACCGCGCCGTTGAAATCGGCGGTGGTGAGACCGGGCACCGGCTGGCCGTCGCGGACCAGGCCGGGGATTGGCGGCAGGTTGGTGTCCGGCACGGTCCGCCCGATCAACGCTGACGGTAGCCGCGATGGATCGCCGGCGCCGAGCCGGTAGAGGAACAGCGCAGCCAGCGCGAGGAACACGATGAGCGGCAGCAGCACGATTAGCCGCCGCCGCGGCGCCGGAGCCGCCGTCTTGGTTTCGACGGCGGTCATGCGGTTTTCTCGGGTGCGCGGTCGGAACGGCGCGTCACGCCACGCAATTCCAGATCGTCCAGCGCCCGAAGCTGCGCGCGATGATCGAGCATGACCCAGGCGATCAGCGCGCCGATCACGAACGTTGCGATGCCGTAGGCGGCCACGATGAATGGCGCGTGCGGTCCGAGATTCATGACCCGCTCCCCGGTGCGGTCTGCGCCTGCATCATCATCAGCGAACGCACGCGGCGGCGCAGGATCTCGTTTCGCATCGCGGCGAGATGCAGCGCCAGAAACAGCAGCACGAACGCCAGCGTCATCGCCAGCAGCGGAATCAGGATGCTCGGATGAATCGACGGCCCCGCGAGCCGCAGCACCGAAGCCGGCTGGTGCAGCGTGTTCCACCAGTCGACCGAGAACTTGATGATCGGCAGGTTGATCGCGCCGACCAGCGTGAGGATGGCGGCGGCGCGGCCGGCGCGCGCCGGATCGTCGACCGTGCGCCACAGCGCCATCACGCCGAGATACATCAGGAACAGCACCAGCACCGAAGTGAGCCGTGCGTCCCACACCCAGTAGGCGCCCCACATCGGCCGGCCCCACAGCGAGCCGGTCACCAGGCAGAGCAGAGTGAAGGCGGCGCCGACCGGGGCCGCGGCCTTGGCGGCGACGTCGGCGAGCGGATGGCGCCACACCAGCGTGCCGAGCGCCGCGATGGTCATCAGCGCCCAGATGCCCATGCCGAGCCATGCCGACGGCACATGGATGAACATGATTTTGACGGTCGCGCCCTGCTGGTAGTCGTCCGGCGCGCCCAGTGTGAGGTTCAGCCCCGCGGCGAAAGCCAGCAGGGTCAGGCCGGCCAACCACGGCAAGGCGCGCTCGGCAAAGCGGAGAAACCGCGTGGGATTGGCGAGGTCGATGATCGGCATGGATCGCTTCAGTGTCGCCGGAATATTGCAGCCAATGTGGCGAAGGTCTCATACAGCATTGCGTCACTCCATCCCGTGCCGCAAGGCCGTAGCCGCCGCAAAGGTGCCTACCACGATGCTTATCAGCGTCAGCGCGCACAGGATCGTGAATGGCGTGCCGAACGGCAGCGGCCCCACAAGTGCGGCATTGGAAGCAGCGACGCCGAAGATCAGCACCGGCACCGTCAGCGGCATCACCAGCACCGCGAGCAGAAGCCCGCCGCGCCGCAGCGTCACCGACAGCGCCGCGCCGATCAGGCCGATGAAGGTCAGCGCCGGCGTGCCGGCCAGCAGCGTCAGCGCCACCGCGCCGCTGGAGCCGAGATCGAGATTGAGAAACAGGCCGAGCAGCGGAGCGGCGATCACCAGCGGCAGGCCGGTGGTCAGCCAGTGCGCCAGCGCCTTCGCCGCCACCGCCAGTTCGAGCGGGCTGCGGCCGGTCAGCATCAGGTCGAGCGAGCCGTCCTCCTGATCCATCGCCAGCAGCCGGTCGAGCGTCAGCAGGCTCGCGAGCAGCGCGCCGAGCCACAGGATGGCCGGGCCGATCCGTCCGAGCAGCGCGAGGTCGGGCCCGATCGCGAACGGCATCAGCGTGACCACGATCAGGAAGAACAGCACGCCGATGCCGCCGCCGCCGCCGACCCGGATCGCCAGCCTGACATCGCGAACAAAAAGCGCGGCGAGGGCGGTCATGGCGCCTCCTCCAACCGCAACTCCTTCGTGTCCGCCAGCCCGATCGGCCCATGCGCGGCGGCGACGATCAGCCCGCCACCCGCCAGGTGCGCGCGCATCAGCCCGGCCAGGGTCTCCTGGGCGGCCCGGTCCAGCGCCGAGGTCGGCTCGTCGAGCAGCCATAGCGGGCGTTGGACCGCGACCAGCCGGGCGATCGACAGCCGGCGGCGCTGGCCGGCGGAAAGATAGGCCGCGGGCAGGGCAGCCACGGCACCGAGGCCCACCGCTTCCAGTCCATCCCGGCCGGGCGCTTCCGCGCCGAGGTAGCGCGCCCAGAAGTCCAGATTTTCGGCCACGCTGAGCGAGGGCTTCAGCGCGTCCTGATGGCCGAGATAGTGCGCCTGTTCGGGCAAGGTCAGCTCGGGGTCGCCGTGCCTTAGCTCCAGCAGTCCTCCGGCGGTCCGGACGAAGCCCGCGATCATGCGCAGCAGCGAGGATTTGCCCGCCCCATTGCGCCCGGTGACCACCAGGGCCTCGCCCGCGCCGACGTCGAAATCGAGCCCGGCAAAGACCTGCCGGCCGCCCCGGACACAGACCAGTTGAGTGCCCAAAAGCCGCATCAAAGCCGCCTGGTCAGTGTGGGAGCCGCGCAGCATGCTGGCGCGAGGCCGGGCAAAATGCAGCCCATTGAAACTTGCAACGACCTCATGCCGTTGCCGGCTCTCGTTTGTCTAGCAGAGCGCAAAAAAAGCCCCTATAAACCCGGTGGCCGCGCGGTTTGGATGGAATTGCCCAGCTCGCGGCTCGGGGGCGAAAGTATAATTCTGGCAACCTATTAGCCAGTAAACGCTCAGCGCTCCCGCGCCCTGGGTATGGAAACAACGACATGACCTCGCTCGACAGCTTCAAGTGCTGCAGGACCCTGAAGGTCGGCAGCAAGACCTACGCTTATTACAGTCTGCTGGTGGCCGAAAAGAACGGCCTCAAGGGCATTTCGCGGCTGCCGTTCTCGCTGAAGGTCCTGTTGGAAAACCTGCTGCGCAACGAAGACGGAAAGACCGTCACCAAGGAAGACATCCAGGGCTTCGCGCAGTGGCTCAAGACCAAGACCTCCGAGCGCGAGATTCCATTCCGCCCGGCGCGCGTGCTGATGCAGGACTTCACCGGCGTTCCGGCCGTGGTCGATCTCGCCGCGATGCGCGACGCGATGGAGCAGCTCGGCGGCGACCCCAAGAAGATCAATCCGCTGGTGCCGGTCGATCTGGTGATCGATCACTCGGTCGCGGTGAACTTCTTCGGACACAAGGACTCGTACAAGAAGAACGTCGAGGAAGAATACAAGCAGAACCAGGAGCGCTACAAATTCCTGAAGTGGGCGCAGCGCTCGTTCGAGAATTTCCGCGTTGTGCCGCCCGGCACCGGGATCTGCCACCAGGTCAATCTCGAATATCTGTCGCAGACCGTGTTCAGCGCCACGAGCAAGGTCAAGCTCGAGGGCAAAGAAGTCACCATGGAGGTGGCTTACCCCGACACCGTGGTCGGCACTGACTCGCACACCACCATGGTCAACGGTCTGTCCGTGCTGGGCTGGGGCGTCGGCGGCATCGAGGCCGAGGCCGCGATGCTCGGCCAGCCCTACTCGATGGTTCTGCCCGAGGTGATCGGCGTCAAGCTCACCGGCAAGCTCAAGGAGGGCATGACGGCGACCGACCTCGTGCTCACCGTGACGCAGATGCTGCGCAAGCGCGGCGTCGTCGGCAAGTTCGTGGAATTCTTCGGCCCTGGTCTCTCCGGCCTGACGATCGCGGACCGTGCCACCATCGGCAACATGGCGCCGGAATACGGCGCGACCTGCGGTTTCTTCCCGATCGACGACGACACCTTGGACTATCTGAACGACACCAATCGTCCCGCCGCGCGCGTCGAGCTGGTCGCCGCCTACGCCAAGGCGCAGGGCATGTTCCGCACCAAGGTCACGCCGGACCCGATCTTTACCGACGTGCTCAAGCTGGAGCTTGCCAGCATCGAGCCGTCGCTGGCTGGCCCGAAGCGGCCGCAGGATCGCGTCGCGCTCAAGGAGGCCAAGGCGAGCTTCATCCACGCGATGGACAAGGAGTTCAACAAGGGCAGCGGCGACGGCAGCAAGGAGGTGTTCGATCTGCATCCTTCGCTGGCGACCACGCTGGAGCGCGACTTCTCCAAGGCGGGCGGCAGCAGACGCGTGCCGGTCGAAGGCCGCAAGCACGATCTCGGCCACGGCGACGTGGTGATCGCGGCGATCACGTCCTGCACCAACACTTCGAATCCGAGCGTGATGGTTGCCGCCGGTCTGCTCGCGCAGAAGGCGGTCGCCAAGGGCCTCACCGTGAAGCCTTGGGTGAAGACCTCGCTGGCGCCCGGCTCGCAGGTGGTCGCGGACTATTACGAGAAGTCGGGATTGCAGAAGGATCTCGACGCGCTCGGCTTCAATCTCGTCGGGTTCGGCTGCACCACCTGCATCGGCAACTCTGGCCCGCTGCCGGAGGAAATCTCCGAGGCGATCAACAAGAACGACCTCGTCGCCGCCGCGGTGCTGTCCGGCAACCGTAACTTCGAGGGCCGGGTCAACGCCGACGTCCGCGCCAATTATCTGGCGTCGCCACCGCTGGTGGTCGCCTATGCGATCGCGGGCTCGATGTATGTCGACCTCGCCAAGCAGCCGCTCGGCATCGACAAGAAGGGCAAGAAAGTCTTCCTCAAGGACATCTGGCCGACCAGCCGCGAGATCAACGCGGTGATCCGCAAATGCATCACCAAGCAGGTGTACGCCAAGAAGTACGCCAACGTGTTCAAGGGCGATGCCGCCTGGGGCAAGATCGCGGTCAAGGGCGGCCTGACCTATGCCTGGGACGACCGTTCGACCTACGTGCAGAACCCGCCCTACTTCGAGGAAATGAAGAAGCAGCAGCGTCCGATCGAGGACATCGTCGACGCGCGCATCCTCGGCCTGTTCCTCGACTCGATCACGACCGACCACATCTCACCGGCCGGATCGATCAAGGAAGCCAGCCCCGCCGGCGAATACCTGCGCGACCACCAGGTTCGTCCGAAGGACTTCAACCAGTACGGCACGCGGCGCGGCAACCATCAGGTGATGATGCGCGGCACGTTCGCCAACATCCGCATCAAGAACCAGATGGTGCCGGGCGTCGAAGGCGGCGTGACGGTGCACTTTCCGTCGAAGCAGCGGATGCCGATCTACGATGCCGCGATGAAATACAAGGCCGACAGCGTGCCGCTGGTGGTGTTCGCGGGCAAGGAATACGGCACCGGTTCGTCGCGCGACTGGGCGGCGAAGGGCGCGGCGCTGCTCGGCCTGCGCGCCGTGATCACATCGTCGTTCGAGCGCATCCATCGCTCCAACCTCATCGGCATGGGCGTGATCCCGCTCTGCTTCGAGGAAGGCACGACGTGGCAGACCTTGGGCCTGAAGGGCAACGAGCAGGTCACGATCCGCGGCCTGCACGGCGACCTCAAGCCGCGCCAGCGGATGATTGCCGAAATCGTTGCTGCGGATGGGGCGCTCAAGCGCGTTCCGCTGATCTGCCGCATCGATACCTACGACGAGCTTGAATACTTCAAGAACGGCGGGATCCTGCAGTACGTGCTTCGCCACCTCGCTGCCTGACGACGGGGGCCGCGGCCCAACCGGGTTCGCGGCCATTCCACCGGGTGGGCGTGGCTCACTTCGAAGTGAGTGGCAGGTGAACGCCGGTCTCGCTATGAAGCCTAGCCGAACATCGGCGGCTAAGCGGGGCGTCGCAGGTGCTGGACATCGCCATGACTCCTTTTCGTTTAGCGACTCCTTTTCGTTTGGCGGGTCCTTTCCGTTTTGCACCCTCCGTTGTGCTCGCTTGCCTGGCTATGACAGCGACGCATTCCACTGTCGGCGCCGCCGAGCCGCGCGCGGTGATCGAACTCTTCACCAGCCAGGGATGTTCGTCCTGCCCGCCCGCCGACAAGCTGGCCGGCGAACTGGCGCGCGATCCGTCGACGATCGTCATGACGCTCGCGGTCGACTACTGGGATTATCTCGGCTGGAAGGACACGCTGGCGATCGCCGGCCATACCTCTCGCCAGCGCTCTTATGCCAAGTCGCGCGGCGACCGCGAGGTTTATACGCCCCAGGCCGTGGTCAACGGTGTCGCGCATGTCATCGGCAGCGACAAGGTCGCGATCGAGCGCATCATCCAGGAAACGCGAAAGTCCGCTGCGCCGCTCACGCTGCCGGTGTCGATGTCGGTCGCGGGCGACAAGCTGACGGTCAATGTGCCGGCGGCTACCGATGGACAGGGACAGGGCGAGGTCTGGCTCTGCCCGACCACCAAGGCGGTGCCGGTGGTGATCGGCCGCGGTGAGAACAAGGGCCGCACCATCACCTACACCAACGTGGTGCGGCGCTGGATGAAGCTCGGGGAGTGGACCGGCAAGGCCGAGACCTTCACCGTGCCGCTGGCGAGCTTCCAGAATGGCGAGATCGACAGTGCCGCCGTGGTGGTGCAGAGCGGCGTCGCCAGCGCACCCAAGGTCATGCTAGGCGCGGCGCAGACCGGCCTGCGCTGAGCGCGGCATTTTTTTCTCCTGACACATTCTCCCGCGCCGTCGATGACGGCGTGACGCAAAAAAAATGGGCCGGCGGTTAAGCCGGCCCAGAGCGTTGGGGATTGAACCGTACGCGGAACTTGAAACAAACTGGCCCGGTCCTTCAGAGCCCCGGGGGGCTGGGGGGCTGAGGAATCCGGCGCTCCTACTTGGACCGGGCCTAGGCAACTGTCGTGATCATACGGTTCAGCTTGGCGACCCCTTGTCCGAAATCTGGCAGCTTTATGATTTCATTAACGAATCCGTGATCACGCCAGACTCCCTCTAAGCCCTTGCCGTTGCTTGCATCTAGCGCGATCATGACTACGAAACGACAAAAGGAGGCGCCGCATGAGCTTCGGCGAGACCGAACCAAGCGAGATTTTCGGGGGCGGTGCCCAGCATTTCCCCGCCCCCGGCAACCAGGTGACCTTCGATCGACGCGAGCTCGATCGCATTCTGGGACTCTACGGCCGCATGGTGGCCGCCGGCGAATGGCGCGACTATGCCATCGACTTCCTCAAGGACCGGGCGGTGTTCTCGGTGTTCCGGCGTTCTTCGGAAGTGCCGATCTACCGCATCGAAAAGAATCCCCGCCTCGCGCGCCGCCAGGGCGCCTACAGCGTCGTCTCCGCCACTGGCCTGATCGTGCGCCGCGGCCACGAGCTCGACCGCGTGCTGCGGTCGATCGACAAATCGGTGAGTCTGGTCGCGGTGTAGATATCGCGGTCAGGGTTTGCTTGTCGCGCCCGGTCCCAGCGCGCGCTGCATCAGCACGCTATCGAGCCAGCGGTCGAACTTGTATCCGACGTTCTCGATGTTGCCGATCATCCGGAAGCCGGCCGCGCGGTGCAGCTCGATCGACGCGGTCTGCGCCGAATCGCCGATCACTGCGATCATCTGGCGGAAGCCGCGCTGCTCGCTGTCGGCGATCAGCCGCATGATCAGCGCACGGCCGACGCCGCGGCGTTGCACCGCCGGATCGATGTAGATCGAATCCTCCACGCTGTAGCGGTAGGCCACCCGCGGGCGATACGGCCCGGCATAGGCGTAGCCCGCCACCGCGCCGTCGATCTCGGCTGTGATGTAGGGAAAGCCGCCATCGAGTAGCGCCCGCATCCGGCGCAGCATCTCGGCCTGATCCGGCGGATCGAGCTCGAACGACGCCGTGCCGTGCGCGACCGCGTGCGCGTAGATCCGGGTGACGGCTGGGATATCGTCGGGCGTGGCGGGGCGGATCGAGACGGGCGTCATGGCAAGCCCATCCTATAAATGAAAACGCCCCGGCGGATAGCCGGGGCGTTGTGGGTTTCAGGCCTTGCGGTTAGCGCCGGTCGCCGACCAGCCGGAGCAGCATCATGAACAGGTTGATGAAGTCCAGGTAGAGCGACAGCGCGCCCATCACCGCTTTGCGGCCGGCCGAATTGTCGTCGTCGCCGGCGTCGTACATCTCCTTGATCCGCTGCGTATCGTAGGCGGTCAGGCCCGCGAACACGCCGACGCCGATGATCGAGATCATCCAGTCGAGCCCGCTCGACTTGAGGAAGATATTGACCAGGCTGGCGATGACGATGCCGATCAGGCCCATGAACAGGAACGTGCCCATGCCCGAAAGATCGCGCTGCGTGGTGTAGCCCCACAGCGACAGCGCACCGAAGGTCGCCGCCGAGATGAAGAACACTCGCGCGATCGAGGCGTCGGTGTAGACGTAGAAGATGGTCGACAGCGAAAGCCCCAACGACGCCGCGTAGATGAAGAACAGCAGCCGCGCCGTGGCCGCCGACAGCGTGTGGATGCGGAAGCTAAGGAAGAACACCAGCGCCAGCGGCGCCAGCACGAACACCCACATCAGCGGGCTCTGCAGCAGCGCCGGGCTCGCCATCTGGAAGGTCAGCAACGCGACTGCGCCGGTCAGCGCCACGCCGATCGCCATGTAGTTGTAGACGCGGAGCATGTAGGCGCGCAGCCTGGCATCGACCGCAACCGCACGGTCGGCGTAGCCGCCGCGCACCGTCGCATTCCGATTGAAATCCGACATCGACTTTCCCTCTGTAGATCCCGGCGGTGGCGCCGGGCACGCACGGCCTTGGCCGCTGCGTTCTCGGCATTGAATCTATGGTGCCGCAAGCCCCTTCGCCAGATGCCAAACAGCTTGCCGCGGCGGTGGTTACCGAACCGTCATCTTGGCGTATCGCCCAGCAAAAAGGCCCCGGCGGGAGCCGGGGCCTTGATGGCGGTCAATTTTACGTTCGACCGGCTCGTCCTTGCGGTCACTCTTCCTTGGTGCCGAGCAGCTGCATCAGCAGCGTGAACAGGTTGATGAAGTTGAGATACAGCGACAGCGCGCCGCTGATCGCCGAACGCTCCATCGTCTCGCTGTCCATCGCGCCGTAGAGATATTCGCTCTTCAGCCGCTGGGTGTCGTAGGCGGTGAGGCCCGCGAACACCAGCACGCCGACCACCGAGATGATGAACTGCAGCATCGAACTGGCCATGAACATGTTGACCAGGCTCGCCAGGATGATGCCGAACAGGCCCATCAGCAGGAACGAGCCCATGCCCGACAGGTCGCGTTGCGTGGTGTAGCCCCACAGCGACAGCGCACCGAACGACGCCGCGGTGATGAAGAACACCCGCACGATCGAGGTGTGCGTGTACACCATGAAGATCGAGCCGAGCGACAGGCCCATCAGCGCGGCGAACAGCCAGAACAGCAGTTGCGAGGTGGCCGGCCGCATCCGCTCGAGGCCGAAGCTGATTGCGAACACCAGTGCGAGCGGCGACAGCATGATCACCCACTTCAGCCAGCTAGCGAAAACGTAGTAGCCGATCGTTGTGAGGTACATCCCGCCGGCAATGCGCAGAGGAACCTCGGCGCCGTTGCGAATCACCTTGGCCGCGGCAGAGGCGTCGCCGGTAACTGAGAGCATGTAGATTCCGAGCGCAGCCAGGCCGGTGATGGCGAGACCGAGCACCATGTAGTTATAGACGCGCAGCATGTAGGCGCGCAGGCCTTGATCGACGGCGACCGTGGTCTGGGCCGTCTGTCCGTACTGCGCGGTCGTGACGTTGCGATTATAGTCCGACATCGTCGAACCCCCGTAGTTGTCGAACACCTTCTCCGCGGCGCTCCGCGCCGCGGCCTGCAATATATATATCACAATGTTTCGTACAAGCTGTAGTCGGGGCTAACGCTTTGAAATTTTAAGCCAAAACGCGACCGTTTGTCGCAAATCACAGATTCCTGAGCACCGCCGCAGGCTTATGGCCGAGCGCGGTGAATGTGCCGATCAGGCCGAAGGCAACCGTGACAAGCAGTGCGCCAAATGCCGCAGCCAGGGCGGGTCCCGGCAGCCAGGCAAACGGCAGGTTCATGATCTCGGTCACCACCAGCCAGGCGGCGACCGAACCCGCCGCCACCCCGAACAGCGCGGTCGCCAATCCCAACAGCAGGTACTCCAGCGCATAGGCCCCGATCAGCCGCCGGCGGGTGGCGCCGAGCGTCTTGAGGATCACGGCGTCATAGACCCGGTGGCGGTGTCCCGCCGCGAGTGCGCCGCCCAGCACCAGCACCGCCGCCACCAGCGCGACGATGCTCGCGCCGCGCACGCCCACCACGAGATTCGTGACCACGCTGCCGATCGCTTCGAGCGCGTCCTTCACCCGGACCGTGGTGACGTTCGGAAACGCGTCGGCGACAGCCTTGATCAGCGCGGTCTCCTGCTCCAGCGAGCCGCCGCCGCCCGGATAGGTGAGCGTGGCGATGTGGGTGTGCGGCGCGCCGGCGAAAGTCCCGGGCGAGAACACCAGCACGAAATTGATCCCAAGGCTCTGCCAGTCGACGCGGCGCAGGTTGGCAAGCTCCGCCGTGATGTTGCGGCCGAGCACGTTGACCGTGATGGTGTCGCCGATCTTGAGCTTCAGGCCGTCGGCGATCCGCCGCTCCAGCGAGATCAGCGGCCGGCCTTGCGGGTTGGCGTCCCACCATTGGCCCTCGACCAGGCTGGAGCCGCGCGGCATTTCCGCGGTGTAGGTGATGCCGCGGTCGCTCTGCAGCACCCAGGCGTCGCGCGGCGGCAGCTTGAGATCCTCGGCCCGCACGTCGTTGGCGGCGACGATGCGGCCGCGCAGCATCGGCACGCGCTCCAGGGTCGCTCCCGGCGCGCGCTCGCGCACGAACGCGTCGAAACGCTCGGCGTCGGCCGACTGGATGTCGACGAAATAGAACGATGGCGCTCGCTCCGGCAGCGCCGCCATAAACTGCTGGCGCAGGCTGCCGTCGATCTGCAGCACGGTCACCAGCAATGCCAAACCGAGACCCAGCGACAGCACGATGGTCGGCGTCAGCGCGCCCGGCCGGTGAATGTTGGCGATCGCCATCCGCAACGAGGTGTTGCGGACATGCGGCAGCCGGCGCGCGACCGCCATCAGTAGCAGTGCGATCAGATGCAGCGCGACGAACACCGCGGCGGCGGACGCCACGAAGGTGGTCGCGACCTTGCGGTCATAGGCCAGCATGATGGCCGCGAGCGCGAGCACGCCCACGGTCAATACAGTTGCCGCCACGTATCGCCGGCGCGGCCATCGCCGCTCCGGTGCGACGGCGTCGCGGAACAGCGCCGACACCGGCACGTCATGGGCGCGCCCAAGCGGCCAGAGCGCGAAGGCGAGCGCCGTCAGCAATCCGTAAAGCGTCGCCAGCGCCAGCTCTCCGGCATGCAGCGCCGGTGCGATCGGCAACGGCATCACCGTGCTGAACGCCGCCGCGATGGCGAACGGCAAGGCCGCTCCGAGAACTAGCCCGATCGCGGCGCCGACCACCGACAGCAGCAGCACCTGCGAAAGATAGATCGCGAACACCCGGCCGCCGGTCGCGCCGAGCGATTTCAATGTGGCGATGGTGTCGCGCCGCCGGTCGAGATAGCTCTTCACCGCGTTGGCGACGCCGACCCCGCCGACCAGCAGCGCGGTGAGGCCGACCAGCGTGAGGAATTGGCTGAAACGCTCGACGTTGCGCTCCAGCGCCGGCGAGGCGTTGGTGCGGCTGCGCACCTCCCACCCGGCGTCCGGCAGTTGTGCGGCCGATTGCGCGATCAAGGTCGCGACGGCGCTGTCGCTGCCGTCCGGCATCGTCATGCGATAGTGCCAGCGCACCAAGCTGCCGGGCTGGAGCAGGCCGGTCGCCCGCAACGCCGCCTCGCTGACGATCATGCGCGGGCCAAAGGCGATGCCGCTCGCAAGCTTGTCGGGCTCGGTCTTGATGACCCCCGCGATCTCGAACGTGGCGTCGCCGATGGTCAGCCGCGCGCCCGGCTTCAGGTCGAGCCGCGCCAACAGCGACGGATCGGCCGCGGCGCCGAACGCGCCGTTGCGCTCCGAAAGCGCCGTGGCGAAAGGGATATCGCCGTCGAGCGCCACCGCGCCGGTCAGCGGGTAGCCGCCGTCCACCGCTTTGAGCTCGACCAGCGCCAGGCGCTCGTCCGCGGTGCGTGCCATCGCACGCATGGTCGCCACGGCGGAAACCTTTCCGCGCGCGTCGAGGAAGCCGCGTTCGGCCGCGGTCGCCTCGCGATGGATCAGCGAGAATGCGACATCGCCGCCCAGGATGACGCGGCCCTCGCGCGCGAGGCCATCGGTCAGGCTGCGCGCGAACGATCCGACGCCGGCGATCGACATCACGCCAAGCGCGATGCAGGCGATGAAAATCGCGAAGCCGCGCAGGCCGCCGCGCAATTCGCGGAGTGCGTAGCGCAGCGATACGGACGGAGAGCCGGGGGTGCCGATGGTGCTGCCGATTTGGGTCACGCGCCCATCCGTGCGCGCTCGGCGCTTTCCACCCGCCCCGAGCGCAGCCGCACGATGCGGTCGCAGCGCTGCGCCAGCGCGGTGTCGTGGGTCACGAGAATGAGCGTGGTGCCGCGCTCGACGTGGCCCTTGAACAGCAGCTCGATGATCTGCTTGCCGGTGCCTTCGTCGAGATTGCCGGTCGGTTCGTCGGCCACGAGGATCGCAGGACTGGGCGCCAGTGCGCGGGCCAGCGCGACCCGCTGCTGCTCGCCGCCGGAGAGCTGCGCCGGATAGTGGCTCAGGCGTTCGCCGAGGCCGACCTTCGCGAGTTCGTCCTGGGCGATCCGGAATGCATCCGGATTGCCCGCGAGTTCCAACGGCACTGAGACGTTCTCCAGCGCGGTCATGGTCGGGATCAGGTGGAAGGACTGGAAGACGATGCCGATGTTTCGGCCGCGAAAACGCGCCAGCGCGTCCTCGTCCATGGGGCCCAGGTCCTGGCCCGCCACCGCCACCGAGCCGGCATCGGCCCGCTCCAGCCCGGCCATGACCATCAGCAGCGTCGATTTGCCGGAACCGGACGGTCCGACCAGGCCAACGGCCTCACCGCTCCCTATATGCAGGTCGATGTCCTTGAGGATATGAACGCGCGCTGCGCCGCGGCCGAGCGAGAGATTGACGCCGGACAGCGCGATGGCCGGGCGGCGTTCAGCAAATGAGGTGTCGTTCATGTGGCCTTTCGCCTGCGCCCGCTCGAACCCCGGGCCCCGCTCATATGGGAAGCCGGCCGGTCTGGTCCAGCGCTGTGCGGCTGCGCTTTGGGTTGCCTGTGTCGCAGCCATGACCCCGGCGGTTGCCGCCGACCGGCCGGTCAAGGTCGTAGCCCTGGGCGATTCGCTGATGGCTGGCTACCAGTTGCCCGCGAGTGCGGCGTTTCCGGCGCAACTGGAAAGGGCGCTGAAGGCCAAGGGCCATGCGGTCGAAATCGCCAATGCCGGTGTTTCGGGCGACACCGCGTCCGGCGGGCTCGGTCGGCTCGACTGGTCGGTGCCGCCGGGCACCGAAGCGGTGATCGTCGGGCTCGGCGCCAACGATATGTTGCGCGGTGTCGATCCCAAGGTGACCCGCGACGCACTGGACAAGATCGTGACGCGTTTGAAAGCGCGCGGCGTCGAGGTCCTGCTGTGCGGGATGCTGGCGGCGCCCAACTTCGGGCCACAATATGCCCAGGCGTTCAACGCGGTGTTCTCGGAACTGGCTGAAAAACACGACGTGGTTTTCTATCGGTTCTTTCTGGACGGCATCGCCACCGATCCGAAGCTCAACCAGCGCGACGGCATCCACCCGACCGCGGCGGGAATCACGGCGGTGGTCGAGCGGATCGTGCCGAAAGCCGAAGAGCTTCTGGCCCGCGTGAAGGCGAAGAAGTCCTGAGGTTGCGACATGCCCCGGCTGTTCACCGGAATCGAAATTCCCGCCGATGTTGCCGAGTCGCTGTCCATGCTGCGCGGCGGACTGCCGGGCGCGCGCTGGGTGCAGCCGGAGAACTATCACCTCACGCTGCGTTTCATCGGCGACGTCGACGACGTTGTCGCGCGCGAGGCGGCCTATATGCTGGGCCAGGTGCGGCGCGAGGGCTTCGAGCTGCGGCTCGACGATCTGTCCGCGTTCGGCGGCCGCAAGCCGCGCGCGCTGGTGGCGAACGTCGCGCCGTCGCAGCCGCTGATGGACTTGCAGGCCGAGCACGAGCGGTTGATGCGGCGGGCCGGGCTGGAGCCGGAGGGACGCAAGTACACGCCGCATGTCACGCTGGCGCGGCTGCGCGACAGCTCCAGCCGGCAGGTGGCGGAGTATCTTTCGGCACGCGGAATGTTTCGCTCGCTGCCGTTCCAGGTGTCGCGTTTCGTGCTGTTCTCTTCGCGCGCCTCGACCGGCGGCGGACCTTATATCGAGGAGGCGGTCTATCCGTTGGCGGCGTATGCCGCGATCGGCACGCGATAGCTCCGCATCGCACTCTGCTCCAGCACCCGCAAGTCGTGCAGGTGATAGCGCCGCGCCTCGTCGATGATGCGCTCGGTCAGCTCGCGCTCGAAGCCTCGGTCATGAAAGCCGTCCTCGATCGTGATCGCGGCATCGGCGCGGCGGGCTGTGCGGTCGGGCACGATCTCGGCCCCGGCCCGCATCGTGCCGTTGACGTACACACCAACCAGGATCACCCCGGCCGAAACCAGACCCAGACAATGAGCATCGATGGCGCGGTCATCGGTGCCCGGAAAGCGGCTATTGCGATCAAGTCGCACTAGGTGAGCGTGGTAGTCCTCGATGCCGGCCGGTCCCAGGACGCGAATTTCGGTTCCGCGAAGTTCGAGCTTGGTGGCCATCTCACGCTCCTCAATACGCAACGGCGAGGCGTACGATAGGCGTCAATCCCAGCTACTTCGTTAACGCGACGCAAACCTTGCCAGGTCTCATCTAGGGCATTGAAATTTCGTCTAAAAATGCGACTTTGCTGCCATGTCCGCGCGCGAGCTTTACGAAGCCCTGGTCACCCTCCGGAAAATCGACCGCGACCGGGCGCAGGAGGCGTTGCTGGCGCGGCTGACCGCGCTGGAAGGGCGGGTCGTCGCGCGCCGCAAGGAACGACGCTCCAGTCCGATCGGTTGGCTGTTCGGCAACAGCGAGCCCGACCATGCCGCCACCGGACTCTACATCCACGGCGACGTGGGCCGCGGCAAGACCATGCTGATGGATCTGTTCTTCGAAGCATCGCCGGTGGTGCGCAAGCGCCGCGCGCATTTCCACGAGTTCATGGCGGATGTGCATGAGCGCGTCCGCACGTACCGCCAGCAGATCAAGGACGGCGAAATTTCCGACGGGGATCCGATCCGGCTGACCGCCGCCGAGATCGCCGAGGAAAGCTGGCTGCTCTGTTTCGACGAGTTTCACATCACCGACATCGCCGACGCCATGATCCTCGGTCGGCTGTTCGCGCGGCTGTTCGAGCTGGGCGTGGTGGTGGTGGCAACGTCGAACGTGGCCCCGGACGAGCTCTACAAGGGCGGCCTGAACCGCGCGCTGTTCGTGCCGTTCATCGGAATGATCCAGAAACACATGGAGGTGCTGCGCCTCGACGCACGCACCGATTTCCGATTGGAAAAGCTCGCCGGCCGCCAAGTCTGGTATGTGCCTGCGGACGATGACGCCTCAGCCGCGCTCGACGCCGCATGGCGCCGGCTGGTCGGCAGCGACAGCGGCATGCCGCAGGAGCTCGCGATCAAGGGCCGGCGGCTGCGGGTGCCGCGAGCGGCGATGGGCGTCGCGCGTTTTTTCTTTCACGATCTGTGCGAGCAGCCGCTCGGCGCCGCCGACTACCTGCGGGTCGCGCACGAGTTTCACACGCTGATCATCGACCGGATTCCGGTCATGGACTTCGATCGGCGCAACGCCGCCAAGCGCTTCATCATCCTGATCGACACGCTCTACGATCACGCGGTGAAGCTCGTGGCTTCGGCTGAAGCCGAACCCGATGGCCTCTACGAGGCGACCGATGGCTACGAGGCCAGCGAGTTCAAACGCACCGCCTCGCGGCTGATCGAAATGCGGTCGCAGTCCTATCTGGCGCTGCCGCATGGCCGCCGGGACTCCGCGGCGAGCGGCTCGACCGAAGGCATCGTCGAGACGTAGCTGCCAAAATGCTGCGGCGCAGCGAGATAGGAAAAATCTGCGTTTGAGGGCTGGTATAATGTATTAAGGCTGGCACAATGGTCTTGTACTCGGCTCTGACTTGAACGGTTTGACTAGAGACGTTAACCACCGCGCGGCCCGTCTCTCATGGCGGTATTTTTCTCAAAGGGCTTTTTGCTATGGCGCGTAAGAAAATCGCGTTGATCGGTGCCGGCCAAATCGGCGGCACGCTCGCTCACCTGGTCGGCTTGAAGGACCTTGGCGACGTCGTACTGTTCGACATCGCGGAAGGCGTTCCCCAGGGTAAGTCGCTGGACCTCGTACAGTCCTCACCGGTCGAGGGCTTCGACGCCAAGATGGCCGGCATCAACTCCTATGAAGGCATCGAGGGCGCGGACGTCTGCATCGTCACCGCCGGCGTGCCGCGCAAGCCCGGCATGAGCCGCGACGATCTGCTCGGCATCAATCTCAAGGTCATGGATCAGGTCGGCGCGGGCATCAAAAAGTATGCGCCCAACGCCTTCGTGATCTGCATCACCAATCCGCTCGACGCAATGGTGTGGGCGCTGCAGAAGGCCTGCGGCCTGCCCAAGAACATGGTGGTCGGCATGGCCGGCGTGCTCGACTCGGCGCGGCTACGCTACTTCCTGGCCGATGAATTCAACGTGTCGGTCGAGGACGTCAGCGCGTTCGTGCTCGGGGGCCACGGCGATACCATGGTGCCGATGGCGCGCTATTCGACGGTGGCCGGCATTCCGCTGCCCGATCTGATCAAAATGGGCTGGACCACGCAGGCCCGGGTCGACGAGATCTTCAACCGCACCCGCAACGGCGGCGCCGAAATCGTCAACCTGCTCAAGACCGGTTCGGCGTTCTACGCGCCGGCGTCGTCCGCCATCGCGATGGCCGAGAGCTACCTCAAGGACAAGAAGCGCCTGTTGCCCTGCGCGGTCTGGCTCAACGGCGAATACGGCGTGAAGAATCTCTACGTCGGCGTGCCGGTGGTGATCGGTGCGAAGGGCGTCGAGAAGATCGTCGAGCTGGACCTGTCCAGCGCCGAGCGCGCCGAATTCGAGAAGTCGGCCGCGGCGGTGAAAGCCCTGGTCGATGCCTGCCAGAAGATCGCGCCGGATTTGGGCAAGAAGTAAGTCGCAATCATCGCCCGCATGAAGCGGGCGATTTTTCATTCGGGTGGGGACGCATGAATATCCACGAGTACCAGGCCAAGGCCGTGCTGCGGGAGTTCGGCGTTCAAACTCCAAAGGGCACGCCGGCGCTCAGCGTCGACGAGGCGGTGAAGGCGGCGCGCGAGCTTCCCGGCCCGGTGTGGGTGGTGAAGGCGCAGATCCACGCCGGCGGCCGCGGCAAGGCCGGCGGCGTCAAGGTCGTGAAATCGATCGACGACGTGCAGAAGGAAGCCACCCGCATCCTCGGCTCGACGCTGGTCACGCACCAGACCGGCCCGAAGGGCAAGCAGGTCAACCGCCTGTACATCGAAGACGGCTCGGCGATCGACAAGGAATTCTATCTGTCGATGCTGGTCGACCGCGTCACGGCGCGCATCGCCATCGTGGTCTCGACCGAAGGCGGCATGGACATCGAGAAGGTCGCGCACGACACGCCGGAGAAAATCGTCACGATCTCCGTCGATCCGGTGACCAACATCTGCCCGCATCACGTGCGGGCCGTGTCCAAGGCGCTTGGCCTCGACGCCGATCTGCAGAAGCAGATGAGCCCGCTGCTGACCAACCTGCACAAGGCGTTCGTCGGCAAGGACATGGCGCTGCTCGAGGTCAATCCGCTGGTCGTTACCAAGGACAAGAAGCTGATCTGCCTCGATGCCAAGATCGGCTTCGACGACAACGCGCTGTTCCGGCACCCGGACGTCGCCGCGCTACGCGATGTCACCGAGGAGGACGAGAAGGAAATCGAGGCGTCGAAATACGATCTCAACTACGTCGCGCTCGATGGCTCGATCGGCTGCATGGTCAACGGCGCCGGCCTCGCGATGGCGACTATGGACATCATCAAGCTCTACGGTCTGGAGCCTGCGAACTTCCTCGATGTCGGCGGCAGCGCCAGCAAGGAAAAGGTCGCGGCGGCGTTCAAGATCATCACCTCCGATCCGAAGGTGAAGGGCATCCTGGTCAACATCTTCGGCGGCATCATGAAGTGCGATGTCATCGCCGAGGGCGTGGTCGCCGCGGTGAAGGAAGTGGGCCTGAGCGTGCCGCTGGTGGTGCGGCTGGAAGGCACCAACGTCGATCTCGGCAAGAAGATCATCGCCGAGTCGGGGCTCAACGTGGTTTCGGCCGACGATCTCGACGACGCTGCGCAGAAGATCGTCGCTCAAGTGAAGAAGGCCGCGTGACATGGCGATTCTCGTCGGCAAGAACACCAAAGTCATCTGCCAGGGCTTCACCGGCAAGAACGGCACCTTCCATTCCGAGCAGGCCATCGCCTACGGAACGAAAATGGTCGGCGGCACCTCGCCGGGCAAAGGCGGCGCCACCCATCTCGGCCTTCCGGTGTTCGATACCGTTGTCGAGGCCAAGGAAAAAACCGGCGCCGACGCCAGCGTGATCTACGTGCCGCCGGCCGGCGCGGCCGACGCCATCGCCGAGGCGATCGAGGCAGAGATTTCGCTGATCGTCTGCATCACCGAGGGCATCCCGGTGCTGGACATGGTCAAGGTCAAGCGCTCGCTGTCCGGTTCGAAGTCGCGGCTGATCGGCCCGAACTGCCCGGGCGTGATGACCGCGGGCGAATGCAAGATCGGCATCATGCCAGCTTCGATCTTCAAGCCCGGCAAGGTCGGCATCGTGTCGCGCTCCGGCACGCTGACCTATGAGGCGGTGTTCCAGACCTCGCGCGAAGGGCTCGGCCAGACCACGGCGCTCGGCATCGGCGGCGATCCGGTGAAGGGCATGGATTTCATCGAAGGTCTGGAGATGTTCCTGGCTGACCCTGCGACCGAAGCCATCGTCATGATCGGCGAGATCGGCGGCCAGTCCGAGGAGGACGCCGCGCAATTCCTCAAGGACGAGGCTAAAAAGGGCCGCAAGAAGCCGATGGTTGGCTTCATCGCCGGCCGCACCGCGCCGCCCGGGCGCCGCATGGGCCATGCCGGCGCGATCATCGCGGGCGGCAAGGGTGACGCGGAGTCCAAAATTACGGCAATGGAATCCGCAGGAATCAAGGTATCACCGTCTCCGGCTCGGATCGGGCGGACGTTGGTCGAACTACTGAAATCTTGATTCAGTCCTTAGGCCTTTTGCAGCCTTTCGCCTGACATACATCTGAGTCATAAGTCGGATCGTCGGCGGTCGCGGGTTCACTTGCCTATGCGCCGCCAGCCCGAGGCTGGTGCCTCGCTGAGGACTCGAGATGTCTCGTCAAGACGCGAATGCGGCTTTCGCCCGCACTTCTTTCCTGTACGGCGGCAACGCCGCCTATATCGAAGACCTCCACGCCCGCTACGATTCCGATCCGGCCTCGGTGGACGCCGAGTGGCAGGCTTTCTTCGAGAGCCTCAAAGACAATCCCGGCGACATCGAACAGAACGCCAGCGGCCCGTCGTGGAAGCGGCCCAGCATCCCGCACGCCGACGGCGACCTGATCGCCGCGCTGACCGGCGACTGGAGCGCAACCGAGAAAGTCCTCGGCGACAAGGTTCGCGCCAAGTCGCAGGCCAAGGGCGTCGAGCTGTCCGCGGCCGACGTCCAGCAGGCGACGCGCGATTCGATCCACGCGCTGATGCTGATCCGTGCCTACCGCATGCGCGGCCATTATCACGCCAACCTCGACCCTCTCGGCATCGAGGGCCCGAAGGCCGACGAGGAGCTCGATCCCCGGCACTACGGTTTCACCGAGGCCGACCACGACCGCAAGATCTTCCTCGACAAGGTGATGGGTCTCGAATTCGCAACGCTGCGCGAGATCGTGGCGATCCTGCGCCGCACCTATTGCCAGACGCTTGGCGTCGAGTTCATGCACATCTCCGATCCCGAGCAGAAGGGTTGGCTGCAGGCCAGGATCGAGGGCAAGGACAAGGAGATCACGTTCACCCGCGAGGGCAAGCGCGCGATCCTGAGCAAGCTGGTGGAGGCCGAGGGCTTCGAGAAATTCTGCGACCTGAAATACACCGGCACCAAGCGCTTCGGACTCGACGGCGCGGAATCGATGATCCCGGCGCTGGAACAGATCATCAAGCGCGGCGGCGCGCTCGGCGTCAAAGATATCGTCATCGGCATGGCGCACCGCGGCCGCATGAACGTGCTGGCGCAGGTTTTGAACAAGCCGCACCGCGCCATCTTCCATGAGTTTAAGGGCGGCTCGTCGTCGCCCGACGAGATCGAAGGCTCCGGCGATGTGAAGTATCACCTCGGCGCCTCATCGGACCGTGAGTTCGACGGCAACCGCGTGCACCTGTCGCTCACCGCCAATCCGTCGCACCTGGAAATCGTCAATCCGGTGGTGCTCGGAAAGGTGCGCGCCAAGCAGGATCAATTCGGTGCGACCCGCGACGACCGCACCATGGTGATGCCGCTGCTGATCTCGGGCGACGCGGCCTTTGCGGGCCAGGGCGTCATCGCCGAATGCTTCGGGCTCTCGGGACTGCGCGGCCATCGCACCGGCGGCTCGGTGCATTTCATCGTCAACAACCAGATCGGCTTCACCACATATCCGCGCTACTCGCGTTCGTCGCCATATCCGTCCGACGTCGCCAAGATGATCGAGGCGCCGATCTTCCACGCCAACGGCGACGACCCGGAGGCGGTGGTGTTCGCGGCCAAGATCGCGACCGAGTTCCGGCAGAAATTCCAGAAGCCGGTGGTCGTCGACATGTTCTGCTACCGCCGCTTCGGCCACAATGAGGGCGACGAGCCGGCGTTCACCCAGCCGTTGATGTACAAGAAGATCCGCTCGCATCCGTCGACGCTGGAGATCTACGCCAAGAAGCTGGTCGCCGAGGGCGTCGTCACCGAGGGCGAAGTCGAGAAGATGCGTGCCGACTGGCGCGCCCGGCTCGATGCCGAACAGGAGGCGAGCCAGAACTACCGCCCGAACAGCGCGGACTGGCTCGACGGCCGCTGGGCCGGGATGAAGCCCGCGAGCGCGGCCGACAATCCGCGGCGCGGCAACACCGGCGTTGCGCCCGACGTTCTCAAGGACATCGGCCGCAAGCTGACCACCGTGCCGCAGGGCTTCCACGTTCACCGCACGGTGCAGCGCTTCATCGACGCGCGGGCGAAGGCGATCGAAACCGGGCAGGGCATCGACTGGGCCACCGGCGAGGCGCTGGCGTTCGGCTCGCTGCTGCTCGATGGCAATCCGGTGCGGCTGTCCGGCCAGGACAGCGAGCGCGGCACGTTCTCGCAGCGCCATTCCGTCCTGATCGACCAGGAGAACGAGGACCGGCTCACGCCGCTCAATCACCTCGCGGACAAGCAGGGCCGCTTCGAGGTCGTCAACTCGATGCTCTCGGAAGAAGCCGTGCTCGGCTTCGAGTACGGCTATTCGCTTGCCGAGCCGAACGCGCTGACGCTGTGGGAGGCGCAGTTCGGCGACTTCGCCAACGGTGCGCAAGTCGTGTTCGACCAGTTTATCTCGTCGGGCGAGCGCAAATGGCTGCGGATGTCCGGTCTGGTGTGCCTCCTCCCGCATGGCTACGAAGGCCAGGGACCGGAGCATTCCTCGGCACGGCTCGAGCGCTTCCTGCAGATGTGCGCGGAAGACAACATGCAGGTCGCCAACATCACCACGCCGGCGAACTACTTCCACGCGATCCGCCGCCAGCTTCGGCGCGAAATCCGAAAACCCCTGATCCTGATGACCCCGAAGTCGCTGCTGCGCCACAAGCGCGCGGTCTCCCGCCTCGACGAGATGGCGACCGGCACCACCTTCCATCGCGTGCTGTGGGACGACGCGCAGCTCCTGCCGGACGAGAAGATCAAGCTCGTTCCGGACGACAAGATCCGCCGCGTCATCCTGTGCTCCGGCAAGGTCTATTACGATCTCTACGAGGATCGCGAGAAGCGCGGGATCGACGACATCTACATCCTGCGCGTCGAGCAGCTCTATCCATTCCCGACCAAGGCGCTGGTGATCGAGCTTGGCCGCTTCAAGCAGGCGGAGTTCGTCTGGGCCCAGGAGGAGCCGCGCAACATGGGCGCGTGGCACTTCGTCGAGCACTATCTCGAATGGGTGCTCAACCAGATCGGCGCCAAGACCAAGCGGCCGCGCTATGCCACGCGTCCGGCCTCGGCATCGACCGCCGTCGGCCAGATGTCGAAGCACTTGGCACAGCTCAAGCAATTGCTCGATGAGGCGCTGGGCTGACGAACCCTGGCTGTCATGCCCCGCGAAGGCGGGGCATCCAGTCGCTGACTTTTACGTGCAGGTGCTGGATCGTCCGCCTTCGCGGACGATGACAGCGAAATAAGACGACGTTCGATGGATCATTCTCATGGCTGAAATCCGCGTCCCGACGCTCGGCGAATCCGTCACCGAGGCGACCATCGGCAAGTGGTTCAAGAAACCCGGCGAAGCGGTCGCGGTGGACGAGCCGCTGGTCGAGCTCGAAACCGACAAGGTGACGATCGAGGTGCCGGCGCCAGCGGCCGGCGTGCTGAGCGACATCGCGGCCAAGGACGGCGAGACCGTCGCGGTCGGCGCGCTGCTCGGCCAGATCAAGGAAGGCGCGGGCGCCGCGCCGAGCAAGTCGGTGCCTGCCGCGACCGGCCGGCCCGATCAGAAGACCGCGACCACGGCGCCGATCAACGCCGCCGATGAGGAGACCAAGCCGCGCGTCCCGCCGAAGATTGAGGCCGCGCCCTCCAAACCGGACATGCCTGTGCCGCCGTCGGTGCGCAAGCTCGCCACCGAAACCGGGATGGACCCGGCGTCAGTGCCCGGCTCCGGCAAGGATGGCCGGGTCACCAATGGCGACATGATGGCGGCGATCGAGCGCGCCGCCGCCGCGCCCACGCCGGTGGCGCAGACCGCCGCAGCCGTGCAGATGCGCGCGCCGTCGCCCGCCGACGACGCCGCGCGCGAGGAGCGCGTGAAGATGACGCGGCTGCGCCAGACCATCGCGCGGCGGCTGAAGGACGCACAGAACACCGCCGCCATGCTCACGACCTTCAATGAGGTCGACATGAGCGCGGTGATGAACCTGCGCAACCAGTACAAGGAGCTGTTCGAGAAGAAGCACGGCGCCAAGCTCGGCTTCATGGGCCTGTTCGTGCGGGCCTGCGTGCAGGCGCTCAAGGAAATCCCCGCGGTCAATGCCGAGATCGACGGGGGCGACCTGATCTACAAGAACTACTATCACATCGGCATCGCGGTCGGCACCGAGAAGGGCCTGGTGGTGCCGGTGGTTCGCGACGCCGACACGCTGTCGCTGTCGCAGATCGAAAAGACCATCTCCGACTTCGGCCGGCGCGCCCGCGATGGCGCGCTCAAGATCGATGAGATGCAGGGCGGCACGTTCACGGTCACCAACGGCGGCGTCTATGGCTCGCTGATGTCGACGCCGATCCTGAACGCGCCGCAGTCCGGCATCCTCGGGATGCACAAGATCCAGGAGCGGCCTGTGGCGATCGGCGGCAAGATCGAAATCCGGCCGATGATGTATCTCGCTCTGAGCTACGACCACCGCATCGTCGACGGCCGCGAGGCGGTAACGTTCCTGGTGCGGGTGAAGGAATGCCTGGAGGACCCGGCGCGGCTGGTGCTGGATCTCTAGTTTGAAACGCCGTCATGCCCGGCCTTGTGCCGGGCATCCACGTCTTGGCGGCAAACTAAAGACGTGGATGGCCGGGACCAGCCCGGCCATGACGATTGAGAGTTCGGAGTATTGCTCATGGCCTACGACCTTATCGTCATCGGCACCGGCCCCGGCGGCTACGTCTGCGCGATCCGCGCGGCGCAGCTCGGCATGAAGGTCGCCGTGGTCGAGAAACGCGCGACCCACGGCGGCACCTGCCTCAACGTCGGCTGCATCCCGTCGAAAGCGCTGCTGCATGCCTCGGAGATGTTCGAGGAGGCCGGGCATTCGTTTGCCCAGATGGGCATCGGTGTCGGCACGCCGAAGCTCGATCTTGCCGCGATGATGAAATTCAAGGACGAGGGCGTCGACGGCAACGTCAAGGGCGTCGACTACCTGCTCAAGAAGAACAAGATCGACTCGGTGCACGGCATCGGAAAAATCCTCGCGGCCAGCAAGGTCGAGGTGAAAGGCGCCGACGGCAAGACCCAGACGCTGGAAACCAAGCACATCGTCATCGCCACCGGCTCCGACGTCGCCAGGCTCAAGGGCATCGAGATCGACGGCAAGCGGATCGTGTCGTCGGACCACGCCATCGCGCTCGACAAGGTTCCGGGCAAGCTGCTGGTGGTCGGCGCCGGCGTGATCGGGCTGGAGCTCGGCTCGGTGTGGCGCAGGCTCGGCGCGCAGGTGACGGTGGTCGAGTTCCTCGACCGCATCCTGCCGGGTCTCGACAACGAGGTCGGCCGCCAGTCGCAGCGCCTCCTCGAGAAGCAGGGGCTGGCGTTCCGGCTCGGCTCGAAGGTTACGGCGGTGGACTCGTCCGGCAAGTCCCTGAAGGTGTCCATCGAACCTGCCAAGAACGAGAAGACAGGCGGCGCTGCGGAAACCATCGAAGCGGACGTTGTGCTGGTCGCGATCGGCCGCGTGCCCTACACCGAGGGGCTTGGGCTCGACGAAGCCGGCGTGACGAAGGACAACCGCGGCCGCATCGTCACCGACGCGCATTTTGCGACGAATGTGAAGGGCATCTACGCCATCGGCGACGTGATTGCGGGGCCGATGCTGGCGCACAAGGCTGAAGACGAGGGCGTGGCGGTCGCCGAAATCCTCGCCGGCCAGGCCGGCCATGTGAACTACGACGTGATCCCGAACGTGGTCTACACGTTTCCGGAGATCGCTTCGGTCGGCAAGACCGAGGAAGAATTGAAAGAGGCGGGCACGGCCTACAACGCCGGCAAGTTCCCGTTCACCGCCAACGGCCGCGCCAAGGCCAATCAGCAGACCGACGGCTTCGTGAAAATCCTGGCCGACGCCAAGACCGACCGCGTGCTCGGCGTGCATATCGTCGGCGCCGACGCCGGCAATATGATCGCGGAGGCGGCGGTGGCGATGGAGTTCGGCGCGTCGGCCGAGGACATCGCACGGACCTGTCACGCGCACCCGACCCTGCCCGAGGCGGTGAAGGAAGCCGCGCTCGCGGTGGCGAAACGCGCGATTCATATGTGAGCTGTAGCTGCAGCGGCGTCGCCCCACACTCCGCTGTCATGGCCGGGCTTGACCCGGCCATCCATCTGCCTTCGCAATAGGCCTCGGATCGCGATGGACCCCCGGGTCAAGCCCGGGGGTGACAGCGCGGACTGTTGCGCCACACTGGCTCCAGGGGAAACGTCATGGCCAAAGGCCACAAGGACAAAATCGCAATCATCACCGGCGCCGCCGGCGGCATCGGGCAGGCGTTTGCGAAACGGCTCGCGGAGGACGGCGTCCACATCGCGATCGCGGACCTTGGCGACGGCGCCGCGACCGTAAAGATGGTCGAAGCGGCCGGGCGCAAGGCCGTTGCGATCAAGTGCGACGTGTCCGAGCCGCAATCGGTCACGACCATGGCCAACGAGGTGAAGAAGCACTTCGGCCACGCCGACATCGTCGTCAATTGCGCCGGCATTTTCCCGCAGCGTGCATTCACCGACATGACCTACGACGACTGGCGCAAGGTGATGTCGATCAATCTCGACAGCGCGTTCCTGGTGGCTTCGGCTTTCGCGCCGGGCATGATCGAGCGCAAGTGGGGCCGCATCGTCAACATGGCGTCGAGCACGCTCGGCTCGGTGGTGACGGGATTTGCGCATTATGTCGCCAGCAAGGGTGGCATCGTCGGCTTCACGCGAGCGCTCGCGACCGATCTCGCGCCGCACGGCATCACCGTCAACGCCATCGCGCCGGGCCTGACCCGCTCGCCCGGCACGCTGGCGCGCAAGCCCCGCGAGGGCCTCAAGAGCATGGACGAGGAATTCGAAAGCGTCGCGCAGATGCAGGCGATCAAGCGCGTCGAGGTGCCGGACGATCTGGTCGGCACGGTGTCGTATCTGACCAGCGACGACGCCGCCTTCATCACCGGGCAGACACTCAACGTCGACGGCGGCCGGGTGCGGAGTTAGCCGGCTCGGGCGTTGACGCCCTATGATTCAGGCCGCAAAACGCGCATAACAAAGGCATGGAAACCCCCAAGTTCGCAGCCGGCGAAACCGTCCACTACAACCCCGACGGCAGCCAGGATCGCGACGCCGCACACGGCACCTATCAGGTGCTGCGGCAGATGCCGCTGGAAGCCTCCGGTCACTCCTATCGGATCAAGCACCAGGCCGACGGCCACGAGCGCATCGCCCGCGAGCACCAGCTCGAACCGTGGCCGAGCACCGCGCCGGCGTAAGCCTGCGCGCGCCGATCAAAACAAATGCACGGCGTGGGGCACGAACAGCCCGATCGCCATGAACACCAGTCCGAGCACGCCAAGGCCCACGGCGATGTAGGACAGGATCACCATTCCGGTGATGACCGTCGCCGACGCCAGCACGATGCCGATCTGATACGCCGCCGACGCCAGCTCGTAGTGGTGATACCGCGCCAGCGCAGTGTCGCGTTTGTGCTGCTCCTCTATCGCACGGCGCGCCAGTTCGACGGTGCCTTCGCCCTTGCCGCCCGCGGCTTCGGGCTCCGAGCGGTAGCGCGCGGCGGTCTTGATCCATTCGTCGATCTGCTTTGCGAGCGCAGCCTTGCGGGCCTCGTCGCTGGTCGTCGCCTGGTCGATCTTCGCCGACTCGGTGGCGACGAGCGTCGCGGTGCGGCGGATGTTTTTCGCCTGGAAGAAATTCCAGAGATTCGAGGCTTCGATCTGGAAGTTCAGCGCCGAAGTCTGGGCGCTCTTGCCGAGTGTCTCGGAAAACGCGAGGCACAGCGCGAGCAGCGCGATCAGCAGCGCGACCCGCTTGTTGAGGCTCATCTCCGCGGCGTTGCTGTGGCCGCCGCCGCCATGCTCCCCGTCGTGCTTGAGCTTGTGTTCGACCTCATGCTGGACCGCGTGAACGCCGTGACTCATGACCGAATCCCCCCAAGAATCCCCCAAAGACGATCGCGCGACGATGGGCCTGCGACAGAATGTCCGCAAGGCCTGTGGATGAGTTGTGACGGGGATTGGTACGGCGGCGGTCGCGTATCCATTCTTGGCGGATGGCACGTGCTCCATCCCCGTCATGGCCGTGCTTGTCACGGCCATCCACGTCTTACTTTCGATCCGAAGCAAGACGTGGATGCCCGGCACAAGGCCGGGCATGACGGTGATGGATTGGAGCCAATTGCCGGGCGGTTCAGGCGCGGGGATGGGCGTTCTTGTACACGTCCAGCAGGCGGTCGGTGTCCACCGCGGTGTAGATCTGCGTGGTCGACAGCGAGGCGTGGCCAAGCAGCTCCTGGATCGCGCGCAGGTCGCCGCCGCGCGCCAGCAGGTGGGTGGCGAACGAGTGGCGTAGCGCATGCGGCGTCGCCGAGTCGGGCAGGCCGAGCGCGCCGCGCAGGCGCTCCATCGCAAGCTGCACGATGCGGGGCGACAACGGGCCGCCTTTCGCGCCGACGAACAACGGACCGTCACCCGGCAGGTTGTAAGGACACAGCGCGACGTAGTCGGCAACGAGTTGCGAGACCATCGGCAGCAGCGGCACCATGCGCTGCTTGTTGCCCTTGCCGGTCACCGTGATGGCGTCACCCCGGCCGGGTGCGGGCATGTCGCTCCGCGTGAGCCCGAGCGCTTCTGCGATACGCAGGCCGGACCCATAGAGCAGCCCCAGCACCGCGGCGTCGCGCGCCAGGATCCACGGCTCGCGATCCTCGCCGGCGCGCAGGTCGACGTCGGCGATGCGTTTCGCGGTCGCGACCGTGAGCGGCTTCGGCAGCGTCTTGGGCACCTTCGGCGCGCGCACCGCCGCCAGCGCCCCGACCTTGCCCTTGCCGTTGCGTTCCAGAAACCGCGTGAACGAGCGCGCGCCCGCGAGCGTGCGCGTCAGCGAACGGCTGCTGGCCCCGCCGCCGCGCCGCGCCGCCATGAAGGCGCGCACGTCCTGCGGGCTGAGCTTGGCGAGATTGCGTAGCGAGGGCGCGCCGCCGAGATGCTCGGCCATGAAAATCAGGAATTGTCGGACGTCCCGCTCGTAGGCTTCGAGCGTCTTGCCCGACATGCGGCGCTCGTCGCCGAGATGGCCGAGCCAGCGGGTGACCTCGGCCGCCACGTCGGCGGCGTAGGGCATCGCGCTGGGCTGTTTTCCGGCCATGCCGGTATCATCTATGGGCTTCCTTCACCCTTCCTTAAGCCTCCGGAATCCGCCAAATCTTCCGCATGACCCGCGTCGTCGACATCCTGGTGCCGTTCGCTCTCGACCAGGCCTATTCGTATCGGGTGCCCGACGGCATGGCGCTCGAGCCCGGCGACGTGGTGGCGGTGCCGCTCGGCCCGCGCTCCGTCATGGGCGTGGTCTGGGCGGAAAATCCGTCGCCCAATCCGCGCATCCACAACCGCATGAAGGATGTCGATGAGAAGCTCGACATCCTGCCGTTGAAATCCGAGTTGCGGAAATTCGTCGACTGGCTGGCGGAATACACGCTCAGCCCGCGCGGCATGGTGCTGCGCATGTGCCTGCGCATGGGCGATCTCGGACCCGAGCGCGAAAGGGTGGGCGTGCGGCTCGCCGGTCCCCCGCCACAGCGCATGACCCCGGCGCGCGCCCGCGTCATGCAGGCGCTCGCCGACGGCATGGTGCGCTCGAAAAGCGAGGCCGCGCACGACGCCGGCGTTTCGGCCGGCGTGATCAACGGACTGGTCGACGAAGGCACGCTGGAGACGTTGATCCTGCCGCCCGAGCCGGTCGCGAAGCCACCCGATCCCGATTATTTCCAGCCGGATTTTTCCGAGGCGCAGGGCGCGGCGGCGAACCGCCTGCGCGAGTTCGTCATCGCAGGCGGGTTTTCCGTGTCGCTGGTCGACGGTGTCACAGGCTCCGGCAAGACCGAGGTCTATTTCGAGGGAGTCGCCGAAGCGATCCGCCGCGACAAACAGGTGCTGATCCTGATGCCGGAGATCGCGCTCACCGCGCAGTTTCTCGATCGTTTCGCGGAGCGCTTCGGCGTGCGGCCGGCGGAATGGCATTCGCAGGTTGCGCCACGCAAACGCGCGCGGACCTGGGCGGCGGTGGCGGCGGGCGAGGTGCCGGTCGTGGTCGGCGCGCGCTCGGCGCTGTTCCTGCCGTACACCAAGCTTGGGCTGGTCATCGTCGATGAGGAGCACGACCCCGCCTACAAGCAGGAGGACGGTGTGCGCTATCACGCCCGCGACATGGCGGTGGTGCGCGCGCGCGAGGAGAAGATCCCATTGGTGCTGGCGTCGGCGACGCCGTCGGTCGAGAGCGAGGTCAACGCGCGGCGCGGCCGGTACGCACGGCTGCACCTGCCGGAACGGTTCGGCGGCCAGCACCTGCCGTCGGTCGAAGCCATCGACATGCGGCGCGAAGGTCCGCCGCGCGGCCGCTTCATTGCGCCGCGGCTCGCCGAAGCGGTGAAAGCCGAGCTGGAGCGCGGCCAGCAGGCGCTGCTGTTTCTCAACCGCCGCGGTTTCGCACCGCTGACGCTGTGCAACAAGTGCGGTCATCGGCTGGCGTGTCAGAACTGCGACGCCTGGCTGGTCGACCATCGCTTCCGGCGGCGGCTGGTATGCCATCACTGCGGCTTCTCGATGCCGACGCCCGAGAAATGTCCGAAGTGCGAGGCGGCGGAAAGCTTCGTGCCGGTCGGCCCCGGTGTCGAGCGGCTGGAGCAGGAGGCGGCCGAGTTGTTTCCCGGCAGCCGCATCCTGGTGCTGTCGAGCGATCTGGTGGAATCGATGGACCGGCTGCGCCAGGAACTGGACGACGTGGCGGAGGGCCGCTTCGATATCGTGGTAGGCACGCAGCTTGTGGCGAAGGGCCACCATTTCCCCAAGCTCAATCTCGTGGGCATCGTCGACGCCGATCTCGGTCTGGCGAACGGCGATCCGCGCGCGGCGGAGCGTACGTTCCAGCTTCTGCATCAGGTGGTCGGTCGCGCCGGCCGCGAGGAGGGCCGCGGCTACGGATTCCTGCAGACCCACCAGCCGGAGCATCCGGTGATGCGCGCGCTGATCGCGCAGGATCGCGAAGCGTTCTACTCGGCCGAGATCGCGGCGCGCGAGGCGATGCACTATCCGCCGTTCGGCCGGCTGGCGAGCCTCTTGATTTCAGGCGGCGACAAGCATTTGACCGAGCAGTATGCGAGGAAACTTGCGGCGATCTCGCCGCTCGACGAGCGCGTCAAGGTGCTCGGCCCCGCCGAGGCGCCGCTCGCTGTGGTGCGTGGCCGCTTCCGCTTTCGGCTGCTGGTGAAATCGCCGCGCGCCTACGACCTCTCGGCGTTCATGCGCGAATGGCTCGCTGCGGCGCCGAAGACCAAGGGCACACTCAAGCTCGAGGTGGATGTCGATCCGCAGAGTTTTCTCTAGGCGACCAACACCCTGTCGGCCTACGCTCCGGCCAACTCAAACGGGAGTCCGAGTGTGCGCGTGAAATTGATGGCAATCATCGGCCTCTGGCTGCTGCCTCTGGTTGCATCGGCGCAGCCGTTTCCGTCGAAGCCGATCACGATGATCGTGCCGTTTGCCGCCGGAGGCCCGGCGGACGTGGTCGCACGCGCACTCGCGGCATCGATGGGCAAGACCCAGACCATCGTGATCGAAAACGTCGGAGGCGCCGGCGGCAATATCGGCGTGCTTCGTGCCGCCAAAGCCCGGCCGGACGGCTACACGCTTTTGTTTACCGGCATCGGCATGGCGGTCAGTCCCGCGCTCTATGCCAAGCTCGAATACAATTCCGTCACCGACTTCGAGCCGATCAGCCTGGCGGCGTTCACGCCGTTGGTTGTCATGTCGCGAAAAGGCCTGATGAGCGGGACTTTCGGTGAATTTCGCCAGGCGATCGAGAGCGGCAGCCTGAAGGTCACGATCGGCAACAGCGGACCCGGCTCCGCGTCACACCTCTGCGCCATTCTGCTGATGAGCGCGCTCCGGACCAATTTCATCCTGGTGCCCTATCGAGGCACCGCGCCGGCGATGACCGATCTGATCGGCGGCCAACTGGACATGCTGTGCGATGCCGCCGGCGCGGCAGCGCCGCAACTGGAGCGGGGGGTCGTCTCGGCCGCCGGTGTCACCACCCTGGAGCGGTCGTCGCTTCTGCCAAACGTCCCGACGTTGCAGGAGCAGGGCGTCGCGGGCTTCAAGTTCCTGAACTTCACCGCGCTCTATGCGCCCAAAGGCACGCCCCAGCCGATCGTCAGCACGCTCAACGACATGGTCCGGCAGGCGATCGACGATCCGGCCTACCGGGCCGCACTGGCGAAATTCGGAAACGTGCCGCCGCCTCGCGAGCGCGCAACGCCGGCGGACCTCGCGACGTTTCTCAAGAACGAGATCGACCGGTGGGGGCCGATCATCAAGGCCGCGAACATCCGCGTGGAGTGACGATTAGATCTTCAACTCGGAAACCACACGGTTGAAGGCGGCCACTTCGGGGCCCTCATACGGCGTTGCAACCGTCATGGTCTGATAAGCCGCCGCGAACGTGTGCTGATACGGTGGCTTATTGAGGTACGGCGCGCCGCAGTATGTGACGGCGTGCAATCGATCCCAGATCACGAACCCGTCCGCATCGACGCAATCCGCATCGGTCGAAGCCGCGACCACGTTGCCCACAATCATGGCGCGATCCTGCCATTCCTTGATCCAGACCACCTCGCATTCGAAATGCCGCGGACACTCCTGGATGCGAGGCGGCTTGACGACGCGCGACGGCAGCGCGGTCAGGCCCGCCTTCTCAAGTTCGTTCACGCCGGGCGCGAACGGCAGGCCGACGATGCAGACCTTCTCCAGAATCGCGCGGTCGAACGGCGGCAGGTTGACCACGAACTGCCCGTTTTCGCGGATGTTGTCGTAGGTGTCCCTGCCGCTGGAATTCGCCGTGAAGGCGATCTGGACGGGATCGTGCACGACGCGAACCACGGTGGCGAACGAGCCGGCATTGATCCGGCCTTCGCGGTCGACCGTGGTGACGATGCCAAGAATGCCGGGGCTGGCAAACAGCCGATCCCAATGCTCCGGCGGCTGATCGACCTTGGCCTTTTGCATCGTGGGCTACTGCGGCTTCAATCCCGCAAGCCGCACCACCTCCTGCCACATCTTGGTCTCCTTCGCGGCGAAGGCTGCGGCCTCCTCCGGCGTGCTGGAGAGCAGGCGCGCGCCGGCGGCGAGGAACCGCTTCTGCAGCGCGGCGTCGGCTGCGAACTCTTTCTGCGCGGCGGACAGCCTGTCGACCATGGCGCGCGGGGTGGCCTTCGGGACCACATAGGCGGACCAAGAGGTGACGACGAAATCCTTCACGCCGGCTTCGGCCATCGTAGGCACGTTCGGCAGGGTCGGCCAGCGCTGCGCCGAGGTGACGGCGAGCGGGCGCATGGTGCCGGCCTCGATCTGCGAGATGTAGGATGCGAGATTGTCGACCGCGAAGTTCACGTCGCCCGAAAGCATCGCCGGGATGGTCTGCGCCGCGCCGCGGAACGGCACGTGCACCGCCTTCACGCCGGCGCGGGCCTCGAACAGCACACCGGACAGATGCGGCGTGGTGCCCGGTCCCGGGCTGCCGATCGAAATGCCGTTCGGCCGGGCCTTGGCCCAGGCGATGAACTCGGGAAGCGTGGTCGCCGGCACGTGCTTGGCTGAGACCACCGCGACGTTCGGCAGCTCATAGGTCAGCGCCGGCGCGACCAGGTCCTTCTCCGCGTTGAACGGCATGGTCGCGATCAGGAACTGGTTGATCGAGAAATGCCCGACCGTCGCGCAGCCGATGGTGTAGCCGTCGGCGGTGCTCTTGACGACCTGGTCGATGCCAAGATTGCCGGACGCGCCTGGCCGGTTCTCGACCACGAACGCCTGGCCGAATTTTTCCTTCAGCTTCTCCGACAGGATACGGAACAGCACGTCGGTCGAGCCGCCCGCCGGATAGGGGACGATCATGCGCACGTTGTGATCCGGCCATGCGCTGCCGCTCTGCGCGAAGGCCGGCGCGGCGGTGAATGCTGCGGTGGCGGCGGCGCTGCGAAGCAGCGTGCGGCGTGTGATCAGGCTCCGGCGCGTGGTCATTTCCAGAACTCCTCCCTGTCGTTTGGGGCAAGCCTAACAGTGGTTTGTCCGAGGTGCACGTCTATCCACGTCATGGCCGGGCTTGTCCCGGGCATGACGAAGGAGAGAGAGACAATCGAATTCGCTAAATCGCCAGCTCGATCAGGAACGGCCCCGGCCGGCGGAACGACTCCGCCATCAGGTCGCCGAGCGTCTCCAGGTTGTCGGCCTGCGCGCCTTCCATGCCGAGGCTTTCGGCGAGCTTCACCCAGCCGATGTCGGGATTGCCGAGATCGAGCATATCCATCGCGGTGCGTCCGGGATTGGCCCCCACCGCCATGTACTCGCCGAGCAGGATTTGATACTTGCGGTTCGACAGGATCACGGTGGTGACTGGCAGCTTCTCGCGCGCCTGGGTCCATAGCCCTTGCATCGTGTACATCGCCGAGCCGTCGGCCTGCAGCGCCAGCACGCGCCGATCGTTGGCGCCGAGCGCGCGCAGCCCGACGCCCGTGCCGACTGCGAGCGGCACGCCGGCGCCGATCGCGCCGCCCATGATCTGCAGCCAGTCGTGCGGCGCCGCGCAATGGGTGTTCTTGAAGAAGCCGCGGCCGTAGCTGACCGACTCGTCCACGATCACCGCGCCTTCGGGCAGCACCGCGGCAACGGTGGTGGCGAGAGTCTCCGGCGTCGGCTTGCCGCGCGGGACCTGCGGCCTCGGGCCGTTGTCCGGAATGGCGGCGGGCGGCGCGCCGAGTTCGTCGACCAGCGCCTGCAACGCTGCGTCCGCGCTCTGCTCGAAACGGGTGAGCACATGCAGGCCCGCGCCGTCGCGATAGAAGCGGTTCGGCTTGCCCGGATAGGCGAAGAAGCCGATCGGCGGCACCGCGTTGACCATGATGATGTGTCCGTAAGGCGCGAGCGCCTTCACCGCCGGCTCATTGGCATAGGGAATGCGTTCCAGCGGCAGGCGTCCTTGGCCGCGCTCGGTGCGGGCGTTCGAGCCTTCGGTCATCAGATGCGCGCCGGTCATCGAAGCGATCCGCCACGCGAGACGCTGCGCCGAAGCGTGCACGGCTTCGCCGCCGAGCAGGATCAGGACGTTCTTGTTCTCCCGCAGCACCCGTGCGGCGTTGCGCACCGCGTGCGGATCGGCCGGAGCGGCCGCCGGAACGGGCAGCGGCGTGCCGACCACGCCGCCTTCGTCCCACGATGCGTCGCTCGGCAGGATCAGCGTCGCGATGCCGCCGGGCGCAGTGCGCGCCGCCTGCACGGCGGCGGCGGCGTCGATCCCCACTTTGTCCGACGACTGCGTGGTCCGCACGAAGGTCGAGACCGGCCGCGCCCAGCCCTCGGCGTCCGCCGTGAGCGGCGCGTCGAGCGGCCGGTGATAGGTCGCCTGATCGCCCACCACGTTGACGATGCCGGAGCGGGCGCGCCGCGCGTTGTGCAAATTCGACAGGCCGTTGGCGAGACCCGGTCCGCAATGCAGCAGCGTGGCCGCGGGTTTCCTCGTCATGCGGTAGTAGCCGTCGGCCGCACCGGTGACGACGTTCTCCTGCAGGCCGAGGATGCAGCGCATCCCGGCAATGCGGTCCAGCGCCGCGACGAAATGCATTTCGCTGGTGCCGGGATTGGAAAAGCAGGTGTCGACGCCGCATGCGAGCAGGGTGTGGACTAGACTTTCAGCGCCGTTCATCGATGAGTCTCCGGGTCCCGTTCAGGCCAGGCGCCCTTCATGGCACCAGGCGGCGAGACCGCCAACAGGCCCAAATCCAAGGCCGCCACTTTTCAAGTTTCGCCGGTAGTATATTCTGGTCTGCGCAACTTAATTGCTATGGTTCGTCGGTGTGTGTGTTGCGTGGGAGGTACCATGTCTATTGCGTATCGTGGGGCCCGGCGTGCGTTTGCGCTGCTGGCCGTTCTGGCCTTCTTGTCCGGCTGCGCGCCGCTGATCTCCGAGTTCAATGCGGACGCGTACAAGAATGCAACGACCCTGAAGGCCGAGACGCTGGCCTTGGTCGACAAGTCTGGCGAGGCTTACGCGACCCGGAGAATCGAAGTCGAGACCCTTACGACCAAGATCGATGCCGCCTACGAATACGCGGCGGGGCTGCCGGCCAATCAGATCACCGCGCAGCAGTGGCAGATCCTGCGCAATCCGGAAGGCCGTCTCTACGGCTCTTTCGTTCGGATTTGGCGGACCCGAGGAAAGGTCGGCGACGAATACCGAGTCGAGAAGAAGGCGCAGCTCGCAGAGGCCTACGACCTGATCATCTGCCTTGAGGTGAACAAGAAGGAATCCAAGTCCTGCTCCAGCATCGCTGCGGCGGGCCCGAAAGAATAGACGAGGGGGAACGGATCATGAGCAAATTCGACGACTTCTTTTCGGGTGTCGTGGATGGCGTGAAAGATATCGCCAAAGGCGACCTGAAGAGCCTGCTGGATGCAGGGCGGGAGGATGCCGAAGCGTTCCTGGAAAATTCCAAAACGCAGTTGAAACGCTGGACCGAAAAGCTCGCGGCCGGCACGCTCGACAAGGAGGAGTTCACCGATCTGGTCGAGGGCCGGGTTGAACTGGCGAAGATGTTCGCTCTGACCCAAGCCGGGATATCGGCGGCTCGCATTCAGCGGTTTCGCGACAAGCTGATCAAGCTTGTGATCGACAAGGCGTTCAGCATATTCCTGCTTTGACGCGGCCGGCGTTCGAGCGCCCCCCGGGCCGCCGTCGCCAACGGGCTAGCCCGATGCTCCGGTTTGCGACGGCGATGGGACATCGGCGACGCGCGCCGCATAATACACATGCGGCTCCGTCAAGCCGGCCTGCATCAGTGTGGCCCGCACGGCCGGGCGGGTCGCCGCGAAATACACCGTCGTGCCCTCGCGCCTCAGCTTGCCGGCGATGGTATCGAGCGCGCGCGCAGCGGTGCTGTCGATCAGCGGCACGTCGGCGAAATCCAGCACGAATGTTTTCGGATTGGCGCCGATCCGCTCCAGGATCGACGTGACGCGCGCGGTCGCCGCGAAGAAGAACGCGCCGTTGATCCGATACACCATCACATCGGGATCGCGCGCCTGCGCGGGATCGTAGTGCTCGCGCTGCTGCGCGCTGTCCGATTCGTCTTCCGCAATGAGGGGCGATCCGACCTCGACCTCGACCGCTTCGGCCATGCGGTGCATCAGCAGCAGCGCGCCGAGCACCACACCGGCGCCGATCCCCACGATGAGATTGACAAAGATGGTGAGCAGGAACGTCACCAGGAGAACGAAGGCGTCGCCGCGCGAGCCGCGCAGCAGCGACCGGAACTCTTCCTTCTCGGTCATGTTCCAGGCGACGACCGCGAGCACGCCGCCGAGAGCGGCCAGCGGGATGTAGGCGACGAGCGGCGCCGCCACGATCAGGAACAGCAGCAGATAACCGGAATGGAACAGGCCGGCGATCGGCCCGCGCGCGCCGGCGCGGATGTTGGTCGCGGTGCGCGCGATGGTGCCGGTCACGGTGATCCCGCCGAACGCGACCGATGCGAGGTTGGCTATTCCCTGGGCTGCAAGCTCGCAGTTGGAGCGGTGACGCCGGCCGGTCATGCCGTCGGCCACGACTGCCGAGAGCAGCGATTCGATCGCGCCGAGCAGCGCAATCGCCATGGCATCGGGAAGCACCGCTTGCAGCTTGGCCCAACTGAAGGTTGGAAGCGAAGGCGATGGAAGATGGTCCGGCATCGCGCCGAAGCGCGAACCGACGGTTGCGACCTCGACCTGAAATATCGGCACGAGCACGGAGACAAGCGCGACGGCGATCAGGAAGGATGGCCAACCCGGCCGCAGCCGCCGCACGGTCACGATGGTGGCGATCGACAGAAACGCGATGGCGGCGGTCGGAATATTCAAGGTGGGCAGTGCGCCCCACAGCGCCACAGCTTTCGGCAGAAGGTCCACCGGCTCATGCTCAAGCTGCAAGCCGAGAAGCTCCTTCACCTGGCTCGCGACGATGATGACGGCGATCCCGGCGGTAAAGCCGACCGTCACCGGAAGCGGAATGTATTTGATGGTGTTGCCGGCGCGCAGCGCCAACCGCGAAAAGTACCAGACTGCAGTGGCGGCCGCCGCGCCGCAGTAGCGCGCTAGCCGCCGGCCATTGCCTGCTGCACCGCGGTGCACGCCGGGCAATCGCCTGTAGGCCGCACCATGGCAAAACCTGCCTGCGGGTCGTCCGCCCAATAGGTGAAGTCCACGTTGAAAATTATCATCAGCCGCACATTGCCCTGGCGCCGCGCTAGCCGCACCGCATCGGCAAGATACTGCGCATGCTCCGCAACCGTATTGTTGTACGGGGCGCGCCACAAAAACGCGCCGGGCACCATGCCCCACTCCTGTCCGGAAAGGTAGCCGATCTCCGTGAAGCACAGCGGCCGTGACTGGCCGCTGGCAGCGCGATACTGATTGAC
>CAMDFO010000039.1:0-39033 GCA_945897515.1 Rhodoplanes serenus | reverse complement strand
CGCACAGCTCTGCGAAGGGTGACGGCCGCATGCTCGACGAACTGGAAGCTTACGGCTTGCTGGCCCGTCTGGGCATATCTCACGCAACCTCCGTTGCGCTGGACGCCACCATCGACAAGGAGCCGCCGCTGCCGTTCGCTTATCCGCTCGCCGTGAAGGCGCTGTCGGCGGCCATCGCGCACAAGTCCGACGTGGGCGGCGTGGTTCTCAACGTACTGGACGGCGATGGTCTTCTCGCGGCGATCCGCGACATTCGCCGAAATATTAAAGCCGACCGCGTGCTGGTTCAGCCCATGACGACGGGCCTCGGCGAAGTGCTGATCGGCTATCGGGTGGATTCCGACGTCGGCCCGACAATCATGCTGGCGGCCGGCGGCATCCTCGCGGAAATTCATAGGGATCGATCGCTCCGACTCGCCCCGATCGATCTGGACGTTGCCCGCGAGATGATCGGCGAAGTGAAGGCGCTCAAGGCGCTCGCCGGCTATCGCGGCAAGCCACGCGGCGATCTCGACGCGCTGGCCAAGGCCCTGGTCGCGCTGTCGCAACTCGCGGTCTCCGACGGCCCCGCCGTTGCCGAAGCCGAAATCAATCCGCTGATCGTGCGGTCCGAAGGCCAGGGTGTCGTCGCCGTCGATGCGCTGGTGAGGCTGGCATGATGTTGCTCTTGCTCGTGTATGCCCTTGCCCGCAACCACACACTCCACTGTCATGCCCCGCGAAAGCGGGGCATCCAGTCGTCGGACAAGCCTACGCTTTGCAAAAGCTGGATCACCCGCCTTCGCGGGTGATGACAGCAGAGAATGTGGTGGAGGAATCTGACAATGATCGAACGCATCGCCGACCTGGTGAACGCCGACCCGAATATCGTCCGGCGCGGGCGCTATCTCAGCACCACCTTCATGCTGGAAATCGGCGACGCCCCCTATCTCGTGAAGATCATCGAGGGCCGCGTCGTCTCGATTACCCCCGGCCCCTTCGTCACGCCGAGCTACAGCTTCGCGCTGCGCGCCCCGCGCGACGAATGGGAGATATTCTGGCGAAAAATTCCACCGCCCGGCCACAACGACATTTTCGCGCTGTTCAAGCGCGGCAAGCTCAAGATCGAAGGCGACATGCACACGTTCATGGCGAACCTGCTCTACATCAAGGACGTGCTCGCCGCTCCGCGCAAGGAGGCCGTACAATGAGCCCGCGCTTCGAGCCGATCACCGGCCGCTATCTGAATTTCGACCTGCTCGGCCGGCCGCACCGGCTCTACATCGAGGAGGCCGGCCAGGGGATTCCGCTGCTGTGCCTGCACACCGCCGGCTCGGACGGGCGGCAATACCGCGGCCTGCTCAACGACAAGCGCGTCACCGACAACTACCGGGTGATCGTGTTCGACATGCCGTGGCACGGCAAATCCTCTCCGCCCGACGGCTGGCAGAACGAGGAATACAAGCTCACCTCGCGCGATTACATCGACATGATCCTGCAGATCTCCGATGCGCTGGAGCTCGACAAGCCCGTGGTCATGGGCTGCTCGATCGGCGGCCGCATCGTGCTCTATCTCGCGCACCAGCACGCCGCGCGCTTCCGCGCCATCATCGGGCTGGAGACCGCGGCGCATGTCGCGCCGTACTACGACGTGAACTGGCTGCATCGGCCCGATGTGTCGGTGGGCGAAGTGTCCGCCGGCGTGGTGTCCGGCCTGATCTCGCCGACTGCGCCGGACAATCACCGCTGGGAAACGCTGTGGCACTACATGCAGAGCGGCCCCGGCGTGTTCAAGGGCGACCTGCATTTCTACAAGGTCGACGGCGACATCCGCGGCAAGGTCGACCAGATCGACGGCCGTGCCTCGAACCTCTATCTGCTGACCGGCGAATACGACTATTCCTGCACCAGCGAGGGCACGCTCGACGTGGGCAAACGCACCGGTGCGCCGGCCACGATCATGAAGGGGCTCGGCCACTTCCCGATGAGCGAGGACCCGCCGCAGTTCATCTCGTATCTGCTGCCGGTGCTGGAGAAGATACGGGTGACGTAACGCACGGCGCGTTCCCCGATACTCCGCTCTCTCGGTTGTCATTGCCGGGCATGACAGCGGAGAGTATGGCTCGCACCGGCGTGACCGTGTAAACTATGCCTCAAATCCAAACACCGCTCAGAAAATCCCAAGGAACCGCGATGTCCCACGCCGAAGCCGTACACACGCTGCAGCCCGCCGCGGGCGCGACCGACCAGATCGTGCAGTTCGCCCACGGCCTGCGCTACGACGCGCTGCCGGACGAGGCGCGGCACTACGCCAAGCGCCACCTGCTCGACACCGTCGGCGTGATGATCGCGGGCGCCGGCGGCGAGGTCGCGACCTCAGCCGAGAATGTGCTGGCCGCCGTCCGCCCCGCCGGAAAAATCCCGGTTCCTGGACGCAAGCGCCGCGCCGACCTGCTCGACGCCGCGTTCCTCGGCGGCACCGCGGCGCACGGCATCGAGCTCGACGACGGCTATCGCGCCGGCTCCGCGCACTGCGGCTGCGTGGTGATCCCGGCGGCGCTGAGTGTCGGCTACGAGCGCAACGTGAGCGGCGCGGCGCTGATCGAAGCGGTCGTCGCCGGCTACGAGACCAATATCTGTCTGGCCCGCGCCTGCGCGCCCGACCTGCGGCACCGAGGCTTCCATCCGACCAGCGCGGTCGGGCCGTTCGGGGCCGCGATGGCGACCGGAAAGCTGCGCGGCATGAACGCCGTGCAATTTGCCAATGCGCTCGGCATCGCCGCATCGAGCTCCGCCGGGCTGTTCGCCTTCGTCAACGGCGGCGGCGACATCAAGCGGCTGCACGCCGGACACGCCTCGCGCGAAGGCATGCAGGCGGCGCTGCTCGCCGAGCAGGGCGTCGAAGGCCCGCCCGGCGTGATCGAGTCGCGCGACGGCTTCATGCAGGCGTTCGCGTTCGGCCGCATCGACAAGGCGCGGCCGATCACGCTGCCGCCGCAGGCCGAGTTCGGTATCACCGACTGCTACATCAAGCCGTATGCCTGCTGCCGCCACATCCAGCCGGCGGTCGAGGCGACCTTCCAACTGCTCAACGATGAGAGCATCAAGTTCGACGACATCAGGAAGATCGAGGTCGAGACCTACAAGATCGCGGCCGAGCACGCTCACGTGCCCTGGGACAGCTTCGCCAACGCGCAATTGAGCTTTCCATACCTGGTTGGGCTGGCGGCGCGGTACCGCGGCGTCAAGTTCGAGCACTTCGACGACAAAACGCGTAACGATCCGGCGTTCGCCGCGTTCGCCGACAAGCTCACCGTCTCGGCGCCGGCCGAGATCGACCAGCTTTATCCCCGGCTCCGTCCGGCGCGCGTTACCGTGCACACCGATGCCGGGAAGTTCGTGCGCCAAGCCGACGAGGCCTGGGGCTCGCGCATCGTGCCGCTCGACGACGACGGCCTGATCGCGAAATTCCACGATCTGGTCGATCCGGTGTTCGGCGAAAAGAAGGCCAGCGAATTGGCGAAGCAGCTTTGGGCGATCGAAGACTCCAAGTCGGTCGCGCCGCTGATCGAATCCCTCGCGCTGCCGGCGTGAGCACGATGAAGGCCCTTACCCTCAACGGCTACGACGGCGTCGCATCGCTGCGTATCGCGGAAGTGGCCGCTCCCGAGCCGCGGCCGCGCGACGTGGTGATCCAGGTCCGTGCGGCAAGTGTCAATCCGGTCGACGGCAAGATCGCCCAGGGCTACGCCAAGGCGCGCATGACGTTGAATTTCCCGCACGTGCTCGGCCGCGACTGCTCCGGCGTGGTCACAAAGGTCGGCGCGGACGTGAAGGAGTTCGCTGTTGGCGACGAAGTCTGGGGCGTGGCCGACCAGACGCGCTGGGGTACGCATGCCGATCTCGTCGCGATCGATGCCTCCACCGTGGCGAAAAAACCCGCCGGCACCGATCACGTCGGCGCGGCGTCGCTTTGCGTCGCCGGATTGAGCGCCTGGGCCGGGATCGTCACAACCGGCCAGGTCTCGAGCGGCCAGAAAATTCTGGTCCACGCCGGCGCGGGCGGCGTCGGCTCGATCGCGATCCAGATCGCCAAACATCGAGGCGCGACCGTCGCCGCCACCGGGAGCGCGAAGAACCTCGACTTCATCCGCTCGCTCGGCGCCGATATCGTTATCGACTACACCAAGGGCGATTTCGCCGATGCCATCAAGGACTGCGATCTGGTGTTCGATCTGATGGGCGGCGACGTGCGCTACCAGTCGTTCCGCGTGCTCAAGCCCGGCGGCGCCATCGTCCACATTTCCGTGCCGCCGATGACGCAACCGCCGCCGCGCACCGACGTCGCGGTCAAGCCGGCGCCGGTGAAATACGACGGCGCGCTGCTCGACGATCTCGGTGCGCTGGTGCAGAGCGGCGCGCTCAAGCCGCAGGTCGGCAAGGTCTATGCCTTCGCCGATGCAATCAAGGCTTACGAACACGTCAACACCGGGCACGCGCGCGGCAAGATCGTGCTGGATATGAGCAAGGGCTGACGGCCCCGCCTCTTTAGATTGGGAAAGCAGAGATGATGAAGCAGCGACAACTCGGCTCGCAGGGCCTGCGCGTTTCGGCGATCGGGCTCGGATGCTCAGGCATGAGCGGCGAATACGGCGTTCCGAACGATCCGGAATCGATTGCCACGGTCCATCGCGCCATCGAGCTCGGTCTGAATTTCTTCGACACCTCAGATGCTTATTCGGCCGGCAAGAATGAGACGCTGGTCGGCCAGGCGCTCAAGGGAAAGCGCGACAAGGTGATCCTGTCATCCAAGTTCGGCAACGTGCGCGGCCCGGACGGTAAGCGCGGCGGCGTCAACGGCAAGCCGGAATATGTGATGTCCGCTTTTGAAGCGAGCGTGAAGCGGCTCGGCGTCGATCATCTCGACCTGTATTACCAGCACCGCGTCGACCCCGACGTGCCGATCGAGGACACCGTCGGCGCGATGTCGCGGCTCGTCGAGCAAGGCAAGCGCCAAGGGCTGCACCCTGGCGCAGGTCGCGCTCGCCTGGCTGCTGGCGAAGGGCGACGATCTCGTTCCGATCCCCGGCACCAAGCGGCGGACGTTTCTGGAACAGAACATCGCTGCAACCGAGATCGAGCTGAGCCAGGCCGAGATCGCCTCGCTGGAACAGGCATTGCCTGCCGGTGTGACAGCCGGTCTGCGCTATCCGGAATTCCAGTTGAAGATGATGGGGATTTAGCCAGGGCCGTTCCGTCAATCGGTCGCAGTCCCGGATTGCGCTTCGCTCCATCCGGGCTACGGGCTAAGATCGACCAAAGACAAAAAGTTATCCAGGGAGAAACGACATGACGACCCGATCGCCATCCATCTCGCGCCGCGCGCTGTTCGGCGGCCTCGCCGCCACGACCGGCGTGCTCGCCGCACCGTCGTTCCTGCGCCATGCTTCCGCACAGGCCGCCTATCCCTCGCGCAACATGCGCGTGCTGATCCCGACCGGCCAGGGCGGCGGCGCGGAAAAGCTGGCGCGCTCGTTCGACGCGGCGTGGTCCAAGCTGCTGGGCAAGCCGTTCGAGTATGAATTCCACGCCGCGGCGGGCGGCCAGGTCGGCTACACGCTCTACGTCGAGAAGCGCGAGAAGAACGGCCACAACCTGCTGTTCGGCAACATGGGTCCGGAAATGATCATGTACGCGACCCAGAAGCCGACCTACAAATTCCCGCAGGACTTCACTTATTTCTGCCGCACCGACATCGACGACTCGTGCGTGTTCGTGCGCCGCGACTCGCCGATCAAGGACGTCAAGGCGCTGGTGGAGGCCGCCAAGCGCCGGCCGCTCAACGTCGCGCTCAGCCGAATCCCGCATCCCGCGACCATCGGCATGATGGCGCTCGCCGACGCCACCGGCGCGAAGTTCAACTACATCCCCTACGGCGGTGGCAATCCGAGCTTCATGGCCATGCTCAGCGGCGAGACCGAGGTCGGCGCACTGCCGATCGCCAACACGCTCGCACTCAACGACAAGTTCCGCATTCTTGGCGTCTTCAACGAGACCAACATTTTCGCCGCGCAGACCGACAACGCACCGACCATCAATGGGGCGTTCGGCACCCGTATCCCGGAACTCTCTTCGTCGCGCTCATGGGCGGTCCACACCGAATGGGCTGATGCCAACCCGCAGCAATTCGATCTGCTGCAACGGACCGCCAAGGAGGCCCACGCCTCGCCGGCGTTCCGCGAGCAGTGGGTCAAGAGCGGCAACCCGGTCGAGGCGCTGGTGTGGGGCGACCGCAAGACCTGCCACGACTACGCCGAGGGCATGGTCAAGCTTGCGCTGCAGTACGAGCAACAGCTCACCGCGCGGGGCGGCCGCAAGTAGCGCGAACGCGAAGCGGGCGGCGCGGCCATGAGCAATCCGGACTTGGAGGAGCCCCAGCCGCGTCAGGCGCTGGGCGCCGATTTCATCATTCCGGCGCTCGGCTGCGGACTCACCGCCTACTATCTGATCTCGACCGTCGATCTGGTCTGGGAGGCCAAGGCCACCGGCATCTGCATCGGCCTGGTGCTGCTGGCGCTGTGCGTCGCGCATCTCGTCCGGCTTGGGCTGAAAATCCGCTCGGGCGAGGCCGACTGGAGCACGGGCGCGCTGTTCGCCAATGACGCCTTTAACCGGCAGCGCCTCGGCCTGACGCTGATGGTGCTGGTCTACGTGGTGACGATCTACTGGGTCGGAGCCACCGTCGGATTGTTTCTTCTGCTCATCGGGTGCATGCGGCTGCTCGGCGTGACACGCCTCCGCACGCTGCTCGGCGTGTCGTTCGTCTCGGCGGCGTTCGTCCATCTCAGCCTCATCACGCTGCTCGACAGCAAGCTGCCGCGCGGCGTGCTCATCGACCTGCTCTCCAAAGCGTCCGGGGCCTGAGCATGGACGTCTCCACGGCCCAGCTTGCCGAGCTGTTCGTGCGCTCACTCGGCCTGTGGTGGGTGATCCTGCCCGGAATGCTGCTCGGAACCATCGTCGGCATCCTGCCCGGCTTCAGTGCACAGAACACGCTGATCATTCTGCTCCCGCTCACGCTCTACATGGAGATCGAGAGCGGGATGGCGTTCATGATCTCGCTCTATTGCACCACCCAGCTTGGCGGCGGCATTCCGGCGATCCTGTTCAACATGCCGGGCGAAGGCGGCGCGGTCGCCACCACGCTCGACGGCTATCCGATGACCAAGAAGGGCCAGGCGCAGCAGGCGCTCGTGCTTTGCTTCGCCGCGTCGGCATTCGGCGGCCTGGTCACCACGGTCGCCACCATGGCGGCGCTGCCGCTGCTCGCCCAGCTCGGGCTTTATTTCCGCAGCGTCGAGATGGTCGTGGTGATCGTGTTCGGGCTGACACTGATCGCGGCGATCGCGGCGCAGGACCTGATGAAGGGCCTGATCGCCGGCTTCTTCGGACTGATGATCGGCACCATCGGCGTCGATCCGGTGTTCGGCACGCCGCGCGCCACCTTCGGCCTGCTGGAGCTCTACGACGGCGTGCCGCTGATCCCCGCGCTGATCGGGCTGTTCGCGATCTCCGAAGCCTTCGTGATGCTCGAAAGCGAAACCATCGTGCGCAACGAGGATCTCTCGAAAGCCAAAAACGCGCGCTGGGCCGATACGCTGGAGGGCCTCTGGCTCACCGGGCGCTACTGGTGGCAGACGGTCTGGACCTCGCTGATCGGGCTGGTGATCGGAATTCTCCCCGGCGCCGGCTCCACGGTAGCGGCCTTCCTCGCCTATCACTATTCCAAGCTGCTCTCGAAGACGCCGGAGCTCTACGGCACCGGCCATCCGCCCGGCGTCATCGCGCCCGAGTCCGCCAACAACGGCGTGACTTCCGGCACGCTGGTCCCGGTGTTCGCGCTCGGCATTCCGGGCGGCACCACCGGCGCAATCATGACCATCGTGCTGACCTACCACGGCATCGTGCTCGGTCCGCGCCTGTTCATCGAACGCCCGGAGTTCGTCTACAGCGTCTATATGCAGATGCTGGTCTGCTACATCTTCATGGCGCTGATGATCCTGCCGCTGGCGCGCTACATGAGCCGCGTGGTGTGGATACCGACGCGCTTCCTGGTGCCGCTGATCCTGTCGCTGGTCACCATCGCGGCGTTCTCCGAGCGAGAATACGTGTTCGACATGGGGCTCGCGCTCGGCTTCGGCGTGATCGGCTATATCGCGCGCAAGACCGGCTACGAGGTCACCGCCATCCTGATCGGCGTGCTGATGGGACCGCTGTTCGAACAGTATTTCCTGCGCGCGCTGCGCGTCGGCCAGGGCGATCCCAGCATCCTGTTCTCGTCGACGCTCGGCAACGTGCTGTGGGCGATGGTGGTGCTGGCGCTGGTGCTGCCGTGGCTACGCAGCCGGCGCCGGCAAGGCGTGCTGGCACAGACCGTGCGCGCAGGCCACGAATAACGGGCCGCGCGCGGCGGCACTAAGGCCGGAACGCTGACAATTCAATTAAAACGACGCTCGAATGCAATGTCTGCATTCGCACATACGTCACTCGCGTATCGTGTCAATTGACATATCGGCCGGTGCAGGTCTGCTCTATATTGGTCGCTCGGGGAGATAGATGCAGACAAGTCGCGAGCGACGGCTTCAAGTTGCGGAACGGTACGTCCGCGAGCTGGTGGAAACCGGCGCGCCTGCCGCCTTTATTCTCATCGCCATCTGCAAGCTGATGGAAGCCGAAGACACCGAAGCGGTCGCCGGCATCACCGCGGCGGATTCCGCGCGCACCGGCTTCGAGCGCGCGTTCTTCCCGGCCCTGCCGCCGAATTTTTCCGCAACGATCACGTCCGTAAAGTTCAACACGCCGTTTATCGGGTCGTGCGTCAAGTCGGTGATGACGGGCCACGGCGTGACCTGTCCGGACATCGCCGCCGACAACGAGTTCGACGCGGGATGGCGCAAGCTCTGCCTGGATAGCGGTCTCCGCTCGCTCCAGTCGGTTCCGATCTTCGGCGCCGGCGGCAAGACGATCGGCACATTCGTGCTCTGCTATGCGGAGCCGTCGCACGAGAGCCGCTTCGACAAGGAGCTGATGGCGGTCGGAGCGCGGCTGGCCGGGCTGGTTCTCGACACAGGGAATTTCCGGGTCATGCCTCGGCAAGCGCCGATCCAGGCCGCCGAATAGCGCGATCAGTGGGGAATCTCTGGCGATCCCAGGAGGACTCGAACCTCCGACCTACGGTTTAGGAAACCGTCGCTCTATCCAGCTGAGCTACGGGACCGCTGGCGAAAGATATACGTCACCGAGCCGCTGAACGCGAGCCGCGGCCGCCCTCAAATCACAGCCGCCGCCCGCAGCTTTCCGATCGCCGCCGCGTCGTAGCCCAGTTCGCCAAGCACCGCGTCGGTGTCGGCGCCGAGCACCGGCGGCGGCGAGGTGACGCGTGCGCCGCCGTGCGCCAGATGGAACGCCGCCACCGGCACGCTGAACGCGCCGTCGACGCCGGCCGCGGCCTCGTGCCGGTGCAGGAAATTCCGGCTCGCGAGCTGGGGATCGGCGACTGCCTCGGGCAAGGTGCGAATCCGCGCCGCCGGCACGTGATTGGCCTGGAAGAATGCTTCCCATTCGTCGGCGGTGCGCGCCAGCAGCAGCTCGCCGAGCGCGGCCATCTCGCGCGCGCGATCGTCGTGCCGCTGGTCGTTGTTGTCCTTCGCCATCTCCGGCCGCCCGAGCAGGGTCCACAGCCGGCGCTGCTGGCGCAGGTTGCTGGCGCCGAGCGCGAGCAGGCCTTCCTTGGTCTGGAAGCAGCAATTGGTGGCGTGCGGGTGATCGGTGCCGGAAGGCTTCGGTCCGTTGCCGGTGCGGAAATACGACGTCACGTGCGAGGCCGCGAGCGTCAGCGCGACGTCGTACATCGCCAGATCGATGCGCTGCCCGCGCCCGGTGCGCTCGCGCTGGAACAGCGCGCTTGAGAGCGCGAACGCCGCCATCGTGCCGGTCGCGTAGTCGACGGCCGGCGCGCCGAGCTTGACCGGGTTCACCTCGGGGGTTCCGGTCATCGCCATCAGGCCGGTCGCGGCCTGGATCACGAAGTCGTAGGCGGTCTGCGAGCCGCGCGAACCGCCGTGGCCGAATGCCGAGATCGAGCAATAGATCAGCTTCGGATGGATCGCGCTCAGCGCCTCGTAGCCCAGCCCGAGCGCATCGAACGCGCCGGGCCGATAATTCTCCACCAGAATGTCGGCGCTCGCGACCAGCTTCTTGAAGATGTCGCGGCCTTCTTCAGTCTTGAGATTGAGCGTGAGCGAGCGCTTGTTCGAGGCTTGCGTCAGATAATACGTGCCCATGCCCTGGCGGGCGAGCGCGCGGTCGCCGCCGCTCATCCGGCTCTGGTCGGGATCGTTCGGGTCCTCGACCTTGATGACATCGGCGCCGAACAGGCCCAACTGATATGCCGCGAACGGACCGGCGAGCACGTGGGTGGCATCGATGACGCGAATGCCCTCGAACGGGCGCATGTCGCTCATCAAAGCGCCGCGGCGATGGCTTTGCCGACATCCACGGTGCTGGCCTTGCCCTTGAGATCGCGGGTGCGCGTGCGCTCGTCGATCAGCGTTGCCTCGATCGCCTTCATGATCGCCTTGGCCGCTTCCGGTTCGCCGAGATGGTCGAGCATCATCGCCGCCGACCAGATCTGCCCGACCGGATTGGCGATGCCCTGCCCCGCGATGTCCGGCGCAGAGCCGTGCACCGGCTCGAACACCGACGGATATTTGCGTTCGGGATTGATGTTGCCGGACGGCGCGATGCCGATGGTGCCGGTGCAGGCCGGACCCAGGTCAGAGAGGATGTCGCCGAACAGGTTCGACGCGACCACGACGTTGAACGTATCGGGCTTCAGCACGAACAACGCGGAAAGAATATCGATGTGGAACTTGTTCCACTGCACGTCGGGATAGCTCTTCGCCATCGCCTCCACGCGCTCGTCCCAGTACGGCATGGTGATGGCGATGCCGTTCGATTTCGTCGCGGACGTGAGATGCTTCTTCGGCGTCTTCTGCGCCAGCTCGAACGCGAACTTCAGCACGCGGTCGACGCCAATGCGGGTCAGTATCGTCTCCTGCATGACGATCTCACGGTCGGTGCCGGGAAACGCCCGCCCGCCGATCGACGAATACTCGCCCTCGGTGTTCTCGCGCACGACCCAGAAATCGATGTCGCCGGGTTTTCTTCCGGCAAGCGGCGACGGCACGCCAGGCATCAGCCGCACTGGCCGCAGGTTGACGTACTGATCGAACTCGCGCCGGAACAGGATCAGCGAACCCCACAGCGAGATGTGATCCGGAATCTTCGCCGGCCAGCCGACGGCGCCGAAGAAGATCGCATCGTGACCGCCGATCTGCTCCTTCCAGTCCTCCGGCATCATCCGCTGGTGCTTTTCGTAATAATCCCAGGACGCGAAATCGAAATGATCCAGCTCCAGCGCAAAGCCGAACTTGGACGCGGCCTTTTCCAGCACGCGCACACCCTCCGGCACGGTCTCCTTGCCGATGCCATCGCCCGGGATGACGGAAATGCGGTACTTGCGGTTGGTGGCTTGCGGCATCGGACTGGTTTCCCGTTACAAAGTTGCCCTGGAGTTGTAGCCCGGATAGAGCGAAGCGCAATCCGGCCCGGCTTTGTCATCGTGCAGCCGTTCTACCGCCGTATTCTCACGCTGAATTACAACCGTCGGGGGTGACTTCATTGCGTCTCGTATACCGGCAGTTCTTGTGCGCGCTGGCCATGACGGTTGCCGGCGGCGCCCACGCCCAGAACGCGCCCGCCTGCCAGCTTGAGACCATCGGGACGGCGACCGTCCGGACGGTGATCGATGGCCGCACCCTCATCCTGACCGACGGCCGTGAGGTGCGGCTTGCCGCAATCGAGACGCCCGAGGCAGAGCCCGGCCATGCCGGCGGCGCGGAGGCGGCCAAGGCCGAACTGGAAGCCTTCGCTGGCGGCAAGGACATCATTCTGAAACGCCACGGCCCCGCCACCACCGACCGCCACCGGCGGCTGCTGGCTTATGCTTTCGCGGCGGAGGACCGGCCGTCGGCCCAGCACGCACTGGTTTCGGCCGGATTGGCACGGGCCGGGTCCCGGATCGGGTCTGCCGGCTGCGCCGCCGAGCTTTTTGCCGCCGAGCGAACCGCCCGGGCAGCCGGCATTGGTTTGTGGGGCGACCCGCACTATGTGATGCGCCGGGCCGAGGACCCCGCAGGGGTTTTGGCGCAACGGGGGCGTTTCGCCGTGGTCGAAGGCAAGGTCGTGTCGGTGCGCGAGGCGGGCGCCACCATCTATGTGAACTTCGGACGCCGCTGGTCGGAGGATTTTACCGTCACCGTGCAAAAGCGCAGCGAACGGGCATTCACAGCCGCCGGACTGGAATTAAGAAAGTTGGGCGGCCGCCATGTTAGGGTACGCGGCACCATCGAGGAGCGCGGCGGCCCCTGGATCGAAGCCACCCGCCCCGAGCAAATCGAGATCGCCGACGGACACTGATGGCCAGCATGGGCATCAAGACAAACATCCTTTCGAGACAGACGGCACGCCGGCTCGCCGTACCGGCCGTGCTTGCGCTCCTGCTCGCCGGCTGCACCACCGCCGACTTCTCCGGCGAGAGCCAGGTCTCGTCGCCGGCTGTCCCTCGCCAAGTGGAAATGTCGCCGGCGGCCCAGCGCGAGCACCTGCGCATCCTCGCGGCCTATGGCGGCGCCTACGAGAGCGCCAAGCTGCAAGCGCTGCTGGCCCAGACCGTCGACAAGCTGGTTTCAGCTTCGGAACGGCCGGACCTGAAATACCAGGTCACCATCCTCAACTCGCCGGCGATCAACGCGTTCGCGCTGCCGAGCGGTCAGCTCTACGTGACGCGCGGTCTGATCGCACTCGCCAACGACACCTCGGAGCTTGCGTCGGTGCTGTCGCACGAGATGGCGCACGTGATCGCCCGCCACGCCGCGATCCGCGAGGAGCAGACCCGGCAGGCCGTGTTGGTGAACCGCGTCGCCAACGACCTGCTGGCCGATCCTAACCTGGGTGCGCTGGCGCTGGCGAAGTCCAAGATCGCGCTGGCGAGCTTTTCTCGCGCGCAGGAATTCGAAGCCGACGGCATCGGCGTCGGCATTTCGGCGCGCGCCGGATTCGATCCCTACGGCGCGCAGCGCTTCCTCAATTCGATGGGCCTGAACTCGCAGCTTCGCGCCCGCACCGCCAACATCGATCCGCGCGCGCCGGATTTCCTGTCGTCGCATCCGGCGACGCCGGAACGCGTCTCCAACGCCACGCTCAATGCCCGTCAGCACACCGGCCCCGGCTCCGGCCAGCGCGACCGCGGCGAATATCTCGCGCATGTCGAGGGCATGATCTACGGCGAGGACCCGAGCGAAGGCTTCGCGCGCGGCCGCCGGTTCCTGCATCCCAAGCTCGGCTTCACCTTCACGGCCCCCGCTGACTTTGTGCTCGACAACACGGCCAAGGCGGTTTTCGGGGTCAAGGACGGCGGCGCCCAGGCGTTGCGCCTCGACGTGGTGCAAGTGCCGCCGGAGCAGTCGCTCGCCGAGTATCTGGTGTCCGGCTGGATCGAGAACATCGACGCCAAGAGCGTCGAAGCGATCGCCATCAACGGCTTCCCGGCCGCCACTGCCACCGCTGTCGGCGACAGCTGGACCTTCCGGCTTTATGTCGTGCGCTTCGGCGGCGACGTCTATCGCTTCATCTTTGCGGGCAAGCAGCGCACCGAAGCGGTCGACCGCACGTTCCGCGAAGCCGTCGGCACCTTCCGCCGCATGAGCGCTGCCGAGCGCGAGGCCGCCAAGCCGCTTCGCATCCGGCTGGCGAGCGTGCGGGCGGGCGACACGATCGAAAAACTGGCACGGCGCATGGCGGTCTCGGACCGGCACATCGAGCGGTTCCGGGTGCTCAACGGGCTCGGACCCGCCGACAAGCTGGCAACCGGCGACCGGATCAAGATCGTGGTGGAATAGGCCGCTGGCCTCCCTGCCCGTCATTCCGGGGCGCGCCGAAGGCGCGAGCCCGGAATCCAGAGCCACCCAATGAGTCCTTGTCCCTGGATTCCGGGCCCGGCGCTACGCGCCGTCCCGGAATGACGGAGAGAGACACGCCCCAAATCTGCTAGGCTACGCACCGTCGCAACCTGAAGAACAATCTCCGGGGGAACGCCGTGCGCCATTCGCTGCCAGCCGCCATTGCCATTCTGCTCGCTATCTCCACCACACCCTCGCAAGCCCAAGCGCCACAAGCCCCAACTCCGGCTTGGCCGCAGCGCTCGGTCCGGCTGATCGTCCCGCTGTCGCCCGGCACCGGCACCGATGTCACCGCGCGGCTCTACGCCGAGAAGCTGACCCAGCGCTGGGGCAGGCCGGTGGTGGTCGAGAACCGGCCCGGTCCGGACGCACTCGCCGCGGTCAGCGCGCTGATGAGCGCGCGCGACGAGCACACCTTGCTGTTCTCATTCGGCGGCCCGGTCACCATGAACCCGATCATGAACGCCACGCTGCCTTACGATCCGGAGCGCGACCTGGTGCCGATCGTCTCGGCGTCGGACTCGTTCCTCGCCATCGCGGCCAACGCCGCGCTCAAGATCGATACCCTCGCCGAGCTTCAGCGGCGCGCCAAGGCCGAACCCGGCAAATTGAACTGGGCCGCCACCGCCGGCATGCCGCAGTTTGCTTTCGCCGGGTTTATCGCGGCCGCGGGCATCAACATGACCCAGATCGCCTATCGCGATTTCAATCCCGCGCTCCAGGACCTGGCCGAAGGCCGCATCTCCGCGGCGGCCACCGGCCTGCTCCCGCTGATGGGTCCCGCCCAGGGCGGCAAGGTCAAGCTGCTCGCGATCACCAACCGCCAGCGCTCGCCGGCCGCGCCGGATGTGCCGACCGCAATCGAATCCGGTTTTCCGGATGTGATCGCCGAAGGCTTCCAGGGCTTCTTCGGCTGGCGCGACATGCCGCAGGCGTTGCGCGACAAGATCGCCGCCGACGTGGGCGCGGTCGCCCCCGACATGCCGAACGATCGCCTGACCCGGCTCGGCCAAGTGGTGCGGGTCGGCTCCACCGCCGATTTCCTGGCGATGATCGCCGACCAGCGCGCCCGCATCCAGGCGGTGGTGAAAGCCGGCGGCGCCACGCCGAAGCCCTGACCGACCGCAGCAGACAATTAATAGGCGCATGAATCCGCGGCGGTCGGCCATGCTGTTCCGCCCGTTGCGGTTTGGCAGCCGGCTCCGTAGCGTCGCTGAAAATCAAACGTCCGGGAGGAATTGATGCGTCCGACGCTCGTCCGCATGGCAGGTCTTGCGGCACTTCTGGTTTCGGTCTGTACGGCATCCGCGCAGCAGTTTCCGAACAAAGTCGTCGAAATCATCGTGTCGTTTCCGCCCGGCGGATCGGTCGACCTTGGCTCGCGCGTCGTCGCCGGCGCGCTGGAGCAGAAATGGAAGTCGCCGGTCCGCGTCGTCAACAAGGCGGGCGGCAACAACCTTCCCGCCATCGACGAGATGATGCGCTCGGCGCCGGACGGCCACCGCGTGTTCATGGACCTGATGTCCACGAGCTCGCTGGTCACGATCATGCGGCCCGACTTCCAGCACAAGGTGATGGACCGCACGTTCATCACGCTGGCGCTGCAAACCCCGATGGTGCTGGCGGTGAATGCCAGCGGACCGTTCCAGACCATGAAGGATCTGGTCGAGGGCGTGCGCAAGGACCCACGCTCGATCACCTGGACCTCGCTCGGCGGCACCGGCGTGGTCGATCTCGGAGCGCGGCGTTTCTTCAAGGCGATCGGCGTCGACGTGAACCTGACCCGGCCGGTGTCGTTCCGCGGCAGCGCCGAAAGCGTCGTGCAGGTCGCGGGCGGCCAGGTCATGATCGGCGTCGGAACGCCCGCCGCGTTCGCGCCGATGATCCAGGCCGGCAAGATCAAGGTGCTCGCGGTGTTCGCGCCGAAGCGCTCGCCGCTCGCACCGGAAATCCCGACCGCCGCCGAGCTCGGTTATCCCGACAGCGACGCGATCCAATGGAACGGCCTCTCCGGCCCGCCCGGCATGTCGCCCGAGATTATCGCGCTATGGCACAAAACCGTGCAGGAGCTGATCGCCGATCCGGCGGTCATCGCCAAGCTCGCCACCATCGGCATGGAGCCGAACGCCGGTGATGGCGCGGCGATGAAGAAGATCGTCGCCGACGAGACGGAGTTGCTGCGGGGCCTGTTCCCGCAGCGCTGACGATCGCTGCCGTTATGCCTTGATGTGCTTCTTCACCCACGCGACCATTTTGTCGAACATGTCGCCGGTCTGCGACAAGTCCGGCGAATGACCGGAGTGGCGGGCGGAGTCGACATACTCCAACGTGATGTCGCCGCCGGCCTTTTTGTAGTTGGCGACGAAGCGCTGCGGCTCGTTGCCGGAGAAGCTGGAATCCTCGTCCTTGTAATCGTGCAGTCCGTCGCCGCGGCCCTGGAACCAGATCGCCGGCGGCGTCGGCACCTTTTCGCCGCGCTCAAGCGCGAGCATCGGGTTGGCCTCTTCCATGTTGGCTTCGCTGCGCCAGTAGGAGTCCTGTCGCGGGATGATCGACTTGGCCCATTCCTCGCCCTTGGCCAGCGCGCGCTTGGCGAGCCTGTAACGGCTCAGCGGATTGATCACCGGCCATGACATCACGACGCACGGAACGCTGGCATCGACCGCGGGTGAGCCGGCCGGCAGCGGAATCGCGGCATAGCGCGGATCGTGAGGCCGCATCGCGACCAGCATGGCGAGATGCCCACCGCTCGACTGCCCCGAAAGGGCGACGAGTTCCGGCTTGGTCTTGAGCGAGCGCGCGTTGGCCTTGGCCCAGCGCACCGCATAGTTGATGTCTTGGACCGAGGCCGGATACGGATCGGTGCTGCCCGAGCGGAAATCCAGCGCGATCGAGACGATGCCATTCCGGGCCATCGCCTCGTGACGCAGGCGTTCGGTCATCCGGTCGCTCAGGCACCAGGCGCCGCCATGGCACTCGACCAGCGCCGGAAACGGCCCCTCGCCCTTCGGCTTGAACACCCGGGCCAGCAGGGGCTTGTCGCCGTGACGCAGATATTCGACATCCTCGACGTCGAACGCTTCGGTCTTCGGTCGATCTTCGGTCTTGGCGTCCATCGGCATCACCCATGCAGGATTGAAAGCCGAGGATCGCACGCAGGCTCCCACGGAACAACCCGCACGGAACTGCACGCAAAGCCGCGGCAAGGCATCGCAGCGCGCCAGGATGGCCGCATCCGCATGGCAAGCACGCCCCAAAGCCAAGGGCGCGGTGTTGTCTTTCGGGCCGGGGGCACTTAGCCTTCCACCAAATCGCCCATCGGAGGAAAAAAACCATGACTCGAATGAAAAATTGGATCGTCGCGCTCGTTGTTGGCGCTATAGCGGGGCTCGCGGCCTTCGCGGTGCCGTCGCAAGCTCAGAGCTGGCCGACACGGACGGTGAAGTTCATCGTGCCGTTCGGCCCCGGCGCCGGCGCCGACATCGGCGCGCGGCTGTTCGCAGAGCGGCTCTCGAAGGCATGGGGTCAGCCGGTGGTGATCGAGAACCGGCCGGGCGGCGACAGCATCGTCGCCATCAACGCGTTCCTGAGCGCCAACGACGACCACGTGTTCCTGTTCGGACCGTCCGGCAACTTCACGGTGCATCCGTTCGTGTACGAGAAACTGTCGTACGATCCGAAGGATCTGATCCCGGTCGCACGCGTTTCCAACACCATCCTGGCGCTCGCCGTGAAGGCCGATGCGCCCTACAAGAACCTGAAGGAATTCACCGAAGCCGCGCGCAAGGAGCCCGGCAAGTTCAACTCCGGCCTGGTCCAGGGCATCACCGAGTTCATCTTCTGGGGCTATTCGCATTACGAGAAGCTGCAGATTGCCCAGGTGCCGTACCGCGACATCAACGTGGCGCCGGTCGACCTCGGCGAGGGCCGCATCCAGGTGGTGATGTCGTCGCTGGCGATCGTGCAGCCGCAGGCCACGGCCGGCCGGATCAGGCTGCTTGCGATCAACAACAAGAGCCGCGTGCCCGCCGCTCCGGACACCCCGACCGCGCGCGAACAAGGCTATCCATCGCTCGAAATCGAAGGTCTGGTTGGCGTGTTCGGGCTCAAGACCACCCCTGAAGCAATCAAGCAGAAGATCGCAGCGGACATTCGCGCCGCAGCGGCCGACGGCACGATCGGGGCGCGACTGCAAGCCACCGGCCAGGTGATCAACGTCGGCGGGGCGAAGGAGTTCGCGGACTCGATCGAGGAGCAGCGTTCGAACGTTGCCGGTATCGTCAAGGCGATCAACTTCAAGGCGAACAAGTAGAGAAAGCATCAGCGCCATGATCGCCAGACCGGCTTTCGCTGCGGCGATCATGGCGTGGGCGCTCGCGTTGGGCGCCGCCGCGCCGGCGCTGGCGCAGCCCTATCCGTCCAAAGTCATCCGGGTGATCGTGCCGTTCACGGCGGGCTCGCCGAACGACGTGACGGCGCGTCTTCTGGTGCAGCACCTGCAACCCCGCCTCGGCCAGCCCATCATCGTCGACAACCGTCCGGGCGGCGGCACCTCGATCGGCACCAAGATGGCGGCGACGGCCGCGCCCGACGGCTACACGCTGCTGTTCGTCAGCTCGGCGCTGGTGATCGACCCGGCGATGAAGAAGGTCGACTACGATCCGACGCAGGACTTCGCGCCGATTGCGTCCGTCATCACCACATCGTGGCTGCTGGCGATATCGCCGTCGCTGCCGGTCAAGACGATGAGCGAATTCGTCGCCTACACCAAAGCCAACCCCGGCAAGGTGACGCTGGCCTACACGACCGGGACCGCCGCGGTGCTGGTCGGCGAGCGGTTCAAGCAGCTCTCCGGCGCCGACATCGTCGCCATTCCCTACAAAGGCGGCGCCGCCGCCATGCCGGATTTCCTCGGCGGCCGGATCCAGATGCTGATCCCAACGCCGTCGACCACGCTGCCGCTGATCCGCGACGGCCGGATGCGGGCGCTCGCCATCACCAGCGCGTCGCGCAGCGCCGATCTGCCGGACGTGCCAACCGTGCGGGAGGTCGGATTGCCGGGGCTCACGCTCGATTTCTGGGCCGGGATGCTGGCCCCGGCCGGCACGCCGCCCGAGATCGTGAGCAAGCTGAACGCCGCGATCAACGACAGCTTGCAGTCCGCCGAGATGAAGGCGAGCATGGCCAAGCTTGGATTGGATCCCAAGGTCGGATCACCGCAGGACTTCGCCCGGTTCATCGCCGACGAAATCCCGCGCTGGGCCGAGATCGTGAAATCGACCGGCGTGAAGGTTGAATAAGTGACATCAGCGGACAAGGTCATCGTCGTCGGCGCCGGCATCGGCGGGCTCGCGGCTGCGCTGTCGCTGCTCAAGCGCGGCCTCGACGTCGAGGTGTACGAGCAGGCGCCGCAGCTTCGCGAGGTCGGCGCCGGTATCCAGCTCAGCTCGAACGGCACCCGCGTGCTGTACGCGCTTGGCCTGGAAGAGGCGCTCAAGCGCGTGCAGGTGCTGCCGTCGAAACGCGTGATCCGCCATTGGAGCAGCGGCGAGACCTGGAACTGGTTCGATCTCGGCGCCACCACGGCGCAACGCTACGGCACGCCGCATGTGATGCTGCACCGGGGGGACCTGCACGGCCTGCTGGCCGATGCGGTGCACAGCCTGAAACCCGGCGCGGTGAAGCTCGGCAAGCGCTGCACGTCCGTGGTCTCCGACAATGACACCGCACGCGTCACATTCGAGGACGGCAGCTCAGCCGAAGCCGCGTTCGCGATCGGAGCGGACGGCATCCATTCCAAGGTACGCGAATGCCTGTTCGGCGAGGACAAACCGGTGTTCACCGGCGCGGTTGCCTGGCGCGGCCTGGTACCGATGGAAAAACTCCCGCCGCACATCTCGCAGATGCTCGGCACCAACTGGCTCGGGCCGCATGGCCACGTGCTGCATTATCCGGTGCGCCGCGGCGAGTTGATGAATTTCATCAGCTTCGTCGAGCGCGACGACTGGCAGATCGAATCCTGGGTCACCGAAGGCACCAATGGCGAACTGGCCAACGACTTCCGCGGCTGGCACGAAGACGTGCACGCGATCATCAAGAACATCCAGACGCCGTACAAATGGGCGATGATGGTGCGCGGCCCGATGCCAGCCTGGAGCAAGGGCCGCGTCACGCTCTTGGGCGACGCCTGCCATCCGACCCTGCCGTTTCTCGGCCAGGGCGGCGTCATGGCGATCGAGGACGGCTATATCGTCGCCGCCTGCGTGAAGAAATACTTCAGCGATCCCGCGGCCGCCTTGGCGCGCTACGAGGACATCCGCCGGGAGCGCACCGCGGCTGTGGTGCGAAAATCGCACGAGAACCGCAGCTCCGCGTTCAGCCCGGCGCTGGCGGACAAGGCCGCCGTTGCGGTCGAGGTCGCGCGCGAGTGGCAGCAGGAGCGCGTCCGCGAGCGCATGGAGTGGCTCTACGCCTATGACGCAACCGCAGTGGCGGTTTGATCGTCTGAAGCGCACCGCGGTCCATCTGCTATTTTCATGGTGATTCGCCTTGCCGGTCCGGCGCCCGGACGCGGTCGAGCGCGAGAGGATACAGCCATGAACCGCAAGGCCCGGCGCACGGCGGAACGGCAGGGTCGCGACACCGCAGCACCATCCGGCTTGGCGCAATCCCATCGACGCATCGCCCGGCCGGCCGAGGCCGCCGGCGTCCAGGTCGAACTCGGCAATCGCCACTTCGCACAAGGCCGGCTCGATCAGGCGCTGAACTGCTACGTGCAAGCCATCGAGCTGCAGCCCGACCACATGGCCGCGCACAACAACTTCGGCGCCGTGCTACTGGCGCAGGGGCAATTCGACGCCGTGGCCGCGCATTTCGAGCAAATTCTGGCGATCAAGCCGGATACCATCGACGGATATAACACCCTGGCGATGGCGCTCCTGGGCGCCGGAAACGCAGCGCGCGCGCTCGATACCGTGATCCGTGCACTGAAGATTTCGGAAACACCCGAAAGCAGATCGCTGTTCGTCATCAGCCTGCAAAATCTGCAAGCTATCCCACCCTCAAACGATATCCGCGATTTGGTCGTCCGCGCGATATCGGAGCCATGGGGTAGACCCAACGAATTGAGCAGGCATGGCGTGGCCCTGATCAAGGTCGATGCCGACATCGCGCGCGGCATCGAGCAGGCGGTTGCGGCCTGGCCATCGCGGCTGTCGGTGGATCAACTGTCAACCAGCCTGCCCGCCGCATCTCGCAATCCTGTGCTGCGCTGCCTGCTGGAAAACACCCGGACAGACGACGTTGGCCTTGAACGATACCTGACGTCGGTTCGCCTTGCGTTGCTCGAAGCTGCCGTCTCGGCCGAAGCGGTGAACGACGACATTCTCGGCTTCTATTGCGCGCTGGCGCGCCAATGCTTCATCAATGAATACGTCTACGCCCGCTCCGATCCCGAATATGCCCGGTTCGAATCATTGCGCCGGTCATTGGCCGAGGCACTGGCCTCGAACGCGCAAGTTCCGCCGCTTTGGCTTGTTGCTGTCGCCGCCTACGCACCTCTCCATCGCGTGCCGGACATCGAAAAAATGCTTGGCCGGACATGGCCGGACTGCGTTGCGGCCCTGTTGCGTCAGCAGGTCCGGGAGCCCACCGAGGAACTCAGGCTTCGCGACAATATCCCGCTCCTCACACCGATCGATGACCGCGTGTCGCTGCTGGTGCAGGAACAATACGAGGAAAATCCTTATCCACGCTGGGTCAAGGCCGCCCCGGTCCATCGCGTGGCCGCGATGAATGCGCGTCTGCGCGGCCAGTTCCCGCTGGCAAAATTCAACACTCTCGAACCGGCCGGCGCTGTGGATGTGCTGATCGCCGGTTGCGGCACCGGTCAGCAACTGGTCGACGAGGCCCAGCGGATCGCGCACGCTCGCGTGCTGGCGATCGACCTCAGCCGCGCCAGCCTCTGCTACGCCAAACGGCAAACCGAGGCGCTCGGCCTTCGCAACATCGAATACGGTCAGGCCGATATCCTGCGGCTCGGTGCGCTCGGCCGCAGCTTCGACGTCATCGAATGCGGTGGCGTGCTGCACCATCTCGGCGATCCACTGGCCGGATGGCGCGTCCTGCTGTCGCTGTTGCGGCCGAATGGGGTCATGCGGGTCGCGCTTTACAGCGAGCTGGCGCGGCAGCATGTCGTTGCCGCCCGCGCGCTGGTGGCGGAACGCAGTTATGGCCGCACCGCCGAAGACATCCGCCGGTTCCGGCAGGACGTGCTGGCGCTGCCCGACGGCGATCCGGTCAAGCTTCTGGCACAGAGCCCGGATTTTTTCAGCGTGAGCGACTGCCGCGACCTTGTGTTCCACGTGCAAGAGCACCGGTTCACGCTGCCGCAGATCAAAGCGTTCCTGGCGCCGAACGGTCTCGAATTTCTTGGCTTCGAAATCGAGCCCGCCGTCCTGACGCGCTACAGCGCACGGTTTCCCGACGATCGCGCCCGCACCGACCTCGACCGCTGGCACACGTTCGAGCAGCAGCACCTTTGGACCTTCGGCGGCATGTATCAATTCTGGGTTCAGAAGGCGGGTTGACCGGCCTCGGCTAGCCCATCGCTTCGACGCGAGACAGCCGCGCTGCCCGGCGCCAACCGCCGTCAACGGGCTCAGTTCCGATTGCTCACCTTGTCTTGATGTCCGAAACCGGACACGCCGACACAATGCCGTTTAAGCGCGCTCGAACCCGTAGAGCCGTTCGGCGTTATCCACCAGGATGCGCTTGCGGACGTTCTCGTCCGGCGCCCAGACGGCGATCTGATCGACCAGATCTCCGTCATTCGGCATGGTTTTCTCCAGCAGCACGTGCGGCCAGTCCGAGCCCCACACCAGCCGGTCGGGCGCAGCTTCGACCAGCGCGTGCGCGAACGGCGTGATGTCGCCGTAGGGCGGCTCCTGCAGCGACGTGCGATAAGGCGCCGACAGCTTGGTCCAGCCGCGTCCCGACTTGAGCAGACGAATGAGCGCCTGAAAGCCGGGTGCGTTGACGCCGGCACGGGTGTCGGGCCGGCCCATGTGGTCGATCACCACCTCGGTCGCGAAGCTGCCCAGCATCGTGTCGAGGTCGGGATGATCCTCGACATCGAGCAGAAACTGGACATGCCAGCCGAGAGCCTTCACGCGCTCGGCGAGCTTGCGGGCAACGTCGAACTGCAATCCGGTTTTCGCGGTGCGATTGACGCGAAAGCCGCGCACACCGTTTTCTGCAAGATGGCGAAGCTCCCGGTCGGAAATATCCTCGCCGATCAAGGCTATGCCGCGCAGCGTCTTCGGATGCGCCTTGATGGCATCGACGATGAAGCTGTTGTCGTTGCCGTAGAGCCCGGTCTGCACCAGCACGCCGCGATCGATTCCCGCCGCGCGGTGCATGGCGAGATAGTCGTCAAGCGTAACCGGCGGCGGCGTGTATAGCCGGTTGGCGGCCCAGGGATACTTGTCGCGCGGCCCGAACACATGGGCGTGGCAGTCTGCAGCCTTGGGCGGCAGTTTGAGCTTGGGTTTCCGCACGTCGAGTTGCGGGCCGGCGCATTGTGCGGGTTCGGTGGTGTTGTTCATCTCCAAGTCTCTCCACACGTGTCCCGGGCGCAGCGCAGCACGAAGTGGTGCGCTGCAGACCCCGGACCCAGCTTGCTTCTCGGAAGAGAACCGGGGTCCCGGGTCTCGCCATAGCGCGTCGAAGACGCGCGTAACCGCGCTTAGGGCTCGCCCGGGACACGCAGCGCCCTATTCTGCCAATTCCCGCATCACCTTGATCAGCGCGGCCTTGCCCTCGAAGCCGATGCCCGGCAGGTCCGGCACCGTCACGATACCGTCCTCGACCTTGGCATCGTCCGGGAATCCCCCGAACGGCTGGAACAGGTCGGGATAGTTCTCGTTGCCGCCCAACCCCAGCCCGGCCGCGATGTTGAGCGACATCTGATGACCGCCGTGCGGGATGCAGCGCCGCCACGACCATCCCGCGGCCGTGATCGCCGCCAGCGTGCGCTGGTACTCGCACAGCCCATACGACAGCGCGCAGTCGAACTGCAGCCAGTCGCGGTCGGGGCGCATGCCGCCGTGACGCAGCAGGTTGCGCGCGTCCTGGTGGCTGAACAGGTTCTCGCCGGTCGCCATCGGACCCGGATAAAACTCCGCCAGTGCAGCCTGGAGCTGGAAGTCGAGTGGGTCGCCGGCCTCCTCGTACCAGAACAGCGGATACTCGCGCATCGTCCTGGCGTAGGCGATCGCGGTCTCCAGATCGAAACGTCCGTTGGCGTCGACCGCGAGCTGCGCCTTGCCTTTAATCTCGGCCAGCACCGCCTCGATCCGTTCGCGATCGTCGTCGAGGCTGGCGCCGCCGATCTTCATCTTCACGACGTTGTAGCCGCGCTCGACGTAGGAGCGCATCTCGGCGCGCAGCGCGCTGTTGTCCTTGCCGGGGTAGTAGTAGCCGCCGGCCGCATAGACGAACACGCGCGGATCGGCGGTCTTGCCGTGACGCTCGGCCAGCAGCCGGAACAGCGGCCGATCCGCAATCTTGGCGACCGCGTCCCACACCGCCATGTCGATGGTGCCGACCGCGACCGAGCGCTCGCCATGCCCGCCCGGCTTTTCGTTTTTCATCATCGACGCCCAGACGCGGTCCGGATCGAGATTCGCGCCTGCGTCATCCAGCAGCGATTTCGGATCGGCTTCCACGATCCGCGGTATGAACCGCTCGCGGATCAGTCCGCCCTGCCCATACCGGCCGTTGGAGTTGAAGCCATAACCGACGACCCGCCGGCCGTCGCGCACGGCATCGGTGACGACCGCCACCAGGCTGGTCGTCATCTTGGTGAAATCGACATAGGCGTTGCGGATCGGCGACGCGATGGACAGCGTCTGCTCGCGGATGTCGACGATACGCACGGACATGAATGACCTTCCCTTGCCGCCCGTCGATTAAGCCAACGGCGCAAACCGCGCAAGCAAAAGACCCGGCGTTTCCGCCGGGCCTTGCATTCGTCCGGTGAACGGCCGCCTAGTTGGTCTTGACGTCGGCCGCCTTGATGATCGGCGACCAGCGGTCGATCTCTTTCTTGATCAGCGCGAGAAACGGCGCCGGCCCGCGCTGCGCCTTGGTGGGAATGTCGCAGCCGAGCACCAGCATGCGCTTGCGCGTGGCGTCGTCGTCGAGCGCCTTGTCGAGCGCATCCGAAAGCCGATCGATGATCGGCCTCGGCGTGCCCTTTGGCGCGAGAAAGCCGTTCCAGGCCGACACTTGAAACTCCGGCAGTCCGCCTTCAGCGGTCGTTGGCACGTCCGGCAGGGCCGGATTGCGCGCCGGCGCCGCGATTCCATAGACCTTGATCCGGCCGCCCTCGTGATGCGTGCCACCGGTGATGATGTCGGCGCACATGTAGTCGACCTGGCCGCCGACCAGCGCGGTCATGGCCGGCGCTCCGCCGTTGAACGGCACCTGGGTCGGCTTCGAGCCGACGATCGAATTGAGCAGCAGGCAGGTGGTGAAGAAGATCGAGCCGACGCCGGCGTGCGCCTGGTTGAGCGACGCGGAGTTGGCCTTGAGATAGGCGACGAATTCCTTGAGGTCCTTCGCCGGGAAATCCTTCTTCGCCGCAATGATGATCGGAAAGCCGGTGACCAGACCGATGGTCTCGAAGTCCTCGGCGGGCTTGTAGGCAAGGTTCGGATAGAGCGCGACCGCGGCGGCATGCGTCCCCATTTGACCCATCAGGATGGTGTAGCCGTCAGGATCGGAGCGCATCGCCCGGGTCGAGCCGGTGGTGCCGCCGGCGCCGGAGAGGTTCTGCACCACGATCTGCTGACCGAGCGTGCGCGACATGTGGTCCGCAGCGATGCGGGCGGCGACGTCGGTCGAGCCGCCGGGCGGGAACGGCACGATCAGCGTGATCGGGCGGGACGGATAGGCTTGCGCTCCCGCAATCCGCGAGGCGAGCGGCAGCGCGGCAGCGCCCGCGGCCAGATGCAGAAATTGGCGGCGTGGAAATTTCATGGCGTGTTCCCTCCAGTTCGCACCGTGCTCTCAAGGCCGGCGTCAACCGCCAGCAGGCTACACCACTGCCTGCGCGGCCAGTAGCGACAAAAAGGCCCGGCGTCGCCGCCGGGCCTCGTCGTTTTTGGCAACCGAATTGCGCGGTCAGGCCGCGGTCAGCTTCTGATCCTTGATCGGCAACGTCCGCACCGGCTTGCCGGTGGCGGCGAAGATCGCGTTGAGCACCGCCGGCGCCACCACGCAGATCGTCGGCTCGCCGACGCCGCCCCAGAAGTCGTGGGTCGGCACGATCACGGTCTCGACCTTCGGGAACTCCGCGAGCTTGAGGATCTCATAGGTGTCGAAGTTGAGATCGACCATGCGGCCATTCTCGACCCGCATCTCGCCGTACAGCGTGGCTCCCAGCCCATAAGCCACCGAGCCTTCGACCTGCGCCGCGATCTGGCTCGGGTTGACCGCATGGCCGCAGTTCAAGGCCAGCACCATGCGATGCACCTTGAGCTTGCCCTGCGGGCTCACCGAGACCTCGGCGGTGGCGGCCGAATAGCTGCCGTAGCCCATGAACTGCGCGATGCCGCGGTGCACGCCCGGAGGCAGCGGCTTGCCCCAGTTGCCCTTCTCGGCCGCGGCGTTGAGCACGGCGAGATGCTTGGGGTGCTTGCTCATCATCGAGCGGCGGAATTCGAGCGAGTCCTTGCCGGCTGCCCGCGCCACCTCCTCGATGAAGCACTCCATGTACAGGCCGTTCTGGTTGGTGTTCACGCCGCGCCACGGGCCGACCGGGACGTGGGTGTTGCGCATGGCGTATTCGAGCAGCAGGTTCGGCACGGTGTAGCCGAGCTGCGCGTCGCCCGGCGCCTCGTAGTAGCCCTGGAGCTGGCGCATGTCCTTGCCGCGGACGATGCCGGCCGGGTTGAGCTGGGCGTTGATCGACTGGCCCGACAGGCGCATCTGGAAACCGACCATGTTGCCCTGGGCATCGAGGCCCGCGGACATTTCGCAGATCGAGATCGGCCGGAAGAAGTCGTGCGCTTGGTCCTCCTCGCGGCTCCAGATCATCTTGACCGGCGTGCCTGCCGGCATCGCCTTGGCGATGGCGACCGCCTGATGGATGTAGTCCTGCGTGCCGCCGCGCCGGCCGAAGCCGCCGCCGAGGTCATGCCGGTGAATCTCGCATTGCGCGAGCGGCAGGCCCGACGCGGTCGACAGCCCTGCAAGCGAGGCTTCGAGATTCTGCGTCGGCAGCCAGGCTTCCGCCTTGCCGTCGGAGAGCTTCACCGTGCAGTTTCCGACCTCCATGCAGGCGTGCGACAGGAACGGCGTCGAGTAAGTCGCTGAGACTTTCTTCGCCGCACCGGCAATCGCCGCCTTGGCGTCGCCGTGGATGCGCTCGCCGTTGGTCTCGGTCGCGGCGAGGCCGCTCTTGAGATGTTCGGCGATGGTCTTGTCCGACGCCTTGGCGCCTTCGCCCTCGTCCCACACGATCGGCAATGCGTCGAGCGCGGTCTTGGCCCGCCACCAGGTGTCTGCGACCACCGCAACCGCGTTGTCGCTCACCTTCACCACCTTCTTCACGCCGGGCATCGAGGCGATCTTGGCCTCGTCGACGCTCTTCAGCTTGCCGCCGAACACCGGCGACGCCTTGATCGCAGCGTGCAGCATGCCCGGCAGCTTGACGTCGATCGCATAGACTTTGCTGCCGTTGAGCTTGTCGGCCGTGTCGAGCCGCTTCATCGGCTTGCCGGCGATGGTCCAGTCCTTCGGCTCCTTGAGCTTGATGGTCTTGGGATCTGGCGGCGTGAGTTTCGCGGCTGCCGCCGCGACCTTTCCGTATGTGGTGGAGCGCTTGGACGCCGCGTGGGTGATGACGCCGCTTGCGACGGTGAGTTCACCGACCAGCACCTTCCACTGGTCGGCGGCCGCCTGCAGCAGCATCATGCGAGCCACCGCGCCGCCGCGCCGCCCGTAGTCCTGCGACTGCCGAATGCCCTGGCTGCCGCCGGTCGACATGTTGCCCCAGACGCGCTTGGCGGCGAGGTTGCGGTTGGGAGTGAGCCCTTCGGTGGTGACCTTCTTCCAGTCGCAGCCGAGCTCCTCGGCGACGAGTTGGGCCAGGCCGGTGAGCGTGCCCTGCCCCATCTCGGAGCGCGCGATGCGGATGACGCACGACGAATCCGGCTTCACCACCACCCAGATGCCGAGCTCGGCGCCGCCATTGGCGGCCTGCGCCGCAGCCTCGCCGATCGCGCCGAATGGATTGAAGCCAAGCGCCAGCCCGCCGCCCGCGGCCGCCGCGGACCCGACGATGAACTTGCGGCGCGTGAACTTCGCGGTGTTTCCAAATACGATTTTTTTCATGACGATCTCCCTCACGACCGGCGGCTGGCGCGGTCGGCGGAACGCGCGCGCGTGCCATTGCCGTTGCCTGCTGCCATGTGCACCGCCTCGCGGACACGCTGATAGGTGCCGCAGCGGCAGATGTTGGTCATCGCCTCGTCGATGTCCTTGTCGGTCGGCTTCGGGTTCTTCTTCAACAGCGACACCGCCGCCATGATCTGTCCGGACTGGCAGTAGCCGCATTGCGGCACGTCGACCGCAAGCCACGCCTTCTGCACCGGATGCGATGAATTGCGCGACAGGCCCTCGATGGTGACGATCTTGTCGGAGGGCTTCACGTCGCTCACGCGCATCGAGCACGAGCGCTGCAATTCACCGTTGATGTGCACCGAGCACGCGCCGCATTGCGCGACGCCGCAGCCGTATTTCGTGCCGGTCAGTCCGACCTGCTCGCGGATCGCCCACAGCAGCGGCGTGTCGGGCTCCACTTGGACATCGCGGATGCGTCCGTTGATGTTGAGTTTAGGCATGTCGCTCCCTCGCTGATCGATCGGCCTTGAAAGGCCGTGTTGTTGTTGTTTTGGGTTGGATTGATGTGAAGCCTATCGCACCGCGGGTGGGGTGGCTACGCAGTTTTGAGGGGTTCCAAACCAGCGTTTTTCACCATCCCGTAGGAATAAGCGCACAGCGGCATGGGTGGGCACATTGCGCTCTATCGCTCGACAACGGCCGGATTCGCTGCTTTCAGCCGTTCCTGAAGCCGCGCTAACCGCATTTCATTTAATGAATTCATACCCCGTCAACATCGCGGTGCTACGCTTGCTCATCCTTGAAAGAGGGGGGTAGGGCCAAAGCAAGGGATGAAGCTGCGTGGATGCCTTAGGGCCTATCAGCATCATTCTATTTTTTGCCTGCCTCGTGATCTGGACTGCGTTCCAGAAAGTGAGAAGCAAGCGCGCGGCCGCTGACCGGACCCACGCGATCATCTACGAACGCCTGCAACGAAAAAATCGCGACGCGACATAAGGGTGTCCGGACCGCCCAGGACACGCGCTATTTCAGCGTGAGCAGCACTCGCACGTTGCAATTCCTGCAAAAGACCTCGGGCAGGCCGTGGCTGTCTCTTCCCGGTCCGCGCCTGAATTCGCTGGAAAGCGATTCTAGAAATCGTTCGCCGCTGCTGTTGCCGTCCCAGAAGGCGGCGCCCGCGCTGTTGCACGAGCGGCAAGCAAGCAGTGTCGAGGATTTTTCCCGCCGCATTTGCGAATCGCCTCAATGGTCAAGAACCATTGGTAGACCAAAAGCTCGCTCAATGTGGTTTTGCGCCATTTCAGACGTGAGACGCGCAGGTTCAACAGCGTACGAATCAGAATCAAAAAGCCCGGCGTTTCCGCCGGGCTTCTCGTAACTCTGCAATGAAGAGGCGCTGTTAGGCGGCCGCTTCTTCCTCCACCAGCTCTTCAGCCGGCTTCGGACCCCGGCGAGGGCCCTTGGCGAGCGCCGCCTCGATTTCCTTGACGGCTTCGGTCTCGGTGACGTGCTGCACCGCGCCGATTTCGCGCGACAGCCGGTCGAGCGCCGCTTCGTAAAGCTGCCGCTCGCTATAGGACTGCTCGGGCTGGCTCTCGGAACGGAACAGATCGCGGACCACTTCGGCGATCGCGACGATGTCGCCAGAATTGATCTTGGCTTCGTACTCCTGGGCGCGGCGCGACCACATGGTGCGCTTGACCCGGGCGCGGCCCTTGAGCGTCTCGAGCGCGCGCTTCACCACGGCGCCTTCGGCAAGCTTGCGCATGCCGACCGCGGCGATCTTGGCCGTGGGCACTCGCAACGTCATCTTGTCCTTGATGAAACTGATGACGAAAAGCTCGAGCTTGGCGCCCGCAACCTCCTGCTCCTCAATGGAAACGATCTGACCGACGCCATGCGCCGGATAGACGATGAATTCGCTGGTCTTGAAGCCCTGGCGTTGCGTCGTCTTCTTGGGGGTCATTCCAGGAACTACTCCTTGCTCTGGCTTGCGACGGCCGAGCGATTTGGCCACGGGAGCCCCCCGACGGGCGGAACCGCGCGGGGCCTGCGATGTCCGCCGGGTAGCACCGGCCGACGACTTCTTGGCTCGACGGGTTGCCCCGGCTGAGCCCTTCTTGGACTTGTGACGCATCTTCCCTGCCAACAGCTTGTGCGTGTACCGGACACGCCCCATTCGGGGTCATATGGGGATTCTTCGCGAAAAAAACGCTCCCCACGGGGAGCGGCCGGGCGAAAAATCCATGTAGGGCCTGTATAGCACATTTTTCACGAAAATCAAAGCCTTACCGCACTGCCCGGAGCGATTCCGAGCGGCTTTGGCGAAGCGGATTCGTTAAAAATGGTTAAGATTGCAGGTAATACGGTTAATCGCCGGTACCCGGCTCAGGAGAGAAGAATTTCGCAAACTTGTCCGGCACCCCTTCCCAGTCCTTGGCGTCCGGAGGGGCCTCTTTCTTGACCGTGATATTCGGCCAGGATTTGGCGTATTCCGCGTTGACCTCCAGCCACTTTTCCAGACCCGGCTCGGTATCGGGCTTGATCGCTTCGACCGGGCATTCCGGCTCGCAGACCCCGCAATCGATGCACTCGTCAGGATGGATGACGAGCATGTTCTCGCCTTCGTAGAAGCAATCCACCGGACAGACCTCGACGCAGTCCATGTACTTGCACTTGATGCAATTGTCGTTGACGATATAGGTCATTGCTAGGTCCGAACGCGGCGATGGATCACGTGCGGGTCCCTACCGCAAGGGGGCTTCGTTCGCAAGGGAATAACCGGTTTCACGCGGGTTTCTGCCGCTTTCCGAGCAGTCCCGAGACGATCATTCCTCGCCGTCCCAATTGCCGAGACGATCGGTCTCGCGACGCTCGCGCTTGGTCGGCCGGCCGGTTCCAGGCTCACGCTGCGCCGGCTGCGGGTCGGGCCGGGGCGCAGGCGGCGGCGAAAGATCCTTGCAGAGTTCCCTGGCAAGATCGGCCGAGCCGCGCCGCTCGGCAAAGCCAGTCACCTTGAGGATCCGCACGTTGCGATCGAGCGCCACCGTGACGACATCGCCCGGCCGCACCAACTGGCTTGGCGTGTTCATGCGGGCGCTGTTCAGGCGGACCAGGCCGGAGGCGACCAGAGCGCTGGCGGCCGAACGCGTGCGCACCACGCGGGCATGCCAGAGCCATTTGTCGATGCGCTGACGATCCAAAGCTGCGGGTCCACGTGAGCCTAACGGCTCAGCGCCGTTCCTTGTTGCCCTCGAGCTGCTCCTTCAGCGCCAGCAGCTTGGCGAATGGCGAATTCGGATCGGGCTCTTTGTTGCTCCGCTGCTCGGGCGTCGAGCTCCAGATGCGGGACGGACGGTTGTCATCCCGGCTGTTGCGATCCCGATCGCGGTCGCGCCGTGGCGGGCGATCGCCCCGCTCCGGCCGGTCGCGCCGCTGCTCGGGACGCTCGGTGCGCTGTGGCGGACGTTCGGTGCGTTGCTCGGGACGCGCCTCACCCCCGGCACGGGGCTCGCCAGCCGCCGGACTTTCCGGCCTGCGGCGGCGCGGACGCCGGCCACGGCGCTCGCCGTCGGGCTTCGCGGTTGGTGTTGCGGCGTCGCCTTCCGCCGGCGCAGCAGCGACGGCCGCCTCGCCCGCAGGCGCGCCTTCGGTTTTCGCTGGCTGGCGATCGGGACGGCGGCGGCGGCGGGGATTGGCCTCTCGGTTCTCGCGGCGCGGCCCACCGACCCGGCCGGGCCTCCAGACCTCGATCATCTCCGGCTCTGCGGCGGCGGCTTCCTTCGGCGCTTCGGCCGCGGCCTCGACCGGCGTTTCCGCAACAGGCTCGGACGCAGCTTCGGCGGCAACCTCGACCGGCGATTCCACGGCGGGCTGTTCCGCAACCGGTTCTTCCGGTGCAGGCGCCTCGACTTCGACCGTCGGCGTCGGATCAGCCTCTGCGGCGTCGATCATTTCGCCGGCTTCGGCAGTAGCCGAGGGTGCTTGCGTCGACTCGGCCGCAGGCGCTTCGGTTGCCTGCTCCGCCGGCTTCTCGACCGGCTTCGGCCGCTTCTCCATGCGATAGCCGAGCGAGCGCAGGATCGAGGCAAAGTCCTCGCCCGACGCACCGGTCAGCGAGGTCATCCCGCCGGTGACGGTGAATCCAAAGCCTTCGATCGCGCCGGGGGGCCGCGAGCCGGCCGCACCTTCGCGCCAGGTGAGCGCCGGCCTGATCAGGTCGGCGAGCCGCTCCAGGATATCGACACGGATCGCACGCTCGCCGCACACCCGATATCCGATGGTGCGATACAGCGCCTGTGGCGTTTCCTTGTCGACCGGGATCGAGGTGCGACCGCTTCCGGCCAATCGCTGGAGTTCATCGAGGCCCTTGGCTTCCGGGCTCTCGTGCTTGAGCGCCCAGAGCTGCGCGGCGAGGCTGCGCGGAGCGGGCTTCAACAGCACCGGAATATAGAGATGATAGGCGCCGAATCGCACACCGTACTTGCGCAATACCGCGCGCGACGGCTGGTCGAGACCTTTGACCTCTTCGGCGACCTTCTGGCGCTCCAGCACGCCGATCGCCTCGATCAACTGGAAAGCAATGCCGCGCGCGATGCCGGTGACGTCCTCGGCGGCGGCGAGTGCAAACAATGGCGCCAGCACGCGCTCGATGTGGGTCTTGAGCCAGAGATCGAGCCGGCCCTGCACCGCGTCGCGCGACGCACCGGTGAGCTGTTCGTCGGCGATGACCCGCAGGCGCGGGCGCAGCACATCGTCACCGGGCACCAGCTTGCCGACCGGCGATCCTTGCCAGCGCAGCGTGCCGTCGGAGGCCAGCACGAAATCCCGCTCCGGCGCCTGCGTGACCTTGGTGGCCCGTGCGTCGATCTCGGCGGCGAGCGCGCTCCGCGCGGCGGCGTGCAGGGTCTTGGTATCGGAGTCGCCGGCGGACGCATCGACCGCAAACGTAAAGCCATCGAGACGGCCGATCGTATGGCCTTCGACGACCACTTCTCCGGTTTTCTGTATTTCGGTTTCCAACGTCGTGTTCTCTCGCAACCGCCGCATCAACACGCTGGTACGGCGATCCACGAAACGCTCGGTAAGACGCTCATGCAATGCATCCGAGAGTTTGTCCTCGACGCTACGGGCGACCGCTTGCCAATGCTCAGGGTCGGCAAGCCAGTCCGGGCGGTTCGCCACGAATGTCCAGGTCCGTACATGCGCGATCCGGTTCGAGAGCGTATCGATGTCGCCGTCGGTCCGGTCGGCTTGCGCGACCTGGCGGGAAAACCAGTCGTCGGGAATTCTACCCTCTTGCATCAGGAATCCATAGAGGGTCGCGGCAAGCTCGGCATGCGTGGCCGGCGCAATCTTGCGGTAATCGGGAACTTGGCAAACGGCCCATAAACGCTCGACCGCGTCCCGGCCCGTCGCCATGGCGCGGACATGCTCGTCGCGGGCCAGGTGCTCCAGCACCAGGATGTCCTCGGCAACCGGAGCGCGCGTGAGCCCGCTGTCGGCGGGCGGCGTCGTGGCGAGCGACGCTTGCAGCGCGCCGAGCGAAGCGAAATCGAGATCGGAGTTGCGCCATTGCAGGATTTTGACCGGCTCGAAACTGTGGCTTTCCAGCGCCTGCACCAGACCGTCCTCGAAGGGCGCACAGCGGCCGGTTGTGCCGAAGGTGCCGTCGTGGGTGGCGCGGCCCGCCCGGCCGGCGATCTGCGCGAGTTCGGCCGGGTTGAGGCGGCGGAACTGGTAGCCGTCGAATTTGCGATCCGAGGCGAACGCCACATGATCGACGTCGAGGTTGAGCCCCATGCCGATCGCGTCGGTGGCGACGAGATAATCGACGTCGCCGGACTGATAGAGCGCGACCTGCGCGTTCCGGCTGCGCGGTGACAGCGAGCCCAGCACCACGGCCGCACCGCCGCGCTGGCGGCGGATCAGTTCGGCGATGGCATAGACCTCGTCGGCCGAGAAAGCGACGATGGCGCTGCGTCGCGGCAACCGTGTCAGCTTCCTGTCACCGGCATAAGTAAGTTGCGAAAGCCGTGGCCGCTGCACGATATTCGCGCCGCGCAAAAGCCGTTCGACCATCGGCCGCATGGTCGCGGCGCCGAGCACCAGCGTCTCCTCGCGACCGCGCCGGTTGAGCATCCGGTCGGTAAAGACGTGACCGCGCTCAAGATCGGCGCCGAGCTGGATTTCATCGATGGCGACAAACGCCAGGTCGAGATCCTGCGGCATCGCCTCGACGGTCGAGACCCAGTAACGCGGCCGCTCGGGCTTGATCTTTTCCTCGCCGGTCACCAGCGCGACGTTCTCCGCCCCGACCCGGTCGGCCACCTTGCTGTAGACCTCGCGCGCCAGCAGCCGCAGCGGCAGCCCGATCATGCCGGACGAATGGCCAAGCATCCGTTCGATGGCGAGGTGGGTTTTGCCGGTGTTGGTGGGACCGAGGACCGCGGTCACACCGGCGCCGCGCAGGCGGCCGTCCCGATTGGCGGGCGACGAGAACGAAAGTGCCATTGTTTTCCTGGCGGAGAGCGCCCCGCATCAGCGGCGGAACGGCCTTTCTGTACCACAATGCATCACAATGCGACGCGAAAAGGGTTGCTCCCTCAAGGTTTGGAACGAGTCTGGAACGAACCGCGCCCGAATCGCTGACTCCGGGTTTGACGGGTCTGTTCTCTACGATATGTCGTGGCCCATGGAGGTTCAGGTCCCAAGCCAGGGTACTGGCTTGATGCTGGCGCGGCTGTTTTGCGGTTCAAAGATTAATGCGCGGCGCGAACGCCTCCGGCTCAAAAGTCAATGGCGGGCAGCTATGGAAATTGTGGATAATCTCGGCCGTTCGTAACCACGGTCACTGGGTCTTGCCCGAGGCAGCGGCGCGGGGCGGCTGGGATGCCGACACGAATTGCGTCGCCTGCATGACGCCGACGCCGATCGGGGTCGGGATCGACAGGCGGAACGGCACCATCACGCGGGTGCCCGCGACCGGCACCAGCCATGCCTCCATGCCGCGCTGCTCGATCAGATACTTGATGGCGGCGCGAGACGGCACGTAGCCTGCGATCGGCGAGAAATAGATGGCGCAAACCACCGCCGGACCGTCATAGCCCTTCTCTGCCTTGACCCGTTCCGTGCGCTTGTACGCGAGCTGCAGATCATAGCGCAGGCGACCATCGAACACCGAAACAAGGCGCGGGCAGGCCTCGGGGCCGAACAGATCGGCGTTGCCGGGCACGCGGTAAAGCGAGGATGTCATCGGGTCGATGACACCGCGGCGGTGCGCTTCAGTGACCGGAATGCGCTCCGGATTGGGCACTGCGGGCGGACTGAGCGCAAACTCCTTCACGGTCCCGGAGACCAGCGACATGCGGATTTCTTCGGTCTTCTTGTCGGACGTGACGCTCGCCGCGAAACTCGCCGGCACCGGCGCGCCGCCGACAATGAAGCCGCGAGACGCGCCGCTGCCCTGGCCGCTGGCGAAGACCCGCATGAGCCCCGCGGTCGTCCCGCTCGCCGCGGCGGTGTACTGGTCCTCGGCGATATCGATGACCCACGCGCCCTTGCCGATCGGCAATCCTGCCAGCGTTACGGTATAGCGAGCATCGAGCCGGCCCTGCGCATGGGCGGGTGCGATGGCGGCAAGGATCGGAGCGACGAGCCCCATCGCAGTTCGAACGGCACCCCAGCCCACGATTCCGAATCTCCCAGAAACGCTGTTGGTAGCGCATTTGCCGCGCCCATAAGGGCCGATCAAGGCATCCGCGCCACCTTATCCCCGATCTCGGAGGGGAATGAGTCGTTTGTATGAAGGCCCGTCGAGGCTGGACCGCTGAAAACGCTCGCCTTGACGCCATTTCCCCCCGCCCCTATACGTCCGGCCAACCATCCAAGAGCACAAGCATCCGGCGCCGGCTTGGCGCCCGTACAATCCGGGGTTTTGTGATGTCACGTCGCTGCGATCTCACCGGCAAAGGGGCCCAGGTGGGCCACAAGGTGAGCCATTCGAATATCAAGACCAAGCGGCGGTTCCTGCCCAACCTGCTGAACGTGACCCTGATGTCCGACACGCTCGGACGCTCGGTCAAGCTGCGGGTCTCGGCTAACGCGCTGAAGTCCGTTGACCATCGCGGCGGGCTCGACGCCTTCCTGGCCAAGGCCAAGGACGAACAGCTTGCGCCGAAGGCGCAGTTGCTCAAGCGTCAGATCAAGAAGAAGCAGGCCGCGGCGGGCTGATCGCCGATCCAGGCTGCAAGAAATCAAGAGGCGGCCGAAAGGCCGCCTCTTTTGCTTTATTCCGCTAGCGTGAATTGCAGCAACACGGTGCGTTGCAGCGGCGAGAAATTGTCGTCGGAGATCAACGTCAGCACCAGCGCACCGTCGGCGGCCGTGTGCACCGACAGCCCCTCCATGTTGTCGATCTGATAGCCCATGTCGGCGACGATCAACTCGGGCCCATCGAGCAACGCGCCGGGAGCCACGCGCGCCAGCGGGACGCGGCGAATACGCATGGCGACGCCACGCAGCCAGGAGAAGCTCCGCTCCAGGATCAAGAGGTCGCCGCGCGGCGTGACCGCACAATCGCTCACCTCGAATTCATCGGTGCGCTTGACCGTGAAGGCGCCGGGACTCGCGCCGCCGATCAGCCAGCCGAGAATGTTGCCTTTGGAGTCGACGCCGCGCTCGGAAATCGCGATCAGCGTGCCAGCGTGCGGCACACCACGGGGCGGCACCACGAGGCATTCGAGGCTCTTGTTGTTCGGCAGCGCCTTGATGCCGGCCGGCACCGGAATCGGCTGGCCGCGCGCCCGCAGGCCATGCCGGCCGTAGTCGAAACGCACGATCTCGTGCACGCGCTCGATGCCGACATAGACCGTGCCGCCGTCTTCGGCGAGCGACTCCGTATCGTACCATCCGCGCTTGTTGAGCGGACGTCCGTCGGCTCCCAGGATCGGCGCCATCTCGGCATCGGCGATACCGATCGGCGCCGTGCCGCGATACACGATACGCCCGCGGAGCCAATTACCCTTGTCGCTGGTCGCAAGGAAGCGCGCACCATCGGCGCCCACCCGAAGCGACGAGATGCCGCCGAACTCCGCGTGCGACGACGTCAGCACAAGACCGCCACGGAATGCGAGCGCACCGAAACGCGTGCGCGAAGCATCCCGGGGATCGAACATTTCGATGGTCTGCGCGCGAATTTCGACCTTGCGCGTCTCAGCGACGCGCTGCGCCGGAGCGGCGGACGCCAAAGCAATCAGCCAAGCCGCGGCGAGACTGCAAACAAATCGGCGGTGCAAGAGCCCCTCCCCGGATCGCAGGAATCGCGATCCGACCCAAGCGAAGTCGCGCGAAGCGCGACCCGGCACGCAATGTCACACAAGACGCCCGAAGAACGCTCTACGAATGCAAGCGGCGGCGCGGCGGCGCCCGGCGCGGCTCAGGCTCGGCATTTTCCTCGAACAGCTCTGCGAGCTTTTCGGTCATCGCACCGCCGAGCTCTTCGGCGTCGACGATGGTGACGGCGCGACGATAGTAGCGCGTCACGTCGTGGCCGATACCGATGGCGATCAGTTCGACCGGCGAACGGGTCTCGATCTCTTCGATCACCCAACGCAGGTGCCGTTCGAGATAGTTGCCCGGATTGACCGAGAGCGTGGAGTCGTCGACCGGCGCGCCGTCGGAAATCATCATCAGGATCTTGCGCTGCTCGGTGCGGGCCAGCAGGCGCTTGTGCGCCCAGTCCAGCGCCTCGCCGTCGATGTTCTCCTTGAGCAGGCCCTCGCGCATCATCAGGCCGAGGTTCTTGCGCGCGCGCCGCCACGGCGCGTCGGCGGATTTGTAGATGATGTGCCGCAGATCGTTGAGCCGGCCCGGATTGGCGTTCTTGCCGGCGGCGAGCCAGGCTTCGCGCGACTGCCCGCCCTTCCACGCGCGCGTGGTGAAGCCCAGGATCTCGACCTTGACGCCGCAGCGCTCCAAGGTGCGCGCCAGGATGTCGGCGCAGGTCGCCGCCACCGTGATTGGGCGGCCGCGCATCGAGCCGGAATTGTCGAGCAGCAGCGTCACCACCGTGTCGCGGAAATTGGTTTCCTTCTCGCGCTTGAACGACAGCGCGTGCAGCGGGTCCATGATGATGCGGGGGAGCCGCGACGGATCGAGCAAGCCTTCCTCGAGATCGAACTCCCAGGCGCGGTTCTGCTGCGCCATCAGGCGGCGCTGCAGCCGGTTGGCGAGCCGCGCCACCACGCCCTGCAGATTCGAAAGCTGCTTGTCGAGATAGCCGCGCAGCCGGTCGAGCTCTTCCGGCTCGCAAAGGTCCTCGGCCGCTATCGTCTCGTCGAAGCGGCCGGTGAACGGCTTGTAGTCGGGGCCGCGCGGCTCATTCATCCGATTGCGCGGACGCCAGGGTTCGGCGCTGGTTTCCGCTTCGCCCATTTCGGAATCGTCGGCCATGTCGGTGGCCGGAGCATCGACCGCTTCGTCGGAGCCTTCCGAGGCATCGGCGGAGACTTCCGTCTCGTCCGAGCTCATCCGTTCCATATCCTCGGAGTCGGCGGACTCGCCCT
>CAMDFO010000038.1 GCA_945897515.1 Rhodoplanes serenus | reverse complement strand
AGCGAGTCGCGCAGAGGCATGTTCGCGCCCTGATTCGTGTGGTGCTTCGTCGCAGAAACACCTTGCCCGAATCGGACGCGAACGCCTCGCCTCATCCCACATCAGAAGAAGAAATCCGTCGCGCCGCGGCTATTTTGCAAGTGGCTCATAAGTATTTGCATATGTGCTTTGCTCGGCCTTTCCGGGTGGCGCTGTTATCGGGGCTCGCGGCCGGCAGCTATCAGAAGAATCTGATATTTTTCTCATTCATATAGGAGTTTACCTATGGCCAGCAGAATCGACTGGGAAAGCCAGATCGGAAAACGGCTGCGGCTCCGCGACCTGCATGTCTTCCTCGCCGTAGCGCAGCACGGCAGCATGGCCAAGGCGGCGGCGCATCTCGGCGTTTCGCAGCCGGCGGTGTCCGAGGTCGTCGCCGATCTCGAATTTGCGCTCGACGTGAAGCTTCTCGAACGCGGGCCGCACGGCGTAGAGCCCACCAACTATGGCCGCACGCTGTTGCAACGAAGCATCACCGCATTCGACGAGCTCAAGCAGGGTGTCCGCGAAATCGAATTCCAGAAAGATCCGACCGCGGGCGAGCTGCGCATCGGTTCCGTGGAATCGATTGCGTCCTCCATATTACCGTCGGTTATCCTGGGATTTTCGCAGCAGTATCCGCGCGTGGTCTTGAACGTGGATCAGATCGTCACGCCGACGATGGAGCTCCCCCGTCTGCGCAGCCGAAGCCTGGATCTCGTGCTGGCGCGCATATCGGCGGTGCCGCGCGAGGACGACGATATCAACGTGGAAATCCTGTTCGAGGACCGCGTGGTGGTGGCGGCGGGAGCCCACAGCAAATGGGCGCGCCGCCGCAAGATCGATCTCGCCGAACTGGCCAACGAGCCTTGGGCGCTGCTGCCTGGAGAATCCCGCAACACGCGGGTGCTTCAGGAGACGTTCAAGGCGCGCGGATTGCCGATGCCGAAGGCTTGCGTGCTTACGTTTTCCGTTCACCTGCGTGCAAACCTGCTCGCCAACGGTCCCTTCATCACTGCGTTCCCGGCGTCCGTCCTGCGCTTCTACGCCGACCGCCATGCGCTCAAGGCGTTGCCGGTGAAGTTGCCGCCGCAGTCATGGCCGGTCGCGGTGGTCACCCTGAAGAATCGGACCATGAACCCGGTGGGACGGGCCTTCATCGATTACTTCAAGCGGTTTACGAGCACGATCGACCTGTCGGACAGCCCCGTCGCCAAGCGCTCCGCTGCGGCTAGACCGTGACCTGGGTCCCGACTTCGACCACCCGTCCGGTCGGAATCTGGAAGAACTCGGTGGCGTCGCTCGAACTCCTGGCGAGCGCGATGAACAGATGATCCTGCCAGCGCGGCAAGGCGGAACGCACCGCGGGCTTGAGCGATCGCCGCGATAGGAAGAACGACGTCGACATGATGTCGAAATGCCAGCCGAGCTTGCGCGCAATGGCAAGGGCGTTCGGCACGTTGGGGCTCTCCATGAATCCGAAACGCAATCGCACCCGCAAAAACGTCTCGCCGATCGGTTCGATCCGCACGCGCTCGGCTTGATCGACCCGGGGCCAGGGCGCGGTCTCGATAGAGAGAATGACGTTATTCTCATGCAGCACCTTGTAGTGCTTGAGGCTGTGCATGAGCGCGGTGGGAGCGAAATCCGGATCGCCGGTGAGAAACACCGCGGTGCCCGGCACCCGTTGCGGCGGCTTTTTCTCAAGCATCGCCACCAGTGCATCGAGCGGCACTTCGTTCTTTCGCGTCTTCGCGAACAGAACCCGGCTGCCGCGCCGCCACGTGTACATGACGACCATGATCAGGCCGCCCAATCCAAGCGGCACCCAGCCACCCTCGAACACCTTCAGAAGATTGGCGACCAGGAACGCTGCGTCGATCAAGAGGAACGGCCCGATCAACAGCGCCGCCGACAACGGCGACCAGCGCCAGACCTTGCGGATGACGATATAGGCCAGCAACGCCGTGACGACCATCGTGCCGGTGACGGCGATGCCATAGGCCGAAGCCAGCGCGCTCGATGAGCGGAAGGTGACCACCAGGAACAGCACGCCGGCCAGCAGCAACCAGTTCACACGTGGGATGTAGATCTGCCCGGCCTGCGTAGCCGAGGTGTGGCGGATCTCGAACCGCGGCAGCAGGCCGAGCTGGATCGCCTGGTGGGTGAGCGAATAGGCGCCGGTGATGACCGCCTGGCTCGCGATCACGGTGGCGGCCGTGGCGAGCGCGACCATCGGCAGCAGAGCCCAATCCGGATACATCAGGAAGAACGGATTTTCGATTGCCTTGGGATTGGCGAGCACCAGAGCGCCCTGGCCGAGATAATTGATTGCGAGCGCAGGAAGCACCACAACGAGCCATGCAACTTGGATCGGCTTGCGTCCGAAATGGCCGAGATCGGCGTAGAGAGCCTCCGCGCCGGTGACCGCGAGGAACACCGCGCCAAGCGTCAGCAACCCGATGAAACCGTGGCTTGAGAGAAAGCGGACGCCGTGCACCGGATTGAACGCGGCAAGCACCGCCCAGTCGGAAGCAATGTGCCAAAGACCCGCAATTGCAATTGCGATGAACCAGACGAGAGTAATGGGTCCGAAGAACGCCGCGACCTTGGCGGTGCCGCGCGATTGCACGGCAAACAGCGCGACCAGAATGGCGACCGTCAGCGGCACCACGTAGGGCTCGAACGCCGGGGTCGCGATCTTGAGACCTTCGACTGCGGACAGCACGGACAACGCGGGCGTCAGAACCGCATCGCCGTAGAACAGCGCGGCGCTGACGATGCCGAGCAACACCACCGCCCCAACCGCCTTGCCGGCTGCGCGCTGCGCCAACGCCATCAGCGCCAGCGTGCCGCCTTCGCCGTTGTTGTCTGCGCGTAGCAGGATCAGCACGTACTTGAGCGTGACGATCACGATCAGCGCCCACAGGATCAGCGACAGCACGCCAAGCACGGCTTCGCGCGTCCCTCCGCTGCCCGCACCCGCCGCCGCGGTGACGGCTTCGCGAAACGCATAGAGCGGGCTTGTGCCGATGTCGCCGTAGACCACTCCGATGCTGCCGAGCGTGAGAGTCCAGAAACCGGCCGCGGAACGCGTTTCGTCGTTGCCGTCGGCCGGCAATTCGCCCCCGGTGGGGGCTGCGATTTGGGTCATTGGGGTTCTTCTGGGTTGATGAGGCTGGTATTGCTGCACCGCAACAAGCGGCGCTTATATAGCGCTGCCCCTGAACTCAGGTAACTCGATCAGGCCCCCAAGGCGGCAGCGCAGCCATGCGTGGAAAGACGTTGCCGCCGGCGACCAATGGTCCTCGCCGGAGGCATAAAAGCCTGAAATTCAAGGCGTTAATTTGCGTGCCAGTTTTGGCCGGCCCTGCGCGCCGGTCACACCGTGACTTGCGTCCCCACTTCGACCACACGGCCGGTCGGGATCTGAAAGAAGTCGGTGGCGTCGCTCGAACTTCTGGCGAGCGCAATAAAAAGGTGGTCCTGCCAGCGCGGCAAGGCGGAGTGCGCCGCCGGTTTGAGCGATCGCCGCGACAGAAAGAACGACGTCGACATGATGTCGAAGCTCCACCCCTGTTTTCGCGCGATGGCGAGCGCCTTTGGCACGTTCGGCGTCTCCATGTAGCCGAACTTCAACGCCACCCGAGTGAAGTGCGGCGACACCGGCGAGATCGTCACCCGATCGTCCTCTGGCACGCGCGGCGTGTCGGTGGTGATGATGGTGAGGACGACGTTGCTCTGGTGCAGCACCTTGTTGTGCTTGAGATTGTGCAACAGCGCGGTCGGCGTGAATTCGGGGGCGCTGGTGAGGAACACCGCCGTGCCCGGCACGATATGCGGCGGTTTCTTTTCCAGGCTGTGCAGCAACTGGTCGAGCGGCACCTCGGTCTTGCGGGTCTTGCTGCTGAGGATGCGGGTGCCGCGCTGCCACGTCAGAATAGTCATAACCACGGCCAATCCGAACAGCAACGGCACCCATGCGCCTTCAAACAGCTTCAGCATATTGGCCGAGAAGAACGCGAAATCGATCAGCACCAGCGGAAGGACCGCCAGCGCCGCCTGCCACCAAGCCCATCGCCACAGCTTCCAAACCACGATGAAGCCGAGCAGGCCGTCGACCACCATCGTGGTTGCGACCGCGATCCCGTAGGCCGAGGCCAAAGCGCTCGAACTGCGGAAAAGCCCGACCAGCAGGAGCACGCCGATCAGCAGCGACCAGTTGACCCGCGGAATGTAGATTTGCCCCGAATATTCCGCCGACGTGTGCACGATCGCGAGCCGCGGCAGGAGTCCGAGCTGCATCGCCTGGCGGACCAGCGAAAATGCGCCAGTGATGACGGCCTGACTAGCAATCACCGTGGCGGCGGTGGCGAGTATCACCATAGGCAACAGCAGTGGCGCCGGCACCAAGCGATAGAACGGATTTTCGATCGCCGCCGGATTGGCGAGGACGAGCGCGCCCTGGCCGAAGTAGTTGATGAGCAGCGCAGGCAGCACCAGGCAGAACCAGGCCGACTGGATCGGCTTGCGGCCGAAATGTCCGAGGTCGGCGTAGAGCGCCTCGCCGCCGGTGACGACCAGGAACACCGCCCCAAGCGTGATGAGACCGATCTTGCCGTGAGTGGAAACGAATTCTATCGCATAGACTGGATTGATAGCGGCGAACACGCCAGGATCGTCAGCCACGTGCAACAAGCCCAAGCCCGCCAGCGACACGAACCAGACCACCATCACCGGACCGAAAAAAGAAGCGACCTTGGCAGTGCCGCGGGACTGCACCGCGAACAGCGCAATGAGGATCACGACGGTGAGCGGCAGCACATAGTCCTCGAATGCCGGGGTCACCAGCTTGAGGCCCTCGACTGCCGAAAGCACGGATATCGCCGGCGTGATGACGGAATCGCCGAGAAACATCGCCGCGCCGATGACGCCGAGGACGACCACGAAGGGGGTGCGCCGGCCGAGCGCGCGGGTGGCGAGCGCGGTGAGCGACAGCGTGCCGCCTTCGCCATTGTTGTCGGCCCGCAGCAAAAGCAGCACGTATTTGAGCGTGACCACGATGATCAACGCCCACAGGATCATCGAAAGAACGCCGAGCACAGTTTCGCGGACAACCGGACCGGTTTCGGAAGCGGCCTGCACAGCCTCGCGGAACGCGTAGAGCGGGCTGGTGCCGATGTCGCCATAGACGACGCCAACGCTGCCCAGCGCCAGCGCCAGGAATTTTCCATCGGCTTTCTCTGCGGCGACCGGCTGGACCGGCTCCGCGATATCGCCCGCAGCATTACTCATTGGATGTCATGGATAGCGCACGCCTTCTGCGGCAACAAATTTCGTTGCACCGCAACAATGGGTGAGCGGTTATATCACCACGGCCGGGGAAACCAACATAGCCGCGGAAAGGGAACGCCGGACCGGCGAAAGCGATCCCCAAGCCTTTAAATTCAAGGCTTGAATCCGACCGGCATCGGCGGCGCCTCACGCATCAGGGTGATGGTGACGCGCCGGTTGGAGGCGACGAAGGCATCGTCGGGGAACAGCGGCAGGCTGTCGGCGCGGCCTGCCACCATGAAGAAGTGCGACGGCGGCACGCCCTCCTCCTCCAGGATCTGGCGAACGGCATTGGCGCGATCGGCCGAGAGATCCCATGGTCCATAGCCTGGCCGGCTCGGACGCCTCGACGCCGATGTGTGTCCGGCGATCGACATGCGATAGGGCATGGCCTTGAACTGGCCGGCGAGGCGCTGGACCAGACGCCGGGTGCGCTCGTACGGCTCCTTCGAGCCTTCGGGAAACATCGAGCGGCCGTCCTGGTCCACGATCTCGATGTTGAGACCCTGTTTGGTCTCCTCGATCATGATGTGTTTCGACAGCTCGGAAATTTCGGGCATGTCCTGAAGCGCCTGACGCAGCGACGCGGAGGCGAGCGCGAACGCGCCGTCCTCATTGAGCCTGGCGCCGGCGCTGCGGTTGCCGCTGTTCTCGTCCTTGGTCGGCGTGACCGAGGCGTCTTCCGGCGAAATGTTGGAGACGCTCTTGAGCCGCGGCCGCGTCGGCAGGCCTTCGACCTCGATCAGACCGGAATAGCGGACGTCCCTTTGCGTGCCGAAGGCTTCGCGCATCGAGCCTGCGACGACCTGAAGTTTTTTCTGGTCCTGCGTGGAGAACGCCACCAGCATCACGAAGAACGCCACCAGCAGACCCATCAGGTCGGCGAAGGTGACGAACCAGCCGTGACCGCCGCCGTGAGCTTCTGCCTTTTTCTTCTTGGCCATGGCTTAAGCCGGCGCGGCGGATCAGGCCGGCACGGCCTCCGGTTCTTCATCCACCTCGGTGTGGCGATGGTGGGCCGGCATGTAGGCCATCAACATCTCGCGCACCAAGGTCGGGCTCTTGGTCTCGCGGATCATCAGCACGCCATCGATGATCAGCGTGCGGTTGATATCCTCGTCGGCGAGCTTGAGATGCAGCTTGTCGGCGATCGGCAGGCAGAACAGGTTCGCGACCGCGGCTCCGTAGAACGTGGCGAGCAGCGCCGCCGCCATGTATGGCCCGAGCTTCGAGGGGTCGGTCATGTTGGCGAACATCTGCACCATGCCGATCAGCGTTCCGATCATGCCGAAGGCCGGCGCGCAATCGCCGATCGCACGGTAGATTTTCTGTCCCTCGTCGAGATGGGTCAGGAAGTTGTCGCGATCGCGCTCCAGATGATCCCGGATGAAGGTCGGATCGTAGCCGTCGGCGACGAACCGGATGCCGGTGGCGAGAAATGGGTCTTCGACCTCCACCTTTTCAAGGCCGATCGGGCCGTTCTTGCGCGCAATCTCGGCCAGGTTGGCGATCTCGTCGACCAGTTCCCGCGGGGTCCAACGGCGCATCGTGAATGCGTATTTCATCCCCATCGGGATGCCGTGAAGCATCGTCGAGAACGGGAAACGGATCAGCGTCGCGGCAAAAGCGCCGCCGAAAATCACGATGAAGGCGTGCAGATTTAGGAACATCCGCAAATCGCCGCCCATCAGGATCATGACGACGAGGACGATTGCGCCGGCAAGAAGACCAAGGCCGGTTGCGAGATCCATGGAACACTCCGACAAACGCCACGCGCGCCAGCCCGTTGGCGCAGAAAATCCGTGATCCGGACCCTACTCCGGTGCGCTTAAGGGATTCTAAAGGCTAACGGACCGTCACCAGGACACAGAACCGCGGCCCCGCGGGCTTCCCGCCCGCCACGGCCTGCGCTATCTGGGGTATTAATGATTTGTTGACGGCGCTAGACCGTCGGCCGGGGTTGGTACGGAGGACATGCAATGCGCGAGATCGGTCACTTCATCGGCGGGAAACAGGTGAAGGGCGCCTCCGGCCGGCAGGGCGACGTGTTCAACCCCAACACCGGCGAGGTCCAGGCCAGGGTCGCCTTCGCCAGCAAGTCCGAGGTCGAGAACGCCATAGCCAACGCCGAAGCGGCCTTCCCGGGCTGGGCCGCCACCAATCCGCAGCGCCGCGCCCGCGTGATGTTCAAGTTCCTGGAGCTGATCCAGGCCGAATATGACGATCTCGCCCGGCTGCTATCGTCCGAGCACGGCAAGACCTTCGCCGACTCCAAGGGCGACATCCAACGCGGGCTGGAGGTGGTGGAATTCGCCTGTGGCATTCCGCACCTGTTGAAGGGCGAATACACCGAGGGCGCCGGCCCAGGTATCGATCTCTATTCGGTGCGCCAGCCGCTCGGCGTCGTTGCCGGCATCACGCCGTTCAATTTCCCGGCCATGATCCCGCTGTGGAAATGCGCGCCGGCGATCGCCTGCGGCAACACGTTTATCCTTAAGCCATCCGAGCGTGACCCGTCGGTGCCGATGCGGATCGCCGAGCTGTTCCTCAAAGCGGGCCTGCCCCCCGGCGTACTCAACGTCGTCAACGGCGACAAAGAGGCGGTGGATACGCTGCTGACCGACCCGAGGGTCAAGGCGGTCGGCTTCGTCGGTTCGTCCGACATCGCGCAATACATCTATTCGACCGGTACGTCGCACGGAAAGCGCGTGCAGTGCTTCGGCGGCGCCAAGAACCACATGATCGTGATGCCCGACGCTGACATCGACCAGGCTGTCGACGCCCTGATCGGCGCAGGCTACGGCTCGGCCGGCGAGCGCTGCATGGCAATCTCCGTAGCGGTGCCGGTCGGTGAAAAGACCGCTGACATCCTGATAAAAAAACTCATTCCTCGCGTCGAGAGCCTCAAGGTCGGGCCGTCCACCGATCAGCAGGCGGACTACGGGCCCATGGTGACCAAGGCCCACATGAACAAGGTCAGGGATTACGTCGACACCGGCGTCAAGGAAGGCGCCAAGCTCCTGGTCGATGGCCGCAACTTCAAGCTCCAAGGCTACGAAAACGGCAACTTCATGGGCGGCTGCCTGTTCGACAACGTGACGCCGGACATGCGCATCTACAAGGAAGAGATTTTCGGGCCGGTGTTGTCGGTGGTCCGCGCCAAGGACTACGAGGAGGCGGTGCGGCTGCCGTCCGACCACGAGTACGGCAACGGCGTCTCGATCTTCACCCGCGATGGCGACACCGCGCGCGACTTCACCAGCCGGGTGCAGGTCGGCATGGTCGGCGTCAACTTCGCCATTCCGGTGCCGCTCGCCTATCATACGTTTGGCGGCTGGAAGCGATCGGGCTTCGGCGACCTCAACCAGCACGGGCCCGACTCGGTGCGCTTCTATACCAAGACCAAAACGGTGACCGCACGCTGGCCGTCCGGCACCAAGGAAGGCGCCGAATTCGTCATCCCGACCATGAAGTGAGGCGAAGCAGCATCATGCATTCCATCGCCTCCACGCTTCGTCTTCCCGCTCTGCTGCTTGCCGGCGGCCTGATCGTGGGTTGCAGCGGCGACCGCTTTGGCAGTCCCGGCGGTCCCACAGCCGCGCCGGCTCGCCCTGCCGCACCGCCTGTCAACATGGCCGGCCGCTGGATGCTGAGTTCGCCCGGACGCGGCCAATGCAACATGACGTTCGGAGCAGCGGCCGCCGGCACCGCCGAGGGCACGATCGCGCCGGAGGGCGGCTGCCCGGGTCAATTCTTCACCAGCCGGAAATGGCTGTTCGATAGCAGCGGGCTTCAAATCCGCAACCACAATGGCGAGCCGCTGGGCCAGCTTTCGGCTGTGCCCGGAGGCCGCTTCGACGGCAGCGCGACGGGCGGCGAGCCGGTCGTGTTGAGCCGCTGACAACCCGGAAAACTCATGGCCGAATATCAGCTCTATTGCTTCGCGCAGTCCGGCAACTCCTATCGTGCCGCGCTGATGCTCAATCTGATCGGCGCGGATTGGGAGCCGGTGTTCGTCGATTTCTTCAAAGGCGGCCAAACGCGCACGCCGCAGTACCGCACCGAAGTCAACGAAATGGGCGAGGTGCCGGTTCTGGTGCACGGAGCGAAAAGGCTCAGCCAGTCCGGCGTCATCCTGACCTATCTCGCGGACCACAGTGGCAAATTCCAGCCGCAGGGCGAAGACGAGCGGCTCGAAGCGCTGCGCTGGATCATCTTCGACAATCAGAAGGTCAACGGATTTCTCGGGCCGTTCCGGTTCCTCAAGAATTTCGCAAAGCCAGCGGGCGATCCGGCCGTGCTTGCGTTCCTCAAAGGCCGGATCGACGGCAATCTCGGCATTCTCGATAAACGTCTTGCCGGGCGCTCCTTCATGCTCGGCGAGCACCCGACCATTGCGGACCTGTCGCTTTGCGCGTACCTCTACTACCCAGCCGAGGAGTTCGGCTTCGACATTGCCGGCGCACACCCGAACATCAGCGCCTGGCTCGATCGCATCAAGGCGCTGCCGGGATGGAAGCATCCCTACGAATTGATGCCCGGCTATCCGCTGCAACTCTGAGGTTGCACGGAACTAGCGGGCTGGAGCGCATTGAAAGCCACATGGCAAGAAAACGTCGCAACTCCGCATTCGGTCTCGCCGCCAATCTCGGTCTGGCAAGCATGCACACCGGCATCACACTGTGGTACCGCTGGCCGATGCTTGCCGCTGCGTGCGCCGCCACCGGCGAAGCCCGGAACACGCCCGAGATGGCGCGCATGGTGAGCGAAAAAGCCGCCGCGATGGTCGAAGGCGTGCTCGACGCCCAGAAGGAAATGTTCCGGCTGGCCGGGGCGGCTGCGACCGGGCGGTTGGATTTCGCCGATTTTGCTGAGGCTCCGGCCGCGATCGCGGAAGCGGGCCTGCGTCCGGCGTTTCGCGCCGTGAAGGCGAATTCGCGGCGTTTAAGCCGGAAGGTCTGACTCTCGGTTTGGGCGTCAGCGCGCGGTCAGTCCGCCGTCGATGACGAATTCGGCACCGGTGACGAAACGCGATTCATCCGACAGCAGATAGACGCACAGATCGGCGACCTCGACTGGCGTGCCGAAACGGCCAAGCGGGATATCGCGCGTGATGCGCGCGCGCGCACCATCGGGGAAATCGGTGTGCTTGAGGATGGTGTCCACCATCGGCCCTTCGAGAAACGCCGGGTGGACCGAATTGCAGCGCACCTGCGGATCGAGCCGTGCGCCATGCAGCGCCACCGATTTCGACAGCAACCGCACGCCGCCCTTCGACGCGTTGTAGGCTGCGAAATTATGCCCCCCGACCAGACCTGCAACCGACGACAGATTGACGATCGAGCCGCCCCGGCGCTTGAGCAGCGGCAGCGCATGCTTGCAGCCCAGGAACGTGCCATCGAGATTGACCGCCATGATCTTTCGCCAAGTGGCGAAATCGGTGTCCTCGACGGTGCCCAGCACTGCAAGACCGGCCGCGTTCACCAGCCCGTCCAGATGGTCGTGCACGCGTCCGAGTTCGTCGACGACGCGCAGCCAGTCGCTTTCGGAGCTGACATCGAGCACGTGATCCGCGCCCTGCCCCGCAAGATCGCTGGTGACGGCCTTGCCGCCGGCCGTGGCAATCGCCTTCGCCAACGCCAAGCCGATCGCGCCGGCCGCGCCGGTGATCAGAACGATCTTGTCGCTGAGCCGCCCCATCCGCGTCAGCTCTTTCCTTGATCGTGCTTGTGATCGTGGGCGCATTCGGGACCGTGGACATGGTCTTGGTGATGGCCGTGATCGTGGTGGTGATGGTGTTGATGATCGTGGGCATGGTGGTGGTGATCGTGATGACCATGTCCGCCGGACGGCACCGCATAAGCCCCGCCCTCGGGTTCGAACGGCGCCTCGATGGCGACGACCTTGGCGCCGAGATTGTTCAGAAGTTCCTCGATCGCCGGATCGGGGCGCAGCCGCAGCCGCCGCTCGAAAATCTGCACCGGGACATGACGGTCGCCGAGATGCCAGGCGAGGCGCGCGAGCGCGGCCAGATCGGTGGCACGCGTTTCGATCAGCGGCTCGGCCTCGGCCACCACTTCAATGAGAGAACCGTCTTCCAGCACCAGCGCGTCGTCGGTGCGGAGCCGCACCGGCTCGGCAAGATCGAGCTCGACGCACGTGCCGCCGGTGCCGAACAGGAAGCCCTGCTGTGCCTGGCGCTGGGCGAACGACAGGATCAGCGTATCGACGACACGGCCGCCACTGCGGTCGGCAGCCGGGAGAACGCGGGTGGCACGCGGCATGGGGTGATCCGACAAATGGCAGCGATCAATTGAGCCGGGCGGGACGCTCGGGCTGGTCCGGCGGCGGCGGCGATATTTCGGGCGCTTCGGCAACGGACGGCACCGCGTCCGGCGAAGCAATGGCGGCGGCGTGCTTGCGCTCGTACTCCTGGTAGGACAACCAGCCGAGCGGCAGGCATGCGAGATACAGGAAGGTGCCCAGCGTCAGCACCCACCATGGATAGGCGATCAGCAGCGCGAAGAACGCCACCACGAACACGAACACTGGCAGCACCATCTCCGGCGGTATGCGCTTGCCGACCCGCTTGCCCGAGAACACCGGCAACCGCGACACCATCAGGCCGGCAATGACCAGCGTGTAGACCAGCACGAGAGATGCAGGCGCTTTGAACAGGCCGAGCAGGTTGAGGTAGAGCGGCAGCAGGACGACGATCGCGCCGGCCGGCGCCGGAACGCCAGTAAAGAAATTGCCCGTCCAGGCCGGCTTGTTCGGGTCGTCGATCATCACGTTGAAGCGCGCCAGCCGCAGCGCGCCGCAGATCGCGAACAGCAGGGCCGCGATCCAACCGACGTTCCCGAGTTCGTGCAGGCCCCAGAGATAGAGGAACAGCGCGGGCGCGCAGCCGAAGTTCATGAAGTCGGCCAAGCTGTCGAGCTCCGCGCCAAACTTCGACTGGCCCTTCATCAGGCGCGCGAGTCGGCCGTCGATGCCGTCCAGCGCGGCTGCGAACACGATGGCGTAGAGCGCGAGTTCGAGCTTGCCCTCGAATGCGAGCCGAATGCCGGTCAGTCCCACGCAGAGCGCGAGCAGCGTGACCAGATTGGGCAACAACGAACGCACCGGGATGGCGCGGAAGCGCTTGCGCCGGGCTTCCATCCGGTGGGGGTCGAAGGGCGAAGTCATTGGATCAATATAGCCGTTCGCCGCGGCCACCGCCACGCCGCGGTGCCGCAGGGGTTAACCATTGGCCCCGCGCGAGGAGAATTCGCCGTCAGCCAACCCGGAAGCTGCGGACCGGCTCCTGCAGGGCGAGATCGGCAAGCACAGTCTCGCCAGCCAGCGAGAGCTGGCCCACGGCAACCGCCGGCTTGGCCCCCTCCGGCAGATAGACGTCGACGCGCGAGCCGAACCGGATCATGCCGATACGGTCGCCGGCCGTCACCGACTGCCCCTCCTGGACGAACGGTACGATACGCCGGGCAATCAGCCCGGCGATCTGCACCACGCCGATGCGGTATCCGCCGGCGTCGAGCAGGAACGCGTTTCGCTCGTTGTCCTCGCTCGCCTTGTCGAGGTCGGCATTGAGAAACAGCCCCTTGCGATAGACCATGCGCTCGATGCGGGCGGAGACCGGGGCGCGATTCACGTGACAGTCGAACACGCTCATGAAGATCGAGACCCGCGGCAGCGGCCGGTCGCTCAGCCCCAGTTCCTTCGGCGGCACCACGTTCGCCACCAGACTGACACGGCCGTCGGCGGGGGCGACCACGAGACCATCGCGCAGCGGCGTCACCCGCGGCGGGTCGCGGAAGAAGTAAGCACACCACGCAGTCAGCAGGGCGCCGATCCAGCCGAGCGGCGTCCAGATCCAAAAAAAGATCAGGCTGAGCAGCGCGAAGCCGCCAATAAAGGGATAGCCCTCCGGATGGATGGGCACGAGCTGGGAACGGATCGAGTTGACGATGGACATGTTGCTTGTGGCGGCCTTCGTTCAGGGCGCGGTTTCCTCTCCCTACGGGGAGAGACGCGAATACCCGATCCAATGTCCCCAACAGCTTGATGTTTGTCGAGAGGATTCCAGACTCGACACTCACTTTGCCGATGCGGGCGCAACGTCGACCTTGCGGGCCGGAGGCGGCGGCACCGGCTCGCCGAGCGGCGGCGGGTTGCGGTTCGGGGCCTTGGCGTCGTCCTCGACCTGGGCCAGCTTCTCGCGCGCCTCCTCGGCCTCGCGCTGCCGGTTCCACATGCTCGCGTAGAGTCCCTCCTTCGCCAGCAATTGGTAGTGCGTGCCACGCTCGACGATCACGCCCTGATCCAGCACGATGATCTCGTCGGCGCCGACGATGGTGGAGAGCCGGTGCGCGATCACCAGCGTGGTGCGGTTGCGCGACACCCGTTCCAGCGCGTCCTGGATGTCCCGTTCGGTGTGGCTGTCGAGCGCGGAGGTCGCCTCGTCGAGCAGCAGGATCGGCGGGGCCTTGAGGATGGTCCGGGCGATGGCAACGCGCTGCTTCTCGCCGCCTGAAAGTTTGAGGCCGCGCTCGCCGACTTCGGTTTCGTAGCCGTGCGGCGACACGCGGATGAAATTGTCGATCTGCGCCAGACGTGCTGCCTCCTTGACTTCCTCGTCGCTCGCTTCCCAGCGGCCGTAGCGGATGTTGTAGCGGATGGTGTCGTTGAACAGCACGGTGTCCTGCGGCACCATGCCGATCGCCTGGCGCAGCGATTTTTGTGTGACGTCGCGCACATCCTGCCCGTCGATCAGGATGCGTCCGCCAGTGACATCGTAGAACCGGTAGATCAGGCGCGAGATGGTCGACTTGCCGGCGCCCGAAGGACCGACCACGGCGATGGTCTTGCCTGCGGGGACCTCGAAACTCACGCCCTTGAGGATCGGTCGGCCGGGATCGTAGGCAAAGGCGACGTTCTCGAAACGCAGCGACCCGGCCCCGATCGCGAGCGGCCTGGCGTCCGGCTTGTCCTCGATCTCGGTCGGACGCATCAGGATGTTGAACATGGTCTCGATGTCGACCGTCGCCTGCTTGATCTCGCGATACACCATGCCCATGAAGTTGAGCGGCTGATAAAGCTGGATCATCATCGCGTTGATCATGACGAAATCGCCGACGGTGTTGGTCCCGGCTCGCACGCCGAGCGCGCACATCACCATGGCGGCGCCGAGCCCGATGGTGAAGATCAGCGCCTGGCCGGCGTTGAGCACGGCGAGCGAGGTGTAGGCCTTGACGCTGGCGTCCTCGTAGCGCGCCATCGAGCGGTCGTAGCGCCTTGTCTCACGCTCCTCGGCGACGAAATATTTCACGGTCTCGTAGTTGAGCAGCGAGTCGATCGCCTTGGTGTTGGCGTCGCTGTCGCTTTCGTTCATCTTGCGGCGGATGCCGATGCGCCATTCGGTGGCGATGTAGGTGAACCACATGTAGAGCGCGACGGTGACGACAACGACCACTACGTAACGCCAGTCGAACATCCAGAGCAGGACGCCGATGATCAAAAGCACCTCGACCAGCGTCGGCACGGCCTGCAGAATCACCATCCGCACGATGGTCTCGATGCCGTTGCGCCCGCGCTCCAGCACGCGCGTCAGCCCGCCGGTCTTGCGCTCCAGATGGAACCGCAAGGAAAGCTGGTGCATATGCTCGAAGGTCAGGATTGCGAGGCGGCGCACCGCGTGCATCGCCACCTTGGCGAACACGCCGTCGCGAAGCTGGGTCAGCGCCGCCATCAGCACGCGGGTGATACCGTAAGCGATGGTCATGGCGATCGGCGCTGCCGTCACCCAGACCCACCAGGAGTCGGGCGCGATCGGGGCGGTGCCCTGCCCGACCAATCCATCGGTCGCCCATTTGAAGGTGAAGGGCACCGCCATGGTCGCAAGCTTCGCCACCAGCAGCAGCATGGTGGCGTACACGACCCGCCATTGCAGGTCGCGCCGGTCCGACGGCCAGATGTACGGCCACAGCCGCGCCAGCGTGGAAAACAGCGCTCCGCGGTCGGCAGAAATCTCACGCCTCATGGTATGAGGCGATCTCAAATGGGCATCGGTCATCGACGGTCCGGCACAATGGCCCGCGCCAACGCGGACCTTGGAAGAGCTCTCATATAGGGGATTCTTCCCCGCAAAACAGCAGGTTCGGGGATGAACATGCCAGGGAACCGGCCCCTCGCCAGCATGATTATGCGTGTCTATATGAACCCGGCCATGTCCGCCTTCGATTGGGATTTTTACGTTCGATGAGCACGATTCGAAGAGTTTGCGTGTATTGCGGCTCCGGCCCCGGCAACGATCCCGATTTCGTCGCAGCCGCCCGGGCATTCGGCAAGATTCTGGCCGAGCAGCGCATCGGGCTGGTCTACGGCGGAGGCTCGATCGGCCTGATGGGCGAAATCGCCGGCTCGGTGCTGGATCATGGCGGCGAAGTGCTCGGGATCATTCCAGGATTCCTGATCAATCGTGAGCGCGCTCAGACCCGCGGCGAACTGATCGTCACCGAAGACATGCACGACCGAAAGCAGACGATGTTCGAAAAGGCTGACGCCTTCGTGGCGCTACCGGGCGGCGTCGGCACGCTGGAAGAGCTGGTCGAGCAGATGACCTGGGCCCAGCTCGGACGGCACAAGAAGCCGATCCTGATCGTTAACATCAAGAATTTCTGGAATCCGCTTTGCCAGTTGCTGGATCATATGGAGCGGACCGGTTTCATCCGCCGGGGGCTCGAGGTGAATTATCTCGTGGCGGATCGAGTCGAGGACATTCTGCCGAAGATCTTCGAAGCCGCGCGCGCGGTGCCGGAGGCAGAGAAAGAGATGAAAACAGCCGAAGTCGAGAAGCTTTAGGCGCGCGTAACTATTTTCAGGTTCAGCCTGCAACGAGTTCGACCTCATCCTGAAGAGCCGCGCACAGCGCGGCATCTCGAAGGATGGAGCCGCCACACCGTTGCGTCCATCCTTCGAGACGCGGACTGCGTCCGCTCCTCAGGATGAGGTCTGTGAGAAAAATTCAGGACGAGGACTTTGAGAGAAACGTCACCGCTTCGATGCGGTTGCCATCGGGATCGCGGATGAAGGCGGCGTAGTAGCCCTCGCCGTGCTGCGGCCGCAGGCCCGGCGCGCCATCGGAGCTGCCACCGGCACGTAGCGCCGCCGCATGGAAAGCATCGACAATATCGGTCGAGCGGGCGCGAAGCGAAACGTGCGCGCCGCTGTCGGCCGCAACCGGCATCATGTCGCGGCGTAAATTCAGCCAGAACTCGGGATAGCTCTTGCCGAAGCCCACGGTCGCCGGCCGCACCGCGAGCTTGTTGAGGCCGATGGTGGCCAGCACAGCCTCATAGAACCGCGTTGCCGCCTCGAGGTCGCGCACCGCGATGGAAACATGGTCGATCATGCGATCACGTCCGGCGTGGTGCGCCGACGTCGGTGGCGTCGCGGCCGTGGATCATGCGGACGATCTTCGCTTCCGATGCAGCGGCCTCACAGGCCGAGCAAGGCCGCGAGGAGGAATAGAGAATGCAGCCTGAGAGGTCCTTGTTGCCGAACCGTGCCTGCGCCTCGCGCATGGCTTCGCGCTCGGCGTGCGCGGTCCAGTCGTTCTTCAGCACGACGCGGCTGGGGCCGAAGCCGACGATGCGGCTGTCCTTTACGACCACCGCACCATAAGGCTGATCGCCCGCGCGCACGGCGTCATCCCGCATCTTGAAGGCGGCATCGATGAACGGCTGGTGCTCTGGCCTGGGCGCCGCGTTCGAGCGCGTCGCCACGACCGCGACAATCGCGGCGGTCCCGGCCAGCACCGTCCGGCGTGTGCAGCACATAGCGGTTCCCTCGCCGCTTCAATCTTACGGCGCCGCGCCCGCCCTGACGAGCTTAGTGATGATGGAATCCATCAGCGCCTGGAACGACGCGTCGATGATGTTGGGCGAGACGCCGATGGTGGTCCAGCGCTCGCCGGTCTCGTCCTCGCTCTCGATCAGCACGCGGGTGACGGCTTCGGTGCCGGAATTGAGGATACGCACGCGATAGTCGATCAGCTTGAGGCCTTCGATGAAGCCCTGGTACTTGCCGAGGTCCTTGCGCAGCGCCACGTCGAGCGCGTTGACCGGACCGTTGCCCTCCGCCGCAGAGATCAGCGTTTCGTCGCCGACCTTCACCTTCACCACCGCGGTGGTGAGCATCTCGTTGCCGTGACCGTTGTTGCCGCGCTGCTCCACCTTAACGTCGAAGTACGTGACGTCGAAGAACTTCGGCACCGTGCCGAAGGTCCGCCGCGCCAGCAGTTCGAACGACGCATCCGCCGCCTCGTAGGCATAGCCGATGGCCTCGCGCTCTTTGACAATCTCCAAAAGGCGCGCAATGCGCGGATCGTTCTTGTCGACCACGAGCTTGATGCGGTCGAGCTCGGCGAGCAGGTTGGATTTTCCCGCCTGATCCGACACCAGCAGCTTGCGCTTGTTGCCGATTAGCTCCGGGTCGACGTGCTCGTAGGTGGCAGGCTCCTTCATGATCGCGGAGGCATGGATGCCCGCCTTGGTGGCGAACGCGCTGTCGCCGACGTAGGGCGCATGCCGGTTGGGCGCGCGGTTGAGCAGTTCGTCGAGCGTGTGCGAAACGTGGGTCAGCGTCTGGAGTTTTTCCTCCGACACGCCGATGTCGAACCGCTTGGAAAACTCCCGCTTGAGCTTGAGCGTCGGAATGATCGAGACCAGATTGGCGTTGCCGCATCGCTCGCCGAGGCCGTTGAGCGTGCCCTGGATCTGGCGCGCGCCGGCGCGCACCGCGGCGAGCGAATTCGCCACCGCCTGTTCGGTGTCGTTATGCGCGTGAATGCCAACGTGATCGCCGGGAATGTGCTTGACCACCTCCGCGACGATCGCCTCGACCTCATGCGGCAGCGCGCCGCCGTTGGTGTCGCACAGCACGACCCAGCGCGCGCCCTCCTCGTAGGCGGCGGCGGCGCAGGCCAGCGCGTAGGATGGATTGGCTTTGTAGCCGTCGAAGAAATGCTCGCAGTCGAGCAGCACCTCGCGGCCTTTCGCATTCGCCGCCTTCACGCTGTCGCGGATCGAGGCAAGGTTCTCGTCCAACGTCGTTCCGAGCGCGACCTTGACGTGATAATCCCAGGATTTCGCGACAAAGCAGATCGCCTCCGCATGGGCGTCAAGCAGCGCCACCAGGCCCGGATCGTTCGACGCCGAACGCCCGGGACGCCGCGTCATGCCAAACGCGGTGAACGTCGCATTCATCAGCCGGCGCTCGGAAAACAACTGGGTGTCGGTCGGATTGGCGCCGGGATAGCCGCCCTCGACGTAGTCGATGCCGATATCGTCCAGCATGCGCATGATGTTGAGCTTGTCGCCCAACGTGAAGTCGACGCCGTTGGTCTGCGCGCCGTCGCGCAACGTGGTGTCGAACAGATAAAGCCGTTCCCTGGTCATGACACGGCCCCCTTGGCGGCCAGCTTCTTCTTCATCGTGGTGTTGCTCAGCCATTCGTCGCCGACGGCGATCGAGTTGCGCTGCTGGGGCTCGAAACCGCGGCGCTGGAAGAATTCGATCGCGTTGTCGCTCGCCTCGACCAGGAGATGGCTCCCGCCGCGCCCGGTCGCGAGTTTTTCGATCGCGTCGTAGAGCATGGTGCCGACACCCTGCCCGGCCGCCGCCGGGTGGACATAGAACAGGCCGATATCGGTCGGGTTATCGAGCGAGATGAATCCAACCGGCGAGCCGTCGAGCGTGGCGATCAGGGCAAGGTGCTTGCCCAACCGTACGGCGAAAGCCTCCTCATCGTCGGCCAAGGAGGCCCAGGCTTCCTGCTGTGCCGGCTCGTAGTCCTCCTCGGTCAGCTCCTCGACGCTGGCGCGAAAGATTTCGGCGAGCAGAGAGGCGTCCGCGGGCAGATACGGGCGCAACGCCAGCGTGGGATGCGCGCGCGCCATCATCTCGCAACCTCCCAGGTGGTGCCGTCCTTGGAATCCTTCAGCACGATGCCCATCGCCGCGAGCTCATCGCGGATGCGGTCGGATTCGGCGAAATTCTTGTCCTTGCGCGCCGCATTGCGCGCCGCGATTCGGCTCTCGATGTCGGCCGCAGGAAGCGCAGGCTGCGGCGCGTGCCTCTCACGCCACGCCGCAAGCTCGGCGCGACGGAAACCGAAGAAGCCGAGCGTGCCGGCCAGGGCCTTGCGTCCGACGGCGTTCTTCAGGCTGTGCATCTCCGCAATTGCCTTCGGAGTGTTGAGATCGTCGGCGAGCGCTTCGAGCACGGCCGGCGCCGGCGTCGGATCGGCCCCGCCCGAGGCGGCGTCGAAGAAGCTCGCCAGCGCCTTCTCGGCCTCTTCGAGCCCCTTCAGCGTCCAGTTGATCGGCTGGCGGTAATGGCTCGACAGCATCGCGAGACGCGCGACGTCGCCGGGCCAATCCGCCAGCACCTCGCGGATGGTTACGAAATTGCCCAGGCTCTTGCTCATCTTCTCGCCTTCGACCTGGAGAAAGCCGTTGTGCATCCAGGTCGAGGCCATCCGGTCGGTGTGGAACGCGCAGCAGCTTTGCGCGATCTCGTTCTCGTGGTGCGGGAACACCAGGTCGATGCCGCCGCCGTGGATGTCAAAGGTCTCGCCGAGATGCTTCCACGACATCGCGGAGCATTCGATGTGCCAGCCCGGCCGGCCCGGCGTCCTGATATCGGACGGCGATTTCCACGACGGGTCGCCCCGGTTTGACGGCTTCCACAGCACGAAATCCATCGGATCGCGCTTGTACGGCGCGACGTCGACACGGGCGCCCGCAATCATCTCGTCGAGCGGACGCTTCGACAGCTCGCCGTAATTTTTCATCGACGGCACGCTGAACAGCACGTGCTCGTCGGCGACATAGGCGTTGCCGGACGCGACCAGACGCTCGATCAGCGTCTTCATCTCGTCGATGTGTTCGGTGGCGCGCGGCTCGACCGTAGGCGGAAGGCAGCCGAGCGCCGACACGTCCTCCTTGAAGTTCCGGTAGGTCTCCTCGGTGAGATCGCGGATCGAGGTCCCGCGCTCGGCGGCGCGCGCGTTGATCTTGTCGTCGACGTCGGTGATGTTGCGGACGTAGGTCACCTTGTCGGCGCCGTAGAGATGCCGCAGCAGCCGGAACAGCACGTCGAACACGATCACCGGGCGGGCATTGCCGATATGCGCGAAGTCGTAGACCGTGGGTCCGCAGACGTACATCCGCACCCGCGAAGGGTCGAGCGGGACAAACGGCTGCTTTTCGCGCGTCAGCGTGTCGTAAAGCTTCAAGTCCATGCACACCTCGGCCGGCTGGCCGGGGCGTCTCTGTTGGTCTCGAAGGAGAAAAGACGGCCGCAGCCAGCGTTGTCGCTAGCTCATAATCTCGCAGCAAATGCCGCAGATCGTGTTAAGGCCATTCATCGCGGGACAATGGTCCAGGCTGCACCCCGCAGTCAAGGGTTGTCCGGACCCACGATTTTCCTGGCCATAGCGCCGCGAATCCTGCCTCGGTTAACGGCGTCTTAACGATTTCGTTCACATCCTCCCCAATCGACCGAATCCGGTCCGAAGAACCGCGAGAGATCCCATGCGATCCCTGCTCGCCATTTCCGTATGTGCATTGCTTCTGGGCATCTCAGCCGCTCAGGCGGAGAAGCGCATTTTCATCATCGCCAACAATGCCGACGGTTACGGCGTCGACCGCTGCCTCGCGTCGGGCGCGGCCTGCGGCAAGGCCGCTGCCGCTTCGCTGTGCAAGGCGCGCCAGTTCACGCAGGCGCTATCGTTCCGCAAGGTGGACCGCGACGAGATTACCGGGGCGGTGCCGACGAACGGCGGACAGGCTTGCCGCGGCGGCGTCTGCGAGGAAGAATTCGTCGCCATCGAGTGTGCGCGCTAACAGCCCGACCCCTATCGAGGTCGTTGGCCGACACTTCATAAGTCGCTAAACGCGGATATGGAACTCTCCGCATGCCCCGGCACGCGGATGATTGAGTTCGCAACCGCTACCTCGTAAGTTCGGAGTCTGCCGCCCCCGGGCGGATGGTTCCGGACCCTCGATGCGGCGGCTCTACCGGCTACTAATCCAGATAACCGGACTTGCCCGCGACCCGTCGGTTCACGCGGGCGGTGCGGAACGGCCGTTGCGCGCGCTCATGACCGCCTCGGTCGTTTTGCCGATCGTGGTGTTTACCATCGCCTCCTGGATCTCCTATCACCAGCATTTCGACGACGCACGGGATCGCCTGCAGCGCAACCTGAACCGCATCACCGAGCACGCCATCAAGGTGTTCGAGACGTTCGAACTCAGCTCGCGCTATCTCGATGAGTTGCTGAACAAGGTGAGCGACGAAGACATCCGCAGAGACGAAGCGGAATACAGCAAAAAGCTCAAAGGCGTTGCCGTCAACCTGGCCCAACTTCGCGACCTGTGGATCGTCGATGCCGAGGGCCACCCGGTAGTTTCCGGCACGATCTACCCGATGCCCCGCCTAGAATTGTCCGACCGCGATTACTTCCGCGTTCACAAAAACAACGAAGTCCAGGACGTCTTTGTCAGCGGTGTTCTGGATGCGCGCGTCGGATCATCGAAATTTTTCGTCATCAGCAGAAAGCGCGAGGTCGAAGGACGCTTTGCCGGCGTGACCATCGTTTCCATCGCGCCGGAATACTTCACCGACTACTATTCGACTCTGCCGGTTAGCGAGAACAACAGCGCCGCGCTGCTTCGCCTCGATGGAACCGTGCTGGCGCGCTATCAGGACGTGGCGCGGGCGCCATCCAAGCTGCCGCAGACCGCACCGTTCATGCAGGCGGTGCGAGCCAATCCCAACGTCGGGCTCTTCACCAGCCGCTCATCGTTCGACGGGGTCGAGCGCACCTTCTTCTATCGCAAGCTGCCGCGCTACGACGTCGTCATCACGGCTTCGTTCGCGACCGACAGCGTCGTGCGGGCCTGGATCGGTGCGATGAGCCGCCACCTGATTTTCGGCATTCCAGCGGTGATGACGATGTTCGGCCTCGGCATGATGGCGCTGCGCCGCACCCAGCGCCTGCAGGAGGAGGTCGCCCGCCGAGAGTCCACCGAGCAGGCGCTTCGGCAGGCGCAGAAGATGGAGGCCGTGGGGCGGCTGTCGGGCGGCATTGCGCACGACTTCAACAACATGCTGACGGTCATTCTCGGCAACATCGACATGGCGCTGCAACGGATCGGCGGCGAGAATCCGCGGATTTATCGCCTGCTGGATTCCGCCCGCCAGGCCTCGCAGCGCGCCGCGACGCTGGTTCAGCGCCTGCTCACGTTCTCCCGGCAGCATCCGCAGGAGGTCAAGGCGGTCGACATCAACCGGCTGGTCCAGAGCATGTCGGAACTGCTGCGCCGAACCATCGGCGAAACGGTCACCATCGAGACCGTGCTGGGCGGCGGCCTTTGGAAGATCGCGGTCGATCCCAATCAGCTCGAGAATGCGATCATCAACCTGGCCGTCAACGCGCGCGACGCCATGCCCGACGGCGGGCGTCTCACGATCGAAACCACCAATTCGTTTCTGGACGAAGCCTACGCGGCGGGGGCCGGCGGCGAGGTTGTGCCGGGGCAATATGTCATGCTGGCGGTCAGCGACACCGGCAGCGGCATGAGCCGGCACGTGCTGGAACGCGCCTTCGAGCCGTTCTTCACGACCAAGCCGTCCGGCATGGGAACCGGCCTCGGGTTGAGCATGGTCTATGGCTTCTCCAAGCAGTCCGGCGGGCATATCAAGATCTACAGCGAGGTCGGCGAAGGCACGACCATCAAACTGTATTTCCCAAGGCTCTCCGAGCAGCGCGATATTCCCGCATGGTCCGGCGACGAACGAACCCCGGCACGGCCGGCGCCGCAAATCGGCGGAACCGAGACCATCCTGCTGGTCGAGGACGACGAAGACGTCAACCGCTTCGCCTGCGAGGCGCTTCAGGATCGGGGCTATCGCGTGCTCACGGCGTCTGACGGCCCGAACGCGCTCCGCATCCTCGAAACCGAACCCCGCATCGACCTTCTTTTCACCGACGTGGTGCTGCCCAGCGGCATGAATGGCCGGCAGCTCGCCGACGAGGTCCGAGCGCGACGGCCGGAGATCAAGGTGCTCTATGCCACCGGCTACACGCGCAACGCCATCATCCACCATGGCCGGCTCGATGCGGACGTGGAACTGCTGACCAAGCCATTCACCTCGGATGCGCTGACCCGCAAAGTCCGGCAAATCCTCGATACGGCACGCACACCGCCCTCGCCGCCGCCGGCGTGACGCCGAACGGGGACTCGCTCTTGCGTTGAGCAGTATCCTTTTCCGAAAGCCGCTTCCCACTTTTGGAACCGTGCTCAACCTTCCAGGTGATGGCAGACGGCGCACAGCTTGTTGCCGTCGAGATCGCGCACGTAGGCGCCGTAATAATTGGGATGGTAATGCGTGCGCAGGCCGGGCGCGCCCTCGTCGGTTCCGCCGGAAGCGAGTGCGGCTGCATGGAACGCGTCGACCGCGGCGCGCGTCGGCGCCGCGAACGCCATCATGGCGCCGTTGCCCGGACTGGCCTCCTTGCGATCGTGCGGCCGCAGCAGCCAGAACGGCGCATTGATGCCGTCAAAATCCTTCGGCGCGTAACCCATTGCGATCTTGAAAGTCTTGTGTCGCACGAGGCCAAGCGGGGCGAGCACGGCATCGTAAAATTTCGCGGCGCGCACGATATCGGAGGTACCGAACGTGGTGTGACTGAATACCTCGCCGCAAGTGGGTGATGGACTCATGATCGTTTTCCTGGGGGTGGAACAATACGGTCACGTGTTGACGGAGTCGGATCGAGTTCCGGCGATGGAACATCAATTGTTCGGAACCAATTCGGCACGCAAGGGTTTTTCTCCCCGTCGCGGGAGCCAAAGAGGAGAGGATTTATGTCTGCTGTCGCGGTCCGCGCCATGTTCCGTTCCCATCCTGAAAAGCCGGCTCACGCGGACGCGATGAGCCACTGCATCGACGCCTGCTTCAACTGCGTTGAAACCTGCACGGCCTGTGCCGACGCCTGCCTGTCCGAGCGCGACGTCGAGCACCTGGTTTCCTGCATCCGACTCAATCTCGATTGTGCCGCGGTGTGCAACGCCGCCGGCAACATCATGTCCCGCTCGAACAAGGCGGGACACCGCCAGCTGCTCGAAGCGCTGCTGGCCAACTGCATCGCATTCTGCCGGGCCTGCGCTGCGGAGTGCACGCGTCATGCCGAGATGCACAAGCACTGCCGGGTCTGCGCGGAAGCCTGCACGGCGTGCGCCGAAGCCTGCAACGATATGCTGTCGACGATGCGGATGCCGGCCTGATCGCGGTCAAAGCCAACGAACCGCCGCGCGCTTCCGGGAGCGCGGCGGTTTTTTGTGCATCAGCCGATCAGAGTTCTTTGCTGAGCTTCTGGTCGACGGAATATTCGCCGCCACCCTTGATCATGAACACCAAGGCAACGACCAGGAGCAGCAGCGAGAATTCCATGCCGCCGGCGGTCCAGAAGAAGCCCTTGGCCGAGGTGAACCACACCGCGTTGATCATGAAGATCACGACACCAAGCGCGGCAAGCCGCGTGAACGCGCCGAAGATCAGCATGAGCCCACCGACCAACTCGGTCAGCGCCACGACCGCGACCCAGAACGCACCCGGCCGATAACCGAGTTGGTCGAACAGACCCGAGAACTTCGCGAAGCCCATTCCGCCGAACCAGCCAAACAGCTTCTGGCAGCCGTGTGGAATGAGGATCGCTCCAAGCGCGATCCGCAACAGCGGCAGCATGTAGGAATCGAGCTTGGCGTAGATGTTGCCGAGCGCAGGAATGTAATAGCGCGAGCCAATGCCGAGCATGGGACGTCTCCCCCTTGTTCGCCGCGGCCGCTCTTTGCGCGGCGGCCTGGCGTCATCACGCTAGCACAGGGGGACGAACGCGCCAGGGCCTGCATTCACGCGCGCACGACCTCCTGGTCGATCGCGCCGAAGATCGAGCGGCCCTCCGCGTCGTTCATTTCGATGCGCACCCGGTCGCCGAAATTGAGAAACGGCGTCTTCGGCGCGCCGTGCCGGATGGTCTCGACCGAACGGATTTCCGCGATGCAGGAATAGCCCACGCCGCCCTCCTCCACCGGCTTGCCCGGACCGCCGTCGGCGTCGCGGTTCGACACCGTGCCCGAACCGATGATCGCGCCAGCGTACAGTGGCCGGGTTTTCACCGCGTGGGCGATCAGCGTCGGGAAATCGAAGGTGCAATCGGTGCCGGCGTTGGGCCTGCCGAACGGCTTGCCGTTGACCTGGCTGAGCAGCGGCAGGCTGACCTTGGTGCCGTCCCACGCCTTGCCGAGCTCGTCGGGCGTTACCGCAACCGGCGAGAACGCGGTCTGGCCCTTGCTCTGGAGAAAGCCGAAGCTCTTGGCGAGCTCCGCCGGGATCAGATTGCGCAGGCTCACGTCGTTGACCAGCATCAGCAGCTTGATCGCCGGCGCTGTGTCGTTCGACGCAGCGCCCTGCTTCACATCGCTGATGATGACCGCTACCTCGGCTTCGAGGTCGACACCCCACGCTACGTCGCCGGCCGAGATTGGATCGCATGGCCCGAGGAACCCGTCGGAGGCACCGCGATACATCAGCGGATCGGTCCAGAACGAAGCCGGCAGTTCCGCGCCTCGCGCCTTGCGCACCAGCGCGACGTGGTTGACGAACGCCGAGCCATCGGCCCAGCCATACGAACGCGGCAATGGCGCCATGCACTGCTTCGGATCGAACGGCGCATGCGCCACCTCCCCGGCTTCGAGCGCGTCGGCGATCTTCCGCAGGCGCGGTTCGACCCCATCCCAGTCGTCGATCGCGGCCTGGAGCGTCGGGGCCGCTGCGGTGGCATCGGCGGTGCGCAACAGATCCCGGGAGACGACGACCAGCCGGCCGTCGCGGCCGCCTTTGAGCGAGGCAAGTTTCATTTCGGTTTCCGTTGCTTGCGATTGAAATGCTTTTTGAGCCCCTTCCAGCAGTCCATGTAGTCGTCCTGCCGAGTGGGAAGCGTGGCGGCGTATTTCGTCACGTGCTGGCGGAAGCGCGTCTCGAACATGAAGGCGAGCGTGTTGGTCAGCTTCACCGGCTTCAATTCGGCATTGCTGGCCTTCTCGAAGGCATCGCTGTCGGGACCGTGCGGCAGCATCTGGTTGTGCAGGCTAAAGCCGCCGGGCACGAAACCCTCCGGCTTGGCATCATAGACGCCGTAAACCAGTCCCATGAACTCCGACATGATGTTGCGGTGATACCACGGCGGCCGGAACGTGTTCTCGGCCACCGCCCAGCGCTCAGGGAAGATCACGAAATCCACGTTTGCCGTACCCGGCGTTTCCGACGGCGACGTCATCACGGTGTAGATCGACGGATCGGGATGATCGAACAGCAGCGCGCCGACCGGAGAGAACCGCCGCAGATCGTATTTGTAGGGATAGTAGTTGCCGTGCCATGCCACCACGTCGATCGGCGAATGCGACACCTTGGTGCGGTAAAGCTCGCCACCCCATTTGACGATCAGCGTGCAAGGCTTTTCGCTGTCCTCGTAGGCCGCGACGGGACAAAGAAAATCGCGCGCGTTGGCCAGACAATTGGCGCCGATCGGGCCGCGATCCGGCAGCGTCAAGGCGCCGCCGTAATTTTCGCAGACGTAGCCGCGAACTGGGCCTTCGGTCAGTTCGGCGCGGAAGATCACTCCGCGCGGGATCACGCAGATTTCGCCCGGTTCGATCTCGATTACGCCGAATTCGGTGACGAAGCGCAGGCTACCCTGCTGCACGACTACCAGCATTTCGCCGTCGCAGTTGGAAAAGTGCTCATGGCTCATCGATTTCGTGATGAGCAGCACATGGCTGCCCATCCCGTTCTGGGCTTCGGCATCGCCCGCCACGGTGATGGTCTGCATGCCGGTGACGAAGGTCAGCGCCTTCTTGGGCAGCGGCGTCGGGCTCCAGCGCAACTGGCCGATCGGCAGATCGGTGTCGTCGCGGTCCGGCGCAGTCCGGATCAGCCCCTTGTCGATCTTCTGGAAGCGGCCGGTATGCCGGACGGTCGGCCGGATGCGATAGAGCCAGGTGCGCTGGTTGGTGGCTTGCGGCGCCGTGAACGGCGAACCCGAGAGCTGCTCGGCGTACAGGCCGTAGTTCACCTTTTGCGGCGAGTTCCGCCCGACCGGCAGCGCCCCCGGCAGCGCTTCGGTCTCGAAGCTGTTGCCGAACCCGGACATGTATTTGGTCATATCGGCCGTGCCCTCCCGGGCTTTCGGTGTCTTGACTTTAGTTTGGAAGATTTTTAGTTACGTTAGCAACCAAGGTCAATCCATTGCCGCGCCACGCAGAACCGCCGACGGGCAGCGTGCACTCGCCTGCAGCCGGCTGCAAGGTCATGCAACGGGGGGACCGTTGCACTCACCTTGAAGGTATTCCAATCTGGTGTCTGCAGGTCCGGTCAACGGGCCGCCATGCCCGAGGGGGGCAGCACGTGCAGATCGAAAGCGGTCCGGCCGAAGACAGCGCCGCCCACACGCCGGTTGGGCATGGCGACATGGCCCCGCTGAAGCTTGAAGAATTCCTGCCCTACCGCCTGAACGTGGTGGCGAGCCTCGTCTCGCAATCGCTGTCGCGTATCTACGCCGACCGCTACAATATCGGAGTGCCGGAATGGCGCGTGCTGGTCACGCTCGGCCAGTACGGCATGATGACCGGCAAAGCGATCGGCGCCCACAGCCACATGCACAAGACCAAGGTATCGCGCGCCGTAGCGATGCTGGAGAAGCGCAAGCTGCTCGCACGACGCTCGAACCGCGCCGACCTGCGCGAATCCTTCCTCGCGCTGACGCCGGCCGGCCGCGAGATGTACGAGGACCTGGCCCCGGTCGCGCTGGATTTTTCCAACCGGCTCTACGAGGCCATCGAACCTGCCGACCGTCCGGCGCTCGAGCGCGCCATCAGCCGATTGACCGAGCGGTCGACCCAGCTATCGGCCGAGTTCGCCAAGGCCCGGCGGGGCGGCTAAACTTGCGGATGGCGCCAAGCGATTGGCCGCATCGCAAGGAGGTTTCGTGAAGCTCTATACCTATTTCCGCTCATCCGCCGCCTACCGGGTCCGCATCGCGCTCAATCTCAAAGGCATCGCCTACGAGAGCGTGCCGATTCATCTCACCAAGGACGGCGGACAGCACCGCAGCGAGAATTACCGCGCGGTCAATCCGCACATGCGGGTGCCGTCGCTCGCGCTCGACAGCGGCGAAGTGCTGACTCAGTCGCTTGCGATCCTGGATTATCTCGACGAGGTGTACCCGAAACCCGCACTGCTTCCCGCCGATCCGGTCCAGCGCGCGCATGTGCGGGCGTTCTCGCAGGTGATCGCCTGCGACATCCACCCGCTTAACAATCTCGGTACGCTGCAGGCGCTCAAGCGCGAAATGAAGAAGGAGCAGCCCGAGATCGACGCCTGGTACCATTATTGGATCCACGCCGGTTTCGAGTCGCTGGAGGCGATGATCGGGCCCGGCCCCTACTCGTTCGGGAATCAAGTGACGATGGCCGATGTCTGCCTGGTGCCGCAGATGTTCAATGCGCGGCGGCTCAAGGTGCCGCTCGACAAGTATCCCAAGCTGGTCGCGGCCGATGCGGCGCTGTTGAAGCTTCCGGCCTTCGACAAGGCGCGGCCGGAGAACCAACCCGACGCGGAGTGACCGCTCCGCGCAGGGCTGCCAGCGCATTTTCGCGGAGCGGTTGGCCGCGGAAAATGCCATAAGGACGGCCTTGAACCGGCCGTCCGGCCGCCCCCCAAAGAGCAAGAAAAAATCGTGGCCACCCATAACCTCGGCCGTGTCGTATTCTGGATGACCGGCGCGCTGCTGTCGTTTTCGCTGTCGGCGGTGTCGATCCGCGGACTGTCGAGCGCGCTGAACACATTCGAAATCCTGTCGATCCGATCGGGCTTCGGCCTGCTGGTCCTGTTGGCGCTGGTCGCGACGGTACCGGCGTTGCGTCGCGAACTGGCGCCCCGCCGCATGGGGATGCATGCCTGGCGCAACGGCATTCACTTCGTCGGACAGTGCTTCTGGACCAAGGCGATCACGGTCCTGCCGCTTGCAACCGTGTTCGCGCTCGAATTCACCATGCCGATGTGGGTCGCCGTCCTCGCGGTCCCGCTGCTCGGCGAACGGCTGACGCCGAGCCGCATCGGCAGCATCGTGCTCGGCTTCCTCGGCGTGGTAGTGATCGTGCGTCCCGGCATGGAGAGCTTCCAGCCGGCGGCCCTGCTGGTTCTGGTGGCGGCGCTGGCCTACGCGCTGTCGCTGATCGCCACCAAGCAGCTCACCGCCAACGTCAGCACGTTCGCGATCATCTTCTGGATGAACCTGATGCAGTTTCCGATGGCGCTGGCGGGAAGCGACCCCTTGTTCCTGCTGCGGCTCGGCGAAAGCACTTGGCTGCCTGCGCTCGGCATGGGCATCGCCGGGCTGACCTCGCACTTCTGCCTTACCAAGGCGTTCCGCTACGGCGACGCGTCGGTGGTGGTGCCGATCGACTTCGTGCGTATCCCGCTGATCGCGCTTGTGGGCTGGCTGTTTTACAATGAGGGGCTGGATGTCTTCGTGTTTTTGGGTGCGGGCCTGATCGTCTGCGGCGTGCTATGGAATCTACGAGCAGAGTCGCAGCGTCGGGGGGTCGCAGCCACGGCCACCGAAAAGGCCCATTCTGCTGATGCTTGACGGGTTGGCGGCCCGCCGTTCACACTTTGGGTGCCAGTCGGAATCAACGTCGCAAAGGACGGTTGTGCGGTCGAATCTTCATCCGCGATTGGGGGGTGCGATGACGTCCGCCTTGCTCCGAGGGCTGGCGCCGGCCATCGTGGCATTGGCGGCGGCGCTGCCCGCGCATGCCCAGCAGAGCCAGGCCTGTGTCCGGCTCGAAGGCCAGCTCGCCGCATTCGACCGCGGCGGCGGAGCCGATCCGGCCCGCGCCGATCAGATCAAGCGGTTCGAGGACGCCGCCAACAAGCAGCAGTTCGAGCTCGACCGCACGCTGGCGCAATCGCGGCAGGCCGGCTGCGAGGGAATGGGTTTCTTCCTGTTCGGCGGACAGGCCGCGCAATGCGGTCCGCTCAACACCCGCGTCCAGCAGCAGCGCGCCAATCTCGATAAGGTCCAGAACGATCTGGCGCGGCTGCAGCAGCAGAACCAACCTGGGCCGGAACGCGATGCGCAGCGCCGCACCATCCTTGCGGCGCTTTCGCAGAACGATTGCGGTCCGCAATACCGGCAGGCCGCGGCGCCGCAGCCGCGCGGCGGCTTGTTCGAATCGCTGTTCGGGCCAAGCTCGATCTTCACGCCGAGCGAGTCGCAGCCGTCGGGCACCTTCAAGACGGTGTGCGTGCGCACCTGCGACGGCTACTACTATCCGATCTCGTTTGCCACCGTGCCCGCCAAATTCCGCGACGACGAGCGCGTTTGCCAGCGCTCCTGTCCGGCCGCCGAGGTGGCGCTCTATTCGCACCGCAATCCCGGCGAAGACATGAACCAGGCGACATCGATCGCCGGTCAGCCTTACACCGCGCTGCCGACCGCGTTTCGCTATCGCACGGCATTCGACTCCAGTTGCAGTTGCAGGCGTCCCGGCGAGAGTTGGGCCCAGGCGCTCAAGCATCTCGACGACCAGACCGTCGAACGTGGCGACGTCGTGGTGAGCGAGGAACGCGCCCGGCAAATGTCGCTGCCGCGCTTCGACGCGCAAGGCAAACCGATCCGGCCGGAGCCGCGCAATGCCCGGCCCGATCCCCGGACGCCGCAGAGACCGGCCGCGGGCCCGCCTGCGGTGACCGCCACGGCCCAGCCGGCTGATGTGACGCCGGCGGAACCGGAGCCCAGGCGTGCGGTGCGCGAGGTCGGGCCGACCTTCATCCCGGCGCGCTGACCGTCAGCGACAGTACCGGATTGCGCCGCTGCGGTTCCGCCTTATGCTGCGGCCCGGCCAACGAACGAAAATCCATCGACCGCCATGACCTCAGTTACGCGCCGCACGATACTGGCAGGGCTTGCCACGGCCGCGGCGCTGCCGGCCGGCGCCGCGACGGAATGGCCGGACCGGCCAATCACGCTGGTGCATGGGCTGGCGCCCGGCGGACCGTCCGACATCATCGCCCGGCTCGTCGCGGAAAGCCTATCGCGGAGACTGAACCAACAGGTCGTCGTCGACGCGCGGCCCGGCGCCGGCGGGCGGCTCGCCGCCGGCCAGATCGCGCGCACCGCCCCCGACGGTTATACGCTCATGACCATCCCATCGGGACATGCGGTATCGGCGGCGCTGTACAAGACGCTGCCCTATCGCAGCATCGACGACTTCTCGATGATCAGCATGCTGACGGAGTTTCCGTTCATCCTGGTGACGTCGGCCGAGAACGAGCCGCGGACGCTCAAGGAATTCACCGCGATGGCGCGTGCCCGCAGTTCGCCGATGCTGTTCGGCAGCGCCGGCAACGGATCGCTCCAGCATCTCGCCGGCGAGTTGCTGTCGAAGCTCCTCAACGTCACGTTCCAGCACGTGCCGTATCGCGGCAGCGCGCAGGCGATCTCCGACATGATCGCCCGGCGCATCGATTTCATGGTCGACTCCCCGACCGCAGAGATGCAGGTGATCCGAGCCCGCAAGGTGCGCGCCCTGATGGTCACGTCCAAGACCCGGTTTTTCGGCCTGCCGGACGTGCCGACCGCAACCGAAGCGGGGCTGCCGGATTTCACCTTCTCGTCGTGGCAGGGCATGGTCGGCCCGGCCGGGCTGCCGACATCGATCGTCGATCGTCTCAACCTCGAAGTCCTCGGCGTGCTGCAGGAACCCGCCGTGATCGAGAGGATCAAGCAGATCGGCAACAACGCCGCCCCGACGACGCCTGGGGGCTTCAAGGCGCGCATCGCGGCCGATATCGAAAAATGGACGGCCGTCGTCGAGGCCGCGAACATCGAGCGGGTGTAAACAATTCGTCATTCCGGGGCTCGCTGCTTCGCAGCGCCCCGGAATGACGGCAGCGCTTTGTTATGGACGGTCAGCGTTAGACTAGAAATCGAACGCTTCGCTGCGCGCGGCCGCCTGATCCTTCAACAGCGATGCGTCGGGCTCCGGCAGCGGCGTGCCGGGATCGCGGAAGCGGTTGACGATCGGGTAGCGGCGGTCGCGGCCGAAGTTCTTCAGCGTGACCTTGACGCCCGGCGCGGCCTGCCGGCGCTTGTATTCCGCAAGGTTGAGCATGCGCTCGACACGCACCACGGTTTCGCGGTCGAAGCCCGCAGCGATAATGTCAGCAACTGGCTCCTCGCGCTCGACCAGCCGCTCGAGAATGGCATCCAGCATGTCATAGGGCGGCAGCGAGTCCTGGTCTTTCTGGTTCTCGCGCAACTCCGCCGTCGGCGGCTTCACGATCGCGTTTTCCGGGATGACCTCGCCATCGGGGCCGAGCGCGCCCTCCGGCTTCCAGGCGTTGCGCAGCCGCGCCAACCGGAACACCTCGGTCTTGTAGAGGTCCTTGATCGGGTTGAAGCCGCCGTTCATGTCGCCATACAGCGTGGCGTAGCCGACCGACATCTCCGACTTGTTGCCGGTGGTCACAACCATCAGCCCGAACTTGTTGGAAATCCCCATCAGGATCGTGCCGCGCGCACGGGCCTGCAAATTCTCCTCGGCAACGTCGCGCGGCTTGCCTTCGAAGGCCGGCTTGAGCACGCTTTCCAGTCCAAGCACCGCCGCCTCGATCGGCAGAATGTCGTAGGTCACGCCAAGCGCGTCGGCGATGCGCGCGGCATCGTCGAGCGAGTCCTGCGACGTGAAGCGATAGGGCAGCATCACACAGCGCACGCGCGCAGGTCCCAGCGCATCGACCGCGAGCGCGGCGCAAAGCGCGGAATCGATGCCACCGGAAAGGCCCAGCACCACACCCTTGAAGCCGTTCTTCTCGACGTAGTCGCGGAGGCCGAGAACGCAGGCCGCGTAATCCGCCTTGTCGTCCTCGTCGATCGGCACCGTGGACGTGCTGGTGCAGCGCCAGCCCGCGGCAGCACGCTGCCACTGCGTCACGCTCAAGACCTCACGACAAGCGGGGAGCTGCACGGGAACGCTGCTGTCGGCGTTGAGCACGAACGACGCGCCGTCGAACACCAGCTCATCCTGGCCGCCGACCATGTTGAGATAGACCAGCGGCAACCCGGACTCGACCACGCGCGCGACCGCGATGTTGAGCCGGTGCTCGGTCTTGCCGCGCCAATAGGGCGAGCCGTTCGGCACCAGCAGGATCTCGCCGCCGGTTTCGCTCAGGCACTCGACGACCTCCGGGCCCCAGATGTCCTCGCAGATCGGGATGCCGATGCGCACGCCCTTGACCAGAACAGGACCCGGTAGCGGTCCCGGCGTGAACACGCGTTTCTCGTCGAACACGCCGTAGTTCGGCAGGTCGACCTTGGTGCGGATCGCCTCGATGGCGCCGCCCGCCAGCAGCACATAGGCGTTATAGAGCTTGCCGTTCTCCAGCCACGGCGTGCCGACCAGGAGCGCCGGGCCGTCCGCGCTTTCGCGGGCCAGCGCCTCGACGGCCGAGCGGCAGGCGGCCTGGAACGCCGGCTTGAGGACCAGGTCCTCGGGCGGATAGCCGGCGATGAAAAGCTCGGGAAAGGCCACGAGATCGGCGCCCCGGGCTTTCGCCTCGTCGCGGGCGCGGCGCACCTTGTCGGCGTTGCCGGAAACATCGCCGACGGTCGAATTGAGTTGGGCCAGGGCGATTGTGAGGCTATCGGACGGACGCGGAGTCATGGGCATGATCTAGCGCGTCGGACCGGGGGTCCGCAAATCCATCCGGCGATTCCGCTAGAATTTTCCGGAGACCTGCAGGAACACGCCAAAGCGCTGCTGGGCGAACTCGCGGAGCGGCATGGTATTGGCGAACGCCGGGCCGAACGTGTTGTGGCCGTTGTCGGTGAAGTGATGCCAGTAGCGCACCCCCGCCCCCAACTCGATGGTGGGCGTCAGCGCATAGCCGACCACTGCCTCCGCCTCGACGCCAAAGCCCTTCTTGCTCACGGAGACGACATTGGGCGACGGTCCGAGATCGGTGCGCAGGAAATGGCTGTCGTTGTTCTTCATGGTCACGTAGGGAACGCCGGCAACCTCGACGGAGAACGACCAGCGCTCGGCGAATGTCATCTTGGCTTCGAGGCCGAGGCGCAGCGCGTGCCGGGTCGTTTCGAACTGGATCACCGGCGTATCGAAGCCGACCTGCAGCACGCCGACCGGACAGAACTGTATATCCGCGCGATTGCAGATGAGCCCATGCGCGGAGACCTTCTCCCGCCAATAATGGTAGCCGGCGAACACGCCGAATTGCATGCCGGGCATCGGCGAGAAGGCATAGCCCACGTCGGCAATCGCGTAGGTCAGTCCGTTGCCTTTGACATCGCTGTTGGTGTCGGAGAACGTGAACTGGTCAACAACGAAGTCCCGATCGACCATGTTTCCGCCGCGGATCAAGCCGTGGCCGATCAGGCCCTTTACGAACAGACCGGTCGGCTTGTGATCCAGCCGCGCGAACACCTCGCCCGAATGTCCGCGCATATCGCGCCAATCGAGCGTCGAGGTCGGATCGCCAAAATTCGGATTGCCGTTGGCAAAGGCGAAGTATGTCGAGCCGCTCGAATACCAGTAGCGCAGGCCGGTTTCGAACACGAAGGGCTTGATCGGTTCAGCCCGCGCAAACGCGGAGCGGCGGGGTTCGGTGCTTGCGGTGATGTCCAGGTCCGCCAAGGCCGCGCGCGCGGCAAAGGTCTGCGGAGCGGGTTCGGCGTTCGGCGGATTCGGCGCCTTCGGCCATTGCGCCCCTGCGGATGCCAAGGCACCGGCATTGCGCGCGGCAGGCGTCGGGCCTGGGGCCGGCGTCAAGCCGAGATCGGCCATCGCCGACCGTGCCGGCGCCGTGGGGAAGCGCGTGTCGGCATTGGAGATCTTCGGCCATTGCGGGCCCTCGTCGGCCGCGACGTTCGGCCATTGCGGACCGTCGTTGCGCGCGGGCTTGCGCTCCGCCGCATGCAGCGCCGTCACCGAAAGCAGACCCAAAGCGAGCGTCGACACGATCGCAAAGGCAATGCATTTCCGCATCACGAACAACTCCAGGCTTGATGCGAAAATCTGGCGGCAATTGTTTTCAATTCATTGCGCCGCCGCGGGCGTGCTTCGCCCGAGCGTTAATGGCGCCATAAAACTTGAATTGTGTCGTTTGGAGTTTGTTATCCCTGCCGCGGCGAAGGCCCGGTTTTACGGGCGTTGGCAGTGTGCCGCGTTGTTCCGACCCACACCTGCGGATCGGGAAACGACACGCCGGGTTAAGGTAAAGAAAAATCGCGCGCGATCATAAAAATCCGAAGCGTTCGGCGAGCGCCGTCAGCCAGACCATCGCGGCCAGCACAATCGAAAGTGCGACCGCCGCGGAGCCCACGTCCTTGACGAATCCGATCTGCGGATGGGTTTCAGGCGTGACGTGGTCGGATAGCTTTTCCAGCCCAGTGTTCAGAAGCTCGATCACCAGCACCAGCAGGATCACACCGATCATGGCGACGCGCTGCCACGGCCCCGTGCCGATCCAGAAGGCGCACGGCACCGAGAGCAACAGGATGGCAAGTTCCTCCTGGACCGCTTTCTCGCTGCGCGCCGCGGCCAGAAGGCCGTTCCAGGTGTTGCGCGCCGCGAGCAGGATCCGGAGCACGTCGGGATGCTTTACAGCCCTGCCGCTGCCGGCAGCGGCCTTGCACGGCCTGCGCGCTCGGCCTTCAGCAGTTCGGCCAGCAGGAACGCCATCTCGATCGCCTGCTCGGCGTTGAGCCGCGGATCGCAGAGCGTGTGATAGCGATCGTTGAGCCCCTCGTCGGTGATCGCGTGCGCACCACCGGTGCACTCGGTCACGTTCTGCCCAGTCATCTCCAGATGAATACCGCCGGCGTGGGTGCCTTCCGCGGCATGAATCGAGAAGAAGGATTTGACCTCCTTCAGGATCAGGTCGAACGGCCGCGTCTTGTAGCCGGTGGTCGCGGTGATGGTGTTGCCGTGCATCGGATCGCACGACCAGACCACGGATTTTCCCTCGCGCTTGACCGCGCGGACCATCGCCGGGAGTTGCTCCGCGACCTTGTCGGCGCCCAGCCGGACGATGAGGGTCAGACGGCCGGGCTCGTTCTCGGGATTGAGCACGTCGATCAGGCGCAACATCTCGTCGATCTTCGATGAAGGTCCGCACTTCAGTCCCAGCGGGTTCATGATGCCGCGGCAGAATTCCACATGGGCGTGGTCGAGCTGCCGGGTGCGGTCGCCGATCCAGAGCATGTGCGCCGAGGTGGCGCACCAGGTGCCCGGACGCGTTGAGTCTTCGCGAGTCAGCGCCTGCTCGTAGCCGAGCAGCAGCGCCTCGTGGCTGGTGTAGAAATCCGTGGTCTTAAGCTCGGGATGCCGTTCGAGATCGAGCCCGCAAGCCTGCATGAAGGCCAGAGCCTCGGAGATGCGGTCGGCGAGCTCGAGATAGCGCTGCGAGCTGCGCGGATCGAGATCGAGCATCCATTGGTGGACTCGGCCGAGACTGGCATAGCCTCCGTGCGTCAGCGCGCGTAGCAGGTTGAGGGTCGACGCCGAATGGCGGTACGCCTCGATCAGCCGGGCAGGATCGGGCATACGCGCGGCCGCGGTGAACTCCGGTCCGTTGATGATGTCGCCGCGGTAGCTCGGCAATTCCAGGCCGTTCTTCTTTTCGAACGGCGAAGAGCGCGGCTTGGCGAACTGACCGGCGATGCGGCCGACCTTCACCACCGGCACTGCGGCCGCATAGGTCAGCACCACCGCCATCTGCAGGAACGCGCGCAGAAAGTCGCGGATGTTGTTGGCGCTGATGTTATTGGCGCTCGGATCGGTGAAGCTTTCGGCGCAATCCCCGCCTTGCAACAGGAAACCTTCGCCCGCGGCCACGCCTGCGAGCTGCGATTTCAGATTGCGGGCCTCGCCCGCGAACACCAGCGGCGGATAGCTCGCAAGCTGCTGCTCGACGGAGTCCAGCGCCTTGCGATCCGGGTAATCCGGAACCTGGACGATCGGTCTCTTGCGCCAGTTGTCGCGTGTCCAACGCTCGGCCACGACGTAGACTCCGGTTGAAATGGCTTTGTCAGCGCGCGTTATACACAGGGGCGCGGCCGATAGCCAGCGCGGCGGTTGCAGCGCGTCAAACCGCTAAATCTCTGGCGTAGCAGGCTATTCGGCCGCCTCACGAGCCCAGGTCGAAGCCCGCTCGCGCATCGTTACAAGCTCTTCCGCCGCCGTCGGATGCACCGCCATGGTCAGGTCGAAATCGGCCTTGGTCGCCTTCATCTTTACCGCGATGGCGACGATCTGGATGATCTCTCCGGCGTCCGGCCCGACCATGTGACAGCCCACCAGGCGGTCGTTGCTGCCATCCACCACGAGCTTCATGAAGGTGCGGGTGTCGCGTCCGGCGAGCGTCGCCTTCATGGGACGAAACACGGTCTTGTAGATGTCCACCCGCGCCAGTCGTGCGCGGGCCTCGGTTTCGCTCAACCCGACCACACCCACTTCGGGTTCGGAGAACACCGCCGTGGCGACATCGGCGTGGTCGATCGGCGTGGGCTTGTTGCCAAACACGCTATCGGCGAAGGCATGGCCCTCGCGGATCGCCACCGGCGTCAGGTTGATGCGATTGGTGACGTCGCCGACCGCGTAGATATTCGGCACGCTGGTCTGCGAGAATGCATCGACGGCGATGCCGCCGGTATCGGCAAGCCGCACGCCGGCGGCCTCCAGCCCGAGGCCCGCGATAAGCGGACGCCGTCCGGTGGCGAACATCACCTTGTCGACGGTGAAGGACTCGTGGTCGGAGAGACCGACGCAGAGGCCGTGATCGACCTTCTCCACATCCGTCACCGTCTGCCGGGTGACGATCTTGATCCCACGCTTTTCCATCTCGGAACGCAGATGCGCGCGGATGTCGTCATCGAAGCCGCGCAGGATGTTGTCGCCGCGATAGACCAGCGTCACCTCGGAGCCGAGCCCGTTGAAGATGCCGGCGAACTCGACTGCGATGTAGCCGCCGCCCTGGATCAGGATGCGCTTGGGCAGTTCCTTGAGGTCGAACGCCTCGTTGGAGGATATGACGTGCTCAAGGCCCGCGATCTGCGCACCGGCATGCGGTGAGCCGCCGGTCGCGATCAGGATCGTCTTGGCGCGCACGGTTTCGCCGGTGGCGAGCAGCCGGACCGTGTGCGGGTCTTCGATCACCGCCCGGCTTTTGACCACCGCGACCTTGGCGCGCTCCAGCGTCGACGTGTAGGCCGCTTCAAGGCGGGCGATTTCGCGGTCTTTGTTGGCGATCAGCGTCGGCCAGTCGAACGTCGGCTCCGGAACGGTCCACCCGTAGCCGGCCGCATCCTCGAAATCCTTGGAGAACCGCGAGGCATAGACCAGGAGCTTCTTCGGCACGCAGCCGCGGATCACGCAGGTGCCGCCGACCCGGTATTCCTCCGCGACCATCACCCGCGCGCCGTAACCCGATGCAATCCGGGCGGCCCGCACACCGCCCGATCCCGCCCCGATGACGAACAGATCGACCTGCTCCGGCATTCAATATCCCTGATTTCAGCGACAGCGCGAGACGTGGGCGACGAGGAGCGCCCGGCGCTTAAAAGGTATGACCTTTTTTTCTCATTTCGGCACGATACTTGACGATGACTTCCTCGGCGTACTTGTTCGCCCACTCGTCGACCCGCTTGGTGGCTTCGTCAACCGCGTTGGGTTCTTCGGTCACCAGCTTCTTGCCGAGCGGCGTCTTGTAGAACGCGACCGCGTCTTTGAGCTCTTGTTCGGTGAACTTGCTGGCATAGGCGCGCGCTATCTCGGTTTGCACTTCCACGCGGCGCGGGGCGTATTCGGTGCGCAGACGTCCCGCTACCTCTTCCAGGTCGCGCTGGAGATTGGGGTTGATCTGCAAGAGATTGTTCTTGTGAAACTCGATGACGCCGACGATCACGGAATCGAACATCGAGGTCGCGCCTTTCAGCTCGATCACCTCCCTGGCCAGCGCGACGGCGGCTGCGGACGGCTGTTGCTGCGCCTGCGCGGCGGGCCCGAATGCAATGCAGGTCATGGCTGCGGCGAAAAGCGTGCGAGCGAGAAAACGGGTCATGGCGGTATCACTCCTTTGGGCGGTTCTGCGGTCAGGACCGCTCGACAACACGAACACCGGCGGGTCCGGCGAGTATGGCCGCTTGCGCCAGTCCGATAAAGAGACCGTGCTCGACCACGCCGGGAATCGACGAACGCCGTGC
>CAMDFO010000037.1 GCA_945897515.1 Rhodoplanes serenus | reverse complement strand
GACGCCGCCCTTCTGGTTGGCGATCGCAAGCACGCGGGGCGGCTTCGCGGGCTCGGCGCGCGCCGCCAGGTCGACGACCTGGGCCTCTGGCTCACCGAGGCTCGCTGCGATCGGCGGGGCGGCAGTTGGATTGGTGGTGTCGGACATGTTGTTGCGATTTCGGTCGGAGGAAGATCAGCGCGTGCTACCGCGTCGTGTCAGACCTTCAATAACCACAATACGACCCTGTGGATTGGTCTTGCTCGGCACCAGCTTGGGCTCAAATTTCCAATATTTAGATGCTTCGGTCAATTCAGCATCTACATCTTGTCCCTTATGGAATAGGCCTTGTGCACCCTTTTTCAAGAGCGGCTGCGCCAAGCCGAGCAGTTGGTCTAGCGGAGCCAGCGCCCGGGCGGTGACGGCGTCAGCGCGGCCGTCGAAGTTCTTCACGAAATCCTCGATTCGCACAGGGTGCACGATCGCGGGGGCGCCAATATGACGAGCGGCCTCGGCGAGGAAGCCAGCCTTCTTTTTGGTACTCTCGACCAGGTGGACGACGGCATTTGGACGATCAGCCATCGCACATGCAATGACCAAACCAGGAAAACCACCACCCGAGCCAAGATCGACCCATGTTCGGGCATGATCCATGAGCGACAAAAGCTGAAGCGAATCTGCAATATGGCGCGTCCAGAGCGTTGGAATCGTGGATGGTGCGATCAGATTCATCCGCTCCTGCTGGGCCAGGAACAGCTCAACGAAGCGGTCCAGCCTCGCCAATGTTTCACGTGAAACAGGGGTGAGCTGAAGCGCGCTTTCGCGGTCTTCCGCAAGGCTTGCGGGGACTTCGGTCATCACGCCGCCGGGCGGCCCCTGCCCTTGCGGCGCACATGGGCGACCAGCAGGGTCAGCGCCGCAGGCGTCATCCCGTCGATCCGGCCGGCCTGGCCGATGGTCCGCGGCCTTACGGTCTGGAGCTTCTGCCGCGCCTCATTGGAAAGGCCTTGGAGTCCGGCGTAGTCGAGTTCCTCAGGCAACTCGAAGCTCTCGTCGCGGCGATAGGAGGCCACGTCTGCGGTCTGACGATCGAGATAGACCGCATATTTGGCGTCGATTTCGAGCTGTTCGGCGATTTTTCCCTCGAACGCCGCGAATTGCGGCCAGACCCGCTGGATATCGGCAAAGCCAAGTTGCGGGTACGACAGCAGCTCGAACGCCGTCCGCCGCTGGCCATCCTTGTTGAGCGAAAGGCCATGCTTTTCGGCTTCGGACGGAGTGACAGACAGCGCGTTTGCCAGCGCCCTGACCGTCTCCAGCGCCGTCATCTTTTGACGGAAAAGCGTTTGCCGTCCCGGACCGACGCAGCCGATGGCAATACCCTTCCCGGTCAAACGCTGGTCGGCATTGTCCGCCCGCAAGGTCAGCCGGTATTCGGCCCGGGACGTGAACATACGGTACGGCTCGGAAACGCCGCGGGTCACCAGATCGTCGATCATGACCCCGAGATAGCCTTCGGCGCGGTCGAACACGACCTCCGGCCCATCACCGGCCCGCGTGGCCGCATTCAAGCCGGCGACCAGCCCCTGCGCGGCCGCCTCCTCGTATCCGGTGGTGCCGTTGATCTGGCCAGCCAGGAACAGCCCGCGGAGGCGTCGGGTTTCCAGCGTTGGAGCCAGCTCGCGGGGGTCCACATGGTCGTACTCAATGGCATATCCCGGCCGGACCAGGCGGGCATGTTCGAGGCCCGGAATCGTGGCCACCAGAGCGCGCTGAACGTCCTCCGGCAATGACGTCGAGATGCCGTTGGGATAGACCGTCGAATCCTCAAGCCCTTCCGGCTCCAGGAAAATCTGGTGACCGTCGCGCTCGCCGAAGCGGACGATTTTGTCTTCGATCGATGGGCAATAGCGCGGGCCGCTACTCTTGATCTGCCCGGAATACATCGGCGAACGATGGACGTTCTGCCGGATGATCTCGTGCGTCGCTGCGGTTGTCCGAGTGATCCCGCAGGAGATTTGTCGAGTCGTAATGCGGTCGGTCAGGGTCGAGAACGGCTCCGGCGGCTCGTCGCCGGGCTGCATCTGCAGGCTGGCCCAATCGATGGTCCGGCCATCCAAGCGCGGCGGCGTGCCGGTTTTCAGGCGTCGGAGAGCAAAACCGAGTCGCTCCAGGGTCACTGACAGTCCCATGGCGGGGGCTTCGCCGACCCGGCCGGCGGGGATTTGCGTCTCGCCGATATGGATCCGGCCGCGCAGGAAGGTGCCGGTGGTCAGCACCACGGCACCGGCGTCGATCAAACGGCCGTCGGCGAGCCGAATCCCGGTCACGCGGCCGTCGGCGATGGTCAGATCGTCGGCTTCGCCCTCGATCACGGTCAAATTGGCGGTTTCGCGGATCGCCTGCTGCATGGCGGCGGCATAAAGCGCACGGTCGGCCTGGGCGCGGGGACCGCGCACCGCGGGACCCTTGCGGCGGTTCAAAACCCGGAACTGGATGCCGCCCTGGTCGGCGACCCGGCCCATCAGGCCATCGAGCGCGTCAATTTCGCGGACCAGATGGCCTTTGCCGAGGCCACCGATCGCCGGATTGCACGACATCGCGCCGACGGTGGCGAAACGATGGGTCACCAGCGCGGTTTTCGCGCCCATTCGGGCGGCCGCAGCCGCGGCTTCGCAGCCGGCGTGGCCGCCGCCGATCACGATGACGTCGAATCGCCCGTTCATGGGAATGCCTCGAATGGCGCGGTTTTAGCGGAGCCGGGCCGAGTGGTCAAAAGTGTTTCACGTGAAACAGCGGGCCGAATGTTTCACGTGAAACACTCACTTGCCGATGCAGAAATCCCGGAAAATCACGTCCAGGATGTCCTCTACATCGACGCGGCCGGTCAGGCGACCCAGTGTTTGGGCGGCCAACCGCAGCTCCTGGGCAATCAATTCCTCATGCCGGGCGTCGTGTTGGCGAGCGTTGTTCATGGCTTGGCGCGCGGCTGTCAGCGCATGGCGATGGCGGGAACGGCTAATCAGCGACGGTTCTCTGCCAAAAGTGGCGGTGGCGTATTTAGATACCTCCGATAAAAGCTCGTTCATTCCTTGGCCACCCACAGCGGATATCAAGAATATTAAACTGAGTTCATATTCATTTTCATTTGCCACATTCGCCGGCAGCAAATCGACCTTATTCCGTACCAACCACGTCGGCGGCCCCGAAATCGGTGGCGTACTGGTCGAATCCACCGGTTCCCGCGCATCCGTCACCCAAAGCACCAGATCCGCCTCGGCTGCCCGCTCCCGCGCCCGCCGAACCCCCTCCTGCTCCACCGGATCGTCGCTATCCCGCACCCCGGCCGTATCCAGTAGCGTCACCGGATAGCCATCGAGATCGAGATGCACCTCGATCACGTCCCGCGTCGTCCCCGGCACCGGCGACACGATCGCCGCCTCGCGCCGCGCGATCCGGTTGAGCAGCGTCGACTTGCCCGCGTTCGGCGGGCCAGCGATCGCGACCACCAGCCCGTCGCGCAGCCGTTCACCGCGCGCCGCCCCGGCCAGCGCCTCGTCGATCTCCGCCGCCAGCCCGCGCACGATCTCGAGCGCCGGTCCGACCAGGTCCTCCGGCACGTCGGCCTCGTCGGAAAAATCGATCCGCGCCTCGACCAGCGCCAGCGCCTGGATCAGCCGGCCGCGCCAGCTCTCGGCCTTGTCGCCGAGCAGCCCCTTCATCTGCCGGAACGCCTGCCGCCGCTGCGCCTCGGTCTCGGCGCCGATCAGATCTGCCAGCCCCTCGACAGCGGTGAGGTCCATCCGGCCGTTCTCGAACGCGCGGCGGGTGAACTCGCCAGGCTCCGCCGGCCGCAAGCCTTCGATCCGGCCGAGCGCGGCCTGCACCGCAGCTATGATGGCGCGGCCGCCGTGCAGTTGCAGCTCGGCCATGTCCTCGCCGGTCTCGCTGTTCGGCCCCGGAAACCACAGCCCCAGCGCCTCGTCGATCGTCTCGCCGGATTGCGGATCGCGCACCCGCGCCAGCCGCGCCTTGCGCGGCTCGGGCAGGCGGCCGGTCAGCGCCACCATCGCGTCGCCGGCGCGCGGGCCGGAGAGGCGGATCACCGCGATCGCCGCGGGCGGACGGCCGGAGGAGAGCGCGAAGATGGTGGAGGCGGGGAGCATGCCATCTGTTGAAGCCAATCCGTCGCGACACGTAAAGGGCGACGGCACCCTCCGCTGGAGCAGTTTGCGAAGGCCGGATTGCAGCGCGTTGTCTTGCACGTTCGCCAGCATCGTAATACATTGCCATCATGAAGACATTGACCGTCCGATTGCCGGAATCGCTGGTCAGCCAGATCGAGGCGGAGTCGCGCCGCCGCGGGCTTTCAAAGTCCGACGTGGTGCGGGAGAGATTGGGCAACCCCGCGCGAAACGACCAGCAGCGGCCTGCTTCGCTCGAAGCCATTGCCGATCTGATTGGCTCCGTGAAGGGCTTGCCGCCTGATCTCAGCGCAAGAACGAAGCACTATTTGAAGGCCACCGGCTATGGCCGCAAACGTCCTCGTTGACACGGGATTTCTTGTCGCCATCCTGACCGAACGCGACACGAACCATCGCTGGGCAGCGACCGTTTCAGGACAACATCCGCCACCTTGGAGAACCTGCGAAGCTGCGTTGTCGGAAACCTTCTACCTTCTCGGAGGCCGCCAAGCGTCCTCATTGGCAGAGTTGCTTCGCCGCGGCGCGCTCACCACCTATTTCCGGCTGAATGAAAATCTGGAATCGACTCTCGCCCTGATGCGCAAATATGCCGACGTCCCGATGAGCTTTGCCGATGCCTGCCTCGTCCGCATGACCGAGATTTGCGACGATCCCGTTTTGCTAACGACCGACGCCGACTTTCGCGTGTACCGCCGGCACAGCCGCCAAGCGATCCCTTGCGTGCTGCCCGCCTGAACCTTGGCCGGGCTACTGTGGATGCGCTGACGGGGATATGGAATTACGCGGGGGTGTCTCTCCGCGTAATGCCAGGCCTTGTGCCGGCCATCCACGTCTTGGCAACAAAAGGCGTGGATGGCCGGGACAAGCCCGGCCATGACGATGTGGATAGAGCGCGAGCTGCAACTCAAAACACATTCCGCACCGCCTGCTGCAATCCCAGCAGCAGCAACCCCGTAAAGAAATACCGCCGGAATGTCTCCGGGCTGATCCGCGCGCGTATCCGCTGCCCGATCGCCATGCCGAGCAGCGCCGGCAGCACCGCGAGCAGCGAGCCCGTGGTGTTGCCGAACTGCATGATGCCGTCGCGCCAGAGGATCGCGGCGAGCGCCGCGGTCGACACCGTGAACGAGATGCCGAGCATCTGCACCAACTCGTCCTTGTCGAGGCCGATGGCCTGGAAGTAGGGGCCGGCGGGAATCACGAACACGCCGGTGCCGCCGGCGATGAAGCCAGTCGCGAGCCCGACCAGCGGCGACAGCCAGGGTTCGTGCCGGCGCGGCACCGAGAACCGCACGGCGCTGAGCCCGATCGCGGCGTAGATCACCAGCGCGACGCCGAGGCCCAGCGCGGCATAGCGCGAGTTGGTGCTGGTCAGGATGCCACCGCCGAGCCAGATGCCGATCACGCTACCGACCAGCAGGAGCCACAGCCGCCGCAGCAGCGGGATGAGATGCGGGCCGATCAGCATCTGCCAGACGTTAGTGATCAGCGAGGGCCCGAGCATGATGGCAACGGCCTGCGCCGGGGTCATGACGATGGCGAGCAGGCCGATTGCGACACTGGGCAGTCCCATGCCGATAACGCCCTTGACCAGGCCGGCCAGCAGGAAGGTCGCGGTGACTATCGCGACGATTTCGAGGGAGACGTCCATTCGGCGATCCTGCGGCGATTTGCAGCGGGCAGCAATGCGCGATGTGCGAAGCGACGATGCGCGGGCGGCGAAGCTGCTTGCTCCGTCATCCTGAGGTGCCCGGCTGGTAGCCAAGCGCACGTAGGTTGCGCCGATTGCAGCCGGGCCTCGAAGGATGCACGGCCATGAGGGTGCAACATCCCAGCGTCGCAACAGCCGGGCCGTCGCCCTTCGAGGCGCGCAAGTGCGCGCACCTCAGGGTGACGGGGAGAGAGTGGCAATGGCCTAACGCGCAGCCTTACGCCAGATCAAAATACAAAAAGCCCGGCATACCCGCCGGGCTTCCCGAATTCGCTGTCCAATGGCCGGCTGCAAGCTCGCCCCGCAGCCGGCGATTGCGGTGGTTACTTCACCTTGAGATTTTCCGCGGACTCTTTACCGCGGTTGGCCACCACTTCGTATTCGATCTGCTGGCCTTCATTGAGGTTGCTCAGTCCGGCACGCTCGACCGCCGAGATGTGAACGAACACATCCTTGCCGCCGCCTTGAGGCTGGATAAAGCCGTAACCCTTGGTCGCGTTGAACCACTTCACAGTGCCTGTAGCCACAGTCAGTCTCCGATTTAGATTCGCGTCCCCGACACACGAGTGTCGGGCTGACATCTCGTCGAGGCATCCCATACATACTCCTAATGGCAAGGCGCGGCTACCCCCGGCGCTGCTTCGTCGCGGTCCGGTGCGGCTTCCACGCCACAGGTGGCCGGCCGGCCCAATTGTCATAAAATGAGCGGTAGAGATCGACAGATGTCCTCACCTCAATCCCACGCCACCGCGTCGCCGGCCAATCGTCTCGGCCGGGAAACCAGTCCGTACCTGTTGCAACATAAGGACAATCCGGTCGCCTGGTGGCCGTGGGGACCGGACGCGCTGGCTGAGGCCAAGCGCACCGGCCGGCCGATATTGCTGTCGGTCGGCTACGCCGCCTGCCACTGGTGCCATGTGATGGCGCACGAAAGTTTCGAGGATGCGGCCACCGCCGAGGTGATGAACGCGCTGTTCGTGAACATCAAGGTCGACCGCGAGGAGCGCCCCGACATCGACCAGATCTACATGTCGGCGCTGCATCATCTGGGCGAGCAGGGCGGCTGGCCGCTCACCATGTTTCTAACACCCGCAGGCGAACCGGTGTGGGGCGGGACTTATTTTCCGAAGGAGTCGCGCTACGGCAAGCCGGCGTTCACCGATGTGCTGCGCGAGGTGTCGCGGCTGTTCCGCGACGAGCCGGCCAAGATCGCGCAGAATCGCGATGCGCTGATGGCGCGGCTCGCCGAGCGGGCGCGGCCGGCCGGGCGCGTGACGATCGGCGCGGCCGAGCTCGACCAGATGGCGACGCAGATCGCCGGCGCGTTCGATCCGGTCAACGGCGGCATGCGCGGCGCGCCGAAGTTTCCCAACTCCAAGATGTACGAGCTGATGTGGCGCGCCGGATTGCGGACCGGCGACGAGCGCTATTTCAAATTGATCGAGCACACGCTGGAGCGGATTTCCGAAGGCGGCATCTACGATCACCTCGGCGGCGGATTCTCGCGCTATTCGGTGGACGCGCGCTGGCTGGTGCCGCATTTCGAGAAGATGCTGTACGACAACGCGCAGCTCCTGGAGCTATTGCCGCTGGCGTGGCAGCACACCGGCAACGCGCTGTACCGGGAACGTGCAGTTGAGACCGTGGGCTGGCTCAAGCGGGAGATGACCACCGCGGGTGGCGCGTTCTCGGCTTCGCTCGATGCCGATTCGGAGGGCGAGGAGGGCAAGTTCTACGTCTGGACGCGCGCCGAGATCGTGTCGGTGCTGGGCGAGGACGATGCGGCGTTCTTCGCACAGCATTACGACGTGACCGACGCCGGGAATTTCGAGGGCCACACGATCCTCAATCGCCTGGCGCGGGTTGCGCGCAGCGCCGAGGACGAGGCACGGCTATCGGGATTGCGGGACAAGCTGTTCGCGGTGCGCGAACCGCGCGTCCGTCCAGGTCTCGACGACAAGGTGCTAGCGGACTGGAACGGCATGATGATCGCCGCGCTGGTCAACGCCGGCACGATGTTCGGCGAGCCGGAGTGGATCGCGATGGCGGCGCGCGCATTCGATTTCATCGCGCGAGAGATGACCCGCGGCGACCGGCTCGGTCACTCCTGGCGCGACGGCCGGCTGCTGTTTCCGGGGCTGGCTTCGGATTTCGCCGAAATGATCCGCGCGGCGCTTTCGCTCTACGAGGCGACCGGCGAGCGAAAATATCTCGACACCGCGCTCACCTGGCAGGGCGCGCTCGACCGGCACTATGCCAACGCCGACAACGGCGGATATTATTTCACCGCCGATGACGCCGAAGGTCTGGTGGTACGGCCAAGTGCCACCACCGACGACGCCACGCCCAATCCGAATGCAGTGGCGGCGCACAATCTCGTGCGCCTCGCCGCACTGACCGGCGATCCGAAATGGCGCGCGGCCGTCGATAAGCTGTTCGACGGCGTGCTGGCGGGCGCGGCGCAGAATCTGTTCGGCCATGCCGCGCTGCTCAACGCGCTCGACCTGCGACTCAACGCCGCCGAGATCGTGGTCACCGGGCCGGATCACGCGCGCTTTGCCGACGCGGCGCTGAAGCTTCCGCACTTGAACCGGATCGTGTTGCGTGCCCCATCCGCGGATGCACTGCCGGCGTCGCATCCGGCTCAGGCAAAGATCGCGGCGGGCCCTGCGAGCGCGGCGTTCGTCTGCGTCAGCGAGCGCTGCTCGCTGCCGCTTGGCGATCCGGACAAGATCGCGGACGCAGTCGCGGCGATGCAAGGCACCACCACGGCATAAAAACTAGCGGCAGATGTAGCCTTCGGGACACCGGAACCGGCGCGGGGGCGGAGGCGGGCGGCGGGGTGGCCCTGCCGCACGCGGCGGCCCGGCTCGAGGCGGCGTGGCCTGTTGCGGCGGCGCCGCATTCGGCCCGCTCCACAACACCGGATTCCAGGCAGCCATGTGCTGGCGCGCCTCGGCCTCGGTGCCTTGCCGGGCCAGCGTGGTGAGGCGGAATTTCACAAACTTATTCCGCCACGACGTGACGCACAGGAAACCATCCTGCGGCCGCGCGCCATCGCGCGTCATGTGGAACGCCGCGCACTGGAAACGCGTGCGCTTGCCGGCATCGTCGATGGTGAAGTTCCGCCGCAGATAGACCTGGGCGTAAGGCCCGCGCGGCTGTGCGAGGAACACATCCTCGCGCGACCGCTCGAACTCCGCCCGCACGATCGCGGATTTGGCGTCGTCCGGAATCTCGCGCCGCTTGAGATCGTAGATAAAGACGTCGAGCTTCCAGCCCGGCATGGAGTAATCTATGCTGTAGCCCAGCCCTGGATTGGTGCGCTCGAAATTGGTCGAGTCGTTCAGCGTATAGCCGCCGACTTCCTCAGGGAACCGCAGGCCGAACACCGTCACCGGCGCGATCGCATGCGCCGCCGTCGCGCCGAGCAGGCCGAGTAGCACGGCTATCGAAGCGGTGGCGGCACGTCGCATCAGGTGTTCATCGACTCGAAGAATTCGGAGTTGCTCTTGGTGCTGCGCAGTTTGTCCAACAGGAAATCAATCGCATCCATGGTTCCCATCGGGTTAAGAATTCGCCGCAGAACGTACATTTTCTTGAGCACGGCCGGATCCGTCAGCAGCTCTTCCTTGCGCGTGCCCGACCGGGTGATGTCCATCGCCGGGAAAGTGCGCTTGTCGGCAACTTTCCGATCCAGAATCAGTTCCGAATTGCCGGTGCCCTTGAATTCTTCGAAAATCACCTCGTCCATGCGGCTGCCGGTGTCGATCAGAGCGGTCGCGATAATGGTCAGCGAGCCGCCTTCTTCGATATTACGGGCCGCGCCGAAGAAGCGCTTCGGCCGCTGCAACGCGTTGGCGTCGACGCCGCCGGTCAGCACCTTGCCGGAGCTCGGCACCACGGTGTTGTAGGCGCGACCGAGACGGGTGATGGAATCGAGCAGGATCACCACGTCGCGCTGATGCTCGACCAGGCGCTTGGCCTTTTCGATCACCATTTCGGCGACCGCGACGTGACGCGATGCCGGCTCGTCGAAGGTCGAGGACACCACCTCGCCCTTCACCGAGCGCTGCATGTCGGTGACCTCCTCGGGCCGCTCGTCGATCAGCAGCACGATCAGGTAGCACTCGGGATGGTTGGACGTGATCGCGTGCGCGATGTTCTGCAGCAGCACGGTCTTGCCGGTGCGCGGCGGCGACACGATCAGGGCGCGCTGGCCCTTGCCGATCGGCGCCACGATGTCGATGACGCGCGGCGAGAGATCCTTCTTGGTCGGATCCTCGTGCTCCATCTTCAGCCGCTCGTCAGGATAGAGCGGCGTGAGATTGTCGAAGTTGATCTTATGGCGCGCCTTCTCGGGGTCCTCGAAATTGATGGTGTTGACCTTGAGCAGCGCGAAATAGCGCTCGCCGTCCTTCGGGCTGCGGATCTGGCCGTCGACGGTGTCGCCGGTGCGCAGGCCGAAGCGCCTGATCTGCGAGGGTGAGACGTAGATGTCGTCGGGGCCGGGCAGGTAGTTTGCTTCCGGCGAGCGCAGGAAGCCGAAGCCATCGGAGAGCACCTCGACGACGCCTTCGCCGATTATGTCCACCTCCTTGGCCGCGAGTTGCTTGAGGATCGCGAACATCAGCTCCTGCTTGCGCATGGTGCTGGCGTTTTCGATTTCGTGCTCTTCGGCGAACGCGAGAAGCTCGGGAGGGGTCTTGGTCTTGAGGTCTTGTAACTTCATTTCCCGCATGCGGGTATTCCTTGGGGGAACCGGCGGCGCCTGGAATCAAAACCGGCACTGGCGGACGGGTACGGAGGGGAATCGCAGGTCTAGGGTTTGGGGACTAACGAGTGCCCGGGGCCCGATGTACCGGCCGATCCCAAGGCGGGATCGAGACTCGAATACATCCGCCTACGTTCGGTGGGATGCACGAAGATACGGAAAGACCCGGTTTTACGCAAGGGGCGCGGCCGCAAATCCGCGAACGCGTGGTTTACGAGAACGGCTTGACCACCGCGAGGATCACGATCAAGACCATCAGGACGGCAGGCACCTCATTGATAATGCGATAGAATTTCTGGGATTTCCGGTTCTTGTCGGCGGCGAAATCCTTGACGTAGCGCGACAGCGCGCCATGCAGACCTGACATCAGGAACACCAGGACGAACTTGGCGTGGAACCAAGGCGAGGCATACCAGCCGCCCTGCCAGACCAGCCACAGGCCCAGCACCCAGGTCAGGATCATCGCCGGATTGATGATGACCTTGAGCAGCCGCCGTTCCATGACCTTGAAGGTCTCGGACTGACGCGAGCCCGGATCGGCTTCGCAGTGATAGACGAACAGCCGAGGCAGATAGAGCATGCCCGCCATCCAAGCGATGACGGCGATGATGTGGAAGGCGAGCAGCCATTGGTACATGAGCTAGCGATCCCGACCTGCGGCCGTTCTCATTGATTAGTTATTCGAACCACGATCCTGGGCCCCGTGTACCACGGCAAGCACCGCAGTCTCGTCCGCCATCTCGTTGACTATGTACACGATGATGTATGGAGGTTCGACCAATTCACGCGTCCCGTTTACCAACCCAGGCCGCCCCATGTGAGCAAGTCCGGGAACGGCAAGCCGATTAATTCGGTTTTGAATGCGTCGAACCATCTCGATCGCAGCGCGGGGATTGTCCTTGGTAATCCAGTCGAAGATGCTGTCAATATCGCGTACAGCCGCCTCGCGGACGATAACCTTCATACGCCCGTGCGTCGTCGCACATGTTCGTTGAAGGCCTCGAGCGTGAGGGAGCTCGCGTTCTTGTCCTCGAGACGGCGGCTTACTTCTTCCGCCTGTTCATCAGTGAGGCGATAGCCCGCATCCGCCTGCTGTTCCATCTGGCGCAGAATTTTCGCGGCATCTTCTTGCCGCTCAGGCGGCCAAGTCAGTACGCGATCAAGGACGGCTTTGACCTGTTCTCTGCTCATGCAGGCATGATAGCACAAATCTCCCGGAAAACGAGGCATCCATCCTGCCGTGAACCTCCGACCTCATGGTGAGGAGCGTCGCGCAGCGATGCGTCTCAAACCATGGCTACTACTTCGGATTACCCTCGCACCCGCTTCAGCATCTGCTCGACATGCGAGATCGGCGTATCCGGCAGAATGCCGTGGCCGAGATTGAAAATGAACGGTCCGCCCGTCAGTGCCGCCAGGATCGCGTCGACCGAACGATCCAACGCCGCACCACCGGCGAGCAGCGCCAGCGGATCGAGATTGCCTTGCACCGGTTTCTTGCGCTGGATGGCATCGCGGGCAAACGTCAGATCGAGCATCCAATCGAGTCCAACCGCATCGACAGCGACCTCATCGGTATAGCGCGACAGATTGCTGCCGGCACCGCGCGGGAAACCGATGATCTTTGCGTCGGGCACGCGCTCGCGCACCTTCGCAACGATCCGCTGCGTTGGCGCGATGCACCATTGTTGGAACTCCGCCGGCGGCAGCACACCGGCCCAGGTGTCGAAAATCTGCACCGCATCGATACCGGCTTCGAACTGCCGCACCAGATAACTCGATGATGCTTCCACCAATCGATCCACGAGTTGTGCGAACGCCTGCGGATGCCGATAGGCGAAAATACGGGCCGGCGCCTGGTCAGGCGTTCCTTGCCCCGCGATCATGTAGGTGGCGACAGTCCACGGCGCACCGCAAAAACCAAGCAGCGTCACCTTGGGTGGCAGCGCTGCCTTGACGAGACCGATGGTCTCATAGATCGGCGCCAGTACATCGTGATCGACCTCGTTTCGAAGTGCCGAAACGGCGGCAGGATCCCTCAGGGGCTCGAGCCGCGGCCCTTCGCCGGCCTCGAACCGCACATCGCGACCGAGTGCATGCGGAATGACCAGGATATCGGAAAACAGAATGGCCGCGTCGAAACCGAATCGACGAATCGGCTGCAGCGTCACTTCAGCCGCAAGCTTGGGCGAATAACACAGATCGAGAAAGCCGCCGGCCGTTTGCCGCAACGCCCGATACTCGGGCAGATAGCGTCCCGCCTGGCGCATCATCCAAACCGGCGGAACCGTCTGGCGATGGCCGCCGAGCACCTGCAAGATCGACTTTTGCACCGGTGGCTCGGTCACGACGCCCTTCACTCCTCTAAACTAGAGAATCTGTTTGTAGTAGTAGTTGGTCGGTGGATTGGACTCATGACTCGGCATCCACAGTCCGTCCCCGCTACCTTCTTCTTTCCCCACAATATAAAACGCTGCCTGTGTGCTTCATTGGATAGCCGTTTCCTCCGTCATATCAAAGCGTAAGGGCAGACGATCGCGACCGTGGTAGGCCGTTGTTACGCTATCCCGTCCGTCCACCCCGCACCGACGTGGCTTACCCGCAACGAACGTTGTGTGGACATAAATGCAGGCTATCCCGGCACGGTGCTTGCACGTGGTCCAAAGGCGTGGCCTGCTCCCCATCGATCCACAGGTTATGCGGCCGACATACATGCCTTCGCGCGGCGCAAGCTATTTCCATCTTCACCTCGTCTCCGATGCGACTGGAGAGACGCTGATCACGGTCGCGCGCGCGGCAGCTGCACAATACACCAGCGTTTCGCCGGTTGAGCACATGCACCCGCTGGTGCGCACCCACAAGCAACTCGACCGCGTGCTGACCGAGATCGAGAACTGGCCTGGCATCGTGCTCTATACCTTGCTGGAGGGCGATCTGTCCGAACGCCTGATCGAAAAGTGCAAAACCCTCGGGGTGCCGCATCTCTCGATCCTCGGTCCGGTGCTGCAGCTCTTCCAGGCCTATCTCGGCGCCGAGACAAAGCCGCGGGTCGGCGCGCAGCATGTGCTCAACGCCGAATATTTCAAGCGCATCGACGCGCTCAATTTCACCATGCTGCATGACGACGGTCAGCATACCGACGGCCTGGAAGAAGCGGACGTCGTGCTGGTCGGGGTTTCGCGCACGTCGAAAACGCCGACCTCGATCTATCTCGCCAATCGTGGCGTGAAGACCGCGAACATTCCGCTAGTGCCGGCGCTGCCGGTGCCGCCGCAGCTCGAAGCGCTCAAGAACCCGCTGGTGGTCGGACTGACCGCTACGCCGGAGCGAATCGTGCAGATCCGGCAGAACCGGCTGCTGGGCCTGCGTGCCGAGCACGACGCTGAACAGTATGTCGATCGCCAGTCGGTGACAGAAGAGGTCGCGTTCGCCCGCAAGCTGTGCAGCCGGCACAACTGGCCGATCATCGACGTGACCCGCCGCTCGATCGAGGAAACCGCAGCGGCCGTGATGGCGTTGCTGGTCGACCGCCGCCGTAAAACGGTATCGTGAACCATGGCGCTGTGGCTTTCGTCCGATCCGCTGGTGCTGGCCTCCAAAAGCGCGGTGCGGCGTTCGCTGCTGGAAGCCGCCGGCATCGCGATCGAGATCAATCCAGCGTCGATCGATGAGCGCGCCGTGGAGGCGCAGGCCGGGCCGATCGGTCCGGGAGAAGCGGCTGCGCTGCTGTCGCGGGAAAAGGCGCGCGCGATCGCAGCAACAATGCCGGGCCGGATCGTGCTCGGCGCCGATCAGACGCTGGCGTTGCGCGACCGGCGGTTTTCCAAGGCAGCGGATCGCGACAGCGCGCGTCTTCAATTGGCCGCGCTGCGCGGCAAGACCCACATGCTGCATTCCGCGGTGGCGGTGGTGCGAGACGGCGAGGTGGTGTTCGAGCACGTTGATGCTGCGCGGTTGACCATGCGGGCGTTCTCCGAAGAGTTCCTCGAGCGCTATCTCGATTCCGTCGGGGGCGCGGCTACGGCCAGCGTCGGCGGCTATCAGCTTGAAGGCGTCGGCATACAATTATTCGACCGGGTGGAGGGCGATCACTCGACGATTCTCGGCCTGCCGCTGTTGCCGCTGCTACACTGGCTGCGGCGGGAGCGACTGCTTGCAACGTGAGGCGCCATGTTCGTGCTCGGCCTGACCGGCTCGATCGGAATGGGAAAGACCACGACGGCGCAGCTGTTCGCCGACGCCGGGGTGCCGGTACATGACGCCGATGTCACCGTCCATCGGCTCTACGAGGGCGAGGCCGCGCCGCTGATCGAGGCGGAATTCCCCGGGACCACAAAGGACGGCAAGGTCGATCGTGTGGTGCTGGGCAAGCGGGTGATCGGCGATCCCGCGGCGCTGCGTCGGCTGGAGACCCTGGTGCATCCGCTGGTGCGCGACGCCGAACAGGAGTTTCTGCGCCGGGCCGAGGCCGCGGGCGCCCGGATCGCGGTGCTCGATATTCCGCTGCTGTACGAGACCGGCGGGGACCGGCGGGTCGACGCCGTGCTGGTGGTCTCGGCGCCGCCCAGCGTGCAGCGCGCCCGGGTGCTGGCGCGCGGGCTCACACAGGAGCGATTCGAAGCGTTATTGGCGCGGCAGATGCCCGACGCGGAGAAGCGCCGGCGGGCGGATTTCGTGGTGGATACGTCGAAGGGAATCGACCCCGCGCGCGCGCAGGTGCAGTCAATTCTGACGACGGTTGCTAGAATGCCGCCGAAGCAGAAGTGATTCGGTCCTGAGAGCGCTGTCACCCGCGGGCTTGACCCGCGGGTCCATCAAAAGAACAGCGTGGATTTCCGAGGATGATGGATTGCCGGGTCAAGCCCGGCAATGACAGAAGATAAAGATGCGCGAGATCGTATTCGACACCGAGACCACCGGCCTCGATCCTGTCACCGGCGATCGGCTGGTCGAGATCGGCTGCATCGAGCTGGTGAATCGGTTTCCGACCGGCAACGTGTTCCATCGCTACATCAATCCGGAACGCGACATGCCGGAAGGCGCGTTCCGGGTTCATGGGCTCAGCATCGAGTTCCTCAAGGACAAGCCGAAGTTCGCCGAGGTGGTCGAAGACCTGGTGACGTTCATCGGCAACGATGCGTCGCTGATCGCACACAACGCGATGTTCGATCTCGGCTTCCTCAACGCCGAGCTCAAGCGCGCCAACCGCGAGCAGGTTAACCGCGACCGGCTGATCGACACGCTCATGCTGGCGCGGCGCAAGCATCCGGGCGGCTCGAACAAGCTCGACGATCTGTGCGTGCGCTACAAGATCGACAATTCACGCCGGACCAAGCACGGCGCGCTGCTCGACGCCGAGCTGCTGGCCGAGGTCTATCTCGAATTGATCGGCGCCCGTCAGGCGAGCTTCGGCCTGGCCGAGGCGGCGAGCGCCGGGACCGTGGCGCGCGGCATGGGCGGCACGATCCTGCTTCGGCCCCAGCCGCTGCCGCCCCGCGTCAGCGCGGAGGAACTCGCCGCGCACCAAGCGTTCATCGCCACGCTCGGCGACAGCGCACTGTGGTTGAACTATCGCAGCGCATAAAATCCTGTAGCTCGAACAGCGCTTCGCCTGTCCGGGCTACAAGCTTGGCATGACTAGGCCTGTGCCACCGGCGGCTCGCCGGGCGTCATCTGCGCCAGCCGCTGCTGATACAGCGCGACGAAATCGATCGGATCGAGCAGCAGCGGCGGAAAACCGCCGTTGCGCACCGCGGTGGCGATGATCTCGCGCGCGAACGGGAACAGCAGACGCGGGCATTCGATCATGACCATCGGGTTCATGCTCTCCGCCGGCACGCCCTGGATGCGGAAGATGCCGGCGTAGTCCAGCTCGAAGCTGAACAGCACCATGCCGGGGATTTCGGCCTTGCCGTCCAGCTTGATCGAGACCTCGATGTCGCTCTCGGCCAGCGGATTGGCGTTGACGTTGATCGAGACGTTGATCTGCGGCTGCTGCTGCGGATTGAGCGAGCGCGGCGCGTTGGGGTTCTCGAACGAGAAATCCTTGATGAACTGGCCGAGCACCATGAGCTGCGGCCCCTGCTGGGGCGGCGGTGCGCCGGGCAGGCCGCCGTTGGTCGGCATCGACATGAACTCTATCTCCGGACTGATTCTAGGGTGCAGCTCTCAAAGGCGCGGCAATCGGCGGGTTGGCTAACACGGCGCTGGCGGGGGAACAAGAACGCCGGCCTCCTTCACTTGCGAGGGTCTTGGTCGCGCTTGCGGTCCAGCTCCCGGTCGCGGACCTGGGTCCATTCGCCGGGCGCAAGGTCGATCACCTCGTCGCGGCGACGGCTCTCGCCGCCGTGCACGGCCCGGCGAAACCGCGTGCCGCACCAGCGCCGCACCGGCCGGATCAGCAACAGGGCTCCGATGATATCGGTGATAAAGCCCGGTAGCAGGAGGAGCAGGCCGCCCAGCACGGTGAGGAAACCGCCGGTATTCGCCTCGATGCCGGTGACGTCGCGATCGCCGACCGCCACCCGGAAGCGGGCGAGCCGGCTACGCCCCGCTCGGCGAAGCACCCAAAAACCGGCAAGAGTGGTGGCCAGCAACAGGGCAAAGGCCCAGCCGAGGCCGATCAGGGCGGCCAACAGGATGAATACGCCGATTTCCGCGACCGGCAGGAGCAGGATGGCGCCGATGATCCACTTTACCATGGTCGTGATTTCCTACCGTCACCCATGTTGGCGTGGGGACGGGGATCGTCTAAGGTCTATTTGAGGCCGGTCGACCGACGCGCCTCTGGATAGCCCAAGTCGCGTGCCTACATTATAGCGGCGGAACTGGCCTCCCGTGCCGCGGATCGCCCGCGGAAGCTTGTCCCGTCCACCTCGGCCGCCCCGGGAGCATGCGAAACGTGTTCGACATTTACACCATCATCTTCCTGGCGCTGGCAGTTTTCATTTTCCTGCGCCTGCGTAGCGTACTCGGCCAGCGCACCGGCCGGGAGCGCCCGCCTTACGATCCCTATTCGGCGCGCGACGCCGTTCGCACGCCCGCCAACGACAAGGTCGTGGCGCTGCCGGGCCGCCCGGCTCCCGATGCCGCGCCGCGCTCCGCCGAACCGGAAGAGCCGGCCGATCGCTGGAAAGGCATCGCCGAGCCCGGCTCCGCCGTTGCCACCGGACTCGACGCAATCTCGCGCGCGGATCCGAGTTTCGAGCCCAATCATTTCCTGGTCGGCGCGCGTCAGGCCTACGAGATGATCGTCACCGCGTTCGCTGCCGGCGACAAACGCCAGTTGAAGGAACTGCTCGGGCGTGAGGTCTATGAAGGCTTCGAAACCGCGATCGATGGACGCGTGCAACGCGGCGAGTCCGCCGAGACGCGATTCGTGTCGATCGATTCTGTCGATCTCATCGGCGCGGAATTGCGTGGCAAGAGCGTCCAGGTCACGGTCCGCTTCGTATCGAAGCTGATTTCGGCGACCCGCGACCGTGCGGGCAATGTCATCGACGGCAGCGCCGACAAGATGACCGACATCACCGACGTCTGGACGTTCGCGCGCGACAGCTCTTCGCGCGATCCGAACTGGAAACTGGTGGCGACCGAAGCCGGGCAATGACATCGGGCGGACAGCGGTTTCATCGTCGGGCTGGACGTGCCGCGGGCGCCGCGCTTCTGATATTTCTCGCGATGTTTCTTGGATCGTTCGCCGCCGCGAGCGCCGGTGAGCCGGGCCACGGCCCGATGATCATTCCCAACACGCAACTCGAACCGCTCGCCTGGAGCGAGATCGAGGGCTGGGCCGACGACGATCATGCCGCGGCGTTCGCCACCTTCATGAAAAGCTGCACGCCGATCTTGAAGGGCACGCCCGCGATGCGCGCGGCGCGGCCGGTTTATGGCGCGTTGTATGAGGCATGCCGCCGGGCGGTCGCGGCCAAGCCGAAGAATTCTGGCGAAGCCCGCGCGTTCTTCGAGAGCAGCTTCCGGCCGGTCCGCATCGCGCCGCTCGGCGAGACCGACGGATTCGTGACCGGCTATTACGAGCCGGTGGTCGAGGGCGCGCGCGTCGCCGGCAACGGCTACGACGTACCGCTCTATCGCAAGCCGGCGAATCTGCTCAAGGGCGGCCGCATGCTCAAGGCCGCGAGCTTCGGCCATGGCAAGGGCAAGAAGAAAACCGGCCGCAAGCTGGTGCCGTACCACGACCGCGCGGCGATCGAGGAGGGCGTGCTTACCGGCAAGCGGCTTGAGATCTGCTACCTGAAAGATCCGGTGGACGAATTCTTCAGCCACATCCAGGGCTCGGTGCGCGTCCGGCTCGCCGACGGCAAGATGCTGCGACTGAACTACGACGCGCACAACGGTCATCCGTACATCGCGGTCGGCAAATTCCTGATCGAGCGCAAGATCGTGCCGCGCGAGGAAATGTCGATGGACCGCATCCGGCAATGGATGACGGCCAATCCGGATGAAGGCAAGGAGCTCCGCCGGCTGAACAAGTCCTTCGTGTTCTTCCGCGAGACCGGACTTGCGGACAACGAGGAGGCGATCGGCGCGCAGGGCATCTCGCTCACGCCGTGGCGCTCCATTGCGGTCGATCGCAAGCTGCACGTCTACGGCACGCCGTTCTTCATCTCCGGCAATCTGCCGATCGCGGACGACACGTCCACCACGCCGTTCCGCCGCCTGATGATAGCGCAGGACACCGGCGGTGCGATCATCGGTCCGGCGCGCGCAGACCTCTATTTCGGCGCCGGCGACAATGCCGGCGTGATCTCGGGCCGCATGAAGAATCCCGCGAAATTCGTCATGCTGTTTCCGAACGAGATCGATCCGGTGGCCGCCGGCGCGGATATGCCGCTGCCCAAGGTGCGGCCGGTTATCGCCGCGGTCGAGAAAAAGGCCGATCCCAAAGCGGGCAAAGCTGTCGACCCCAAGAACGTGTCAGAGAAGACATCCAAGAAAACGTCAAAGAAAACACCGCAGCCGAAGGCGGCCAAGCCAACGCCATGAGCCCCGGTGACCGCCCGCAGCGGCGCAAGCTCAGCGAAGAAGAGCGTGTGCTGTGGACGATGGTCACGAAGTCGATCGCGCCGCTCCGGGCCTCCAGACCTGTCGACGATGAGCCGGTCGCCGCCGCACCGGCTGCGCCTGCGCCGCCGCCCAGGCGCAAGGCCAAGGTGGCAGCCGTTCCGTCCTACACGCCTCCGCCGCAGGCGCCATCGCAGCCGGAGCCTGCCCCGCTCGGTCGGCGCACCAAGCGGCGGCTGTCCCGCAACACCGATGCGATCGACGGCCGTCTCGACCTGCATGGGCTGACCCAGGCGGAGGCCCATGACGTGCTGCTGCGCTTCCTGCACAGCGCGCAAGCGCGCGGCGCGAAAATCGTCCTGGTGATCACCGGCAAGGGCGCGATCGGCGGCGACGGTTATGGCGAGCGCGGCGTGCTCAAGCGCCAGGTGCCGATGTGGTTGCGGCTGCCCGAGTTTCGGGAGCTTGTCGTGGGTTTTGAGACGGCCGGCATCGGACACGGCGGCGAGGGCGCGCTGTATGTGCGGGTGCGGCGGGGGTGAGAGCGATGCTTGAGAGTTGATGCACGGCTCGATTTGGTATAACATTGTTATTACACCCAAGGTGCCCGATGAAAACTCCAATCCGAAAAATGGGAAATTCGCACGGCGTCATTATTCCGAAGCCGTTGCTCGTCGAAATTGGAGTGAAAGCAAATGACCAAGTCGATCTGAAGGTCGAGGACGGCAAGATTGTCATTGCTCCGATCGGACAAGATCCTCGCTCTGCCTGGGCCCAGGAATGCAAAGCGCTTCGCGAGGCAGGCGAAGACGGTTTGGCTTGGCCTGAATTCGGCAACGAGGATGACAAAAAGCAGGCTTGGTGATGAAGCGCGGCGAAGTATGGTGGGTTGCGCTCGATCCAACGCTGGGAAGCGAGATTCAAAAAACCCGACCGTGTCTGATCGTCTCTCCGGACGTCATGGTCGGAGGACTTCGTACCGTCATTGTCGCTCCGCTCACCAGTAAAGGGCGAGCAGCGTCCTTCCGGCCAACAATTTCCATCAAGGGCACCAGCGGCTTCATCCTGCTCGATCAAGTGCGGACGGTCGACAAGTCGCGGTTGCGGAACAAAATGGGTCGTGTCAGTGACGACACGCTCAACCGTGCGCTGGCGATGCTGCGGTGGATTTTTTCCGAGTAGCTAACCCGGTCTGCGCGACGATGACGCCCAAGCAGTCCAATCGCGCCAGGAGCGTAATACCTCGGCAATCCTGCCGCGGCGGGCCAACGCAGGCTTCTCGATCGCAATCCAGGAGAGCGTGGCGACGGCGACCGTGATGACGATTGCTTCCGCCTCAAGCGGAAGGATCGGCAGCCCAGGCGACAGCCAGATCAGCGTCTGCGTGATCGGCCAGCCGAAAATATAGATGCCGTAGGACAGGTCCATCCTATTGGTCAGCGTGCGCAAAGGGCCCATTGGCAGCGACGCAAACCAGATCGCCGCATAGCCGGTTGCCAGCAGGCTGACGATGCGCTCCAGCGCGCTGCCGCGGGCCAGCCACCATGCGAGTCCGAAAGCAGCCACCAAAACAATCGACAGAGGGATTCGCGCCCGAAGCCGGTACAGCACCATGCCGAACGAGAAGCACAGCCAGAAACGCGCGAGGTGATCGAGCGGAGCCGGCGTAAAGGTGAAATCGGCAACGAGGAGAATCATGCCGGCGATCCACGTCACTGCGATCAGCGCCGTGAAGCGTGCCGTCGATTCGAGGCACCGTCCGTGGTGAAGCATCGCCAGCAGCACATAGCAGGCGATTTCGTACTTCAGGGTCCAGATCGGCGCGTCGATGACCGAAGGAAAAGGATTGTTGACGAAGACGCCGGGCAGGTCGGCCGCGCCGGATGTCACGGACACGGTCTGCAGCAGATAGCGGAGCAGCGATTTGCTCACATAGGCGTCGATCGGCAGCACCGTAACCAGCGGACCGATTACGAAGGCAATGACGAACGTGCAGGCGATGAGCGCCGGGAAAATCCGCAGCACCCGCGCCACGGCGAAGTCGGTCAGCGACGGCGAGCGCGCCAGGCTGGCGGACACCATGATGCCCGACAGAACGAAGAACACGTTCACGGCGTGCTCGCCGAGATTGTAGAAGGTCTGGCCCGCCAGGATTTCCCGGCTCGCGTCGCCGGATTGCAGCAGCAGGGCATGCGAAACCAGAACGCCCATCGCGGCCAGCAAACGCGCCAGCGCGAAGTTGTTGTTTTTCGGATCGAGGATGGTGTCGAGGAAAACCGGTTTCATTCCGATCACTTGAAAGCATCAGCAATACGCAATGGCGAACTGTAATACGGAGATCATGGCCAATCGCTGTCGCGAGCGATCGCAACCGGAAACGTGGTTAGCAAATCGATTCAAAGTTGCCGCTGGGCGCAATACGTCCGGCTAACCAAGCGGCGGCGGCTACTCCGCCGCCTGCGCCGTGACGTGCTGACGGAATTTCGGCATCACGTCATGCACCAGCAGCCGCATGCCTTCGCGCTCCCAGGCCTCGTTCGGGCCGCTCCAGTCGACGCCGATCTGTAGCAGCGTGCCGAACGGACCGACGCGCTCGCGGTATGCGACCAGCTTGTCGACCACGGTGCGGGGCGAGCCGTGGATGACGCATTCGTTCATGATGGCGTCCGGGGTGCATTCCTCGTCGGTCATCTTGGGGTCGGGCTTGATCATGGAAAGCCGCTTGGCGAGGAACAGCGCGTTGCGCATGTAGCTGAAGTAGTGCCGGTTCGCCGTGCGCTCGCCGTACACGCGATCCTCGGCTTCGGCGTCGCTCGGCGACACCACGACGTTGCGGGAGATACGCCAATTGTCGCCGTTGGCCGGTTTTCCGGCGGCGCGGCAGGCGTCGCTGTAGGCCGTCCACTGCGACGCCACCGACCAGGCTGCTGCGGTCGGACCGGAGATGATGCCCCAGCCGCGTTGCGCCGCGATCCGCGCGGTCGGGGAATCCGGGCTGCCGATCGAGACATGGACCGGCGGATGCGGCTGCTGGAACGGCTTCGGCATGCCGCCGAAGCCGAGTTCGGGCACGATGGTTTTCTTGATCTGGATTTTCCAGAACTCGCCTTGCAGATCGTAGGGCGGGTCCTGCGCCCAGATTTTCAGGATCAGGTCTATCGATTCCAGGAACTTGCGCTGCCGCACCGCGCCGTCGAAGCCGTCGAATAGCTCGAAGTCCGGCGCGAGCCCGCCGGAGCCGACGCCGAACATGAAGCGGCCGCCGCTCATGTGGTCGAACTGCGCGGCCTCGGCCGCGACGATCGCCGGATGGTGGAGGGGCAGATTGATGACGGCGGTACCGAGCGTGATGTTCTTGGTCTGGGACACCAGGCCGGCGAGGAACATCAGCGGCGAGGGGAATGGCTCGGTGGTGGCGGAGAAATGCTCGCCCATCCAGAGCTCGTCGTAGCCGAGCCGGTCGGCCAGGATCGACTTGGTGGTGTTCTCGGCGAGCGTCTCGTGCAGCGGACGGCCGGGCGGATGCACCGGCATCATGAACATCCCAAGTCGCATTTCGATTCCCCGAGGTCGCGTTTGGTTGGATTATAAAGACCTGGGACTGAAAGGAAACGCATCATGACGAAGGACGAACTCGTTGGGGTCTACCGGCAGCTCGGCGCCGACACCGTGCGCGCCGACGGCACGATGGTCGAGGACGAGCCGCGCAACTCGCAGATCATGTATTCGGCCGACGGCTACATGTCGGTGGTGAGCACGCCGGTGGAGCGGCCGCGGATGGCGGATACGCGGCCGAACACCAATCTCGACGCCATGACGCCGACGGAGCGGGCCGAGGCGGCCTTGGGCATCGTCTGCTATGCCGGGCGCTACGCGTTCAAGGACGCCGACACGCTGCTGCATCACGTCGAGATCGCGCTCAATCCCAACCTGATCGGCCAGGCCGTGGTGCGGAGAGCGCAACTCGTGGGCGCCGATCTGACGCTGTCGTCGGTGCCGGACCGTGAGGGCGCATATCGCCGCATCCGCTGGCGGCGGGTGGGGGCGGCGTAAGCGTACAAATCTCGATTGTCATCGCCCGCGAAGGCGGGCGATCCAGACTGCTATCGCGTTGCAATTGCTGGATGCCCCGCCTTCGCGGGGCATGACATCTGCGGGAGTGGCGGCGTTCAGGAATTCGAGCGATGGATCATTCCGCCGCCTGCGCCGTCACGTGCTGCTTCAGCTTCGGCATCACCTCGTGGGCGAGCAGGCGCATCGATTCGCGCTCCCACTCCTGGTTCTTGCCGCCCCAGTCGAGCCCGGTCATCAGCAGCGTGCCGAACGGGCCGACGCGCTCGCGGAACGCCACCAGCTTGTCGAGCATGGTTTTTGGCGAGCCGTGGATGACGCATTCCTCGGTGATGGCCTTTACGGTGGCTTGCTCGTCCGGCATGTCGGCGCGCGGCTTGAGCAGGATCAAGAGGCCGACGCGGTTCAGCACCTCGCGCATGTAGGTGTAGAAATACTGGTTCGATGCGTCCTCGCGGAACACGCGGTCGTGCGCTTCGCTGTCGGACGGCGCCACCATCATGTTGCGCGCCACCCGCCAGTTGTCGCCTTTGGGCGCGATGCCTGCGGCGTCGCAGGCCTTGCTGTAGACCGTCCAGTGCGAGGCGACCGAATAGGTCGGGATGATGTTGGCCGAGATCATGCCCCAGCCTTTTTGCGCCGCGGTCGTGGCCGACGACGAGTTGGGGCTCGCGAGCGAGATCGAGATCGGCGGGTGCGGCTGCTGGTACGGCTTCGGCATGAAACCGATGCCGAGGTTGGCCACGATGCCGTCCTTGAGCGAGATGTTCCAGAACTCGCCGTTGAGTTCGTAAGGCGGGTCCTGCGCCCAGATCCGTTGCATCATGTCGACGGCTTCGACCACCATGCGGTTGCGCGCGTCGTGGTCCGGATTCTTGAACAGCTCGAAGTCCGAGATCAGCCCGCCCGGGCCGACGCCCAGCATGAAGCGGCCCTTGCTCATGTTGTCGAACTGCGCGGCCTCGGCGGCGACGATCGCCGGGTGATGGTTCGGCAGGTTGATGACGGCGGTGCCGAACGTGAGATTCTTGGTGCGCGCGACCAAGTTCGAGAAGAACATCATCGGCGACGGGATCGGCTCGGTCGACGCGGAGAAATGCTCGCCCAGCCAGAGCTCGTCGAAGCCGAGCTGATCGGCCAGCAGCGATTTCTCGGTGTCCTCGTCGAGCGTGCTCCAGAACGAGCGATCCGGCGGATGCACCGGCATCATGAACATTCCAAGACGCATGCGAGCCCCCGCGTTTCCTCGGCAACGATAAAGCGGAGGAATGCGTCCGGTCTAGAGAATAAACCGGCTCAAATCCGCGTTCTTGGCGAGATCGCCGACGTGCTTCTCGACATAGCCGGCGTCGATCTTCACGGTCTCGCCGGCGCGATCGGTGGCGCTGAACGAAATCTCGTCCAGCACCCGCTCCATCACGGTCTGCAGCCGCCGCGCGCCGATGTTCTCGACGCTGGAGTTCACCAGCACCGCGACGTCGGCGATGGCGTCGATCGCGTCCTCGGAGAATTCGAGCGTGACGCCCTCGGTCGCCATCAGCGCGATGTATTGCTTGATCAGCGCCGCCTCGGTGTCGGTGAGGATGCGGCGCAGGTCGTCGCGGGTCAGCGCGTTGAGCTCGACGCGGATCGGCAGCCGGCCCTGCAATTCTGGCAGCAGGTCCGACGGCTTCGAGACGTGGAACGCGCCCGACGCAATGAACAGGATGTGGTCGGTCTTGACCGGGCCGTGCTTGGTCGAAACCGTGGTGCCCTCGATCAGCGGCAGCAGGTCGCGCTGCACGCCCTCGCGCGACACATCGCCGCCGACCCGGCCGTCGCGCGCGGTGATCTTGTCGATCTCGTCGAGGAACACGATGCCGTTGTTCTCGACCGAATGGATCGACTCCTGCACAAGCTGCTCGTCGTCGAGCAGCTTGTCGGATTCCTCGTTGACCAGGAGCTCGTGCGATTCCGCGACCGTCAGGCGCCGGGTCTTGGTGCGGGCGCCGCCCATCTTGCCGAAGATGTCGCCGATGTTGATGGCGCCCATCTGCGCGCCCGGCATGCCGGGAATCTCGAACATCGGCATGCCGCCGCCGCCGGCCGCAAGCTCGATCTCGATCTCCTTGTCGTTCAATTCGCCGGCCCGGAGCTTCTTGCGGAACGCATCCTTGGTGGCGGCGCTGGCGGTCGGGCCGACCAGTGCGTCAACCACGCGCGCCTCGGCGGCCTGCTCGGCGCGCGCCTGCACGTCCTTGCGCTTGCGCTCGCGGGTCAGTCCGATCGCCACCTCCATCAGGTCGCGGATGATCTGCTCGACGTCGCGGCCGACATAGCCGACCTCGGTGAACTTGGTGGCCTCGATCTTGAGGAACGGCGCGCCGGCCAGCCGCGCCAGTCGCCGCGAGATTTCGGTCTTGCCGACGCCGGTCGGTCCGATCATCAGGATGTTCTTGGGCAGCACTTCCTCGCGCAGCTTCTCGTCGAGCTGGAGCCGCCGCCAGCGGTTGCGCAGTGCGATCGCGACGGCGCGCTTGGCGTCGCCCTGGCCGATGATATAGCGGTCCAGTTCGGAGACGATTTCGCGGGGGGAGAAGTCGGTCATTGGTTGGCGCCGTTCCGTGTCGGTTCGTATTGCATGATCAAGACATCCCCGGTTCGGCCGACGAGCCGCGGAATAGCGCGGAAACCGGCCTTCTCGTATGCGCGCACCGCGCGCCTGTTTGCCGGATCGGGATCGATGATGATCGTCCGGTGTCCTTCTTCGAGCAGGCGTTCCGCGAAAGCGCGGAGCGCTCCCGAGCCGATTCCCTGTGCGAGCCTGTCCGGATCGCCGATCGACACGTCGACGCCGACCGCGTCGGCGGGCAGCTCGGCCAGCCAGGGATGGTCCGCGATCCAGGATGCATTCTGATGATGACCGACGAACCAGTACTGGATATAGCCCGCCGGCTGGTCGTCGACGAAGAAGATAAACGGCCGCGTCGTATCGCGGCCTTCGATCATGTCGTGGATGTGGCTGAGTTCCGTATCCGGTTCGCCCCACCATTCCCTGACGTGCGGCATGTCGAGCCAGCGCCGCATCAGCGGCAGGTCGTTGTTGGTCATGGGGTGAAATTCGTATGCGGGCATCATGCGGCAGCCTGCATCGGAGGCGGCAGCCGGCGTGCGATGCCCGGCGACAGCAGGCGCAGGAATACGCGGCGAAGCGGCTGCCATCCTACGCCGAGCAAGACCACGAAGGAGCCGAGCACAAGCAGCGTCGCGAAGAAGATCACCGTATTGTCGACGCCTTGCTGGCCAATCGTTCCGGTGATGGCATAGCCGATCACGAAACCGAGATAGACGAGCGCCGAGACGAGCAGCGCGCGGCGGTCGGTGATGATGGCTATGACCGACAGGACCATCACGATCAGCACGATCGCGATCGCTGCTTCGTTGGTCAGGGCAAGGGCGATACGGCTGATGCCGCCGGGAGCGACCGGCCACACCATCTCGATCAGCGAATGCACGATTAGAGGCGCCGCCAGGAGATGCAGCCAGAATGCGCAGTCGGCGCGCCGTGTCAGCCGTTCGCGGTCGGATACATCGAACAACATCGCCGCCGTAAAGGCTGCGACGCCGCACAGCAGCAGCACGACCGGCTGGTAATGGTGCGCGCGGTTCGGCCAGATCTGATAGGCCGCTCCGAGCGCCATGCACACCAGGCCGCCTGCGATCAACAAGAGCGCGAACGGCAGCCGGAAGCGCACATAGAAAAGCGCCGCCGCGGCAACGCCCGCCCCGGCATAAGCCACCGCAATTAGCCCGATCAAATGCAGGAGGATCAACGGGCCGCCGGCGTGCGGTCCCTCGTAGCGCGGGGTCACGTACCATTCCCGCAGTGCGGCGAAATCGGACGGCCGCTGCGTTGCTTCCGCGAACATGAAATCGATTGGGCTCGCGAGGATGACGAACACGACGAACAGAGCCGCCAGCAGGATGCCGGGCAGCACCAGCCGTAAGCGTGCGACGAGAAGCTCCGCCAGCGCCCAGACCCCAAGCGCGGCAAGCAAGCTGTGCAGCGGCACCAAGAACGTGAAGAACAAAAGTCCGCCACCCAACAGCGCAACGCCGATCGCGAAGAACAGGTCGTTGAAGCTGCGCATGAAATGAAAGCGCTCTTCATGGCCGAGCGCCATGGCCTGCTCACGCGCCCGCTGCTCTGCCAGAGCGCGCAGCGCGGCGGCCTGTTCGGCGGTCACGATGCCTTCGGCGACGGCGGCTTCGAGGTCCGCCTCTTGCAGCATCATAGCTTCTCTATGGTCACGTTGCGGTTGGTGTAGACGCAGATGTCCGCCGCGATATCGAGCGACTTGCGAACGATGGCCTCGGCGTCGAGCGGGCCGTCGATCAGCGCGCGGGCGGCGGCGAGCGCGTAGTTGCCGCCGGAGCCGATGCCCATCACGCCTGACTCCGGTTCGAGCACATCGCCGGTGCCGGTGAGCACCAGCGAGACCTCCTTGTCGGCGACGATCATCATGGCTTCGAGACGGCGCAGATAGCGGTCGGTGCGCCAGTCCTTGGCGAGTTCGACCGCGGCGCGCGTAAGCTGGCCGGGATACTGCTCGAGCTTGGCTTCCAGGCGCTCGAATAAGGTGAATGCGTCGGCGGTGGCGCCGGCAAAACCGCCGATCACCTCACCCTTGCCGAGCCGGCGGACCTTCTTGGCGTTGGATTTGATGACGGTCTGGCCGATCGAGACCTGGCCGTCGCCGCCGACGGCGACCACGCCGCCCTTGCGAACGGTCAGAATGGTGGTGCCATGCCAGAGTTCGGATTGTGACTGCTGCATACGCAAAGAACCCCTCGCTTCAAACATTTAAGTATCGGGTTTCCGATTGCAAATGACGAGGCCCCGGGGCGCGGTTGACAACCTCGCCGCCACACCTAGATTCAATCTTATGACCGCCCTGTTGCGCCTTTCAGCACGTATTTTCGCCCGCGCGGGTCACCTGCACGCAGGCAGGTAGCCCGGAGACGGCTGCTGTCCGTCGTCCGGGATTCATCACACATTCACATAGCGCCGATCGTTGGAGCCTGACGGCTTCTGTTCGGCATAGAGCCCTCGTCTCAGAGGCAATAGAGGACATCATGAGCTATTCGAGAGCGGCGTTGCCGCCCATTACCTTGAGCACGGTCGATCACCAGCGGCTGCACCGTCTCGCTAGCGCCGCCGCCGGCGCGTTCCCGCGCACGGCCGACTTTCTGGCCCGCGAGATCGAGCGGGCCAATGTGGTGGATTCCAACCAGATGCTGTCCGGCCTGGTCGCGATGGGATCGAAGGTGGAGTTCAGAGACGACACGACCGGCCAGGTGCGGTCCGTCACCCTGGTCTATCCGCATGAGGCCGATCTCGCCGCCGGCAAGATCTCGGTCCTCACGCCGATCGGCGCCGCCCTGATCGGGCTTTCGGCCAGCCAGTCGATCGAATGGCAAGCGCCGTCCGGCGGCTGGCGGTCGCTTACGGTCCTGAAGGTGGACGGCGCAGCGTAATGGCCGCGCCAAGCCATTAACCCAACATCGGCGGGCTTCGGCCCGCTGTTGGCGGATGCGCCGAACACCTGTAAAAGGCGCGCAGATCAGGCAAGGACACCCGCCGTGGCCAAGCGCGTCATCAACTTCCCCAGCAGGGCCAAACCCGCCGCCAAGCGGGGGCTGTCGGTCGTCCGCAAGGGCCGCGTCGGTTCGGTCAAGCGGACCACCAAGGAGACCGACATCGAGGTTGCGGTCGATCTCGACGGCAAGGGCATGTCGGACGTTTCGACCGGCATCGGCTTCTTCGACCACATGCTCGACCTGCTGGCGCGGCACTCGCGCATCGACATCACGGTCAAGGCCAAGGGCGACCTGCATATCGACCACCATCACACCACCGAGGACGTCGGGATCGCGCTTGGCCAGGCGGTGAAGCAGGCGCTCGGCGACATGAAGGGCATCACCCGCTATGCCAGCGTGCACATGCCGATGGACGAGGCGCTGACCCGCGTGGCGATCGACGTGTCGGGCCGGCCGTTCCTGGTGTTCAAGGCGACGTTTTCGCGCGACAAGGTCGGCGCGTTCGATACCGAACTGGTGCAGGAGTGGTTCCAGGCGTTCGCGATGAACGCCGGCGTGACGCTGCACGTCGAAACGCTGTACGGCAGCAACGACCATCACATTGCGGAATCGTGCTTCAAGGGATTGGCGCGCGCGCTGCGCGCCGCCTTGGCGATCGATCCGCGCGCGGCCGGCGAAGTGCCCTCGACCAAGGGCACGCTTGGGTCCTGAGAATCGGCAATTGATCTTTGCGGTCGCGGGGCGACCGGAGAAAACAATGACGAAGACCTACACGGTGCATGAACCGCGCAAGCTCACGGGCGATCCAGCCCGCGACGCCGAACGTTTCGAGTTCGTCCGCGACGGGTTTCATTTCTGGGCGTTCCTGCTCCAGCCGCTGTGGATGCTGTGGCGGCGGATGTGGCTGGTGCTGCTGGGCTATGTCATTCTCTCGATAGCGATCAATGCCACGCTATGGGCCATCGATGCGTCCGGTGGCGTCCGGTTGGTCGTCGGTTTCCTGATCGCGCTGCTGGTCGGCTTCGAGGCGGCAACGCTGCGGCGCTGGACGCTGCGCAAGTGGACCAACCTTGGCGTCGTGGTGGGGCGCGACCAGGAAGACGCCGAGCGGCGGTTTTTCGATGCCTGGGTGGCGCGGGGCGAGATTCCGAAAATGCCGGCTGCGCCGCCACCCCCGGGCATGCCGCAGGTCGCGAACCTGGCGCCGGCATCGCCCGCCCGTGCGCCGGAGCTCCCGCCCGACGTCATCGGCCTGTTCCCCGAGCCCGAACCGCGCCGATGAGCGTCGCGATCGTCGACTACGGATCCGGCAATCTGCATTCGGCGGCGAAAGCCTTCGAGCGCGCATCGCGCGAGTCCGAAAGCGACCAGCCGATCGTGGTGACGCGCGATCCCGACGCGGTGCGCCGAGCCGACCGCGTGGTGCTGCCGGGTGTCGGTGCGTTCGCCGATTGCCGGCGCGGCCTCGACGCCGTGCCGGGCATGGTGGAGGCGCTGGAGGAAGCTGTCCGCAAGCAAGGGCGGCCGTTCCTCGGTATCTGCGTCGGCATGCAGCTCATGGCGGAGCGCGGCCGCGAATACCAGGTCACCGAAGGGCTGGGCTGGATCAAGGGCGAGGTCGACCGGATCGCGCCGCGCGATCCAGCGCTGAAGATACCGCACATGGGATGGAATACGCTGGATGCACGCAAGCCGCACAAGCTGCTCGACGGCATTGCGCTTGGGCCGGAGGGACTGCACGCCTATTTCGTGCATTCCTACAATCTGAACGTCGCCGATCGCTCCGATCTGCTGGCGGAGGCTGAGTATGGCGGGCCGGTCACCGCGATGGTGGCGCGCGACAGCATGGCCGGGACGCAGTTTCATCCGGAGAAGAGCCAGAAGCTCGGGCTGGCGCTGATCGCCAATTTTCTGAAATGGAAGCCGTGACGGCCACCGGCCTAACCCCGTCATTCCGGGGCGCCGTGCAACGGCGAACCCGGAATCCAGGGCGTCACGTATGGCTCTGGATTCCGGGCTCGCGCTTCGCGCGCCCCGGAATGACGGGAAAAAAGTCTCGGCCAACCCGCATGAGCAATCCGTGATCCTGTTCCCAGCCATCGATTTGAAAGAAGGCCGCTGCGTTCGCTTGCAGCAGGGCGACATGGCGCGCGCCACCGTGTTCAACCACGATCCGGCGGCGCAGGCGCATATCTTCGAGACCCAGGGTTTCCGGCATCTGCACGTCGTCGATCTCGATGGCGCATTCGCCGGCAAGCCAATGAATGTCACGGCGGTCGAGCGGATTCTTGAAACCGTCGGGCTGTGTGTGCAGCTCGGCGGCGGCATCCGCGACATGAAGACCATCGAGGGCTGGCTCGACAAGGGTGTCAACCGCGTCATCATCGGCACCGCGGCGGTGCGCGATCCGGCGCTGGTGAAAGAGGCCGCGAGGAAATTTCCAAAGCGGGTCGCGGTCGGCCTCGACGCGCGTGACGGCAAGGTCGCGGTCGAAGGCTGGGCCGAGCAATCGGAGCTTGACGTGCTCGACATCGCGAGGCGGTTCGAGGACGCCGGTGTCGCGGCGATCATCTACACCGATGTCGCGCGCGACGGCATGCTCAAGGGGATCAACTGGGACGCTACGATCGCGCTTGCCGAGGCAATTTCGATCCCGGTGATCGCGTCGGGCGGGCTGGCGTCGATCGAAGACGTGAAGACCATGATCGAGCCGCGCGCCAGGAAGCTGGAAGGCGCCATCGCGGGCCGCGCGCTCTATGATGGGCGGCTCGATGCGGCCGAGGCGCTGAAGACGATCCGCGCGGCGCGGGGAAGGTGAGCGGCCGATGTTCAAGGTCCGCGTCATACCCTGTCTCGATGTCAAGGACGGCCGCGTCGTCAAGGGCGTGAAGTTCGTCGACCTGCGCGATGCTGGCGATCCGGTCGAGGCTGCCATTGCCTATGACGCCGCCGGCGCCGACGAGCTGACGTTTCTCGACATCACCGCGAGCCACGAGAACCGCGAGACCATCTTCGACGTGGTGCAGCGCACCGCGGAGGCGTGCTTCATGCCGCTCACGGTCGGCGGCGGCGTGCGCACCGTCGAGGATATCCGCAAGCTGCTGACCTCGGGCGCCGACAAGGTTTCGATCAACACCGCTGCGGTGAACCGGCGCGCGTTCGTGAAGGAAGCGGCGGAGAAGTTCGGCGACCAGTGCATCGTGGTCGCGATCGACGCCAAGAAGGTGTCGAAGCCGGGCGAGCCCGACCGCTGGGACATCTTCACCCACGGCGGCCGCAATCCGACCGGACTCAATGCGGTGGATTATGCCCGCGAGGTCGTCGCGCTTGGCGCGGGTGAAATCCTGCTGACCTCGATGGACCGTGACGGTACCAAGTCGGGCTTCGACATCGCGCTGACCCGCGCGGTGTCGGACGCGGTGCCGGTGCCGGTGGTCGCCTCCGGTGGCGTCGGTAATCTCGATCACATGGTTGCGGGTATCCGTGACGGTCATGCCAGTGCGGTGCTGGCGGCGTCGATCTTCCATTTCGGCGAATACACCGTGCGCCAAGCCAAGCAGCATATGGCGAAAGCCGGGCTGCCGATGCGGCTCGACCCGTAAACCAATCCGGTTCTGGACCACTCCCCGTAAGTGCCGAGAGGTGCTAAGGAACCTCCATGAGCACCTTCACCCTCGCCGATCTCGAACAGCGCGTGAAAGACCGCGCCCAAGCCAGCGCCGAGAGCTCCTATACGCGGACGCTACTCGACAAGGGTGTGTCGCATTGCGCCAAGAAGTTCGGCGAGGAGGCGATCGAGGCCGTGCTGGCAGTCGTGGCCGAGGACCGCGAGCGGGTGATCGCGGAATCTGCCGACGTGCTCTACCACCTGTTCGTCATGCTCCATGCCCGCGGCGTCAGCCTCGCCGAGATCGAGGCGCTGCTGGAAACCCGCACCAAGAAATCCGGGCTGGAAGAGAAAGCCTCGCGCAAAGAGACGGACCGGTGATAGAGCAGCGCGCCGACGACGGGCTGTCGCCGTACCGCATCTATACGCGCGCCGAATGGGCGGCGCTGCGCAACGACACGCCGATGACGCTGACGCCGGAGGAGGTGAGCCGGCTGCGCTCGCTGCACGACCGGCTCGATATGAAAGAGGTCGAGGAGATCTACCTGCCGCTGTCGCGGCTGCTCTCGATCTACGTCGCGGCGACCCAGGAGCTGTACCGGGCGCAGCAGCTTTTTCTCAACGGCGGCGAGGCCAAGACGCCCTACATCATTGGCGTCGCGGGTTCGGTCGCGGTCGGCAAGTCCACCACTGCGCGCGTGCTGCAGGCGCTGCTGGCGCGCTGGCCCAACGTGCCCAAGGTCGATCTCATCACCACCGACGGATTTCTGCTGCCGAACGCCGTGCTCGAACGCGAAGGCCTGATGGAGAAGAAGGGTTTTCCGGAGAGCTACGATCTGCCCGGTCTGCTGCGTTTTCTCTCCGACGTGAAGGCGGGACGCCGGCCGGCTCGCGCGCCGGTCTATTCGCACCTGGTCTACGACGTGATGCCGAACCAGTGGATCGAGGTCGACCGGCCCGACATCCTTATCGTCGAAGGCCTGAACGTTCTCCAGACCGGCCGCCTGCCCAAGGACGGCAAGGCGATCCCGTTCGTTTCGGACTTCTTCGATTTCTCGGTCTACATCGACGCCAGCGAGGACGTGCTCAAGAGCTGGTACGTCGATCGCTTTCTGACGTTGCGCGGCACCGCGTTCCGCGATCCGAAATCCTACTTCCACCGCTATTCGCGATTGACCGATCAGGAAGCGGCCAACACCGCCACGTCGATCTGGGAACGCATCAATCTCGTCAATCTGCACGAGAATATTCTGCCGACGCGACAACGCGCCGATCTCATTTTGAAGAAGGCGGCGACTCACATGATCGAGGACGTGGCGCTGCGGAAGCTGTGAGACAAGCCGGAATATCGGCTGGCGCCTGCCTCCACTCTCTCCGCTGTCATGGCCGGGCTTGACCCGGCCATCCATGCGGTCTTTCGGCAACCGCCAATCGTAGGAGATTTTTTCGCGGCGCGCGTTCATGGATGCCCGGGTCAAGCCCAGGCATGACAGCGGAGGATGTTGGTGACGACGGGCACAATCCCCCAGGCTTACGCCGCCCGGACTTCGTCCCTGCTGGCGAAATGGCTGAAATAGCGCGCCTTGATCTTCGCCACCGGCAGCACGATCAGCACATCGATGGTGCCGAATTGCTCGTCGATGACGGCGCCGTCGCCGATGTAGGCGCCGAGCCGCAGATAGCCCTTGATCAGCGGCGGCAGCGCACGCAGCGCGGCCTTCTGATCGATGGCTTCCTTGGGCATCCGGTTCATCTCGACGTAGCGTTCCGCCAACGCGTTGGCGCGCCAGTTCTCCGGCGCGCTCGCGTAATGGTGCAGGAACGACAGCGCCAACGCCTGCTTCGAAGGGTCGGTGCCATCGAGGCTGGAGCATCCGATCATCACGTCGGGCCGGTTCGCCGCCGTGTAGGCGCCGATGCCGTGCCACAAAAGCTCAAGCGTTCGCTTGTTGCGATACGGCGGCAGCACGCAGGAGCGGCCGAGCTCCAGAAAGCGCAACGTCGGATGCTGGCTGGTCAGCGCGGCGATGTCGAACTCGTTGGCGCTGTAGAAGCCACCGTGGCGTTCCGCAACCTCCTGCCGCAGCAGGCGATACGTCCCCACCACCGCCGGCGCCTGCCTCGACCCGTTACCGCCGGCCTCATGATCGATCACCAGCAGGTGGTCGCAGACCGCGTCGAAGGCATCGACGTCGCGGCGAACCAGCAGCGTGGCCACGTCGGCCCGCGCGCCGCCTTCCGCGTAGAACACCTGGTATCGCACCCGCTGCGCGTCCCGGACCTCGGCTGCGTTGCGCGCGAATCGCACCTCGAGCGCGCCCATGCGCTCAAGCGTCTCGGCGTCACTCTGCCGATCGAGGATGCTGAGGCCGCCGAAGGCCTTGATGCCCGGCCATACGCCGACGATACGCGCCGAAGGCCAAAACCCTTCGAGCAGGCGCGGTCGCGACATCGCAGGTGTGCGACTCAGCATGACGTCCCTCGGCGCCGCCAAAACTCAATGTGCGGGCATAACCCCCATCAAACATGGGGCCAGGACCATTTTATGACAATGGGGTGCCGTACCCAAACCACGGGTTTCTCAGGCCGCCAGCAGCGTCCCATTCGGCAATCGGGCCAATACCGTGGCGAGCCGTTCCCGGTCGAGCGGCTTGACCAGGAATCCGTCCATCCCGGCGGCGAGGCACGCGTTGCGGTCCTCGGCGAAGGCATTTGCGGTCAACGCAATGATCGGTGTACGGCGCTCGTTGTTTTCCGTTTCGGCGGTGCGAATCCGGCGCGTGGCTTCGAGCCCGTCGACACCGGGCATCTGCACATCCATCAGCACCAGGTCGAACGGCGTATCGGAGTCGAGCGAGGCTCGCCAGGCATCGAGCGCCGCGTCGCCGCTCGGCACCACGACCGGACGATGACCGAGCTTGGCCAGCAGCGAACGCGCGAGCAGCGCATTGATCTCGTTGTCTTCCGCGATCAGGATCGCAAGGCTGCGGTCGATCGGTGCGATGTCGATCTGCGCCTCAGGTTGCTTGAAGTCGCCGGCCGGCGCCACGCTCTCGAACGCGTCGTTGGAGAGGAGCCGTGCTGCGAGCGACGCCGCGCGCACCGGCTTCACCAGGTAGCCGGTGAAGCCCGCGCCTTCGAGCCCGGGAAGTCCGTGGCGCTCGCTCGGCGTGATCAGCACGATCCGCCGCGCGATGGTGTCTGCGGCCGATCGGGCGAACGCGCTGGACAGGTCCGCGCCGAGCGCGTGGTCGACCAGCACGGCGTCCCAGCGCCGCTCGGAAAGCCTGGCCGGGGCGGCATTTGCCTCTACGGTCGCGGCGATTGCGCCCCAGCGGATCAGCCGGCGTTCGACCAGCACCGCCCCGATCGACGGCGGCGCCACGATCAGCACCGCCATGCCGCCGAGATCGGGCGCGGCAGTTGCAGCCGCGCCGTCGCCGGCACGCGCCAGCGTCAGCGTCACACGAAACGTCGCGCCGTTGCCGGGCATGCTCTCAAGCTCGATGCGTCCGCCCATGCGTTCGACGATCTGCTTGGAAATTGCCAGGCCAAGGCCGGTGCCGCCAAACTTGCGGGTCGAGCCGCCTTCGGCCTGCTCGAACTCCAGGAAAATTCTGGCCTGCTCGTCGGACGCGATACCGATGCCGGTGTCGCGCACCTCGAAGACGATCTCGTCCGGCGCCGCGCCGGCTTCGACCACGACAGCGATGCCGCCCGCTTCGGTGAACTTGATCGCATTGCCTGCAAGATTGAGCAGTACTTGGCGCAGGCGTGTGGCGTCGCCCATGACTCGTTCGGGCAGCCGGTCGTCGACATCGGCGGCGATTTCGAGACCCTTCGCCTGGGCGCGCGGTCCCAGCAACTCCACGACATCCTCGATCAGCGTTACCAGCGCGAACGGCTGCTCTTCGAGATCGAGCTTGCCGGCTTCGATCTTGGAGAAGTCGAGAATCTCCTCGATCAGCGACAGCAGCGCGTCGCCCGACGTCTTGGCGGCACGAGCGTACGTGGCTTGTTCGGGAGTCAGCGGCGTATCGAGCAGCAGGTCGGCCATGCCGAGAATGCCGTTCAGCGGCGTGCGGATTTCGTGCGACACCATGGCGAGGAAGCGCGACTTCGCGCGGCTCGCGGCTTCCGCCTGGTCGCGGGCCTCGCCGAGCGCCTGCTCGGCCTTGGTCCGGTCGGTGACGTCACGGCCGACGCTTTGAACCTCGGCATGGTCGCCGGTCTCGGCCCAGACCAGCACCTCGCGCCAGGCAAGCCAGCGCGCGCCGTCTTCGGTCTTGATGGATTGATCGTGCACCCGCGTGCCATCGGGCAGGATCGTGGCGTCGCCCTGCTCCAGCACCGTCAGCGTGGTCATGGTGCCGAGCAGCGCCTCGTGCGGCTTGCCGGCGAGCCGGCAGAACGCGTCGTTGGCATAGGTGATGCGGCCGTCGCTGTCGCGGCGGATGATCAGGTCGCCCTGCGCTTCCAGGAGGCTGGTCGCGCGCTCTTCGGATTCCTTCAGCTCCCAGACGTGATCGGCAAGCTCCTCGCAACGCGCCGCGGCGCGCTTGATCTCAAGGCGCTGCCGGCCGTTGCGCGACAGCACCATCAGCATCACGCCGCAGATCATCGAGAACAGGCCGCCGACGCCGATGGCGAACAGCGAGGGATCGTAGATCGATTCATTGACGGCGTAGAGATGCGAGAACATCACGGCCGACGCGGTCACCGCGCCGATCACGATGAAGGTCCAGCGCAGCACGAATGAAATCAGCCGGCGAACGGTCACCCAACGGAAGCGCGACTTGTGGCCTTTGGGGCGAATATTCATCAGACGCCGGATCCCTTCCCACAGGCTGCGTCGCAGCGGTTTGGAGCCGCTGGCGGCCTGGTTTTTTTCCACTCTTGTGGGGGCGAGTTTGGCCCGGGGAATCTTGCGATTCCCCTTCAACGGTTGCGCACGTCAACCGAAGGGTTGACGCGAAGCTAACGCGATCCGTTGGATTTTAGGTTTCAGCGCCGTTCGGCAAGCTGGCGCGCCTGCGTGGCTTTCCACGTGACCGCGAGCAGCGCCGCGGCGTCCTGGTGCGAAAACCGCACGGAATGCACGTAAATCCGATAATCCGGATTTGCGGCTTCGGCCGACAGCGCCACCGTGACGTCAGCCGCCATGGCCGTTGCGGCGGTGTCCACCTTGACGGTCTTGAGCGGCAGCGACGACCGGCAGGCCGTGCTTTCTGCCGGGCCGAAGTCGTCGGCGAGCACGAAATCGGCGATTTCCGGACGATCCACCAGTTGCATGCGCAGGTCCGGCCGGGTCGCGGCATTGTCGATGCGGACCCGGTAGTCCGGAGTGGGCGCGGTGTGGGAAATGCGGTAGGTGGCGGCGCCGCTCGCGAAGCAAAGGCTCTCGGGCGCGGTCAACGTGCTGTGCGCGGCCGCGGGTGCGACGAGCACCGCCGCCAGCACCAAGGTTTTGCGAATGCGATCCACGTTTGTCCCCACTTCCCCATCGCAGGCTAGGAGCCGATGGTTAGCGAAAGGTTAATGAGGGTTGACGCCCGTGCGCCGGGTGCGGGACAGTTCGTGCCGCCGTTCAAGGAGAGCGTCATGGCGTTGCCAAGCCGAGCCAATTCTGAATACGGCAAGTTCCGCGACGAGATCGACACCATGAGCCTGATGCCGCTGTGGGAGCGGGTCGGCGGGCTCAATCCCGGCTCGGCCTGCGTGCCGATGCACTGGAATTACGAACAGGTGCGCCCGCAGCTTCTCCACGCTGCCGATCTGGTGACCAAGAAGGAGGCCGAGCGGCGCGTGCTGGTGCTGGAGAACCCCAGCCTGCGCGGCACCACCTTCATCACCAATTCGCTGTTCGCCGGCTTGCAGATCATCATGCCGGGCGAGGTCGCGCCGTCGCACCGCCATACGCCGAGCGCGCTGCGTTTCATCATCGAGGGCGACGGCGCCTACACCACGGTGGCGGGCGAACGGCTGCCGATGAAGCCGGGCGACTTCGTCGTGACGCCGAACTGGGCTTGGCACGACCACGGTAATCTCGGCGGCGGTCCGGTGGTGTGGCTCGACGGTCTCGATACGCCGTTCGCGCGGCTGTTCGGCGCGGCGTTCCGCGAAGAGCACGCCGACGAGAAGCAGGCGGTCGACCGGCCGGACGGCGAGGCGTCCACGATCTACGGCATGAACCTGATGCCGGCGGATTTTAAGTCCGACGGGCTGTCGTCGCCGGTGCTGATCTATCCGTATGAGCGAACGCGTGCCGCGCTCGACCAGCTTGCGCGCACCGGCAAGCTTCATCCGGCGCACGGCTATCGTCTGCGCTACGCCAACCCGGCCAATGGCAAGCACCCGTTCCCGACCATGGCGGTGTTCATGCAATCGCTGCCGGCGGGATTTTCCGGCAAGACCTATCGCTCCACCGACGGCACCGTGTTCGCCGTGCACGAGGGGAGCGGCCGGGCGCAGGTCGGCGACAAGGGCTTCGCGATGTCCAAGCACGATGTGTTCGTGGTCCCGCCCTGGGTGCCGTTCTCGTTCCAGGCCGACAGCGAGGTCGTGCTGTTCAGCTATTCGGATCGCGCCGGGCAGGAGGCGCTAGGCTACTGGCGCGAGCAGTTCGAATGAGCAAGAGCGGGAAGCCCAATACTGCAAAGTCCAAGATCGCGGAGTCTAAGATCGCGGAGCCTAAGATCGCGAAGCCCGCCGTTCGCACCAAAGCGGCGGTAAAGGCCAGCCGGCCGACACGCGATCAGGCCGAGGATGCGGTGCGCACGCTGCTGCGCTGGGCCGGCGACGATCCCGGTCGCGAGGGCCTGCTGGGGACGCCGGCGCGGGTGGCGCGCGCCTATGAGGAATGGTTCGCCGGCTATTTCGAGGACCCGCGCGAGTATCTCGGCCGCACCTTCGAAGAGGTCGCCGGCTACGACGAGATCGTGCTGTTGCGCGACATCCGCTTCGAATCGCATTGCGAGCATCACGTCGCGCCGATCATCGGCCGGGTGCACATCGCCTACCTGCCGCGCAACCGCGTGGTCGGAATATCCAAGCTGGCGCGGCTGGTCGACGTCTATGCCAAGCGGCTGCAGGTCCAGGAAAAGATGACCGCGGAGATCGCCGCCTGCATCGACAGCGTGCTCAAGCCGCATGGCGTCGCCGTCGTGGTGGAGGGCGTGCACGAATGCATGACCACGCGCGGCGTGCACAAGTCCGATGTGTCGATGGTGACGAGCCGGATGCTCGGCGTGTTCCGCGATCATGCCGAGACCCGGAACGAGTTTTTCGCCGCGATCGGCCTGCGAAGCGCAGCGGCGGGTGTCGGGACCTGAGTTCGACAGATTTTACGCCGCGCGCCTGATCTCGTCCGCCAGCGCGCGGTACGACAGCGCCTCGGCGAGATGCACGCGGCCGACCTTATCGGCGCCGTCGAGGTCGGCGAGCGTGCGCGCCACCCGCAGCACCCGATGATAGCCGCGCGCCGAAAGCCGCATGGCGTCGGCGGCATCCCTTAAAAGCGAAAGCCCGGCGCTGTCCGGCTTGGCGAACTCTTCCATCATGGTCGCGGGCGCGGCGGCGTTGGTGTGCACGCCGGGCAGCGCCGCATAGCGTGCGGCCTGGATCGCGCGCGCCCGCGCCACGCGGAGCGCGATCTCCCGGCTGCCCTCGGCCGGCGGCGGCAGGATCAGGTCGGCGGCGGTGACGCCCGGCACCTCGATGTTGAGATCGATCCTGTCCAGTAACGGTCCCGACAGCCGCCCCGGGTACTCGGCGGCGCAACGCAGGCTCGGCCCGCGCCGGCAGGCGAAGCCCGGGTCGGACGCGCGGCCGCAGCGGCATGGGTTCATCGCCGCCACCAGCATGAAGCGCGCCGGATAGGTGATGCGGTGGTTAGCGCGCGCGATCGAGACTTCGCCGGTTTCGAGCGGCTGGCGCAGCGCATCGAGCACGCGCGGCTCGAACTCCGGCAGCTCGTCGAGGAACAGCACGCCGTTGTGCGCGAGCGATATCTCCCCCGGCTTGGCGCGCAAGCCGCCGCCGACCAGCGCCGGCATCGAAGCGGAGTGATGCGGCGAACGAAACGGCCGCCGGTTGGTCAGCGCGCCGTTGGCGATCTCGCCCGCCACCGAGGCGATCATCGACACTTCGAGCAGCTCGGCCGGCGCCAGCGTCGGCAGGATCGTCGGGAGACGCGCGGCCAGCATCGATTTGCCGGAGCCGGGCGGGCCGACCATCAGGATATTGTGAACAATTAATTTACCCTCTAAGCTGCAAGTGCCATGAGCGCAGCCGAGCGTCCACGAGCTTATTCGTACATCCGGATGTCGACCGAGCTCCAGCTCAAGGGCGACAGCCTTAGGAGGCAGCTGGCGGCGTCTGAAGCGTATGCAGCAACCAATGGATTGGACTTAGTAGCCGACAATCGACTTCAGGACATCGGTGTTTCCGCCTTCAAGGGTGCCAATGTTGCGGACGGCGCACTGGGCATATTCCTGAACGCGGTCAAAGCCGGAAAGGTGCCACGGGGATCATTCCTGCTTGTGGAGTCGCTGGATCGTCTGAGCCGGCAGCCTGTCAGCAAGTCGCTGACGCTTTTTCTCAGCATCATCAATGCCGGCGTGAATATCGTAACGCTGACCGACAATCGAATTTACACCGAAGGACAATCCGAACTCCAAGACCTCCTAATTTCGCTCGTCGTCATGAGCCGGGCGCACGACGAGTCGCAGACCAAGAGCCGCCGCATCGGAGCGGCGTGGGCAAATAAGCGCGCCCACGCGAGCACTAAGCCACTGACAGCGATGTGTCCCGCTTGGCTGAAGCTCTCCAAGGATCGCTCTCGATACACGATCATCGAAACCCGAGCCACGACAATTCGGCGGATCTTCGATGATTCGGCTGCCGGGATTGGGAATTATTTGATCACGAAGCGCCTGAACAACCAGAAGGTCTCTCATTTCGGAAGGTCAGACGGATGGCATCCTTCCTACATCGCCAAGATTCTGAAGAACCGGGCTGTGCTGGGTGAGTTTCAGCCTCACAAACTGATCAACGGCAAGCGAAAGCCCGATGGAGAAGCCGTTCGAAACTACTTTCCTGCCGTTGTCTGCGGAATCCGGTGCAACGCGGACACCGATTCCAGCGCAAGGCGGACATCAATCCGGTGATTGCGGACAGCAGGTGATGGCGGCGTAGAGCGCGCTCCCGTCGACAGTCGAATCAGCCGATCGGTCTCCCTGGCAACCAGGGGGTGAC
>CAMDFO010000036.1 GCA_945897515.1 Rhodoplanes serenus | reverse complement strand
CTTCGCTGACAAAGCCTCGAGCCGATTGTTCGCATCAAAGAAACCGAACTGACCCATCGAATGCGCCTCCGCTGCCAAATCTCGTACGCTCCTTGAATCTGATTTGACGAACGACGGCCAGGACGCAATTATTCGAGGTGCCCTATAGTGTTAGACGCAGGCATTCGTTTTCTTATGCGGGACAATAATTGGAGAAAACTCAAGGCGCACGAGCTAGCGCCAAAATTTGGCGACGGACGGGGTCAGGCGGCAGCGGTTTGAGCTTGCGATCTGACGACTTCGATTCCGTCGTTGAACTTTACACCCATGATGATCTTGGGCAACTGGTTATAGCCGCGCAGGCGTGCCAACTGTTCTCGGCTGATGTAAGGCGCAGTCCAGCAGCTTCATCGTTAGCCTCCGCCGAGGACCGCCTTCCCAAATCACTTCATTTTGCCGAGTCTGATGTGATCATTGGCGTTGTGAGGGCGAGCAGTGTCCACGAAGTCGGTTATTCATCTTCATTTTGTGGATGTACGAGGCGCGCCTAGGCGACGACACTGGCGACAGCCCTCGCCCGTGACTCACAGCGAGCCGTGGATTCGTTTTAGGGCATGGCCGCCGGTCTGTAGCCGCCAGGCGGCAAAGCGCACCAGCGGGCTTCTCCGAGTCAGCGCGGGGCTATTCCACCGCGCCGTCGTTCATCGACCGGCCCGCCGCGAGAGCTGCAAGTGGGCTGTGCTCGCCTCTGCGCTCTTTCGGTTGGCACGGCACCGCTGGCGGCAGTTTCCGACCCTCGCGACCGCCCGTCGACCCTCGGTGTTTCACCGGTGAAACGCGCGTGTTTCATCGGCGAAACACAGGTCCCTATTCTTATAATTCTTCTTAATCATAATAGATAATGGAGACTCTTGATGCTTGATGTCCATTCTGTTGGACCTTGATCAGACCGAGCATAGCCAATTCCTTTACCGCCCTCATCTTGGTGCATCGTGGCATCCTCGTCATCACCGAAGACAGTACGATCTCACCACCATCATGCTGGCGCTTGAACGCTTCAAATAGGATTGCCAAGGCCAGTTGATACGTGCTCGCGCTCTTTGATTGCTGCAGCACCTCAAACCACACCCGTGGGAACTTCACCCATTGCGCCTTAAAAGGTGTCTTCGTCTTCTTCGGAGGCGTCTCGGTCTCAACGCTCTCAACCTCGATGCGTTTCCCCTGTCGAACCACATAGCTCATGGTAGTGGTCCTCCTGGTATGGCTCCGACTTCCTGCAACGCGCGCATCATCGTCGCCCACATCGTTTTGGCTACGGGCCGCTTATCCCGATAGCGCGCGCCGTTCTCCAACCTCTGATCGACATCGACACCGATTTCGAGTCCGTCACACACGTAGCGTCCGGCGGCTTTCATGATGTCGATGGCTTGCGCAATCTGTTCGTCGCCCTCCACCTCGAGCAGCAGGCCGTCATGAATTAACATGTTCGGGATAATACCGGCCTCACACAATCGCCACGCCGCCAAGCGCAACATCTCCGCCCCGTTTCCCTGCGCGGCAAAATTGGACAACGTGCGTTTGTTGGGGCTGCTGCTCAGGTAGAGCGGCCAACCGAACACTGTCTCCATCCGCCGACTGAGCATCGCGCTATCAATCAGGTCGGCGCGCCACTGCCAGAATCGCGGATATGTTTGCTGATGTCGTTCAATGACGGCACTGGCAACCAGCGGATGCCGATCTAGACCTTTTGCCAACGACGGCACTCCCATGCCGTAATTGATCGCCAACTGCAGCGTCTTCATGCGTTGCCGCGCCGCCGGGTTCTGGTCCTTCCAACGCTTCGGATCGGGGTCAGATGTGAAGCCGCAGACCAAGGCAAGCGCGTGATATACATCGCCCCCCGAATAGGCGGCGATAAGTGCCGGGTCACCGGAAAGTGCGGCGCAGATCCCTGGTTCCTGCGACCGCCAGTCGAGATAAACCCCAATCCTGTTGGTAGGGAAGGCCATGAACGACCGCATGCCAGCGTGTGCGTTGAAAAGGCTCTTGCTATGCGCGTTGCGGCCAGTTGCGGTGCAGAATGGGAAAAGGCTCGGTCGGTTTCGACCGTCGCGGCCAATCGGGAGCTTCGCCCGCAAAATGACGCCGAGACTGTCTCGGAGTGCATGTAGCCCCTCAATACCTGGCACGTGGTGCATCATGCGGAAAGCGTCACCGTCAATGTCGAGCTGCCCGCTCTCCAACCGTGGCCACGCCGTAACACCCGCCTCCATGAGCCAGCGTTCAAATCGGGCATAACTCCATTCGCCTTTGGAGGTGTAGATCGGATCGTCGCTCCCATAGCTGGGATCAAATTGTCGACGCAGCTCGTTGATAACCGCCGCCTTGTTCTCCTGCACCAAGTTCCACAGCGGCATGTCGATGGGCATGCCGCGGGCTTGGATCTTCGCAACCGCCTTGGCGCTGTAGTTTGACCAATGCAGCACACGCTCGACATCGACGGGCAGCAGCCCGGGGCGGCCTTGCAATTGCTCGTCTAACAACTGCGCAGATTTCCGCACGTCCTCCTCGCAGTATTCGAAGACACGCTCGCGACCGTGATCCCGCCAACGTCCTTCGCCGATGTCGCGGGAAATTGATTCCTTATCCAGGCGCTCCCAACCTTCGATCCCGTAGGCGCGGCAGGCGTCGACGAGACGCTTAGGTGGCCGTTTTCGCACTTCATCTGGATTGTAGGGCAGCAGTACGTTGCTCGCCGCCAGGTATGCGGTGTGCAAGTCGAAGACGTGCTCGGGGAACTTCCACCCCAACGCCATGAAGCAGGTCATCTCGGCCCAGGCGCTGTAAGCGACGAAAAGAGCATCCGGGCCGATGTCGAATGGCGGTGCGGTGCCAAATTCTCCTCGCCACACCCGGATGGTGCGTACGTGTCGGCGGTTCTCGTCCAACACGTACACGACCATGCAGAGCACGTTGGGGAGATCACCGTCCGCGACCTCGTATTCGAAGTCGCAGACGTTGATTGTGGCGAAATTCTCGCTCACGACACAGACTGCTTGGCACCGATCAGGCGCAGTAGGGCAGGATGATCTTCGCGATCAATCATCCGGCCGGCGAACGCCTTATCGATCAGGTCGGCGAGCGATTGTGTCGGCCACTTCGGCTCCGGGAAAGCGTTCGGGTCCCGCGCGGCATCGATCTTGTAGCTGTCGACGCCTTCCTCCTTCCGGCTCGTGGCCTGCACCCAGGTAGTTTTGGCCCTCTCGCAGGCGAGCAAATTGCTGGCGTTCCACGAATTGTCCTCGTTCCTGGTCGGCACCACGCACAGGAAGAAGACGTCGAAGGGCTTTGTTGCGAGGGCCAGGCGGAAGCGAAGAATCTTACCGCTCGACAGGTAGCGCAAGGCCAGCTCTTCGTCGATCAGATGAAGCGTGTCGCTCTTCTGCCCCTTGATCGGGACGTTCACGAAGCAGAGCTCGGGTGACCAGTAGATATCTTCATCGGGGTGCAGCCGTACGAAGTCTTTTGCCTGGGCCAGCCTATGGTGGGGCAAACCCGCCTGCAGGGTCTCCACGCCGGCCACGGCGGCGGCATGTTTGGACTTGAACTTAGCGAGGCTGAACGCGCCCGGCTTGGGGATGGGCGCAGAAAGCGCGACTTGATCAGGCAGGTCTGGCATAGAGGCGACCTTCGCGGCTGCCGATGCGGAATCGAGATCGTCCGTGGTGGTTTTCGTGTTGTCGGACTGCTGGTGCGTGGGGGTTTTCATGGCGATCCTCTAGGATTCGGTTGCGCGATGGAGCGGCGTCGACGAGGGCTGCGCCGGAGACTGCGGCTTGTCGTCTGCGGTGACGCAGACCGATCCGAGGATCCCATCAACGTCGGAGGTCGAGCGGCGACTGTGATTCTTCAGCCACTCGACAGCAGTCGGGAGGTGATATCGGACGGAACGTCCGATCTTGACGTAAGGCGGCGTATCGCCCGTTACGCGACGTTTGTCCCAGGTGCTTTTGGCGACACTGGTGACTCGTTCAAGCTCGCGGGAGTCTACAAATTCTTTTGGTTCCATGACCATTCCTCAGGAGGAATCGCCCGGTCTTGCCGGGAATGGCCATGTGACTATTCTGGACTGAAAGTAGACAATACGGATAGATCGCCCCGCAAAGCCGGGCGATTCTTACCCCTGGCTACTTGCAGCGCGAAGCGCGTTCGCCCGATGCCATAGCTTTCGGGCGGTTTCATCCCCGATCTTACCGAAGCCGCCTTCCGCGAGTGTGGCCCTGAGAAATTTTAGCCAAGGGCCCTCTCTCGTTTGCTTCGGCTCTCGCTCGTAAACCGCGCGATAAATCTCAGCCAGACCGCTCGCCATCAAAAGCTTCAAGTAATCTGGGGAATGCTCCGCGGTCGTGGGCGTGCCGGCGCTTGAAATCTGAGCTAAGGCCATTTCTACCCACATGATGAGCGCTGCGACTGCGCAAGCCACGTCCCGTATGCGGTTAGCTGCGTATGAATTGTAAGGGCCAGATATCTTGTAAATTGGCGCGGACTCAGGAACCTCGCCCGCTTCAACACGTTCGGGTTCGTGCTGTCGGCCCCAGGTTTCAGCTGCGCGCCTCAATGGAGGCCAGAGGGCGGCGTTGATGTCGGTGGAAAGGATACCAGTTCCGGTCAACACCTCAGCGGGGGATTTGTTGGTCCCGAGCTTTTCCCAGACAGACGTTGCAGAAGCGTAGATCGTCGTTAAATTCTCCTTGATCTCCCAGGTTGCTGGCTGTTTGTTGAGAGTGGCATCAAAAATCCGGCCCCAGGCGAATGCGTCCGACAGTTCTTTCTGCAGCAGTTCTCGTTTTTCTGCTTCGAGCGGGATTCCAACAGCGGCAATAATTTCGTCGATGGCCTGGGTAGAAAGTCCAGGCTTCCCCGGTAGTGATTGCGTACGAAACTCCGCAACGCGCCGTTTCGGCTTTGCCATCTCAGGGCCTCGCTAGTCTACAGCCAAGGGATCGGGTAAAATCCTACTTTTGTACTGTTAGGCGAAACCGAATCGACGTCGCTTCAGGTGGTGGGTGAGTTTCTCTTTGGTCGGCCTTTCATCGCCGCCGAAATTGTAGCACCGATGGTATCTACTGCGCGACGCATGGGATCGGCGTCGAGATGTGCATAACGTTGCGTTGTAGAGGCGTGTGCGTGTCCCAAGAGCTTGCCTATAATGGGAAGGCCGAGGGACGCGCCCGCGCCCAGCGACGCGAATGAGTGTCGTAAATCGTGGATGCGCAGACCGCCCAGATTTGCTGCGCGGGTTATGGCCTCCCACGGCCCTTTAAGGTCAACGCGCGGCGCTCCCTCGTTCTTGCCTGGAATGATGTGCGGGTTTCCCTCGATGCGCGGCAGGTCGCCCAGCACGACCAGTGCCGCTGCTGAGAGATAGACAGGCTTTTTCCCGGTTTTCGAATCTGGCAGGAAGATGATGCCTCGCTCGGTATCGACGTTTTCCCACCGAGCATTCAAAACTTCTCGGAGCCGGGCACCCGTCAGGATGAGCAGGCGGATCGCAGCGACCGCAAAGGGATCTACGACCGTGTGCTGCGAGCCGGACTTGGGCACGTGCTTAGCGCCCGGTTTGGATCGATCAATTGACCAGGGGAGACCGGTGGTCTCGGCGGCCCTTAAGGCGTCGCCTAACCGGGAAAACTCGCGGCTCGTCAAAAATCGCTCGCGACCCTGCTCCGGATTGCGTTCGATGCCCTTTGCTGGATTTGCAGCAAACGGGACCTCCTCACGGCGGGCAGCCCAGTTCCAGATACTTGAGATCAGGGCGAGGGCGCGATTGGCAGCGGAGGGGCGGTCAGATATGGCCGTATGAAGGCGCGCGATATCGGTTCGCTTGATATCCAGCACACGGCGCGTGCCCAGGACTGGCAGAATATGCACACGCAGCAGCCGCTCATATTCTTCGTAGGTTCGCCCCTTACGTTTGGAGGCGACGTGGAGCCGCATAAAGTCGCTGGCGACCTCCTTGAGTGTACGAACACCGCGCGCCGACCGACGAACTTCGATTGGGTCAATTCCCGTCTCGACCGCGCCGAGCAGCTTTTTTGCCTCTGACCGTGCCTCGTCCGGGGTCAGCCGCCCGTGTTCGCCGATGGCAATACGCCGGGACCGGCCATCCTTGCGGAATTGCGCGACGTAGACCTTCTTGCCGGACGGGAAGGCGGTCACACCGAAGCCCGCGAGGCTGTCATCCCAAAGGAAGGCGCGGTCCTTCTTCCCGGCGCACCGGAGGGCATCAACCGTCCGCTTTGAAATTCGACCTGTTGCCATAGACCCAACTCGACCGCTGCGGTAAGCATACGGTAAGCAGAATCAAGGTAACGCCAGAAACCACCAGGCCACAAGGGATATCATAAAGCCTTTAAAATAAGGGTTTTCGCGCCCCCATCTAACGTCAGGCAACCCCAGGAGAGACCAACCTTCAAACTTCGAATCTGGGGGTTGGGGGTTCGAATCCCTCCGAGGTGGCGGGAACGGCCCGGCGCCGCAAAGTCCCAAAATGGCCCGGCCGGAACATTTGCACCGCAAACCGCGTTGTCCGGACGCAAATCGAGGTGCGTCATGACCCGCTACGATTGGCAGACCCAGGACCGCCGTTTCGATCTCGTCAGCATTGCCACGTTTTTGGTCGGCGTGGCGACCGCCGCCCTCCTGGCCACCGCGCTATAGCCGCCAGCCGCACCGGAATTTCTTGCCGCCGGGGGGGCCACCAGACTCGCGCAACCGCGATTTTCTCCGCTACCTTGCGCAGGACCGATCCCGCCCGCCGCCCGCCCCGGGGACCAGCTTTGAAGTTTTCCTTGATCGTAAGTCTGCTCCTGGCCGTTTCCTCCGCGACCGCCGCGGGCCAGGAGATGAAGCCTCCGCGTCTGTCGGCGGCTGCCGTCGATTGGGCGGGCGCGCTCGATACGCTGGCCGGAAATGAGGCCCTCCGTCCGGCCGCGCTTGCCGCCCGCTCCCGCCGGACGCGGTCGAGCCTGTCGGTGCCCCCGGTGCTGGCCCGGCTCAATGCCGTCACCACGCCGCGCTTTCCAGATATCGCGCGCAGCCCCGTGCCGGTGCTGCTGCCGTTCGACGTCGGCGCGCTGCTGCGCGACCAGGCGGCGGGTGCGGCGGCCGAGAGCAACCAGCGCTACCTGGCCGGCTTCCACACCCGCAGCTTCTTCTTTCCTGGTCCGGCCGGTTACGCCGCGGCGTTCGCCATTCGCGTCAGCGAGATCGACGAATTTTCCGACGCCCGGTTTGCCGAGCCGATCAGCGTTCACATCTCGGGCTCGGCGCTGCTCTACGAGCTCGACGAGCCCGCCGCCAAGGCCGGCACACCCGTCCCGGCGCTCGAAGCGGAATTCCCCGGCATCCGCCGGCTGATCCACGAACATCACCTGCGCTACACATTCGTACGCTTCGGCGTGCCTTACGCGGTGTCGATCGGATGTTTCAATGCGGGCGTCTCCCGCTACCGGATGCCGACTTGCCGATTGGCCGACCGGGTGGCGCTGCGCTTTCTTCGCGCGTTGCAGATTGCGGGCGGCACGCCGGAGCCGCAGCGGCCGGTGGAGCCGCTTGCGCTGGAGCGGCCGGCGGACATCTCGCCGACGTTCAGCTATCACGCGCCCGGCCGCCTGCTGCCCGGCACCGGATTTCGCAGCCTGAACGGACGCACCGACACCACGGCCTATTCGCAGATCCGCTTTCCAGTCGCGGTCGCCCCGGCGTTCGTCAATTCGCAGATGTTCCAGAGCCGCAACAAACCGCTCGCGCCCGGTCATTCGCCGAACTACGCCTACCCCTGGCGCGACAATTTTTGCGAGCGGCGCGGTTTCCCGGTCGGCCAGTGTCCCGCAGGCAACGGACACCAGGGTCAGGACATCCGCACGCCGCCTTGCACCCCCGAACCGGGCGCCAGCCGTTGCACGCTGGATCGCGACGTGGTTGCGGTGCGCGACGGCGCCATCCTGCGCGCGCCCGGACAGGAGGCGGCATATCTCTACGTCAACACCGCGCGCGAGCACCTGCGGTTCCGCTATCTCCACATGCATCCGCGCAAGATGGACGATGACGGGCTGCTCAGCGGACGGCTGGTCAACGAAGGCGAAGTGATCGGGCGGATCGGAAATTTCAGCAAGAAGGAAGGCGGCACCAGCTATCATCTGCATTTCGATGTGCAGGTGCCGACCAAGGACGGTTGGGTGTTCGTCAATCCCTACATGACGCTGGTCTCATCCTACGAGCGGCTGATCGGCGCGCGCGGCGAGCAGGTGCTCGAACCGACGTTGCTCGCCAATTCGGATACCACGGCATCGCTTGGCAGGTCGGCGCACCTGGAGCCGGAAGCCAGCAACGGCCAAAAACGCCGCGCCGCCAAATATGGCAAACGTAAGAAGCACAAGCGCCGATTTGCGCGGCATTGAACAATAATCCCGGAACTCCCTCGGTCGGCGCGTGTTGGTTTTATGGGGCGCGGTCGCACGCGCCGCGCGCGACCTGTTTAACTCCACGATGGGAGATCTTGATGACCAGACTGAACGCAATCCTGCTTGCGGCCGCCTTTTCGCTCGGCACCACCGCCGCGTTTGCCCAGAACATCGGCGTCGGGGCGGGCGGTAACGTCGGTGGCGGCGCGTCGGTCGGCGCGGGTTCCGGCACGGGCGTCAATACCGGTGTCGGGGTAAACACCAACACCAATGCCAATGTGGGCCGTTCGGGCGTCAACGCGAACACGGGCGCCGACACCAAGGCATCGGGCGACGTGAAACGTGGCCGCACCACCGGACAAGGTAACGTCGGTGGCAATATCGGCGGCAGCGGCAACGTCCGCTAACAAACCCCGATAACGCATCGGTGTGCAAAAACGCCCTCCGCGATTCCGCTCGCGGAGGGCGTCTCTGTGAATACGTGCGATTGTCAGCGCGGCCCGCGCGCCTACAATGACCGGCATGATTGATCTCTTGAGTCGCCGCCTCTGCCTGCTAGGCGCGTTTGCGACGGCGTCGCTGCTGCTTTGCAAACAGCAGGCGCACGCGCAGAGCGCACGCATGCCTTTCGAGCAATGGGTCGAGAAGTTCCGCGCACGCGCCAAAGCTCGCGGCATTTCCGATGCGACCTACGACCGCGTGATGAAGCCGCTTAAGCCGGATACGCGGGTCTTTGCGTTGCAACGAGCGCAGCCCGAATTCCAGGAAGAAACCTGGCAATACCTCAACCGGCGCGTTTCCGACTGGCGCATGATCACCGGCAAGGAGCGCATCACCGAGCACGGCCCCCTGCTGACCCGGATCGAGCAGGACTATGGCGTCGATCGCTACATCCTGCTGGCGTTGTGGGGCGTGGAATCCGCCTATGGCGATCCGATGGTGCAGCAGAACTATATGCGCCCGGTGTTTCCCGCGCTGGCGGCGCTGGCCTGGGGCGAGCCGCGGCGGAGAGTGTATTGGGAAAAGGAGTTGCTCAACGCGCTGGTCGTCGTGGAGCGCGGCTGGAGCACGCCCGCGGAAATGCGCGGCTCTTGGGCCGGCGCCATGGGCCATACCCAATGGATGCCGGAGGTCTGGCTCAACGTTGGCCTCGACTACGACAAGGACGGCCGGGTCTCGCCGTTCGGCAGCCCGGCCGATGCACTCGCAAGCTCCGCGCGCTACCTGGTGAATCGTGGAAAATACCGTCGCGGCGAGCACTGGGGCTACGAGGTGCGCGCCGCGGGTCAGGGGTCCAGCAACAGTTCGCGCACTTATGCCGCGTGGCAGTCCGCGGGTGTCACGCGCGCCAACGGCACGGCATTCCCGCAGCCGCAGGCCACCGCGAAGCTCTGGGGGCCGGTGCGAGGCGGCCCGGCGTTCCTGCTGGGTCCAAATTTCTACGCGGTGCGCAGCTACAATCCGTCGATGAACTACACGCTCGCGATTACGCATCTGAGCGACCGGCTGCGCGGCGACGGACCGTTCGTGCAGCAGTTCCCGGGCGGCGAGCGGACGCCGACACTGCCCGAACTGAAGGAACTCCAGCAGCGCCTGACCGCCGCAGGCTTCGACACCGGCGGCGTCGACGGACGGATCGGCAATGACACCATGGTTGCGGTGCGCAATTATCAGCGCAAGGTCGGCCTGGAGCCGGCCGACGGCTATGCCGGGGTCAAGGTGCTGATGCGCCTGCGCCAGGGGCCGTGACGGCAAGATCGCTACACCCTCGCCCGCAGGAATTCCGGCGTCGGCGGCGGGCCCCAGATGTAATTGTCGGTGCGCGCCCAGACCTTCGGCCGTTGCGGCTTGTCGCGATGCCACGGCCGCGGCTCGAAATAGCCCAGCGCCTCGTCCTTCATCTGATCGAGCTCGGCGTAGAATTCGATCATCTGGTCGTCGGCATTGCGGTGAAAGATCGCAACGTTATGACCAGGGCCGAGCCGCACCGGCCCCCATGCAATCGGGATGCGCCGCTGTCCGAGCAGTTCGCAGGCGCCCTGGATGCGCGAGAAGTCCTGCAGCTCGAACGCCATGTGATGCATCGTGACCTTGGTGCCCTGGATGAAATTGATCACGTGATGATCGGCATTGCAGCGCAGGAACACGAAAAAATCTTCGATCCAGTCCGACATCCGGAAGCCCAGGACCTCCTGATAGAATTTCGCGATCGGCTTCGGATCGGGCACCACGAACGCCAGATGGCCGAGCTTGAGCGAAGGCACGCCGCTCGAAGGCTGCTCGACCGGTACGGTTTTCCATTCCGAAAACAGGTCGATCGCCGTCCCCTTCGGATCGTGCAGCGACAGCATGCGGCCGACGCCCGGAAGCGCGTCGTTTCGTGGATCGCTTTTCACCCCGTGCGCGGACAGCGCGCGGCCAAGCTCACCGAAATCGGAATCGGGCGCGACCTCGAACGACAGCCGCACGCATTGTGCGGCCGGCCCCTTGATCAATTCGATGGCAAGCTGACCCAACTGCGTCGCCAGGAACGCACGATCCTTCTCGCGCGCGGCCACCACAAGCCCGCCGACCTGTGTGTAATGGCCAATCGCCTTGTCGAGATCGGGCGTCTCGAAGGTGGCATGCCCGAGCCGTCTGACCTGAATCATGACATCCACCAACCGATCACGCCGCGTCTCTAAATCTTGAAGCTGTCGTGGGTAGCCGGATGAAACAGCTCCTCCGGCTTGACCAGCCGGGAGGACAACCCCTGCGAATGGTGATGACGCAGGAAGGTCTCCAGCGTCTTGCGGTTCGACTCCAGTCCATAAGACCAGTAATCATCGCCCATCAGTTCGCGGGCCTCGGCGACACGCTCCTCGATAAACGGCATCGAGACCTTGGTCGCCGACGTGTCCCAGAGGTGCGCCATCGCGCCAGCCTTCGACTGCTCGAACGCTTTCAGCACCGCCGCCGGGAGCCACGGATGCTTCTCGGCGATGGTACGGCGGATGCCGATCAGATGCATGATCGGGAAAATCTGGGTGCGCTTGTAGTAGTCCTTCGCCGCCGCCACCGGATCGCGGAACAGCCAGCCGACGTTCTTGGCCTGCACCGCCGGTGGCCGCGGCGCGATGAAGCCGTCGATATCGCCCTTGGCCAGCAATTCTGAAATCGTTTTTCCCTCCGGCGCGGGGTCGAGCCGCACGCCCTTGGGCAGCTTGATGCTGATCTTCTCGGGCCGGCCGGCGTGCTCGATGCCGCCGCGGATCCAATGGATGTCCTTCGGCTTGACGCCGAAGTCGTCCTCCAGGATCGCCCGCGCCCACACGTTGGCCGTCAGTTGATACTCCGGGACGCCGACCTTCTTGCCCTTGAGGTCCTCCGGCTTCTTGATCCGATCGGTGCGGCAGAAGATCGAGGTGTGGCGGAACATCCGCGACACGAACGCCGGCACGCCGATGTACGGATTGTTGCCGGCCGCAGTCTTGACCGTGAAGCTCGACAGCGAGCACTCGCAGATGTCGAAGTCCTCGGTGCGGAACGCGCGGAAGAAAATTTCCTCCGGATAAAGCTTCATGAACACCGGATCGACGCCGTCGATCTGCACCGCGCCGTCGATCAGCGGGCGGTTGCGGTCATAGTCGCCAATCGCGACCGAGAGATTGAGTTTGGACATCAGCCGAGCTTCCCCACTTCCGTTTCCAGCAGCGACCAGCACTTTGAGCCGAGCTTTTCTTTCCACGTTGCGTAAAGCCCCGCAAGCCTGCCGCGGAACGCCGCCTGGTCGACCTCGTTGAAAACGATCCCCTGCTGGGCGAACCGCAGCCGCAGGCCAGCATTGCGCTCGGCCTGATCGAGGCGCTGCTGCCGCACGAATTTCGTCACGTTGCGGTCGATCGCCGCCTGGACATCGCCGGGCAGCCGGTCCCAGGTCGGACGGTGCGCCATCAGATTGAAGCCCGACCAGACGTGGCTGGTCAGGCTGATGTATTTCACCAGTTCGTCGAGCTTGAACGCCTCGACCACGCCGAGCGGGTTCTCCTGTGCATCCACCGTGCGCTCCTGGAGCGCGCGATAGATGGCATTCGCCGGCGTCGTCACCGGCACGGCGCCGAATGCCTTGAAGGTGTCGGAGATCACCTGCCCCGGCGGCACGCGAACTCTCATGCCGGCGATATCCGCAGGACTCGCCACCGGCTTGTCGAGCGTGGTGAGCTGGCGCATGCCATTGTCGAAGCCGCCATACGGAAACAGATGCAAGCCCTTCGCCGCCATTTCGTCGGCGATATAGCGGCCGAGCGGTCCGTCGATCGCCTTGTGCGCATCGGACGCCGTGCGGAACGCGAACGGCACCTGCTGCACCTCGGCGACCGGAGCCACCGACCCGACCGCGCCGCCCATCAGCGTGAAAAACGCGATCTCGCCCGACAGGATCATCTTCAACGCTGCGGGGTCGCCGCCCGGCATGCCGTTGTTCTCCGCATGGACGACGGTCTCGACGCGACCGCCGGTCTCGGTGCGGATCGCATCCCACATCGCGACCAGATTCCGGTGCAGCGTGCCGATGGCCGCCTGATTGTGATACTGCGCGAATTTGTATTCGGCGGTCGGCATGGAATGTCCCGAAATCGGCGTGTTCAAATCCGGCCGGGCTGCGGAACCAGCGCCACATCGCTGATCCGAAGCTGCACGCGCTCGGCGCCGTTCCAGCGATCAACCGTCAGGCACCCAGCGACATGAACCGCCTGCCCGCGTTCCTTCAGCAGCGCGTTGCCGAGCGGCTGGCCGACGGCGCGGAACGCAATCGCATTCAGCATCGCGCCCTCGCCCGATTTGAGCCGCACCCGCATATGCTTCTCGCCGACCGCTTCGGCGTAGGCGATGGTATGCGACGGCAGCGCCACGATCGGCTCCGGATTGCCCGCGCCGAACGGCCCCGCCTTTGCGATCGTCGCCATCAATTCGATGTTGGCGCCGGCCGCGCTCACCGCGCCGTCGATCGGCAGCGAGCGGTCGGCCCGCCCGGCCTCGACCGCCGCACCGAGCGTCTCCTCCAGATAGGCCCGAAATGCCGGCAGCGCGTCGCGCCGCAGCGTCACACCTGCAGCCATCGCATGGCCGCCGCCTTTGAGCAAAAGTCCTTCGGCGACCGCACGCCGCACCGCGACGCCGAGATCGACGCCGGCGATCGAGCGGCCGGAGCCGGTGCCGGTGCCGCCGGGTTCGAGCGCAATGGCAAACGCCGGCCGGTTGAACCGCTCCTTCAGCCGCGCCGCGATCAACCCGACCACGCCCGGATGCCAGTTGGCCGCAGCGGTCACCACGACCGCGCCCTTTTCCTCCAGCCCGAGCGCGGCCATCGCCTCGGCCTCGGCCTCCGCCAGCATCCCGGTTTCGATGACCTGCCGCTCGCGGTTGAGCCGGTCGAGTTCGGCCGCGATCCTGCCCGCCTCCGCCGGATCGTCCTCCAGCAGCAGCCTCGCGCCCAGATCAGCCCGGCCGATGCGGCCGCCGGCATTGATGCGCGGACCGAGCACAAAACCGAGGTGGTACGGCTCCGGCGGTCCCGAAAGCCGCGCGGCGTCCATCAGCGCGGTCAGCCCGGGATTGTCGCGCCGGCGCATCGCGATCAGCCCCTTCGATACGAAGGCGCGGTTGAGCCCGATCAGCGGCACCACGTCGGCAACCGTGCCGAGCGCCACGATGTCGAGCAGGCCCAGCAGATCGGGCGCAGGCCGCACGTCGTTCCAGAAGCCACGCGAACGCAGCACCCGGTTGGTTGCAACCAACGTCATGAACACGACACCGACCGCGGCGAGATGGCCGAGCTGCGAGAGATCGTCGAGCCTATTGGGATTGACCACCAGCGCATCCGGCAGCCGCTCGTCGGCCTGGTGATGATCCAGGACAACGACATCGAGGCCGAGCCGTCGCGCCTCGGCCAGCGGCTCGATGCTGGTGGTGCCGCAATCGACGGTGATGAGCAGCTTTGCGCCACGTTCGGCCAGGCCGCGGATCGCTTCAACGTTGGGGCCATAGCCCTCGAAAATGCGGTCGGGAATGTAGACGATCGGATCGACGCCCGCGGCGCGCAGGAAGCGCGACAGCAGCGCCGACGAGGTCGCGCCGTCCACATCGTAGTCGCCGAAGATCGCGATGCGCTCTCCCGCCATGGCGGCGTCCGCGATGCGCGTCGCCGCGGCCTCCATCGCCGTGACCACATGCGGATCGGGCATCAGCCGCTTCACCGTCGGATCGAGGAACGCCTCGACCCCGTCGACCTCCACGCCGCGGCCAGCCAGGATGCGCGCCAGCAACTCCGGCACCGCGTGGCGTTGCGCGATCGCGAGCGCGCGTGCGCTGCCGCGCTCGTCGAGCCGGTCGCGCCAGGAACGCCCGCAGACCGAGCGCTCGACGCCGAGGAACAGGCGCGTCGATGGTTTTATCGCCGGTGCCAAAGCGACCGTCATGATGCTCGCCGCGAATCCATGTCAGTAGAATTGCACAGTGTGCACGTCGGCGGCGTGCGCTGTCGAGCCGTGCCGGGGATGGCGGTGCAAAACTACCTCCGCAAGGTTCCAACCACAGCGGTTTTCAGAACAATTTGCGGTACTGGATGAAACCGGGCCGATCCGCCAGCGTGTCGTAGAGCGCCCGCGCCGTCGCATTGGTCTCGTGCGTCAGCCAGTGAACGCGGCTTGCGCCATCGGCACGCGCCCTCTCGTACACCGCCTCGATCAGCGCGCGGCCGAGTCCGAGCTTGCGCGCCTCCGGCGCGACGAACAAATCCTGCAGGTAGCAGTAGTCGGCCACGGTCCAGCATGACCGATGGTAGAGATAATGCACGATCCCGACGAGCTTGCCGCCGACAGTGGCGCCAAGCACGAACATCCGCTCGCCCGGATCCTGCAGGCGCGACCAGGTGACGTCGTAGGTCTCCGGCGGCACCGAGGTTTTGTAAAAATCGAGATAGCCCTTCCAAAGCGGCTGCCAGTCCGCGCGCTCATCGGCGCGCAGCGGCCGGATAACCGTGGTGGCGCTCATGATCGCGCCGCTTCGGCGTGGATGCGCAGCAACTCGGGGATGGTTTCGGGACGCCGCCGGCCGAAACCGCATTCGGTGCCAATGGAAAACTCCGAAACGTGCCGCTCGGCCGCCGCCAGCCGCTGCCGCGTTCCGGTAATGCCGTCGGTGTGATGCACGAGCCCAAGGCAAAGCTCGGTCTCCGGCCGCAGCTTCAGCCGCTTGAGCGGCGCGAAATAGCCATCGTCCGAGCGGTCGCGCGGCACCGGCATGTGGATCAACTGGATCGGCCGCCGGATGCCCTCAGCCAGCCGGTTGGCCATGTCCACCATGTCGCCCATGTCGGTCGGCTCGACCACGTGCTTGTGGTTGGAATCGCCGTAGCAGAAGTGGAACAGCAGTTCGATGTCGCCGGGCACGTGTTCGGCAAGATCCACCAGGATGCGGCCGAAGGTCTCCTGCATTTCCGATTTGCTGCGGCCGTAGCTGCTGACGTCGTTGCGCTCCAGCCGCGCGAACACCGCAGACGCAACATCGAACTGGATGGCGAGTTGATCGTGCGCGATCGCGGCTGCAATCTTGTCGATTTCGCGCTTGAGCGCGGCGTTGTAGACCGGGTCGAGCGGCGCGTGCAGATCGTCCTGCAGATAGAGCCAGATCACCGAATGCGCCGGCACCAGATCGACCTGGAAGCGGACATGGGCCGGAATTTTGCCGTCCCGCTTGAGCCGCGCGAAATCGCGATATGAGCGCTCCGCAATCTCGGCGTAGAACAGGTTGTCGAACGTCACGTCACTCACGGAAGCGCCGGGCCTCAGCCGATAGCGAGTGCGCGGCGTTGCCGCAGCATGCAGGCGGAACAGCTCGTCGGATTTTTCGAGTGCCGGACTGTTGGCGAACACCGGTTCGAGCCAGGTGATCCAGTCGGCGCGCTTCCCGGTCTCGCCGTCGGGGATGCGCGTGAGATGGGGCGAAAGCGCAGCACTCATGCGCTCGAACACGTCAGCCGCGTTCTCGCCCGGCACGCTGCCGACCAGATGGACGTTTCGCATTTCCTGTCCCGCACCGTTGACGTGATGACTCGTCGCCGATGGTGGACCAAACAAAATCGATCCGCCATCTCTCGATGGCGGATTGCAAAGCTGGCCTCAAGTAGGACGGCGCAGCCTGTTACTAAGTTTTGGCGCTTGGCTCAGCCTCGGGAACGGGCCGCACCACAGTCGCAATCGCCAGCAGGAACCAGGCGAGGAAAATGAACCAGGCCGCGTTGTCGGCTGCCAGATCGGGAATCGAGAGCGGCGTTGGGAACGTCGCCAAGATACCGATCATCGCCAGAAATGCGGCAATGACGAAAACCCATCCATTTGGCGCATGCAGGACCATGCGAACCTCTAAATGATTGCTGATATTTCACTGAGAGGGATGCAGGTTGCGAATCCCCAAACCTCCCGTCACGCGCTAGTAGGCCGCAACATAGTTAATAAATTATGCAATGTGCGGTAGCGGGCCAATCCCACTCAATCCAGGTGGAATTTCTCAAGCTGCCGGTGCTCGGCGACGATCCTGCGCACGGTGCCGGTGACCGAGCGCATGACCACGGTCTCGGTTTCGATCATGTCCTTGCCGAACAGGACGCCACGCAGCATGGCGCCGGTGGTGACGCCGGTCGCGGCGAACAGGCAGTCGCCCCTCACCATGTCCTCGATCTCGTATTTCTTCTTCGGGTCCTTGATGCCCATCTTCCGCGTGCGCTCGCGCAGCTCTTCGGTGTCGATGATCAGCCGGGTCTGCATCTGGCCGCCAATGCAGCGCAGCGCCGCCGCCGACAGCACGCCCTCCGGCGCACCGCCGATGCCGAGATAGATGTCGATGCCGGTCTTGGGCTCGGCGCAATGGATCACGCCGGCCACGTCCCCGTCGCTGATCAGCGAGACCGCCGCTCCGGTTTTGCGAACCGCCGCGATGATGTCGGCGTGGCGCGGCCGATCGAGCAGGATCGCGGTGATCTCGGAGGGCTTCACGCCCTTGGCCTTGGCGAGCCGGATGATGTTCTCGTCGGCCGGGGCGTCGAGATCGACCGTGCCCTTCGGATAGCCGGGACCGATCGCGATCTTGTCCATGTAGCAATCGGGAGCGTGCAGCAGCGTACCGCCATCAGCCATCGCGATGGTTGCGATCGCTCCCGGCATGTTCTTGGCGCACAGCGTCGTGCCTTCCAGCGGATCGACAGCGATATCGACCTTTGGCCCGGCCTTGGTGCCGACCTTCTCGCCGATAAACAGCATCGGAGCTTCGTCGATCTCGCCCTCGCCGATCACCACTGTGCCGTCGATCGGCAGTTTGTTGAGCTCGCGCCGCATGGCATCGACTGCGGCCTGATCCGAGCCTTTTTCCATGCCGCGCCCGCGCAGCCGCGCCGCCGAAACCGCGGCGCGCTCGGTGACGCGCACGATCTCAATCGAAAGGACACGCTCCAGCACAAGATTCGGCTGGACGGTGATCGGCGACGACATCGCAGGCTCCCTTGGTGTTCCCTTGGTCCCTATCCCGGGGCCACTGTTCAATTTTTTTCGATACGGATCAATTGCGGCTCGCCTGAAATCACCTTGTCGCGCTTGACCGCGGCCAGCGCCTTGCGCACCGCGTCTTCGGTGGTCGCATAAGTGATAATGATGACCGGAACCGGCGCGCCACCCTTGGCTGCGCCTCCGGCCGGCGGACCGCGGTGGCGCTGCACGATCGATTCCATCGAAATGTTGTGCTCAGCGAGCCGCTTGGCGATGGTCGCCGCGGTGCCGGGCCGGTCCATTGCCAGAAGGCGAATGTAGTATCCGCCCTCGTGGCGCTGCATCGGCGCCTTCCTGCTCACCGTCAGCCGCACCGACGGCCGGCCGAATGGCGCGCTGCGCACGCCACGAGCAACGTCGGCGATGTCGGAAATCACCGCCGACGCGGTCGCCACGCCGCCGGCGCCGGGACCGACCAGCGTGATCGGCGCGATTCCCTCGGCGTCGATGGTGACCGCATTGGTCACGCCCATGACCTGAGCGATCGCGGATTCCTTCGGCACCATGGTCGGATGCACGCGCTGCTCGATGCCCTTGTCGGTCTTGACCGCGACGCCGAGCAGCTTGATGCGATAGCCAAGCTCGTCTGCGGCCTCCAGATCTGCGGTTGTGATCGAGGTAATGCCCTCGACGTAGATCGAGCCCGGATCGACGCGGATGCCGAACGTCAGGCTGGCGAGGATCGCAAGCTTCTGGGCGGTGTCGTGGCCCTCGATGTCGAACGACGGGTCGGCCTCGGCATAGCCGAGCCGCTGCGCTTCTTTCAGGCATTCGTCGAACGACAGCTTCTCGCGCTCCATGCGCGTCAGCATGTAGTTGCAGGTGCCGTTGAGAATGCCATAGACCCGCGAAATCGGATTGCCGGCGAGGCTCTCGCGCAACGTCTTGACGATCGGGATGGCGCCGCCGACCGCCGCCTCGAAATTGAGCGCGCCGCCGTGCCTCTCAGCGAGCGCCGCCAGCGCCACGCCGTGATGCGCCAGCAGCGCCTTGTTGGCGGTGACCACCGATTTGCCGGCCTTCAGCGCCGCGGTCACCGCGCTGCGCGCCGGATTGCCGTCGCCGCCGATCAGCTCGACAAACACGTCGATGCCGGGATCGGCCGCGAGCTTCACCGGATCGGCCACCCAGCGCAGCTTTCGGATGTCGATGCCACGATCCTTGCCGCGCGAACGCGCGCTCACCGCCACCACCTCGATCGGACGGCCGCAGCGCGCAGTGAGCTCGGCGCGGTGCTGCGCGATCAGGCGCACCACCGAGGCTCCGACCGTGCCGAGACCGGCAAGTCCCACTTTCAGCGGGGCGACCATGCAGCGTCCGCAATCTTTTGTTCGGCTCAACGCCGCGTGGCGAGAGGAACCACGTTGTGCAACGTTTCCGGCGCGCTTTCAAGGAAGCGGCGGATGTTGCGGGCCGCCTGGCGGATACGCTGCTCATTCTCCACCAGCGCGATGCGCACGAAACCTTCGCCGCGCTCGCCGAAACCGGTCCCGGGTGACACCGCGACCTCGGCCTTTTCCACCAGCAGCTTGGAGAATTCGACGCTGCCGAGCGACTGGAACGGCTCCGGGATCGGCGACCAGGCGAACATCGAGGCGCGCGGCGCCGGAACGTTCCAGCCGGCGCGGCTGAAGCTGTCCACCAGCGCGTCGCGCCGACGCTTGTAGGTATCCCGCATTTCCTTGATGCAGTCCTCGGGACCGTTCAGCGCCGCAGTGGCAGCCACCTGCACAGGCGTGAACGCACCGTAGTCGAGATACGACTTCACACGGCCCAAAGCCGCGATGATGCGCTCGTTGCCGACGGCGAATCCCATCCGCCAGCCCGCCATCGAGAACGTCTTCGACATCGACGTAAATTCGACCGTGATGTCGTTCGCGCCGTTGACCTGAAGCACCGACGGCGGCGGCACGTCGTCGAAATAGACTTCGGCGTAGGCGAGATCGGACAGGATGAAGATGCCGTGCTTCTTCGCGAACGGCACCAACTCCTTGTAGAAATCGAGATCGGCGACAAACGCGGTCGGATTCGACGGATAGCAGACCACCACCGCGATCGGTTTCGGGATCGAATGCGTGATCGCGCGCTCCAGCGCGGGGAAGAAATCCGGCGTCGGATCGGACGGCACCGAGCGGACGACGCCGCCCGCCATCAGGAACCCGAACGCGTGGATCGGATAGCTCGGGTCCGGCACCAGCACGACGTCGCCGGGCGCGGTAATGGCTTGCGCCACGTTGGCGAAGCCTTCCTTGGAACCGAGCGTGGCCACGACCTGCGTATCGGGATTGAGCTTCACGCCGAAACGGCGCGCGTAGTACGCGGCCTGGGCGCGGCGCAGGCCGGCGATGCCCTTCGACGCCGAATAGCGGTCGGTGCGCGGCTTGCCGAGCGTCTCCTTGAGCTTCTCGATCACGTGCGGCGGCGCCGGCAGGTCCGGGTTGCCCATGCCGAGGTCGATGATGTCGGCGCCCGCGTTGCGGGCCACGGCCTTGGCGCGGTTCACCGTCTCGAAGACGTAGGGCGGCAGGCGCTTGATGCGGTAAAATTCTTCCATGATTTCAGTCTCTAGGGCGGGCCTGAATCGCTGAGGCGCACGCAACGGCACGCTTGTATCACGGGCAGCGCCGCGCGCTAGTAGATCGTCCTGTTGCTGGCGGCTGGAATGGCGCGGGGAACCGGCGCAGGTGCGGCGCGCTTGCGGACCGTGGAAGCCGTACGGGGGACGCCGGCGGTCTCCTGCTGACGCTCGCGGGCGGCGATCAGATCGTCCTCGACCTTCTGCTGCTCGACCTCGTTGAGCAGGGCCACACCGCGTTGGGGCGGCATGTCGTGAACCGCCGGATAGGCGAGCGGCGTAGCCGGCCGTTCCGGCGCATTCGCCGGCAGGCCGACGCCCGGCAGGCCGCCGGCCTGGCTGGAAATCGTTTCTGAGATCGAAGCGCAGCCGCCGACACTCGCCAAGCCTGCCAGCACCATGAGCAGCCAAACGTGCTGCAACGCACGAACGCTCAAGGCCCTCCGAGATGCACTCTGCCGCAGCAAATCCAATCCGCCTCTATTCGTGCGCCTGACGGCGAAGCACCGTGGTCCGATCGGCTTTCAAGCTGGGCACGATCGGTGAAATTGGCGTAAACTCAATGGATTGATCGTCGGTTGCGATAGCTCGCCAATATGACCAAAGCAAGGTCCGGACGATGCGGAGGATTAACGCCGGTGCGATAGATCATCGCGGGTCTGGTCATGAAACCATGAAGGGCTGTCATGACTTGTCGGGCAGCTTAAATGTGCCACGTTGCGCCTGCGGGCGCGCCCGACCGGCAAGGGACGTGGTGAGACGGCGGTAAGGCGATGAAGGACGACGCACGGCCAATACCGGCAAATCCCGGCGCCCTCGATGTCGAGGCGTTCGCCAAGAATCTGGCTCGCCTGGTCGAGGAGAGCGGCAAGGCGCTTGCGGCCTATCTCAAGCCGCGCCAAGGCGGCCAGGTTCAGAACCCGTTGTCCGACGAGATGACCGACATGGTCAAAACATTCGGCGGCGTGGCGGAATACTGGCTGTCCGATCCGCAACGCGCAGTGGAACTGCAATCGCGGCTCGGCAAGGCCTATCTCGACCTGTGGGGCGCGGCGGCCAAGCGGCTCGCCGGCGAGGACGCCGCCCCGATCGTCGCGCCGGACCCGAAAGACCGGCGCTTCGCCGATCCGGAATGGTCGTCGAACCAGTTCTTCGATTTCGTCAAACAGGCCTATCTGCTCAGCACGCAATGGGGCGAGCTGCTGGTCAAGGATGCCGAAGGCCTCGATCCACACACCCGGCAGAAAGCCGAGTTCTACGTCAAGCAGATCGCCAACGCGGTTTCGCCGTCGAACTTCGTGCTGACCAATCCGGAGCTGATGCGCGCGACCTTGGACTCGAACGCCGAGAATCTGGCGCGCGGCATGCACATGCTGGCCGAAGACATCGAAGCCGGCGGCGGCGACCTGAAAATCCGTCAGTCCGATTCCAGCAACTTCGAGGTCGGTCGAAATCTTGCGGTGACGCCCGGCAAGGTCGTGTTCCAGAACGCGCTGATGCAGCTCATCCAGTACGCGCCCGCGACGCCGACGGTGCTCAAGAAGCCGCTGCTGATCGTGCCGCCCTGGATCAACAAGTTCTACGTGCTCGATCTGACGCCGGAAAAATCCTTCATCAAGTGGTGCGTCGATCAGGGACTCACCGTGTTCGTGATTTCATGGGTGAACCCCGACGAGCGGCTCTCCAGCATGGGCTTCGAGGAGTACATGCGGCTGGGTCCCCTCGCCGCGTTGGACGCCATCAAGCTCGCGACCGGCGAGAGCAAGATCCACACCATCGGCTATTGCGTCGGCGGCACCCTGCTGTCGGTTACGCTCGCCTACATGGCGCAGACCGGCGACAGCCGCATCGCATCGGCGACGCTGTTCGCCTCGCAGGTCGATTTCACCCACGCCGGCGATCTCAAAGTGTTCGTCGACGAGGAGCAGTTGCAGGCGGTCGAGAAGCGGATGAGCGAGCGCGGCTATCTCGAAGGCAAGAAGATGGCAAACGCGTTCAACATGCTGCGCTCCAACGACCTGATCTGGCCCTACGTCATCAACAACTACATGCGCGGCAAGCCGCCGAGCTCGTTCGACCTGCTGTACTGGAATTCCGACGCCACCCGGATGCCGGCGGCCAACCACGCGTTCTATCTGCGGCAATGCTACCTCGACAACACGCTGTCGAAGGGCGAGATGGTGGTCGGCGGCGTCAAGCTCGATCTCGGCAAGGTGAATATCCCGATCTACAACCTCGCCACCCGCGAGGACCACATCGCGCCCGCGCAATCCGCGTTCCTCGGCTCGAAATTCTTCGGCGGGCCGGTGAAATATGTGCTCTCGGGCTCCGGCCACATCGCCGGCGTCGTGAACCCTCCCAGCAAGGGGAAGTATCAATACTGGACCGGCGGCAAGGCGGGCGTCGGCACGCTCGAAGACTGGCTCGCAAAGGCCCAGGAGCACCCGGGCTCGTGGTGGCCGGACTGGGCCGCCTGGATCAAGGCGCAGGACGGCAAGACCGTAAAGGCGCGCAAGCCCGGCGGCACCAAGCTCCAGGCCATTGAGGACGCACCTGGAAGCTACGTGAAGGTGAAGGATTAGGCGCCAGCGGCTCCCTTGCTGGCGCCGCCGCTGTCATGCGACCCTCACCGGCAATTCGGAGACGATGGGGGAAGCGCATGTACTACGAACCCGGCAAGACCGACCACGGCCTGCCCTACAATCCGCTGAAAGGTTGCGTGGTGCCGCGCCCGATCGGCTGGATTACCTCCATGAACAAGGCCGGCCTGGTTAACCTTGCGCCGTTCAGCTTCTTCAATTTGCTGAGCTACGACCCGCCCTACGTGTGTTTCTCGGCCGGCGGCAACGTCAAGGATCACGACCCGAAGGACACGGTGGTCAACATCGAGGAGACCGGCGAGTTCGTCTACAATCTGGCGACCTGGGCGCAGCGCGACGTGATGACCAAGACCTCGCAGATCGTCGAGCGCGGAGTCGACGAAATGGCGGCCGCGGGCATCGAGCCGCTGCCGTCGAAGCTGGTCAAGCCGCCACGCGTCGGTGGCTCGCCGGTGCAGTTCGAGTGCCTCTATCACCAGACCGTGGTGCTGGCCGGCAACCGTCCGTCCTCGTTCCACCGCGTGGTGTTCGGCCGGGTCATCGCGGTCCACATCGACGACGACGTGATCATCAACGGCAAGGTCGACGTGCTCAAGATGCGGCCAATCTCGCGACTGGGCTACAAGGACTACACGTCGATCGAGTCGATCTTCCAGATGGAAATGGCCTCGCCGGAGGAAGCGCTCACGCCGCGCCGCGTGGCGGCCGAATAGCCGTCATCACACCACAGGGATTGGGAGCCGATGCGCATCGTCAGAGTGTGGCTTGCTGCGTTGGTTGTCGTAACCAGCGGATCGGCGTTCGCGCAGTCGGTGACCTCGGCCGATGACCGGATGCGCATGGTCGTGGCATTTGCCGCCGGCGGCGCCGTGGATCAGCTCGCCCGGATCATCGCCAACAACGTCCGCGACACCACGATCGTCATCGAGAACCGCGGCGGCGCCGGCGGCGATCTCGCCGTCAACATCGTGGCGAAATCTCCGCCCGACGGCAAAACCGTTCTGCTGCACACCAGCTCGCTGGTCATCAACCCGACGCTGCGCGGAAAAGCGGATGAGGCGGCGCAGGCGTTCGAGCCGATTGCGCGCATCGGCGCGGTCAAGTTCGTCGTGGTGGTGCGCAAGGACCTCCCGGCACGCACGCTCAAGGAGCTGATCGCGCTCGGCCGGTCCGGCGCCAAGCTCAGCTACGGATCGACCGGCCCCGGCACCGCGCTGCACATCGCGGGCGAGATGCTCAATCAGACAGGCGGCTTCCAGGCCGTGCACGTGCCCTACCGGGGACTCAATCCGGCATTCATCGACCTGGTCGCCGGCAACATCGATTTCATGATCACCTCGGTGACCGGCGTGCTGCAATATGTGGAGACCGGAAGCATCCTTGCACTCGCGACCTTCGATGCCGAGCGCTCCGAGCAACTGCCCGACGTACCGACCACGGTCGAGCTCGGCTTCAAAGAGCTGACGCTCTCCAACTGGTACGGGCTGCTGGCGCCGGCCGGCATCACCGCGGAGAAGCGCGCGCAGCTCGAGAGCCTGTTCCTCACCGCGCTGAAGTCCCCGCCGGTGAGCGCCCAGCTTTCCAAGCTGGGCGTCTATGGCGTGCAATCGGCCGACGAGTTCAAGAAATCCGTCAACGCCGATTTCGCACGCTGGCCCGTGCTGCTCAAGCAGCTGAACATCAAGGCCGAGTGATCGACGCCGCCTACCCCCACACCTCGCGCGCCACATCCACGACGAGCCGCAGCTTCGCGGCCTGCTGCTCGACCGTCAGCTTGTTGCCTTCAACCGTGGACGAGAACCCGCATTGGGTGGAGAGCGCGAGCTGATCGAGGGCCACGTACTTCGCCGCCTCGTCGATCCGCCGCTTGATCTGGTCCTTGCTCTCCAGCGCGCCCTTCTTGCTGGTGACAAGACCCAGCACGATCACCTTGCCCTTCGGGACGAACCGCAGCGGCTCGAAACCGCCGGCGCGCTCGCTGTCGTACTCCAGGAAATAGCCGGTGACGTCGGCCTCGTTGAACAGCACCTCGGCCACCGGCTCGTAGCCGCCCGACGCGACCCAGCCGCTCTGGTTGTTGCCGCGGCACAGGTGCATGCAAATCGTCATGTCCGCAGGCCGGCCCGCAACCGCGCCGTTGATCATGTCCACGTACGTGCGCGGCAGCGTCTTGGGATTCTCGCCCAGCGCCTCGACCTGTGCGCGCAGCGCCGGATCGCACAGATAGGCGATATAGACCTCGTCGATCTGAAGGTAGCGGCAGCCGGCGGCGGCCAAGCCCCTCACCTCCTCGTTATAGACGCGTGTGAGATCGGCATAGAATTCCGCCATGTCCGGATACGCCGCCTTGTCGATCGCGGCCCGTCCGCCGCGGAAATGCATGCAGCTCGGCGACGGGATCGTCATCTTGGGCGTCACGTGCGCGACCGATTGCACGAACTTGAAATGGTCGACGAAGATCGGATGCGGCCAGCTGAGCTTGCCGACCACTTCGAGCGTCGGCGGCAGGTATTCGACCTCGCCCTGCTCGCTCTGGAAGCGCGCCTTGATCTTCGAGGGAATGACCGCGACGTTGCCGAACCGCTCCAGGAAGTCGATGTGCCAGGAGTTGCGGCGGAACTCGCCGTCGGTCGCCGATTGAAGCCCGACATCCTCCTGGAGCTTGACCGCCTCGCGGATCGCCTCGTCCTCGGCCGCGCGCAACTGTTCGGCGGTGATTTCGCCGCGCTTCCTGGCGGCGCGGGCGTCCAGCAGCTTGGGCGGCCGAAGCAGGCTGCCCACGTGGTCCGCGCGAAACGGCGGCGTATTGCGAACTGACATTGGTCCCCTTCCCCGAAAACGTGACGGAATCTCTTACCCGGCTACGGGGAATGACGCTATCCTACGCTCAAGCCGGAACACGCGGCATCGCGACGGGAGACTCCCATGACTAAGGAACTGTTCTGGCTGACCATGACGACCGTCATGACCGGGCTGATCTGGCTGCCCTACATCCTCGACCGGATCATGGTGCGCGGCGTGATGGGCGCGATGGCGAACCCGACCCGGGCCGACAAGCCGCAATCGATCTGGGCGCAGCGGATGATGCACGCGCACGCCAACGCCATCGAGAACCTGGTCATCTTCGGCCTGCTGGTGATCGTCGCAGACGCGCTCAACGTCCGGAGTGGGGTAACGGCGTTCGCCTGCGCGCTGTATTTCTGGTCGCGGCTGGCGCATGTCGTGGTCTATACGGCCGGCCTGCCGGTGTTCCGCACGCTCGCTTTCACCGGTGGATTCATCGCGCAGGCGATCCTGGCGCTGGCGATCTTTGGGCTGATCGGAGACTGACGGCGGCCTTACGGGAACAGCGCGATCTGCTCGAGCCCCAAGGTCTCGGGATAGCCCATCATCAGGTTCATGTTCTGCACCGCCTGGCCGGACGCGCCCTTCACCAGGTTGTCCAGCGCCGAGACCACGATGGCGCGGCCCGGCACGCGATCCTTGGCGACCCCGATGAAGGTCATGTTCGAGCCCCGGACGTGGCGGGTGTGCGGGGTCTGGCCGAACGGCAGGACATGGACGAACGGCTCGTTCATGTATTGCTTTAAGAGTATCGCATGAAGGTCCTCAGGCGACAGGCCACGCGCCGTCCGCACGTAGATCGTCGATAGAATCCCGCGGTTCATCGGCACAAGGTGCGGCGTGAAGGTCACGATCACCTCCTGCCCGGCCGCCTTGGAGAACTCCTGGTCGAGCTCCGCCATGTGGCGGTGATGGCCGACGCCGTAGGCGTTGAAACCCTCCGATACCTCGGAGAACAGCATCTCCTCCTTGGCCGCCCGACCCGCCCCGGTCATGCCGGACTTGGCGTCCACCACGATGCCGTCCAGCTCGATCGCCTTGGCCCGGATCAGCGGGGTGAGCGGGAGCTGCGCGCAACTGGTGTAGCAGCCCGGGTTGGCGACGAGCTGGGCCTTTCGGATCTCCTCGCGATAGACCTCGACCAGCCCGTACACCGCTTGGCGCTGCAGCTCGGGCGCGTGGTGCTCATGGCCATACCACTTCGCATACGCGACCGTGTCATCCAGCCGGAAGTCGGCCGACAGGTCAACCACCTTCACCTGCGGCGCCTTGCCGAGCAGGTCCTTGATGACCTTCTGGGTGGTGGCATGCGGCAGCGCGCAGAAGATCAGCTCGACGCCGGCCTTGGTCCAGTCGATGCTCTCGATCGAAACCAGCGTCGGCAGCTGGAACGGCGAAAACTGCGGGAACACCGCCGCCATCTCCTGCCCGGCGCGGCGATCGGCGGTCAGCAGCACAAGATCGACGTTGGGATGGCGCAGCAGCAGCCGCACCAGCTCCGAGCCGGTGTAGCCGGAGGCGCCGAGAATTCCGATTTTCGTTTTGGCCATGGCTCAATCCTTTCCGGGGTCGATCAACGGCCGGATCAAAACACCGCGGAGAGAGGGAGAAGGTGCCGCGGCTGAAGACCCGGCGGCACGAGAGAAGCGATCAAAGATCGCGCGCCCGTACCGCGACGATACGGCGGCGGCGCTGCGCGATGGGGGCGACCTTCGTCATGGGCGGGCATATAACGCCCGCCCCTCGCAGGGTCAAGGAACCGCCCGGCCGTGTTACCGGGCGCTGGGCAGCGCCTCCGCGGTCGCGCCGCCAGGATGATTTCCGCCGCGCGCTCGGCGAGCGAGAGCGTCGGCGCATGGGTGTTGCAGCAGGTGATCTCGGGCATGACCGAGGCGTCCGCAACCCGCAACCGCGCCACGCCGCGCACCCGCAACGCCTCGTCCACCGGCGCCGAGGCCGCGCGTCCCATGGCGCAGGTGCCGACGAAATGGAAATAGGTCGCGGCGTTGGCGCGGACGTAGTCGACGATCTGCGCTTTGCTGGCATTGGGGATCGAGACCTGCTCCTTGCGCACGCCGTCGAAACCCTTGCCGTTGCCGATCGCCATGCCGAACTCGATGCCGGTCACATAGGCGTCGACGTCGGCCTGCTCGACGAAATAGGCCGGATCGACGATCAGCGGCGCCGTCGGATCGGCGGACGCGAGCCGCACCGTGCCGCGGCTCTTCGGCTTCATCAGGCCGGGCATGGTGAGATAGCCCTGGTCGGCGGGCAGACCCGGCACATTCGGCGCGTTCTGGCGGCCGAACACCTGGATGTCCGGCCCCTTCAGCGACGAACTGCTGCGTGTGTAGGTGATCCCGGAATGTCCGGTATCGATCTGCGGCGTGCCCTTGTCCTTGGTGGAGAACACCAGCCGCACCAGCAGGTGATCGTGCAGGTTGGCGCCGACTTGCGGCGCGTCGACGATCACCGGGATATTGTGCTGGCGCAGATGCTCGGCCGGGCCGACGCCCGACAGCATCAGGAGCTTCGGCGATTTCAACCCGCCGGCGCAGACGATCACCTCTCGGCCCGCTGCGAAGCGCCGCTCCGCGCCGCCCATCAAAGCCACCACGCCGCGGCATTGGCCGCCGCTGATGTCGAGTCGCGCCACCGTGGTATTCGGCAGCAATGTGAGGTTGCTCCGAGCCAACGCCGGCAGCAGGTAGGCGTGCGCCGCCGAGATGCGCCGCATGCTGACGTCGACGTTGATGTCCTGCTGGCCGGCGGCGTCGCCGACGCTCGCGACATTGTTGATGTCCATATGCTCGGCCTTGCCGAGCCCGACCGCCGAATCGACAAAGGCGCGCGTCACCGGATGCGCCAGCGCGGGCTTGCGTGTCGCGATCATGCCGCTGCCGCCGCGGATTGCAGTCTCGCCGCCGGCGTAGCGCTCCACCTTCTTGAAATTGCGGATGATGGAATCGTAGCCCCAGCCCGGACCGGCCGCCGCCTCCCAGGCGTCGTAGTCGGCCTTGTCGCCTTTCAGCCAGACCGTGGCGTTGATGCTCGAGCCGCCGCCGATGATCTTGCCGACCGGAGCCACGATGACGCGGTTGTTGAGCGCCTTCTGCGGCGTCGACTTGTAGCCCCAGTCGGTGTCGGAACCGAAGTTGCGCGTGTAGATGCCCGGATTGAAAATCTTCTCCTGATCGAGATTGGTGCCGCCGCCTTCGATCACCAGCACGCTGGCGCGGCCGTCCTGCGACAGCCGAAGCGCCAGCACGCAGCCGGCCGCTCCCGCACCGACGACGATGTAATCGTATTCGGCGCGCAGGTTGGCGAGCTGCGCGGCCTGGTTCGCCTGCGCCATCGCCGCCTGCTCCGCCATGTCGCGCGCAACGCCTGCGGCAACGCCCGCCGCGATCAGCATTTTCATAAACCTCCGCCGGCTAAGACGGCCGCGATACGCGGCGTCGATGACTGCGTTGATGGTTTCGCCGGACGCGACGGTGCTGTCGCCGGAAATGTTGCGCATGGGTCGCCCTCCCCTGGCCGCGCGTTTTTGGAACGTCGCAGCGTGAGCGAGGATGCTAGTCCCGCGTCAGGCGTCGCACCAGTTGAACGACAACATTTCGCGACCTGCGGTTGGGCGGCTGACCACTCCAGAGTTGGGCAATCGGCTACACGCCCGTAAGCGCCACAGTGCGATAGCCGTCGCCGGCCTTTTCCACCATCCGCAATGCCGGGAACGGGAAGTGGAAGGCCTGCACCGGCAGCCGCTCAGCCGCCAGCATGTCGTAGACCTTGCGGCGGGTGACGGCGGCCTGGGCCCCGTCCTGATCGAAGGCGCCATGCCAGTCCGGATGCGGCGCGAACACCGCGAAATTGTTGCAGACGTCGGACTGCACGAAGATGCGCTTGCCTCCCGACGACACCACGAACGACGTATGCCCGATGCTGTGGCCGGGGGTGCCGACCGCTGTGACGCCTTTGACGATCTCCTTGTCCCAGGCGTAGGGCGTGACCTTGCGGTCGAGCGCGCCGAACACCCGGCGGTTGTTGGCGAACAGTTCGGTCATGCGGCCGGGTGACGCGCGGCTCATCTCGCCGTCGTCCATCCAGAACCTCCACTCCACCTCGGGCACCATGATTTCGGCATTCGGAAACGCCCGGCTGTTGTCCGCCATCAGCAGGCCGTTCACGTGGTCGGCGTGGAAGTGCGAGATCACCACCACGTCGATCGCGCCGCGGTCGATGCCCGCGGCGGCCAGACTGGCATTGAGCATACCGCGCTCGCCCTTGCTCTCCTTGGAGGCAGCTTCGCCGACGCCGGTGTCGAACAGCACCCGCTTGCCGCCGGTCGTGAGCACGATCGGCGTGTAGGTGTTCTTCATCTTGTCGGTCGGCAGACCCGCCGCGGCCAGCGCCTTCGCAAGCTCTGCGCCGCTCGCGTTGGTCAGATACTTGTCATCGACCGGCACGATGCGGTAGCCGTCGGGCAGCACCGTCACTTCGATGTCGCCGACCTTGTAGCGGTAGATTTCGGGCGTCACGGATTGCGTCTCCATTGATGAAAAGGGCCGCCCAACCGGGGCGGCCCTGCATTGTAACGCGAAGCTTGTCTCAGAGCATCGGATTCCACGCCACCGGCACCATCCGATAGCCGTTGCCGGCCTTTTCGGAATAGCCGAGCGCCGGGAACGGATAGTGGAAGCCGTGCACCAGGATCTTCTCGGCCGCCGCCATGTCGTGGATGCGCTTGCGTGTCGTCACCGCCTTCTCGGGCTCGTGGTCGAACATCACGTGCCAGTCCGGATTGCGCAGGAACAGGTCCGGCACGTTGGTGACGTCCGCCTGGAACAGCAGCTTGCTGTTGCCCGACGCGATCACAAACACGCACTGTCCGGGCGTGTGGCCGGAGGCCTCGATTGCGGTGATGCCGGAGGTCAGTTCCTTGCCGGGCTGGTACTGCGTGACATTGTCCTTGAGGTTGCCGAAGATCTTCCGGTTGAAGCCCATCTGCGCCGTGTTGAACGGGTCCTTGTACTTCGCCGCGTTGTCGTCGTTCATCCAGAACGCCCAATCGGCCGCCGGCACCATGATCTCGGCGTTCGGGAACGCCAACGAACCGTCGGCGTTCTTCAGGCCGAGGATGTGGTCGCCGTGCATGTGCGAGATCGCCACGATGTCGATCGACTTCGGGTCGATGCCACTGGCGGCCATCACGGACGTGAGCTGTCCGACCGTCGGACCGACGCCCGGACCGAAGCCGGTATCCATCAGCACGAGTTTTGAGCCGGTATTGATCACCAGCGGATTGAACGGCGCGACCAGGCTGCCCTTCGGCATATAGGCCGCTTCGGCCGCGGCCAACACCTGCTCCTGCGAGGCGTTCTTCACCCAGCCGTTCGGGATCGGCGCGACGCGCACGCCGTCACTGATGACGGTGACTTCGAAGCTGCCGAGCTTGCTGCGGTAGAAGCTCGTGGCTTGTTTGCCGACAGGCGGAGCCGCGGCGCGGACCGGTATCGGGTTGAGCGCGAGCGCGGCGCCCGTTGCGGCCGCGCCGCCAAGCAACATACGGCGTGTCAGTTGAGTCATGAGTCCCTCCCTGGTTTTTTCAGAAATTAGATCGTCGGATTCCACGGCACCGGTATCTCGCGATAGCCGCTGCCGGATTTCTCCACGTGGCCGAGCGACGGGAACGGATAGTGGAAGCCCTGTATTTGCATCCGCTCCGCCGCCAGCATGTCGTAGACCTTGCGGCGGGTGGTTTCCGCCATCGGCCCGTCCTGGTCGTAGAAGCCGTGCCAGCCCGGATTGCGCACGAACACCCACGGCACGTGCGTGACATCGCCCTGCACGAACACCTTGCTGTTGCCCGAGGCGAGGACGAACGACTGGTGACCCGGCGTGTGGCCCGGCGTTGCGACCGAGGTCACCCCCGGCGCGATCTCCTTGCCGGCATCGTATTGCGTGACCTTGCGGCCAAGCGCATCGAACACCCGCCGCAGGTTCTTGAACACCGTTTCCATGCGGCCCTTCGGCGCGCGGCTCATCTCGCCGTCGTCCATGAAGTATTTCCATTCCACCGACGGGACCAGGATTTCGGCGTTGGCGAATGCCGGCTTGTTATCCGGCGTCAGCAGGCCATTGATGTGATCGCCGTGGAAATGCGAGATCACCACCATGTCGATGGCGTTGCGGTCGATACCCGCGGCCTTGAGATTGGTCTGGAACTGCCCGGTCCGGCCCTTGCTGTTCGCAAACGCCGCCTCGCTCGTGCCGGTGTCGAATACGATGAGCTTGCCGCCGGTGTTGACGACGATCGGATTGTACGGCGTCGTCATCAGGTCCTTCGGATAATACGCGGCTTCCAGCGCGGCGTTGAGTTCGGCCCGCGTCTTGTTCAGGACATGGGTGTCGGTGAACTTGAACGTGTTCGCGCCGTCGGTGACGACCGTCACCTCGATCGTGCCAACCTTGTAGCGGTACCAGCCAGCGGCCTGACTGCCGGCCGGTGGGGCTGCAGCCTGGGTCGCGTTCGGCATCACCGCCGCGGCGCTCGCGGCTGCGGCCGCACCCAGCAAGGCGCGGCGTGTCAGTTCGGTCATGGCTTTCCTCCCCGGTCGCGCCGGACTTTTGGTGTGTTGTTCGCGGCGGCGAGAGCAGCATAGCGCAATCGCACCGGACGCCAAAAAAAGAAGGCCGCCCGGAGGCAGCCTTCGGTCTTGTTGCGAATGATTCCCGACTAGATCGTCGGATTCCAGGCGATCGGAATCTCGCGATATCCGGTGCCGCTCTTTTCGATGTAGGCGAGCGCCGGGAACGGGAAGTGATAGCCCTGCACCAGCAGCCTGTCGGCGGCCATCCGGTCGTACAACCGGCGACGCGTCGCTTCCGCCGCCGCCGCGTCCATGTCGAACATCACGTGCCAGCCGGGATTGCGCACGAACAGTTGCGGCAAGGTGGTCAGGTCGCCCTGGATCATCAGGCTGGAGTTGCCCGACGACACGATATGCACAGTGTGACCTGGCGAATGTCCGTGTGCCGCGACCGATGCAATACCGGGCGCAACGTCCTTGCCGGGCTCGTACTGCGTCACCTTGCTGCCGACGATGCCCATCACGCGCCGCACATTGGCGAAAGCTCCTTTCAGCGCGTCGGGTGCGCGGCTCATGTTGCCGTCGTCCATCCAGTACGCCCACTCCGGCTGAGGCACCATCACCTCGGCATTCGGGTAGGACGGCTTGCCGTCGGTGACGAGGCCGTTGATGTGGTCGCCATGGAAATGCGAGAGCACCACGGCGTCGATCGCCTTGATGTCGATGCCGGCCGCGGCGAGGTTGGCCTGTCCCTGCCCCATCGCTCCGTTGCTCTGCGCCAGCGTTCCGGGACCGAACCCGGCGTCGATCGCGACCAGCTTGCTGCCTGTGTTCACCACCACCGAGTTGAACGGCAGCATGAACCGGTCGGCGGACAGGTAGGCCGCCTGAAGCGCGGCGACGACCTCGTCCTTGCTCTTGTTGCGGACGAAATTGTCGGGCAATGGGCTGATGCGCGCGCCCTCCGCGATGACGGTCACCTCGGTGGTGCCGACCTTCATGCGATACCAGCCGGCGATCTGTTTGCCGGCGGGTGGCGCCGCGGCCCGGACCATCGTGTTGGGCATCGCTGTCAGCGCAGTGGCGGCACCGGCCGCGACCGCGCCGGTGAGCATGGTGCGTCGTGTGAGTCCGATCATGTTGCGTCTCCCCCTTTCGCCGCAGTCCTGTGCAATTTCGCCGGCGCGGCGGAGCCTCAACGCTATCGCATTGCGCTTTCGCTGTCGGGGAAAAAAAGAAGGCCGCCCGGTGGGGCGGCCTCCCGTCGCGGACGGAACGATCTGCGTTCAGATCGTCGGATTCCACGGCACCGGCACCTCACGATAGGCCGTGCCGCTCTTCTCGATATGGGCGAGCGCCGGGAACGGATAATGGAAGCCCTGCACCATCATCTTCTCGGATGCCAGCATGTCGTAGGTCTTGCGGCGCGTGGCTTCCGCCGCCTGCGGGTCCTGGTCGAACATCAGGTGCCAACCCGGATTGCGCACGAACAGCGGAATGTTGGTGACGTCGGACTGGACGAACACCTTGCCGTTGCCCTGCGCGATCACGAACGACATGTGGCCAGGCGTATGGCCGTGAGTCGCGACCGCGGTGATACCCGATGCCACTTCCTTGCCGGCTTCGTACTGGGTGACCTTGCGGCCGAACGCGTCGAACACGCGGCGCAGACCGGCGAACACGCCCTTCATGCGGTCGCTGGTCTGCTTACCCATCTCGGCGTCGTCCATGAAGTACTTCCACTCCGGCGCAGGCACGAGGATTTCGGCCTTCGGGAATGCAAGCTTGTTGTCCTTGCCGAGCAGGCCGTTGATGTGGTCGCCGTGGAAGTGCGAGATGATGACGGCGTCGACCTGATCGGGGTTAATGCCCGCGGCCTTCAGGTTGGAGTGGAACTGGCCGGCCGCTCCTTATGCTGCGCTCGAAGTTGCCTTCGCCGGTGCCGGTGTCGATCACCACCAGCTTGGAGCCGGTGTTCACCGCGATCGGCGAATACGGAACGACCATCTGGTCCTTCTCGCCATACAGCGCGGCCCAGCCAGTGTTCACTTCGTCGCGGTTCTTGTTGGCGACAAAGCCGTCGGGGAAGCGGAACTTGTTCACGCCGTCGGTGACGACGGTCACTTCGATGGTGCCGACCTTGTAGCGATAGAAGCCGGAATTCTGTTTGCCGACCGGCGGGGCGGCGGCGCTCGCAGGCGCAATGGCAAATGGCGTCAACGCGGTCGCGGCGGATGCCGCAACAGCCCCGGTAAACAAGCTGCGGCGATTGAGTTCGATCATAATGTCCTCCCTGGAATGGGGCCTACCCTCTGGAAGGTTTCCCCGTTGCGAATCTCTGCAATCTAAAGCCCGCGCCCGCTGCTGAGAACGGGTCACGGCACTTGGTCGGCTAACACCCGTTCACGGCTCCTATTCCGGTGCTTCAGTGTCGCGGCCCTGATGCGAACAGGTCGCAACTAGATCGTCGGATTCCAAGGCACCGGCGCCAATCGATAGCCTGCGCCATCCTTCTCGACATACGCAAGTGCGGGAAACGGATAGTGGAAGCCCTGGATCAGCAGCTTCTCGGTCGCCGCCATGTCATACATCCGGCGGCGTGTCGCTTCCGCCGTTGCGCCGTCCATGTCGAAGACGCCATGCCATCCCGGATTGCGCACGAACAGGACGGCGAGGCTCGCGGTGACATCGGCCTGCACCAGCACCTTGGCGTTGCCCGACGAAATGACGTGCGAGGTGTGGCCCGGCGTGTGGCCCGGGCTCGCGACCGCGGTGATGCCGGGCGCGATCTCCTTGCCGTCGTCGTATTGCGTCACCTTGTTGCCGAGCGCTGCGAACACCCGTCGCGCGTTCCGAAAGTTGGCGTCGAGGCCCGAGCCCGGCGGCGCTTTCGCCATGTTGGCGTCGTCCATCCAGAACTTCCATTCCGTCGCCGGCACCAGCAATTCGGCTTTCGCAAACGCCGGCTTGGCGTCGGCGGTCAGCAGTCCGTTGATGTGATCGCCGTGGAAGTGCGAGATGATGACGGTGTCGACGGCGTCGCGGTCGATGCCGGCGGCTGCCAGATTGGAGTGGAACTGGCCGATCGCGCCCTTGGTCTGCTCGTAGGTTGCGGGCCCGAAACCGGCGTCGATCACGACCAGCTTGCCGCCGGTGTTGACGACGACCGGCGTGTACGGCGCGGTCAGCTTGTCGCGCTCCATGAAGCCCGCGGCCATCGCGGCGTTGACTGCATCCTTGGCGGCATTGCGCACATATCCGTCGGGCAGCGGCACGGTGCGCGCTCCGTCGGTCACCGCCGTCACCTCGATCGAGCCGACCTTGTAGCGGTAGAACCCGGCGGTCTGCTTGCCGATTGGTGGCGCGGCTGCAACGGCGGGCGGCGACGCGATGGAAGGCGCGAGCGCGGCGGCCGATGCGGCGGCAGCCGTCAGAACGCCGCGGCGAGTGATCTGCGTCATGAAAACCTCCCTGGAAACGGTGTCTTGCAGCCGCTTCGGCCCGAAGTCTGTTTGGGCCATTCGACGCCAACACCGCCGGCATCATACTATTCCCGTTCGATGACGGCGCGAAGTCACCACCACGACATGCGGCCCGTGCTATAAACCTGCCATTGCGAAGGCCGCAACGGCTTCGCGCATGTCAAAAACGCCGGGATATCCCGGCGAACAATCCGGGGAGACGTTCAATGCGTAAAACTCTGCTGACATCGCTGGCGCTGTGCGCCGCACTCGTGTTTGCCGCCGACGCCCGCGCGCAAGGCGCGCCGCCGGCCTACGGCGAAACCATCAACCTCGAGCAGGCCAAGAAAGCCGCAGACGCTGCCGAAGCCGAGATGAAGAAGAACAACTGGACGATGGCGATCTCGATCGTCGGGCCGAGCGGCGACCTTGTGTACTTCCGCAAGCTCGACAACACCCAGTACGGCTCGATCGCGATCGCGCATCACAAGGCCAAGGCCGCGGCGATCTTCAAGCGCCCGACCAAGGTGTTCGAGGACCGCATCGCGGCAGGCGGAGCCGGTCTCACCGCGCTCACGCTCGACGGCATAATCGCCTCCGAAGGCGGCGTGGTGATCACGGTCGGCGGCAAGATCATCGGCGCGATGGGTTGCAGCGGCGGCACCGGCCAGCAGGACGGCGTGGCATGCACCGCCGGCGCGAACGCACTGAAGTAGTTGGTGCGGGTTCGCCGACACTGCCGGGGCCGGAAGCCCCGGCAGATTTTTTTATGCGGTCAGCCCCACAGCCACTTGATCGCGACCGCAGTCACGTCGCCGATCGTCAGCAGCATCCATGCCCACACGAAGGCCGACGAAAAATTCGCGGCCTGGAACCGCCAGAACGGCATGTGAAAGATGCCGGCGACGATCGGCACCGATGCGCGCAGCGGCCCCGAGAACCGGCCGATGAAGATCGCGGGCGCGCCCCATTTCTTGACGAAGTTCTCGCCCTTGGGGATCATCTCCGGATGCCGCGACAGCGGCCACATGTGATAGACACGGGTCTCGAGCTTCCAGCCGATCCAGTAGGAGACCCAATCGCCGAGCGCGGCCCCGATCGATCCGGCGATCCAGATCGGCCAGAAGCTCAACTCGCTCGCGCCGATCAAGGTGCCGATCGCGACCAGCGCGGCCCAGGCCGGGATCAGGAGCGAGATGAATGCGAGCGATTCCGCAAAGCACAGCGCGAACACCACCGGCGCCGCCCACGCCCGGTTCGCCTTGACGAATTCGACGATCACCTGGGCGTAGCTTTCGAAATCCATGAAGCCTCGCACGGCAGTGGATGGACGGGCTGGCGAGCTTTATCCTGCGGTAGGGCGTTGCGCCAGTCCGCCGGATGGCATAGTCACCAAGGAACCGCGACAACCTTCGGTCCCATGTCCCCAAACCGCCATTTTTCCCCGCTCAGCCCGTTCGAAAGGACCGTCCGCAAGCTCCATGTGGAAGCCCTGCGGCGTCTGCGGATATCGCCGCACGCGACGCGTGCGCAAGGCGCGCGTTTCGTGGTGGACACCAGCGATTATGTCGACGCCAGCATTGCACTGTTCGGCATGTGGGAGGAAACCCAGCTTGAGCAGCTTGCGGCGCTCGCGACCGAGCGCAAAATTGACTGCTTCCTCGATGTCGGCGCCAACACCGGCTTCTACAGCGTGATGTTCGCGGTGAAGAACCTGGCCCCGCGCATCATCGCGTTCGAGCCCGACCCCGGCAACTACGCCCGCCTGATGGCAAACCTCGACGCCAACAATCTCGCCGGCCGGGTTGAGGCGGTGCAGATCGCGGTCGGCGACAGCAGTGCCGAGGTCAAGCTCTACGAGGGCGCCAAGTCGAACCGCGGCGAGTCCACCATCGTGGTGCCCGAGCAGACGCCGCAGGAGGTGACATTTCAGGTGCGCCAGGCGCGCTTCGACGATCTCTATGCGCTCAAGGGCCAGACTGTCATCGTCAAGATGGACGTCGAGGGCTACGAGTTCCACGCGCTCGCCGGTATGGAGCGCACGCTGCGCGAGAACGGCTGCTACCTGCAGATCGAGCACTACGGCACCCAGCACGAGGAACTAAAAAGCCTGATGGCCGGATTCGGATACCGCTTTCTCCACACCCACGACATCGATCATTTTTTCACCAACATCGCGGATATCGGATAATTCCGTGAATCCAGCTCTGGATTCCGGGCCCGGCGCCGTGCGCCGTCCCGGAATGACGGTAGCAAGATCACGCCCCGCTTGCCGTGGCATATTCAGCGCCTAACTGATTCGCTCCTCCCTACCGCCCGTGAAAACGCATGGCCAAAAGCGCAAACAAAAACACCAAATCCGAAAAGAAAACCGCGTCCGTCGGCGACCTGTTCGCACAGGCGCCCGCCGCTGCGCGCCGCGAAGCGGAGCGCAGCAAAGACAAGGCGGAGCGCAGCAAAACCGCCCGCGGAGCGAACTCCGCCGGCGAGGCCGGCTACACCGCCAAGCACATCGAGGTCCTGGAGGGGCTCGAGCCGGTGCGGCGGCGGCCCGGCATGTACATCGGCGGCACCGACGAGAAGGCGCTGCATCACCTGTTCGCCGAGGTGATCGACAATTCCATGGACGAGGCGCTCGCCGGCCACGCCACCTTCATCGAAGTCGAGATGGAGACCGGCGGTTTCGTGTCCGTCACCGACAACGGCCGCGGCATCCCGATCGACAAGCACCCCAAGTTCAAGGACAAGTCGGCACTCGAAGTCATCATGTGCACGCTGCACGCCGGTGGCAAGTTCGACTCCGAGGTGTACGAGACCTCCGGCGGCCTGCACGGCGTCGGCGTTTCGGTGGCGAACGCTCTCTCCGATCGCATGGAGGTCGAGGTCTGGCGCGAGCAGACGCATTATCGGATGGCGTTCGAGCGCGGCAAGCCGAAAGGCAAACTGGAGAAGCTCGGCCGCGTACCCAACAAGCGCGGCACCAAGGTGCGCTTCCATCCCGACCCGGACATCTTCGGCAGCAAGGCGCAGTTCAAGGCCGACCGCCTGTTCAAGATGACGCGGTCGAAGGCGTATCTGTTCGGCGGCGTCGAAATCCGCTGGTCCTGCGACCCGTCGTTGGTCGAAGGCACCGACACGCCGGCGGAGGCGAAATTCCATTTCGCCGACGGCCTGAAGGACTATCTGTCGGAAACGCTGTCGGCCGCGACCCTGGTCCATCCCGACATCTTCACCGGCATGGCGGGCAAGACCGGCTCGCACGGCGGCGTGCAATGGGCGGTGGCCTGGACCGCCGACGCCGACGGCTTTCTCAATTCCTACTGCAACACCGTTCCGACGCCGGACGGCGGCACCCACGAGTCGGGGCTGCGCACCGCGCTGCTGCGCGGCCTGAAGGACCATGCCGAACGCATGGGCCAGGGCAAGCGCGCGGCGCCAATCACCAGCGAAGACGTCATGGTCGGCGCCGGATGCATGCTGTCGGTGTTCATCCGCGAGCCGGAATTCCAGGGCCAAACCAAGGACCGCCTTGCCACCGCCGAGGCTCAGCGCATCGTCGAACAGGCGATCAAGGACCCGTTTGACCATTGGCTCGCGGGCAATCCCACGCAGGCCAGCAAGCTGCTCGACTTTGTGGTCGACCGCGCCGACGAGCGGCTGCGCCGCCGCCAGGAAAAGGACATCTCGCGCAAGAACGCCACCCGCAAGCTGCGGCTGCCCGGCAAGCTCGCCGACTGCACCAACGGCGCGGCTGCGGGCTCGGAAATCTTCATCGTCGAAGGCGACAGCGCCGGTGGCTCCGCCAAGCAGGCGCGCGACCGCGCCTCGCAAGCCGTGCTGCCGCTGCGCGGAAAAATCCTCAACGTCGCATCCGCCGGCAAGGACAAGCTGGCGCAGAACCAGCAACTGATGGATCTGGCGCAGGCGCTCGGCTGCGGCACCGACGAACGCTATCGCGACGCCGACCTGCGCTACGACAAGGTCATCATCATGACCGACGCCGACGTCGACGGCGCGCATATCGCATCGCTGCTGATCACGTTCTTCTATCGCCAGATGCCCAAGCTGATCGACGACGGCCATCTCTATCTGGCAGTGCCGCCGCTCTATCGCCTCACCCACGGCGCCAAGACGTTCTATGCGCGCGACGACAAGCACCGCGATGAAATCCTGAAGAAGGAATTCCACGCCAACGCCAAGGTCGAGATCGGCCGCTTCAAGGGCCTGGGCGAGATGATGGCGGCGCAACTCAAGGAAACCACGATGGACCCGCGCAAGCGCACCCTGCTGCGCGTGATGCTGGCCGACGACGCCCGCAAAGATACTGCAAGCTCGGTCGAGCGGCTGATGGGGACGAAGGCCGAAGCGCGCTTCGAGTTCATCCAGGAGCGCGCGGAGTTCGCGCGCGACGAGATGCTGGACGTGTGAGCGCAATCGCAGCCGCGTTCTGACGCAGCTTTTGCATCAAAACAGGTGTCATGCCCGGGCTTGACCCGGGCATCCATACGGACGCGCGGCACGCAACGCCTGTACGAATTGCATCTGCGGACAGCGCTCATGGATCGCCGGGTCAAGCCCGGCGATGACAGCGGAGCGGAGAATAGAGGCTTCCCCTACTCCACCGGCAATCCCACATAGTTCTCCGCCAGCGATGTCGCCGCCACTTCGGAGCTTGCGAGATAATCGAGCTCCGCGACCTGGCGCTTCTTGTCGAACGGCGTCTCGTCGGGAAACTGGTGGAACAGCCGCGTCATCCACCAGGAGAACCGCTGCGCCTTCCAGACCCGGCGCAGACACGTTTGCGAATAGCTCTCCAGCAGATCGCTCGCACCGGAGCGATAGAATTCCGCAAGCGCGCGCGACAGCACGCGCACGTCGGCGAACGCCAGGTTCATGCCCTTGGCGCCGGTCGGCGGCACGATGTGGGCGCTGTCGCCGGCGAGGAACAGCCGGCCGTGCTGCATCGGCTCGGCCACGAACGAGCGCATCGGCGCGATGATCTTTTCCACCAGCGGGCCGCGCGGCAGCGGCCGCGTGCCGCCAAGCCGGGTTTCCAGCTCATCCCAGATTTTCTCGTCCGGCCACAGGTCGAGATTTTCGTCAGGCGCGCATTGCAGGTAGTAGCGAACCAGCGTCGGCCCGCGCATCGAGAACAGCGCAAAGCCGCGCGGGTGGTAGGCGTAGATCAGTTCGTCGGCGACCGGCGTGGTTTTCGCCAGAATGCCGAGCCAACCGAACGGATATTCGCGGTCGTAGGTGGTCAGCACGCCATCGGGAATGCTCGGCCGGCATACACCGTGAAAACCATCGCAGCCGCCGATGAAATCGCAGTCGATCTCCTGCGCCCTGCCCTCGTGGGTGAACGTGATCTTCGGATTCCTGCCGTCGATGCCATGCAGCGCCACGTCAGAGGCCTCGAACAGGATCTGTCCGCCATCGGCCAAACGCTGCGCGATCAGATCCTTCACCACCTCCTGCTGGCCGTAGATGGTGACGCGCTTGCCGACCAGCTTGTGGAAATCGATGCGATGCAGCGCGCCGCCGAACGCCATGTGAATGCCGTCGTGAACCATGCTCTCGCGCTGCATGCGCGCGCCGACGCCGGTCTCCACCAGCATGTCGGCCGCCCATTGCTCGATCAGGCCGGCACGGATGCGCGCCTCGCAGTATTGCCGGCTGCGCGCCTCGACGACGATGCTTTCGATGCCGGCACGATGCAGCAGATGCGACAGCATCAGCCCTGCGGGTCCCGCTCCGACGATTCCGATCCGCGTGCGCATCGTTGCTCCGTTATGAAAGACGATATTGCGCAGCCCGAACCGGTTCGCAAAGGGATGGATACGGGAATCGCCAGCCCATTCCAGGCGCCAAAACGCTCATGCCCCGGAATCCGGGGCATGAGACGTTGCGATGATGAATAGCCAAAAGCCGAAGAACGAAGACCTAGTTGTCGAACTTCAGGTTCGCCGCCTTGATGACCTCGATATAGCCCTTGATGTCCTCGTCGATCATCTTGCGGAACTCCGCCGACGAACCGCCGCCCGGATTGACCGCCATCACCTTGAGCTTCTCAGCAACGCCGGGATCGGTGATGGCTCGGCGCAACACAGCCTCGAGCTTGGCGACGATCGCGGGCGGCGTATTGAGCGCGGCGAAGTAGCCGCTCCAGAGCTGCGTGTTCACGTCCGGGAAGCCGGCTTCGGCCATGCTCGGCACGTCCGGCAGCTCAGGAGAGCGAACGGAACCGGTGACCGCGATCGCGCGCACCTTGCCGCCCTTGATCATCGGCACGGCCGGCGGTCCGTCGGAGATCGCCAGCAGCGTCTGGCCGCCGGCGACGCTCAGGATCATCTCGTTGCTGCTCTTGTAGGGGATCATCTGGCCGGGCATGCCGCTCTTGAGCTTGAGCAGCTCGGTGGCGGTGATGAAGGCTGGCGAGGTCGAAGCGTAATTCGCCTTGTTCGGATTCTTCTTCGCCCACTCCACCAGTTCCTTGACGTTCCTGGCGGGATGGTCGGCGGGGATCACCACGATCAGCGGGAAGTTCGCGATCATCGACAACGGCACGAAGGTGCGCGTCGGGTGATAAGGCAGATTGGGATAGGCCGCGGCCGCGACCGACATCACGCCGCTCGCGCCGACGAACAGCGTGTAGCCGTCGTGCGGCTGGTTCATCACGAATTCGGCGGCGATGCGTCCGCCGGCGCCGGGCTTGTTCTCGTTGATCACCGGCTGGCCAAGGATCTCGGACATCTTCTGTCCGACCAGGCGGGCGAAGATGTCGTTGCCGCCACCGGCCGCGAACGGCACGATCACGCGGATCGGACGATTGGGATAGTTCGCCGCCGGATCGGTCTGCGCCGACGCGGGGCTGAAGGCCGACGCCGCCAAGAGTGCGAGGCCACCCAGCAGCACGCGGCCGAATTGGATTATTTTCATAAAATCCTCCTATGCGCACCCCGCAACGCCGGCAACCACGGCGATTCTGCGCTGCGACAACCTACCGGAAACTGCGGCAAAGTCGAACGTCTCCCTTGTCGCAGAGGTTTACAAGACAGCCAGCGCCTGCTCCAGGTCCGCGAGCAGATCGTCGACGTCCTCGATGCCCACCGAGAGCCGGACCAGGGCGTCGCCGATGCCCAACTCGGCCCGGACCTCCGCCGGCACCGAGCCGTGGGTCATCAGCCCGGGATGCTCGATCAGGCTCTCCACCCCGCCCAGACTTTCCGCCAGCGCGAACAGCTCGCACCGCTCCAGGAACCGCTTGGCGCCATCCAGATCGGCCGCAAGCTCGACCGAGATCATGCCGCCGAATACCTGCATCTGCCGCTTCGCGAGGTCATGCTGCTTATGGCTTTTCAACCCGGGATAGAACACGCGGCGCACCTTGGGATGCGCCTCAAGCCGCTGCGCGATCTTGAGCGCGGAACTGGAATGACGCTCCATCCGCAGCGCCAGAGTCTTCACCCTGCGCAACGCCAGGAACGAATCGAATGGCGCCTGGATGGCGCCGACCGCGTTCTGCAGAAAGCCGAGACGCTCCGCGAGTTCCTTGTTCTGCCCCACCACCGCGATACCACCGATCATGTCGGAATGACCGTTGAGGTATTTGGTTGTAGAATGCACGACTACATCAAAGCCGTGTTCCAGCGGCCGCTGAATGTAGGGGCTTGCGAAGGTGTTGTCGGCGGCGGCGATCAGCCCGCGCCGCTTCGCGATCGCGGCGACCGCTTCCAGATCGACGAGTTTCAGAAGCGGATTGGTCGGCGTCTCGACCCAGACCATGCGCGTGTTCGGACGGATCGCGGCCTCCAGCTTGGCCGTGTCGGACAAATCGACATAGCTGACATCGATACCCATCGAGCGGCGGCGCACCCGCTCGAACAGCCGCCGTGTGCCGCCGTAGAGGTCGTCCGAGGCCACCACGTGCGAACCCTGGTCGAGACATTCCAGCGTGGTCGCGATCGCCGCCAGTCCCGACGCGAATGCACAGGCGCGCGTGCCGCCTTCCAGATCGGCGATGCAGCGTTCCCACGCGAAGCGCGTCGGATTCTGCGAGCGCGCGTAATCGTAGCCCTTGTTCACGCCCGGGCTTTGCTGGACGTAGGTCGAGGTGGTGTAGATCGGCATCATCACCGCCCCGGTGGTCGGATCGGGCGACTGACCGGCGTGGATGCAGCGCGTGTCGAAGGCAAGCTGGTTGGATTTCGTCAT
>CAMDFO010000035.1 GCA_945897515.1 Rhodoplanes serenus | reverse complement strand
TTTGTTAGCTGCTTCAAGAGTCCGACGTTGATGTAGCATTGGAGCCACAAGCTGGTCGAATTTCTCTTGAACTGCAAAGGACGGCAGGCGGAGCGGAACCTTACGCGCGTCTCCTTGAGAAATAAAAGGCTGTGCAGCGCCTCTCTTAGGCCAAACATCTTCTCTGCTCAGCAGAAGGTATAGGATGCGAGTTGTTGTCTTCTTATCTCTGGCTTTCAAGAAGATGGTGTTTTTGATGCAAGACCATCGACCGTCAGCCAACCAAATCTTCCCGCACTGCGCGCCAATGGCACTGAGAACAATCCCAAGTCCCTCATGATCGAAATGATCTAGAAAGCCGTCCGGTCCGCTCGCACTGTATGTCATATACCCTTGTGAGACGTATGATGCCTTCGTTGTATTCGTGTCACCCAATTGAATTTCAGCAACCTCACCAAGAAGGACAGGAGTGAAGTCTTTGGAATCGCCTCCTGGAATGCGTTCATGTACGAACCACTCCAAGAATAGCCGCCGCGCCATCTCCTCAAGCAGAGCAATCCGCCGCCGGTTTATTTCGATCAGATCGTCATAGGCTACGAGAATGGACGCGATGCTTGCCTGCATAGGAAGCGGAGGTATCTGGACCTCAACCTTCGCCAGTTGTTCTCTTGGAAGATGCTTAATGGTCGCGCCAGTGAACAACCTATGGAGCCCACCAGACCTGCCCTGATGGACTAGGCTGTAGAAGAGAAATCGATGATCCAAACATGCGTGCGAACGGATACGATGCAATGCTTTTTGGATCATCACTCCGGGTAAGTCGCCTTTCCAAATCGCGCAGCGGCCTGGCTCACCTCCTTCGCACATGACGATATCGCCAGGCTTGAGACCGTAGCGATCAACTTCGTGCGGCTGGAACCTCATCTGCCGGAGGTGCTGAAGATCGAAAGCTCCCCAGCGAACATTCACGTTTGCTAAGTAGAAGCGAAACTCACCCTTGTTCTTCTTCTCATCGAGCATCTTGCCCAGGGCGAGATCGGCAACGTCGTGCAGGATCTTTCTCTCCCACTTCACGCGAGGAACTCCGACACGTTCTGTGCGATTCGCCTCTGCAACTCGACTGCCTCAGCGTTGAGCCCCTCCAGCTCCTCCTGTAACGTCTCTAATTTCGATTTGAATTCCTCATCATCGTGCGCAAGTCCTGGCACGACACCGACATAGCGGCCGGGGTTTAGACTCCAGTCCTGCATCTTGATCTCATTGCGCGTGACCACTTTGCAGATGCCCGCCACATCTCGATACTGCTTCTGAGGGAACGCCTCGGCCATCCGTGCGCCGCTGCCTTGCTCCGTCTGGACTCTCGCCCCGCGCCAGAGCCTGACAATGTTGCCGACGAACTCGATGTGGTCAGCGTCGAACACACGATTTGCCCGCGTCACCTGACGAAAGAGTTGGCGGGCATCGACGAACAGTACCTTGTCGCCGCGTGGCCCCGTCGCCTTGCCCCTGTCAAGGAACCACAGTGTTACCGGTAGGATTACCGTGAAGAACATGTTGGGGCCGACCGCGACGATGCAGTCCACCGCGCCGGTCTCGACAAGCTGTCGCCGCAACTCCCGCTCGCTGCCGCCCGAGTCTGACGCACTGTTGGCCATGACGAAACCGGCCCGGCCCGTGGCGTTTAGCGCGGCGTAGAACAGGTTAATCCAGAGGTAGTTCGCGTTGTTAACCGTGGGCAGTCCGAATGGGAATCGTGCATCCACCTTGCCTGCGGCGTTAACGAGCTTCGCCCGGTCCACCTCGGACTGATTGAAAGGAGGGTTCGCCATCACAAAGTCGAAGCGGCCAACAAGTTTGTGCGGGTCGTCGTAGTAGCTGTTGGCCTCGCGGAGATCGCCAGAGAGGCCGTGAACCGCGAGATTCATCCGACAGAGGCGCAGCGTGTCGCTCATCTTCTCGACGCCGTAGACACTGATCTCCTTCGACGGCGACTTGTGATGGCGGCGCACAAACTCTGCCGAGTGTACGAACATGCCGCCTGACCCGCAGGCCGGGTCGAAGATCGTCCCGTGGTAGGGTTCGATGACCTCGACGATGAGCTTAACGATGGAGGCTGGCGTGAAGTACTCGCCGCCCTTCTGCATGAAGGAGGAGGCGAACTGGCCCATGAAATATTCGAAGATGAGCCCGTAGGCGTCGCCTTCGATCTTCAACGGCGCGAGGAGCCGTAGTAGCTCCTGCAACACGTCGTTCGGCAGGCCGGCGTAGCCCTGCGGCAATGCACCCGCGAGGTCGGGGTTTGTGTCTGCAACGCCTTTCATGGCTGCGTTCAGTGCTGCCCCGAGGTCCTCCGTTCCGGGCAGCGAGAGGAGCCGCGAGAAGCGGGCATTTTCGGGCAGGAAGACCGCGCCCTTGGCCTGATAATCTGCCGGGGCGGGTTTCAGGCGACCCTTGTACTTCGGAGCGAGCTCGGCGTGGACGGCCTCGAATTTGGATTCCATCTGCCGCAACGCGATGAGCGCTAGTACCGGCTGGGCGTACTGGTCCGGCCGGAGTGCGGTGTTAGTCCAAAGCTGATTGGCGGCGGCAAACAACGTTCGCGAGAAGTCCTGTAAATCGACAGCCATTCATCCCCCACTTCCGAAATCCCGTCTCATCAATTCGGTGCGAATCTATCCGAGGTATGAGACACGGCGTCATAATTCGATTGGGGACTGCTTTGGGGACCGGACAATCGAAATTTACAAAAACTATTGCAAAATCAGGATGTTACCGCACATATATGGCGGAGGGGGTGGGATTCGAACCCACGATACGGTTGCCCGTATGCCGCATTTCGAGTGCGGTACATTCAACCACTCTGCCACCCCTCCGGGGAACGACGCGTGGTGCCGAACGGCCGGCTCTATCTATCGAAGCCTGCCCGTCCAAACAAGTGCAGCCTTATTGCGCCCCGGCGAGGCCCGCCTGTTTCACGATGGCGCCCCAGCGCGCCATTTCGGACTGGATGAATGGCCGCAGTTCCGCCTGGGCCGGGGGCGAGGCGATCGGCAGCAGGCCCAGCCGGCTGAACTCGTCCCGGACATCCGGGCTTTCGGTGATGGTGCGAAGCTCGGCGTGGAGGCGGTCGACGATCGGCTGCGGCGTCTTCGCCGGCGCGGCCAGCATGAACCAGGACACCGCGCTGAATTCCTTGGCCCCGATGGCGGCCAGCGTCGGCACGTCCGGAATCGCTGGGACGCGCTCGGCGGTGGTGACGCCGAGCATGCGCAGCTTGCCGGCCTGGGCCAGCGGAATCGCGAACGGCACCGGCGAGAACATCAGCGGAATATGGCCGCCGGCCACGTCGTTGATCGCCGGCGACATGCCCTTGTAGGGCACGTGCGTCATCGTGATTCCGAGCACGCTCTGGAGCAGCACGCCGCCGAGATGCTGCTGGGTGCCGGGCCCTGCCGATCCGAAGGTGAGGCCTCCGGGCGTCGATTTCGCGAGCGCGGCGAGCTCCGCGAGCGACGAAACCGGCAACGCGGCGTTGACCACCAGCACCTCGGGGATGCGAACGATCAGCCCGATCGGGATCAGATCGTTGAGCGGATCGTAGGACAGGTTCTTGTGCAGCGCCGGATTGACCGCCATGCCGGTGCTGTTCACGACCACCAGCATGTGGCCGTCGGGCGGAGAGCGCACCACCGAGGTGATACCGACCACCGAGGCTGCTCCCGGCCGGTTCTCGACGATGAAGGACTTGCCGAACCGCTGCTCCAGCTTGGTCGCGATTAGCCGCGCGAACAGGCTGTACATGCCGCCCGGCGCCGATGGCGCGATGATGGTGACGGTGCGGCTGGGGTAATCCTGCGCCTGCGCGGACGCCGGCTGCGCGGGCAGCAGCAGCAGCGCTCCCGCGATCGCCATCGAATGGGCATGGACGGCCATCGCACTCTCCCTTTGATCGCTAGCTTCGCTATTCGATGCCGGCCGCGCCGGCGCGCCGGACAACCTCGCCCCAGCGCACGATCTCGGATTTGACGAACGCCGAAAGCTCGTCCGGCCCGCCGAAATCGCGCGGCACGAAACCGCGCCGGTTGAACTCGGCCGCAACCTGCGCGTCCTTGGCGATTGCGCGCAGCTCGGTGCTGAGCCTGTCGAGCAACGGACGCGGCGTCGCCGCCGGCGCCACGATCATATGCCACGACGCCGCGTCGAAGCCGGGCAGCCCGACCTCGGCCAGCGGCGGCACCTCGGGCGCCATCGGCGAGCGCGCCGCCGTGCTGACGCCCAGCGCCCGCAGCTTGCCCTGGCGGGCGAGCTGCACCGCCGCGCCCGGGTCGACGAACATCAGCGCGACGTGCCCGGCCACGACGTCGTTGAGCGCGGGCGCGTTGCCCTTGTACGGCACGTGCGTCATCTCGATCCCGGTTATGCTCTTGAGCAGCTCGGCGAACAGATGCGCGGCGCCGCCGGCTCCGTTCGATCCATAGTTCAGCCCGCCCGGCTTGCTCTTCGCCAGGGCGACCAGGTCCGGGATCGATGTCACATTAAGCGCCGGATTGATCACCAGCACGAACGGCGAGAACGCGATCATCGCCAACGGCATGAGGTCCTTGGCCGGATCGTAGTTCAGCTTTTTGTGCACCGAGACGTTGATCGCCATCGTCGTGCTGGTGGCGTAGAGGATGGTGTGGCCGTCGGCCGGCGCGCGCGACACATAGGTGGCCGCAATTGCCGAAGCCGCGCCCGGCCTGTAATCGAGAATAACCGGCTGTCCGAGCCGCTGCTCGAGCTTCTGCGCCAGCGTACGGCCGACGAAGTCGGTGCCGCCGCCCGGCGGATAGGGCATCACCAGCGTGACCGGACGCGATGGATAGTCCTGCGCCTGCGCGCCAAGAGGTGCGGCCAGCAAGACGCCGACCACCAACGCCGTGACAGCGCGTGCCATGCTCATTGCTTCCTCCCTGACCCGGTCTATTCCACGCCGGTTTGATGCAAGACTAGCGCAACCCCGGTGGGCCCGGTAGCCGTTGCATTGCGCCAGCCGGTCGGCTCAAACTGCGCCACCCCACATTGAGGACATGCCCGTATGGCCATCCCGGTCACCGCCTATCCCGCGCCGTTCAACACCACGCGCGCCAGCCACGTTGTCCTGTCGGTCAAGGATCTCGCCAAGAGCCGCGCGTTCTATGTCGACTGTTTCGGCTTCGCGGTCAGCGACGAAGACTCCAAGACGCTCTATCTGCGCGGCGTCGAAGAGGCATGCCACCACAGCATCGTCCTCAAGCAGACCAGCGGCGAGCCCAAGGCCGAGCGCGTCGGCATGCGGGTCTATACCGAGGAGGATCTCGACAAGGCCATGCATCTGTTCGAGCAGGCCGGCCTGCCGGCAAAGTTCGTCGAGGTGCCTAACCAGGGGCGCACCCTGCATGTCTCCGACGCGGTCGGCACGCCGCTCGAATTCTGCGCCACCCAGCCGACCCGGCCGCGCCTGGTCGTGCAGTTCGAGAAGCATCACGGCGCCTGCCCGTTGCGGATCGATCATTTCCAGATTTTGACGCCCGAGGTGCCGAAGGCGTGCGAGTTCTACGCCAGCCTCGGATTCCGCCTGTCCGAGTTCATCTCGCCCGACGACAGCGACACGCTGCTGTTCGTGTTCATGCAGCGCAAGGGCAATCCGCATGACATTGTGTTCGCCGGCGGCCGCGGTCCGCGGCTGCACCATGCCGCATTCGCGGTCCCTGAGACCTCATCCCTGATGCAGGCCTGCGACATCGCAAGCCGTCACGGCTTCGGCGGCAATCTCGAATCCGGTCCCGGACGCCACGGCCCCGGCCACGCGCTGTTCACCTATTTCCGCGATCCCGACGGCCATCGCATCGAGCTGTTCAACACCCACTACCAGATGATGGACATCGAGAACGAGCCGGTCCGCTGGAACCTGCAGAAGATCACGACGCGGCCGTGGGGCTTCCCGCCGCAACGGAGCTGGTTCGAACAGGCGTCGGTGTTCGACGGCGTCGAGCCGAAGGACCCGGCGCACAAGGGCAACCCGATGACGCTCGAACGCTTCATGCTGGAGAAAAGCGCGTGACGCGAACGATTGGCGGCCGCGTTACAGCGTGCCGCCGAGTCCGGCCTGCCGCACCACCTTGCCCCAGCGCTCCCTCTCTGAATTGATGAACTTCGGCAATTCCGCAAGCGGCGGGCTGACCACCGGCACGTTTCCGGTCCGTTCGACCATCTGCTGGACGTCCGGCATCGCCATGATGGCTTTCAGATCGGCGTGCAGCCGATCCACGATCGGCTTCGGCGTGCCGACGGGACCTGCGATCATGAACCAGCCGGCGGCGTCGAAGCCCGGCACGCCGGCTTCGTGGAGGGTGGGAATTTCCGGAGCGACCGACCAGCGCGCCGCCGTCGTCACGCCAAGCGCGCGCACCTTGCCCTCGCGGATCAGCGGAACCGACGGCGCGGGATCGGAGAACAACAGCGGGATATGCCCGGCCACCACGTCCCGGATCGCGTCGGCGCTCCCCTTGTAGGGAACATGCGTCATCTCGATGCCGGTCATGCCCTTGAACATCTCCGCATAGAGATGATGCGGCGAGCCGGCTCCGCCCGATCCGTAGCTGAGCCTGTTGGTCTTCGCGTAGGCGATGAGATCCGGGATCGATTTGATCGGCAGCGCCGGATTGACGATCAGCACGAACGGCACCCGGCCGATCAATGCCATCGGCGCAAAGTCCTTGGTCGGATCGTACGGCAGCGACTTGTACATCGCGGGGCTGATCGCCATCGAGCCGCTGCCCGGCATTCCGAGCGTGTAGCCGTCGGGAGCAGCCTTGGCGCCGGCCGCGGTCCCGATGGTCGAGCCGCCGCCTGCGCGATTCTCGATCACGACCGACTTGCCCAACCGTTCCGCCAGTTTTGGCTGGACGATGCGGGCGATGGTGTCCACCGCGCCGCCCGGCGCCCAGGGCACGATCAACGTCACCGAACGATTCGGATAATCCTGCGCCAGCGCCGGATGCTGACCGAGCGCGATCGTAACCAGCGCGACCGCCGCGCAGCGAATGAACGACATCATGACTCCCCCTCTTGTCCTGTTGCCGTTCGCGGATCACGAATCCGCGGACGTCTGTTGCTTTCTCCCGATTCCCGATTCCAATTCCAACGTCTTTCGACCGGTGTTCGCTATTGCGAGCGCGCGATGCCGGCGGCCTCGACCACCTTGCCCCAGCGGGCAATTTCCGATTTGACGAACGCCTGCATGTCGGCGACCGACGGCGTGTCCATCGGCACGAGGCTGAGCTTTGCAAGCTGCGCCTTGACCTCCGGAGTCGCGATCAGCTCCTTCAGCTCCTTGTGCAGCCGTTCGATCACCGGCGCGGGCGTTTTCGCCGGCGCCGCCACCATGAACCACGCCACCGCCTCGTAGCCCGGCACGCCGGCCTCTGCGACGGTCGGGATGTCGGGAAACGCCGCGAGCCGTTCCTTGGTCGAGACGCCGATCGCGCGCAGCTTGCCGGACTGGATCATGCCGGCGGACGGCGGCACGTCGGTGAACATGAACTGGATGTGGCCGCCGAGCACATCGTTGAGCGCCGGAAGCGTTCCCCGATACGGCACGTGGGACATCTTGATGCCGGTCATGCTCGAAAGCAGCTCGGCATAGAGATGATGCGGCGAGCCCGGCCCGGCAGACCCGAACGGCAGCTTGCCGGGATTGGCCTTGGCATAGTCGATGAGCTCCTTCACCGACTTCACCGGCAGGCTGGGATTGACGACCAGGATGAACGGGCTCTGCGCCACCAGCGCCAGCGGGATCAGGTCGGTGGCCGGATCGTAGGGCAGCGCCTTGTGCACGGTGGCGTTGATCGCCATCGGCGTCGAGGTCGCCATCAGCAGCGTGTAGCCGTCCGGCGCAGCCTTGGCGACGTAGTTCGAGCCGATGACCGTGCCGGCGCCGGGCTTGTTCTCGACCAGAACCGGCCTGCCGAGCCGGGCCTCCAGCGCGTGGGCGACGATGCGCGCCGTGATTTCGGTGCCGCCGCCGGCCACGAACGGCACCACCAGGGTGACCGGCCGCGTCGGGTAATCCTGCGCCTGGATGGGCGACGGAGCCGATGCGGTCAGCGCAAGCGCGACAAGCATCGCTGTCATGCCCCGCGAAAGCGGGGCATCCAGCAAGCGCCAGCTTACAAGTTTTTGCACGGGCGTTTTCCTCATTGTTTCCACTGTCTCTCTGGATTGACCGCCTTCGCGGGCAATGACAGCCGGAATTATTGCGACCCCGCGATACCGGCTTCGCGCACCACCTTGCCCCAGCGCGCGATCTCCGACTTCACAAAATCGTGCAGCCCTTCGACCGGACGGCCTTCCAGCGGCACCATGCCGTTCTTGGAGATGTGCTCGGCGATTTCCGGCATCGCCAAGATCGCCTTGAGTTCGGCGTGCAGCTTGTCGACGATCGGACGCGGCGTCTTCGACGGCGCAACCAGCATCTGCCAGGACGCAGCGTCGAAGCCGGGCACGCCCGCTTCGTGCAGCGGCGGCACGTTCTGGAATGCAGGCACGCGCGTCTTGGACGAAATGCCGAGCGCGCGGACTTTTCCTGCCGCGACCATCGGGCCGGCCGGGCCGACATCGCAGAACATCACCGGCACATGGCCCGCGACCACGTCGCTCAACGCCGGCGTGCTGCCGCGATACGGCACATAGGAGGTCTCGATGCCGGTCATGTTCTTGAGCATTTCGGCGAACAGGTGATGCGGAATGCCGGGCCCCACCGTCGCGAACGGCAACGGCCCACCGCGATCCTTCTGGTACTTGATCAGGTCGGCGACCGAATTCACCGGCAGCGACGGATTGACGACAAGCATGAACGGTGTACCGGCGACCAGCGCCAGCGGAATGAAATCTGCGGCAGGATCGTACGGCAGATTCTTGACCATGGTCACGTTCACGGCCATCGGGCCGCTCGGCGCCATCAGCAGGGTGTATCCGTCGGGCGCCGCCTTGGCGACGTAGCTTGCGCCGATCACGCTGCCGGCGCCCGCCTTGTTTTCGATCACGAACGGCCGGCCGAGCCGCTGCTCCAGCCGCTGTGCCAACATGCGGGCGAGGATGTCGGTCGCGCCGCCCGGCGTAAACGGCACCACGATCGTCACCGTGCGAGCCGGATAGTCCTGCGCCTGCGCCGGACCGAAGGCGATCATCGCCAGCGCGCCGACCACCAGGCATTTCAACCACTGCATGCCGCTCTCCCGTTGTGATGCGCTCGTTATTGCGAGCCCGCGATGCCGGCGTCGCGGACGACCTTGCCCCAGCGCGCGATCTCGGATTTTACGTAGCCCTGCAGGCCCTCGACCGAGCGGTTCTCGACCGGAAGGAAGCCGTACTTGAGGATCTGGTCCTTGACGTCCTGCTGCTCGAGGATCGCCGCAAGCTCCTTGTGCAGCTTCTCCACGATCGGCCGCGGCGTCTTCGCCGGCGCCACGATCATCTGCCACGACACCGCCTCGAAGCCCGGCACGCCGGCTTCATGCAGCGGCGGGATGTCCGCGTAAGCCGGATGACGCGTGCGGGTCGAGATACCGAGCGGACGGACCCGTTTCGCTTGCAGCAGTCCAGCCGCCGGGCCGATGTCGCAGAACATCATCGGGATGTGCCCGGCGACGAGATCGTTCACCGCCGGCAGGCTGCCACGGTAGGGAACGTGCGACGCCTCCATTCCGGTCATGCTCTTGAACAGCTCCATGAACAGATGATGCGGCACGCCCGGCCCCGCGGACGCGAACGTCATCTTGTTTGGATTGGCTTTGGCGTGGGCCAGCAGCTCCGGCACCGAATGCACCGGCAGGTCGAGATTGACCATCAGGACGAACGGCGTGCCGGCCAGCAGCGCGAGCGGCACGAAATCGGTGAGCGGATCGTACGGCAAGTTCTTGAACAGCGAGACGTTGACCGCCATCGTCGGCGACGGCGCCATCAGCAGCGTGTAGCCATCCGGATTGGACTTCTGGACGTGAGTCGCCGCGATGATCGAGCCGGCGCCGGTCTTGTTCTCGATCACGAAGGACCTGCCGAGCCGCTGTTCGAGCTTGCCGGCGATCAGCCGCGCCATCTGGTCGACGCCGCCGCCGGGCGCGAACGGATTGACGATGGTGACGGTGCGCGCCGGATAGTCCTGCGCCTGGGCGTGAGCGGCAGCGATGACCGCTAATGCAAGGCCGGCGGCAAGCCGGACGACCGGTCGCGTGAACCTCACGGGTCCCTCCCCTTGGCCGATGCGGGTTTCCCGCTGTCGTTGCGGCCGAGCGTAACGGAAGCCTGGGACGGCGGTAAGCGGGCCCAGGCGAAAAGCCGCCAAAATGGGCGATTCTTGACAAGACCGGCGTGTGGAGGCGATAAGAGCCGCAAGTGGCGCGGGCCTCGTCGGTCCGCGCGCTTTGTTACGGCGCTAAGCGCCTGTAACCACACAACAATCCGACTGGAAGAAGCCGGCCCGGATAATCCGAGAGCCGGGGTCGAACGCGGGACAAGAGAACGATGTTCGCAGTCATTAAAACCGGCGGCAAGCAATACCGGGTCGCCGAGGACCAGATGCTCAAGATCGAAAAGATCAAGGGCGAGCCGGGCGAGATCGTCCAGTTGGGCGAGGTTCTCGTGGTTGGCGGCGATACGCCGACGATCGGCGTGCCGACCGTGGCCGGCGCCAGCGTGGCGGTCGAGGTGGTCGAGCAAGGGCGGGGGCCGAAGGTCATCGCCTTCAAGAAGCGCCGCCGCAAGAACTCGCGGCGCAAGCGCGGTCATCGCCAGGAATTCACGCTGATCCGGATCAGCGAAATCCTGACCGAGGGCAAATCGCCGACCAAGGGCGCCAAGCCGAAGCCTGAGCGCAAGCCCAAGCCGGAGCCTGCCGCCGACGGCGACGACGCTCCGGAAGCCAGCGCCAAGCCGGCCAAAAAGCCGGCGGCCAAAGCCAAGACCGCGGGCAAGCCCAAGGCAGCGGCAAAGCCCAAGGCGAAAGCCCCGGCCAAGGGCAAGAAAAAGTAACCAAACGCCAGGCCAGACCGAATTTTCTTGCGCGCACGCGTTGCGCTAACGGCTGGTATCAATATTTGTTGGATGATTCCGTCGCGGAATCGCGGTACAAGGTCAGAGAGTTTAGGACAAAGCCATGGCTCACAAAAAAGCAGGCGGATCTTCGCGCAACGGCCGTGACTCGGCCGGCAAGCGGCTTGGCCTCAAGCTGTTCGGCGGCGAAGCGGCCATTGCCGGCAACATCATCGCACGTCAGCGCGGCACCACTTGGCATCCCGGCCAGAACGTCGGCATGGGCAAGGACCACACCCTGTTCGCACTCATCGACGGTCGCGTGAACTTCAATACCAAAGCCAAAGGCCGCGTGTACGTCAACGTCCTCCCGGCTACGGAGGCCGCGGCCGAGTAAAACGGTAGAACCATAGTGGGTCTGCCGGTGTCTGTTCCGAACCGGCGGGGCTCATAGGGCTCTTTAAGGGGGAGACGGACACCGTCTCCCCCTTAAGCTTTTTCACCGAAGCGTTTCGCTTCATCCGTGCAAAAGGAGCCCGTGTCATGACCTTGCTGGAAATACCTTCGGAGCAATACCGAGAGAGAAGTATCCCCGTCCTCGAGACTGAGCGGCTGGTTCTGCGTGCGCCGCGGCTTGGGGACGCTAAAGCGGTAGCCATGCTGGCGAACGATCGCCGCATCGCCGAAAATACGGCACGCATTCCGCATCCGTACCGCACCGGCGACGCCGAGGATTTCATCTCGACTGCGAATCTCGGCAGCGAAACCGTCTTCGTGATCGCGCAGCGCAACGGCGCTCTGGTCGGCGCCTGCGGCTTCTCGCAGCTCGACCGGCATCCGCCGGAGATCGGCTATTGGCTGGGCGTGAAATTCTGGGGCAAGGGCTACGCCACCGAAGCGGTGCGCGCGGTGATCGACCACGCCTTCACCGATCTCGATCACGAGGCGCTGCAATCGTCGGCGCGCGTGACCAACCCGGCTTCGCGCCGCGTGCTGGAGAAGTGCGGCTTTCAATGGACCGGCGTCGGGCTCACCCGCATCCGAGCACTCAACTCGTCGGCGCCGATCGACAAGTTCCGGCTCGACCGCGGCTTGTGGGTCTCGCTCAAGAGCTGGGGCAAGGTCACATCGCGTGTGGCGTAGCCACGCCGCATCCGTGGAAAACCAACTGCGATGTATCAGCCCCCGCACTTTCGCGAGGACCGGGTTGAGGTTCAACACGGTCTCATGCGTGCACACCCGCTCGGCCTCCTGATCACTTCGGGGCCGGGCGGATTGCAGGCGAATCCGATTCCGTTTCTGGTCTACGCCGATGCTTCGGCGCGCGGCACGCTGCGCGCACATCTCGCGCGTGGCAACCCGCAATGGCGCGAGCTGGCCGCCGTCGAGCAATGCCTGGTCGTATTCCAGGGGCCGCAGGAGTACGTCAGCCCCTCGTGGTATCCGACCAAACGCGAAACCGGCAAAGTCGTGCCGACATGGAATTACGTCACCGTGCACGCCTGGGGACGCCCGCAGGTCAACGACGATGCGGCTTGGCTCCGCCGTCAGCTCGATGATCTCACCCTGCTGAAGGAGGGCGTCCGTTCGGCGCCCTGGAAGGTTGACGATGCGCCGGCGCAATTCATCGCGGCGCAAATGAAGGGCATCGTCGGCGTGGAAATCCCGATCGATCGGATCGAAGGGAAGTGGAAGGTCAGCCAGAACCGTCCCGAGGCAGATCGCGCCGGCGTCGTGGCGGGTCTGCGGGAGAGCGGTGAGACGGGTGAGATCATGGCCTCGCTGGTTGCCGAGCGCGACAAGATTGCACGTCGCAGTGCTCCGTGAGGCGCGCGTTATAGGATTTCGATCACGTCATACTATCGTGATGATGCGCGCCTCGCGGTTGACAGCGCAGTCCGATGGGAAGAGGCTTTCATCGTCTGGAAAACAATACGGAGGCATCCATGACGCCACCGGAGCAGACCGCCGCGAAGCGCTAAAGGCAACGTTCGGGCCCATAGCGTAGCGGCACCCCGCGAACAGCACGCCGGGAGCGGCCGACCGGGCCGCATCAGTGAGGCAAGGCCCATCTTGGTCCCTCCCGGCGCTGCATCTCTTTTCACATGGCATAAGCTGGTGCTGGCGCGCGGCATTCCAGTTTGCGAATATGTCTCCCTGAGATTTCGCCAGGGAGGACAGCCATGGCCTACGACCTCGACCAGTTCATCGCCGATTGCCGCGCTGCGCTGAAGCGCGATCCCGGCCCAGGCGGCCGCGAGCAGGTTCGCATCAAGCTGGAACAGCTTCTCTCCAACCAGGCGTTCCTCGACGAGTATTGCAGCGACGACGTCCCGCGTGGGCTGAAGCTGCTCTACGAGGACCCCGAGCTCAAGTTCCAGGTGCTCGCTCACATCAACGACAAGGCGCGGGTCTCGGCACCACACGATCATGGCGCGTCGTGGGCGATCTATGGCCAGGCCACCAAATACACTGACATGATCGAATGGGACCGCGAGGACAGCGGCACCGATCCCAAGCACGCCGAGCTCAAGCCCGCGAAGAAGTATCGGCTGACGCCCGGCAAGGCCGGCATCTATCAGGACGGCAAAATCCACTCCATCGACTATCCGGACTATGCGCGCTTCATCCGCGTCACCGGTACCAATCTCGACAATATCAACCGCATCCGGATCGACCTGAAGACCGGCGAAGTCCACCAGATGACGCCGCAGCAGGCGACGTGATCAGAGCCACTGTCCTATCGACACCGTCATGCCCGGGCTTGTCCCGGGCATCCACGTTTTGGATACACTGAAAGACGTGGATGGCCGGGCCAAGCCCGGCCATGACGATGAGAGTATCATGCCTTCGCAAGCAACCATCCGCCCCGTCACGCCCCGCACAGCGAAAGCCATGCTCGGCGACGGGCGCGAGCTCGCACTCGTCGACCTGCGCGAAGAATTGCTGTTCTCGCGCAGCCACCTGTTGTGGGCGCGCTCGGTGCCACTGAGCCGGCTGGAGCTGCGCTTTGGGCGGCTGGTACCGCGCCGCGACACCAGGATCGTGCTGTGCGACGGCGGCGGCGACGGTCTGGTCGAGCGCGCGGCTAGCGTTCTTTCCAAAGCCGGCTACACCGACCTGTCGTTTCTGGAAGGCGGCATCGGCGCCTGGGAACAGGCCGGCTTCGAGCTGTTCTCCGGCGTCAATGTCCCCAGCAAGGCATTCGGCGAGCACATCGAGCACGCCTGCGGCACGCCGAGCATCTCGGCGCAAGAGCTCGACGAACTGATGCGGTCCGGCACCGACATGGTCGTGGTCGACAGCCGGCCGTTCGACGAATACCAGCGCGTCTCGATCCCGACCGCCACCAACGTGCCGGGCGCAGAGCTGGTGCTGCGCATCCACGATATCGCGCCGTCGTCCGACACTCTGGTGGTGGTGAATTGCGCCGGCCGCACCCGCAGCATCATCGGTGCGCAGTCGCTGATCAACGCCGGCCTGCCGAACAAGGTGGTCGCGCTGCGCAACGGCACGATGGGCTGGAGTCTTGCCGGCCTCGCGACCGAAAAAGACAAAGACAGACGCCAGCTCGACGTGTCCGACCGCTGCCGCACCCACGCGCTGCTGGCTGCCGAGCGCGTCGCAAGCCGCTTCGGGATTCCGCGCATCAATCGCGCCGGGCTCGACGCGTTCCGTGCCGACACCACGCGCACGCTCTATGTGTTCGACGTCCGCAATCCGGACGAATACGCCGCGGGCCACGTCGAAGGCGCGCTCTCCGCACCCGGCGGCCAGCTCGTGCAGGCGACGGACCAGTATGCCGGTACGCTCGGCGCGCGCATCGTGCTGGTCGACGACGCCGCGGTGCGCGCCATCATGACGGCGTCATGGCTCAAGCAGATGGGTTGGCACGACGTGTTCGTGCTGGCGGAGACCGGAGCCGAAACCGGCGTGCCGGCCGCTCCGTTGCTGGGCAATCCGCCGCCGCACGAACGCGGGATCGACGCCGCCGAGCTTTCCGAACTGGTGGCGGACGATCATGCCACCGTGGTCGACCTCTCGCTCAGTCCGACCTATCGCAAAGGTCATATTCCGGGGGCGTGGTTCGCCATCCGGGCGCGGCTCGGCCATGCGCTGTCCAGGATTCCGATGAACGGCGAGTTGATCCTGACGTCGGAGGACGGCGTGCTGGCCGGTCTCGCTTCATCCGAAACGCGGGTGCCGGCGCGCTATCTGCGCGGCGGCAACGCGGCCTGGGAGGCCGCGGGCTTCACGCTGTCGACCGACGCGCGGATGGCGGACGAGCCGCTCGACGCCTGGCTCAAGCCCTACGAGCGCCCGAACGATACGGTGAACGCGATGAGCGAGTATCTCGCGTGGGAAACCGACTTGCTGCCACGCATTGAGCGCGACGGAACGACGCGGTTCATGACGTAGCGCTACGGCGGCGGCTCGGAAAACGAAGCCCGCCGAGAAAGCTGCTGCTCGCGCAGGAAGATGAACAAGCCAGCCGCGATGATGATCGCGGCGCCGCTCAGCATCCAGGCGTCCGGCACGTCGCCGAACACCGCATAGCCGAACAGCACCGCCCAGATGATGGTGGTGTACTGATACGGCACCACGGTGCTGGCCGGTGCCAGGATCAACGAGCGGTTGACGCAGACATGCGCCACCATCGCCACCACGCCCAGCAGGCATAGCAGCCACAGGTCGCCCGCGGTCGGCGTCACCCATGCGACCGGCGCGATCAGAGCGCCGAAGGCGAGCGCGCCGACGGTCTGGGTCGTCACCAGCACGGTACCGCTGGTGCCGCGCAGGTAGCGCGTCGAGATCATCGAAAGCGAGAACGTGAAGCTGCCGATCAGCGCAATCAGCGACGGCCAACTCAGTACGCCAGCCCCCGGCCGCAGCGCCACGATCACGCCGACGAATCCCACCAGTACCGCCGCCCAGCGCCGCCAGCCGACCGGCTCGCGCAGCACCGTGCCGGCGATCGCGGTGACGAAGATCGGCCCGGCAAGGTAGTACGTCATCACGTCGGCGAGCGGCAGATAGGCAACCGCCCAGTAGAAGCACGCCACCTCGACGGTCGCGAACGCCGCCCGCAGTGCCTGCAGCCCCCAACGCGGCGCGGCCGCAAAGCTCGCGAGATCGCGCCAGATGAACGGCGCGAGCAGCGCCAGCGCCGCCAGGCTCCGGATCAGCAGCACCTGCCCCACCGAATAGGTCGCAACCAGCCATTTTCCCAGCGCGTCGTTGACCGCGAACAGGAAGATGCCGCCGGTCATCAGGGCGATGCCGGCCAGCGCGGCCCGGCCGGACGAGGTCTTCGAAACCATGTTGCGTTTGTTCGGCGTTTCCGGGCACCGCGTCCTTAACAAGCGCGGCTTCGAAGGCTACTTATAGCCCATGAAATTCCTCGACGAGGCCAAGGTTTATGTCCGCTCCGGCGATGGCGGCAACGGCTGCATCGCATTCCGGCGCGAAAAGTTCATCGAGCACGGCGGGCCGAGCGGCGGCAATGGCGGCCGCGGCGGCGACGTGGTGGTGGTGGCCGTGGACGGGCTCAACACCCTGATCGACTACCGCTACCAGCAGCATTTCAAGGCCAAATCTGGCGGCAACGGCATGGGCAAGGACCGCCACGGCGCGGGTTCCGACGACGTGGTGCTCAAGGTGCCGGTCGGCACCCAGGTCTTCGAGGACGACAGGGAGACCCTGATCGCCGACCTCACCGACCTCGGCCAGCTCGTGACGATCGCTAAGGGCGGCAACGGCGGCTTCGGCAACGCGCATTTCAAGAGCTCGACAAACCGCGCGCCGCGCCACGCCAATCCCGGCCAGGAGGGCGAGGAGCGCTGGCTCTGGCTGCGGCTCAAGCTGATCGCCGACGCCGGCGTGGTCGGCCTGCCGAATGCCGGCAAGTCCACCTTCCTCGCGGCCGTGAGCGCCGCCAAGCCGAAGATCGCGGATTATCCGTTCACCACCCTTGCGCCCCAGCTCGGCGTGGTGGAGAGCGACGGCCGCGAGTTCGTGCTGGCCGATATTCCCGGACTGATCGAAGGCGCGCACGAGGGTACCGGGCTGGGCGACCGCTTCCTCGGCCACGTCGAGCGCTGCCGCGTGTTGCTGCATCTGGTCGACGGCAACGGCGAGCACGCCGGCGAAGACTACAAGACGGTGCGCGCCGAGCTCGAAGCCTACGGCAACGGCCTGGCCGAAAAGCCGGAGATCGTCGCGCTGTCGAAGGCGGACTCGCTGACGCCCGAGCAGATCAAGCAGCAGATGGCGCGATTGAAACGCGCGGCTAAGAAATCGCCGCTGCTGCTATCGTCCGCGTCGGGCGCGGGCGTACCCGAGGTCAAGCGCGCACTGCTCGCGATCATCGACGCGCAGGGCGGCACCACGCGCAAGTCGGCGCGCGAAGCCGCGCCCGCCTGGCAGCCGTAAGCGCGCCAGTCGGAACGATACCGCACAGACGTACAGTGCTGGCGGCTAACCCTGCCGCAGAACGTCGAGCAGCGTCGCCCCGGCGAGCAGGCGCCGCTCCCGCTCCATTTCCTTGTCGCGCTGCTCGATCGAACGCCGGGCCACGTCCTCGATCTGCGAGGCCGGAACCGCGACCACGCCGTCCAGATCTCCGACAATAAAGTCGCCGGGATGGACGATGACCTCGCCGATGGCGATCGGAATATCCAGCCAGCCGGGATGCCCGCGCAATCCGGCAACCAGTCCGGTCCCGACTGCAAAAACGGGAAACTTTCGCTCGATCACTTCAGCAAGATCGCGAATCGTGCCGTTCGTCACCAAGCCGGCGATGCCCTTGCGGGTTGCCGCGAGCGTCGCCGTGCCACCCCACGAGACGCCCCGTTCGGCTGCGCCCGCTTCGATCACGATGACGCTGCCGGGCGGCGCCTCATCGACAGCGCGGACGGCCGCCAGCGTTTCGCCCGGAAACATTTTCACGGTGTAAGCCGGTCCCGCGATCCGCGCTTCCGGAAACAGCGGCTTGATGGCCGGCGACAGGTCGCCGCGCTTGCCTGCGGCCTCCCACACGGTTGCAGCCGGCATCGACCGGAGGATGGAGAGCGCATCATGTTGTTCGGCCATCGTTGCTTCCTGCCTGCATTGTCTCATCAGCCTGCCGCAACGCTTGCACAAAAACCACTGCTGCACGCGCCGCATCGGACGTGTTACATTGTTTGTCCTTTATCCCGGCTGACGATGGCGCTTCCGCAACACCTGGGATGATCCATGCCGGAAAGCAGACAGGACCTCTCGATGACCCCGATTTTCCGTCCGTCCACAGGGTTCAAGGCCGCCGTTGCCCTCTTGTCCCTCGGGTTTCTCTTTCCTGCCGAGTCGGGCCGCGCGCAGGACGCCTATCCGTCCAGGCCGATCCAGCTCGTCGTCACCACCGCTGCCGGCGGCACCGGCGATCTGGTGGCGCGCGTCGTGGCGGAGCGATTGTCCGAAGCCCTGCGGCAGCCGATCGTCATCGAGAATCAAACCGCCGGAAACGGCAGCGTGGCCGTCGGGCAGGTGGTCCGCGCCAAACCTGACGGTCACACCTTGATCTTCATGGCCGACAGCACACTCACCATCAATCCGCATCTGTACCAGCTCACGGTCGATCCGGTTCGCGAACTGGCTCCGGTCGGCATCGCCGCGAAAATGTCCATGGTGCTGCTCGGGAGCCCCGCCCTGAAGGCGAATAACGTTCAGGAGCTGATCGCGCTGGCGCAGGCAAACCCGGGCAAGCTCAACTATGCGTCCACCGGGATAGGAACGCACCTGCACATCGGTATCGAGCTTTTCAAGATGAAAACCAAGACCGACATCGTCCACGTTCCCTATCGCGGCAATACCGGCGCGCTGGTGGATCTCATGGGCGGACGGATCGACTTGATCCTGATCGGTCAACCGGCGCTTGCCGGACAGGTGGAGAAGCAGAAGCTGAAGGTCTTGGGTCTCGCCGCAGAAAAGCGATCGCCCCTGCTGCCGAATGTTCCGACGATAACGGAGGCAGGCGTTCCCGGCTATCAGGTGAGCGCCTGGTACGGAATGCTGGCGCCAGCCAATACGCCCCCGGCGATTCTGGAACGGCTCGCCCAGGAAATGCAGCGGCTGCGCACAGACCCGCGGTTCAATCAGGCCATCGGCTCGCAGGGGCTGGAGGTGATCGCCAGTTCGCCAAAAGAAATGACGGACTCCGTGCGGGCCGAGTCCGATAAGTGGCGCGAAGTGATCCGGGTCACGGGCACCACCCTTACGCCCAAGTGACGCCGCCGGCGCCGCCGTAGTCCGGAGAGACGTCATGAAAACCCGTGCCGCCGTGGCCTGGAAGGCCGGAGCGCCCCTGATCATCGAGATCATCGACATCGAGGGACCGAAAACCGGCGAGGTGCTGGTTGAGGTCAAGGCCACCGGCATCTGCCACACCGACGCCTACACGCTCTCTGGCGCCGATCCCGAAGGCCTGTTCCCCGCCATCCTCGGACACGAGGGCGCCGGCATCGTGCGCGAGGTCGGCCCCGGCGTGACCGCGCTGAAAGTCGGCGACCACGTCATCCCGCTCTACACGCCGGAATGCCGGCAGTGCAAAACCTGTCTGTCGCAGCGATCGAATCTCTGCACTGCGATCCGCGCCACCCAGGGCAAGGGCCTGATGCCCGATGGCACGTCGCGCTTTCGCTGCGACGGCGACAACGTGTTTCACTACATGGGCTGCTCGACGTTTGCGAACTTCACGGTGCTGCCGGAGATCGCGCTGGCCAAGGTCCGCGAGGACGCGCCGTTCGACAAGATCTGCTACATCGGCTGCGGCGTCACCACCGGCATCGGCGCGGTGATCAACACCGCCAAGGTGTGGCCGGGCGCCAACGTCGCGGTGTTCGGGCTGGGCGGCATCGGGCTCAATGTGATCCAAGGCGCAAAAATGGTCGGCGCCGACAAGATCATCGGCATCGACCTCAATCCCGGAAAGCGCGCCATGGCCGAGAAATTCGGCATGACGCATTTCATCAATCCGGACGAGGTCGGCCGCGACAAGGTGGTGCAGGCCATCGTCGACATCACCGGGGGCGGCGCGGACTTCTCATTCGAGTGCATCGGCCACGTCACCACCATGCGGCAGGCTCTGGAGTGCTGCCACCGCGGCTGGGGCGAGAGCATCATCATCGGCGTCGCGGCATCCGGTCAGGAGATCGCGACGCGGCCGTTTCAGTTGGTCACCGGCCGGGTCTGGAAGGGCACTGCATTCGGCGGCGCCAGGGGCCGCACCGACGTGCCGAAGATCGTCGACTGGTACATGGAGGGCAAGATCAACATCGACGACCTGATCACCCACACCATGCCGCTCGACAAGATCAACGACGCCTTCGACCTGATGCACGAAGGCAAGTCGATCCGCTCGGTGGTGGTTTATTAGACGCCGTCCGTGTCGTAGAATTGCGCGCTGCCGCGAAACTAGCGCCCGGACTTCGTGCGCCGCACAGCCTCACCCGCGCCCGGCCCATCGCCCAGAATCGGAATGAACACGATCATCGCCGCCATGACCAGGACCGGCATGATTTCAAACAGGGTCACCATAAGCGCCTCGTCATCTCTCCTGCCGCCACCCCGGCGCTGGCGGGCGATTGGCACTCTCTTGCGAGTGCGAGCAACGGATCGGGCGATCCACCTCCTACTAACGGCGTAGGCGGTCGCCGGTTCGCCCGAGATAATATTTTCAGCAAGACCCGGGCCAAGCGGCGTCCAACGCGCTTCCGGGTCCCGGTTTGCGGGTGTAACGTTCCGAAAACGTCTTGCGCCGGTGTTCGTCGCCGCCGCAATTGCAGCAATACAGTAACGGGGAAACGCCATGAGACTGTTGCAGGCAGCAGCCGCCCTTGTGTTTGCGCTGATCTCTTTTTCGGCCTCGGCCCAGAATTATCCGGCGCCGAAACAGGGCCAGTGGATCGCGAAGGATTTCAAGTTTCACACCGGCGAGGTGATGCCGGAGCTGCGCATCGCCTACACCACGGTTGGCGAGCCCTCCGGCCAGCCTGTGCTGGTGCTGCACGGCACCGGCGGCTCGGCCAGCGGCATGCTGACCGCCGCTTTCGCGGGCGAGTTGTACGGCCCCGGCCAGCCGCTCGATGCCACCAAGTACTACATCATCATCCCAGACTCGGTCGGCCACGGCCGGTCATCCAAGCCCTCCGACGGGCTGAAGGCAAAATTTCCGAAATACAATTACGCCGACATGGTCGACGCCTAGTACCGGCTGGTGAAGGAAGGCCTGGGCATCCGTCACCTGCGCCTGGTGATCGGCAACTCGATGGGCGGCATGCACACTTGGCTGTGGGGCGCAAAATACCCGGACTATATGGACGCGCTGGTGCCGATGGCGTCGCAACCCACCGCAATGGCCAGCCGCAACTGGATGATGCGGCGCATGATGATCGAAACCATCCGCCGCGACCCCGAATACAACAACGGCGACTACACCACGCAGCCAAAATCGATGCAGATCGCCAGCGTGTTCTACGCGATCGGCACCAATGGCGGCACGCTGGCGTTCCAGAAGGCGGCGCCGACGCGCGCGCAGGCCGACAAGATCGTCGACGATCGACTGGCGGCCAAGTTCACAGCCGACGCCAACGATTTCCTGTACGCCTGGGGATCCTCGGGGGACTACGACGCATCGCCGGGCCTGGATCGCATCCGGGCCGCGCTGCTCGTGGTCAATGCCGCAGACGACGAACGCAACCCGCCGGAAACCGGGCTGATGGACAATGCGCTCAAGCGCGTGAAGAACGGCCGGCTGCACCTGATCCCGGCGAGCGAAGCCACACGCGGCCACGCCACCACCGGCATGGCCAAATTCTATGCGCAGCAGCTTCGGGAGTTGCTCCAGACTGCGCCGCAGCGGGCGATGTAGGACTCGCGACAATCTCCTTGAGACCATCGGGATCGTACCCCAGCACGTCATGCCCGGCCTTGTGCCGGGCATCCACGTCTTGGCACCAAGCAAGACGTGGATGGCCGGGACAAGCCCGGCCATGACGGCGGGAAGTTGGGCGTGCTAGGACAAATCGTCCTGATAAGCCGCCGGTCTACTCACACATGTCCGCCAAACCCCCTGCCCTCGCCGACTTCCGCCGCATCGTCGTGAAGGTCGGCTCGTCGCTGCTGGTCGATTCCGGCGCGGGACGGCTGAAAGACGCGTGGCTGGCGTCGCTGGTGGCCGACATCGCCGAACTGCACCGGGACAAGCGCGACATCATCGTGGTGTCCTCCGGCGCCATCGCGCTCGGCCGCGCAGTGCTGAAACTGCCCAAGGGTGTGCTCAAGCTGGAAGACAGCCAGGCCGCCGCCGCGGTCGGCCAGATCGCGCTCGCCAGGACCTGGGCCGAAGCGCTGGGCCAGCACGGCATCACCGCCGGCCAGGTGCTGGTGACGCTCACCGACACCGAGGAGCGCCGGCGTTACCTCAACGCCCGCTCGACCATCGGCAAGCTGTTGGAATGGCGCAGCGTGCCGGTGATCAACGAGAACGACACTGTTGCAACCAATGAGATCCGCTACGGCGACAATGACCGGCTCGCGGCGCGTGTCGCCACCATGGCAAGCGCCGATCTGCTCGTGCTGCTCTCCGACATCGACGGGCTGTACGACGCGCCGCCCGCCAGGAACGCCAGCGCCAACCACATCCCGCTGGTGCCGCGCATCACCGCCGAGGTCGAGGCGATGGCCGGCGTATCGGGCTCGGAGCTGTCGCGCGGCGGCATGGTGACCAAGATCGAGGCCGGCAAGATCGCGACGGCCGCCGGCACGCACATGGTCATCGCGTCGGGCCATGTCGATCATCCGCTGGCGGCGATCGGCGCGGGCGCGCGCTGCACCTGGTTCCTCACGCCGGCCAATCCGGTGACCTCGCGCAAAAAATGGATCGCCGGATCGCTGGAGCCCAAGGGTACGCTGACCATCGACGCCGGCGCGGCTGCGGCGCTCCGTCGCGGCAGCAGCCTGCTGCCGGCCGGGGTGATTCGTGTCGACGGCGTGTTCGGTCGCGGCGACGCGGTGGTGATCCGCGGTCCGGACGGCGCCGAGATCGCCCGCGGGCTGGTGGCCTACGACGCGGAAGACGCAGCCAAAATCGTGCGCAAATCGTCGAACGAGATCGTGCTGATCCTCGGCATCGAAGGCCGCTCCGAAATGGTGCATCGCGACGATCTGGTGATGGCAGGGGCGTGAGCACCGCAACTTCTGATGTGCGGTGGTCTGCCGCGCGGCAACTGATCACGTTGCCCAACGGGCTCTCGGACGTTTCACTGCAGGCACCAACGCTCGCCGCCAAACGAGTGAGCGATTGGGGCGTCTGATCGACGCAAGCTTAAATCCCCAGGCTTTCGGGAGGGCCGCCCTGCCCTCCCGAATTTTTTTGGCCGAATTTTCTTTGATGGAATGGAACTCGCGAGTCAGCCGCACGTTGTCCGGGCGCGACGCGACACTCATGAGTCTAGAAGGCGATCGACGATCGCCCGGAAGTACCCCGGCTGGCAGGCTGGGGTTTTCCGTTTGAGCGGTCGGCAAAACTACTTCACCGGAAAATCGAAGAACGTGTTGGGGAACGGCTCGTTCGTCAGGGTGAAGTGCCACCATTCCTTGTCGTACGGTTTGAACCCACGCCGCTTCATCGCCTGCGCCAGCAGGGCGCGATTCTTTTGCGCCTCCACGCCGACGCTCTTGTCGGACGGCCACGCTCGTGGACTGAAGAAATCGTAGGGCGTGCCCATGTCGAGTTCGCCGACATCGGACCGCCGTACCAGGGTCAGGTCGATGGTTGAGCCGCGCGAGTGGCCGGAACGCGCCGCGATATAGCCGTCCCTGAACAGATTGCGCTTGTCGACGTCCGGATAGTGCTCGGCCTTGCGCGCGACATCGGCGACGTTGCGCGCCCAGCGCACGAAATGGGCAACGGCGCGCTGCGGCCGATAGCAGTCGAACACCTTGATCGCGAGCCCCTGCGGCTCAAGATCGCGCGCCACCTGGGCGAGCCCGGCAGCGGCCTCGCGGGTCAGATAGCAGACCGGCTGCTCGTAGCCGTCGATCGGCTTGCCGATGAAATTCTGCGAGCCGTGGTAGCGCATCTCGGTAACGAGACCGGGCACGACGGCCGCGGCATCGACGAAGGACGCAGGCCGCGGCTGGGCTTGGGCGGAGGACATGAGGGCCACACTGAGAAGGATGGCGGTCAAGGCGGGGCGAATCATGCCGGCAGCCTAGGGAGAAGGGACAACAGCGCAAGGCTGCCCCGCATGGACGAGGTGAGAACCGCCCCGAAACATGGTAGAACTAGAAATGACCAAAGTGAGCATAACTCCGCGACCATGACCGCGCTGAAGACCATCGAAGGATCGGGCGACGTCGCCGCGACCATGCGCGAGATCGGCCGCGGCGCGAAGGCGGCCGCGCGCGTGCTGGCGCTGGCTTCGGCGGAGCAGAAGAACAAGGCGCTTGCGGCGATGGCAGCCGCGATCCGCGCGGCCGGGCCCGCGATCCTCGCCGCCAATGCCGAGGACATGACCGAGGGACAGGTTTCAGGGCTGACCGCCGCCGCGCTCGACCGTCTGGCGCTCGACGACACACGCATCGCCGCCATGGCGGACGGCCTCGATATCATCCGCGCCCTACCCGACCCGAACGGCAAGGTCACCGAATCCTGGACCCGGCCGAACGGCATGATCATCGACCGCGTGCGCGTGCCGATCGGCGTGGTCGGCGTGATCTACGAGAGCCGGCCCAACGTCACCGCCGACGCCGGCGCGCTGGCGCTGAAGGCCGGCAACGCCGTGATCCTGCGCGGCGGCTCCGACAGCCCCCGCTCGGCGCGCGCGATCCATGCGGCGCTCGCCGCCGGCCTCAAGCAGGCCGGGCTCCCCGAACAGGCGATCTCGCTGGTGCCGACGCGCGACCGCGCCGCGGTCGGGCTGATGCTGCAAGGCCTCGACGGCAACATCGACGTCATCGTCCCACGCGGCGGCAAGAGCCTGGTCGCACGCGTGCAGACCGAAGCCCGCGTGCCGGTATTCGCGCATCTCGAAGGCGTCTGCCACGTCTATATCGACAAGGCGGCCTCGCTCGACATGGCCAAGGCGATCGTGCTCAACGCCAAGATGCGGCGCACCGGCGTCTGTGGCGCGGCCGAGACGCTACTGGTCGATCGCGCCGCCGCGCCGACGCACCTCAAGCCACTGGTCGCCATGTTGCTTGACGCCGGATGCGAGGTTCGCGGTGACGCCGACACCCGCAAGGTCGACTCGCGCGTGAAAGCCGCGAGCGAAGAGGACTGGTCCACCGAATACCTCGATGCCATCGTGACCGCCGGCGTGGTCGACGGCGTCGGCGCCGCGATCGATCATATCGAGCGCTATGGCTCGCATCACACCGACGCCATCGTTACTGCGGACTTGGCCGCGGCAGAGAAATTCCTGAGTGAGGTCGATTCCGCCATCGTGCTGCACAACGCCTCGACGCAGTTCGCCGACGGCGGCGAGTTCGGTTTTGGCGCGGAGATCGGCATCGCCACGGGCAAGCTGCATGCGCGCGGCCCGGTCGGCGTCGAGCAGCTCACCAGCTTCAAATACCGGGTGCGCGGCACGGGGCAGATCAGGCCGTGACAGTCGTCAGAGTATCGCGCGCGTGAAAATGCCTCCCCGCCTCGTCATGCCGCCGCATGCCAAAGGCATGCGCATCGGCCTGTTCGGTGGGACATTCGACCCTCCGCACCTGGCGCATCTCGGCGCCAGCCTGCTGGCAATCAAGCGGCTTCAGCTCGACCGCATGTGGTGGCTGGTGACGCCGGGGAACCCACTGAAGGACACCCGCGGACTGCAGCCCCTGGCGGATCGCATCGCCGCGGCGCGTACGCTGGCGAACCATCCTCTCATCGATGTCACCGGTCTCGAAGCTGTCATCAACACCCGCTACACTTACGACACGCTGGAATATCTGGTGCGCCGGTGTCCCGGCGTGAAGTTCGTCTGGGTGATGGGGGCCGACAATCTCCGAAGCTTCTACCGCTGGCAGAACTGGCGAGGGATCGCAGGGCTCATGCCGATGGCGGTCGTGGACCGCATGGGTTCGAGCCTCTACGCCACGGGCGGACGAGCCGCCCAGGCGCTCGGCCGCTACCGCCTACCGGAGCGCATGGCTACCGACCTTGCCGAACGCAAAGCCCCGGCCTGGGTTTACCTCCATGGGCTCAAATCGCCCCTCTCATCCACCGCGCTTCGCGCCAAGCGGGGACGGAAAAGGTTGACCGGGGGTTGAACGCGCCTATCTTAATCGCATCGCCCCGGGCGATTCCGGGGCGTGCCGGCAGCCGAAAGAAAGGACGCCCCTGAACCCATCCGCATCCCCTCGGGCCCGCACGCGAGCGCCCGACCCCGCCTCAAAGCGCCCAGCCGCGACTGAGGCCGTTCGCATCGTCCTCGCCTGTCTCGACGACATGAAGGCAGAGGACACCGTCACCATCGATCTCACCGGTAAGACCTCGATCGCCGACGCCATGGTTGTCACCAGCGGCCGGTCAAATCGCCATGTCAGCTCGGTCGCCGACAGCGTGGTCGAGGGCCTGGAAAAGGCCGGCGTGAAGGGCATCCGTGTCGAAGGCAAACGCCACGGCGACTGGGTGTTGATCGATGCCGGCGACGTCATCATTCACGTCTTTCGGCCGGAAGTGCGCGCCTTCTACGACCTCGAAAAGATGTGGGCGGGCGCGGCCGGTCGCAAGAAGACGAACTGACGATCGGGACCTGAGCCATGCGGCTGGCAATCGCCGCGATCGGCCGTCTGAAAGATGGCCCGGAACGCGAGCTTGCGGAGCGCTATCGCAAGCGCGCGGAGCAAGTCGGCCGGCGAATCGGTTTCCGCGACGTCGAAGTGGTCGAAATCCGGGAAAGCCGCGCCCAGGAGGTCGGCAAGCGCATGATCGAGGAATCGATCGCGCTCGCCAACATCATCCCCGATAAGGCTGTGACTGTGATTCTCGACGAGCGTGGCGAGAATCTCGACAGCGCGACGCTTGCGGCGCGGCTCGGCCGCTGGCGCGACGACGGCCGGCCGGCCGGCGTGTTCATCATCGGCGGCGACGATGGGCTCGCCCCCAGCCTGCGCGACAAAGCCAGCCTGAAGCTGGCATTCGGGGCGGCAACCTGGCCGCACCCAATGGTTCGGACCATGCTGCTGGAACAGATCTATCGCACCATGACGATCCTTTCCGGGCACCCTTATCACCGCGCCTGACGTTGCTTTCGCCACAATGGCGGAGTACCTGGAATTCCGATGGGCTCATGGCGATTGAGGGGCGATTCGCGCAGCGCTTTGGCGATGGCGATCCCGCTCGCACTGGGCATCGGCCTTGCCGGTCCGGCTTATCCACAATCTGCGCTCGATGGATTGCGCCTGCGCGATCAGGAACTCCAGGCGGTCCGGGAACAGCAGCGCCGCACGGCCGAAACCGAAGCCCAGCTCAAGCGCGAAATCAACGCCATCGGCGAAGACCGCCGCAAGTTCAACCAAGCTCTGATCGACACCGCCGCCCGCCTGCGCGCGGTCGAGGAACGGATCGGCGAGACCGAAAGCCGCCTCAAGCCGCTCGATGAGAACGACCGCCAAGTGCGCCGGTCACTGGAGAGCCGGCGTGCCGCGATCGCCGAGGTGCTGGCCGCCCTGCAGCGCATCGGCCGGCGTCCGCCGCCTGCTCTCATGGTTCGGCCGGAGGACGCCCTGACCTCTGTGCGCACCGCCATGATGCTAGGCGCGGTGGTGCCGGGGATGCGCGTCCAGGCCGAAGCATTGGCCGCCGACCTCGCCGACCTGGTGCGTATCCGCAAGGAAATCGCGGAGGAAAAAGAGCGGCTGCAACGCGATGTGGCGGCGCTCGCCGAGGAACGCCAGCGCATCGCTCTGCTCACCGAAGAACGGCAGAAAAAGCAGACCGAGACCGAAAAGACATTGGACACGGAGCGGCAGAAGGCGTTCGCACTCGCCCGCCAAGTGGACAATCTCAAAGATTTGATCGGCAAGGCCGAAGAAGGTTTGGATAAGGCCACCCGCGCCGCCCGCGCAGCGGCGCGCGCTGCCGAAGAAAAAGGCACCGGCGGCCGGGTCGATCTGGCGGCGCTGAAAGACCCCGGAAGGCTTACGCCGGCGGTTGCATTTGCCTCCGCACGGGGACATTTACCGCTTCCGGTTAACGGCGTCCGGATACGCGAATTTGGCGCCCCAGACAGCCTGGGGAGCTCGGAAAAGGGCCTAACTATAGCCACAAGGGTCGGCGCACAGGTTACCGCCCCCTGCGATGGCTGGGTTGTTTACGCTGGTCCCTTCCGCAATTACGGCCAAGTCTTGATCCTCAATGCCGGCGGCGGATATCATGTGGTGCTTGCCGGGATGGAGCGGATTTCAATCGAGGTCGGCCAGTTCGTGCTGACCGGGGAACCCGTGGCGATCATGGGAGGCGGTTCGCAAGTGGCCGCCACCCTGGCGACCGGTACCAATCAGCCGGTTCTATACGTCGAGTTCCGTAAGGACGGGACCCCCGTCGATCCCAGCCCCTGGTGGGCTTCAAGTGAAGGCGAAAAGGCTCGCGGATGATGCGCAAGATCTCTCTCATTCTTCTCGGAGCGGCTTCGGGCGTGGCCCTGACGCTGCTTGCTACTCAGCCGCGGGTCCTGCAGCTCGGCATGAGCGCGAAGGCCGCAGCAGCCGACACCTACCGGCAGCTCAACCTGTTCGGCGATGTGTTCGAGCGCGTGCGCGCCGACTACGTCGAGAAGCCAGATGACTCCAAGCTCATCGAGTCGGCGATCAACGGCATGCTGGCTGGGCTCGATCCGCACTCGAGCTACATGGACCCCAAGAGCTTCCGCGACATGCAGGTGCAAACCCGCGGCGAGTTCGGCGGGCTGGGCATCGAAGTCACGATGGAGGACGGCCTGATCAAGGTGGTCGCTCCGATCGACGATACGCCGGCCGCAAAGGCAGGCGTGATGGCCAACGACATCATCACCCATCTCGACGACGAAGCGGTGCAGGGGCTGACCCTGAACCAGGCAGTCGAGAAGATGCGCGGCCCGGTCAACACCAAGATCCGGCTCAAGATCATGCGCAAGGGCCAGGACAAGCCGACCGAAGTGTCGATCACTCGCGACATCATTCGCGTGCGGGCGGTGCGCTCGCGGACCGAGGGCGACGACGTCGGCTACATCCGCGTCAGCCAATTCAACGAGCAGACCACGGAAAACCTGCGTCGGGCTCTCAACGACCTGACGACGCAGATCACGCCCGACAAACTCAAGGGCTTCGTCGTCGACCTGCGCAACAATCCGGGCGGACTGCTCGACCAGGCGATCTCGGTGTCGGATGCGTTCCTGGAGAAGGGCGAAATCGTCTCCACCCGCGGCCGCAACGCCGAAGAGACGCAGCGCTTCAATGCCCGCGCCGGCGATCTCGCCAAGAACAAGCCGGTGATCGTGCTGATCAACGGCGGCTCAGCCTCGGCCTCCGAAATCGTGGCCGGCGCGTTGCAGGACCACAAGCGCGCGACCGTGATCGGCACGCGCTCGTTCGGAAAGGGCTCGGTGCAGACCATCATTCCGCTCGGCGCCGGCAGTGGCGCGTTGCGGCTGACCACGGCGCGCTACTTCACGCCGTCGGGCAAGTCGATCCAGGCCAAAGGCATCTCGCCCGACATCGAAGTCCTGCAGGACGTGCCGGACGAACTCAAGGCCCGCACTGACACCAAGGGCGAAGCCTCGCTGCGCGGCCATCTCAAGGCCGACGGCGAAGAGGGGACTGGTTCGCAGTCCTACATCCCGCCTGACCCGAAGAACGACAAGGCGCTCAAGACCGCGCTCGACCTGATCCGGGGCATCCAGACCAATGCGGCCTTCCCGCCTAACCCGCGGGCCACGCCGAACTGATTCGGTTTCCTGGCATCCATTGAACGGGGCGGCCTAACCGGCCGCCCCGTTTTTCGTTTGGCGCCTGGTTTCTGACGGTAAACGAACAGTTAACGATCCGGCCTCTACCCTGCGATCCATGATTCGCGAGGGATGGTGGCCGTGGCGACCGATGACCTGAGCGCCCCACTCGGCCAGGGCACCAAAAAGAAAAAATCGTTCAAGCTTCCGGCCGCCGTCCCGCAGGCGATTGCCGGCGCGCTCGGCCTGACCGTCGCGACCTTTGCGGGTTGGGCGCTGGTGATGGACGATCCGCTCGGCGGCGAGCCGATGGTCGTGGTCGCAGCTTCTATTGTCTCAAAGGCAGATACGGTCTCGCCCAAGGCAGATCCAGCTGGCCCGGCAGCCGCTGCGGGACCGGCCCAGGGACACCGCAGTTACGATGGGCCCGTTCCAGGGCAAGCGGCGGCAGCGCCGGTGCCCGGAAGCCATTCCACCGTCACCATCATCGACGGGAGCACCGGCAAACGTCAGGAAGTCTCGATCCCCGCGCCGCAGAACAGCCGCGCGCCAATCGAGCAACGCCTGCTTGAAACGTCGCGCCACGGCGCCATTCCCAAGGTCGCACCCGACGGTGCGCGGGCGTCGGACATCTATGCCCGTCCGGTGAAAGCCGCGGCGGGCAAGGCCAACGCCCCGCGCATCGCAATCGTGATTGGCGGGCTCGGCATCAGCGCAAGCGCGACCGAAGCGGCGCTGTCCAAGCTGCCGGGGCCCGTGACGCTGGCTTTCACCCCCTATGGCAATGACAATCAGCGCCATGTCACGCGTGCCCGTGCCGACGGCCACGAAGTCCTGCTCCAGGTGCCGATGGAGCCGTTCGATTATCCCGACAACGATCCAGGCCCGCAGACCCTGCTGGTCGGGTTGAGCGCCGATCAGAACCTCGACCGGCTGCATTGGCTGATGAGCCGGTTCCAGGGCTATGTCGGCGTCACCAACTTCATGGGCGCGCGCTTCACGTCGTCGGAGCAAGCGCTGGGGATGGTGCTGCGCGAGATGAACAAGCGCGGCCTGCTCTATGTCGACGACGGCACGTCGGCGCGCAGCCTCGCCGGGCAGCTCGCCGGATCAAGCAATCTGCCGATCGCCAAGGCCGAGGTCGCGCTCGACGCGGTGCCGACGCCAGTCAGCATCGACCGGGCGCTGACGCGGCTCGAAGCGCTGGCGCGCGAGCGCGGCATCGCGGTCGGGATCGCAACCGCACTGCCGGCCTCAATCGACCGCATCGTGCAATGGGCCAAGGCGGCAGAAGCCCGCGGCTTCGTGCTGGTGCCGATCAGCGCGGTAGCGCAGAAAGCAAAGTCGAGCTAACCATCGTCGTCCCGGCCCAGGCTGGAATGACGAGGAGCACATGACCCGCTTCGAAGACCTGCCGTATCGTCCCTGCGTCGGCCAGTGCGTCGTCAACCGCGACGGGCTGGTGCTGATCGGCCGTCGTGCCGACGGACCCGAACATATCGACGAGACCCATGTCTGGCAGATGCCGCAGGGCGGACTCGACGCGGACGAGGATACCTACGACTGCGCGCTGCGCGAACTCTACGAGGAAACCAACATCCGCTCGGTCAAGCGGATCGGGGCCATCGACGACTGGCTGACCTACGACATTCCGCGCGCAATTCTCGGGCAGGCGTGGAAAGGCAGATATCGCGGGCAGACCCAAAAATGGTTCGCGCTGCGCTTCACCGGCGACGACAGCGAGATCGACATCGAGCACCCGGCCGGCGGAAAGCACGAGCCGGAGTTCATCGCCTGGCGCTGGGAGCCGATGCGGAACCTTCCGAACCTGGTGGTGCCGTTCAAGCGCCCGGTATACGAGCGGGTGGTTCAGGAATTTTCGAAGCTGGCGAAGAAGTAGCGCGGGATTCGCTTCGCGGGCAAAAGCGGGCCACCCACCCCCCGCTGTCATGCCCGGGCTTGACCCGGGCATCCATGAGCGGGCGCAGCGCGCCGTGCACGTACGATTTGTTTTCGCGGAAAGATCGTATGGATTGCCGGGTCAAGCCCGGCAATGACAACCGAGAGAGAGGCGCGTCGTCGCCAAAAACCCGACGGCGCAACCCGCTCAGTGCATCGCGCTGGCTTGCATGTGGCCTTGCAGCGCCTTGAAGTGATCGAGCTTGGCGATCTCGCGATCCAGCACCGAGCCCTGCGCCATCGTCTTGATGCGCTCTTCCATCTCTTGGATTTGAGCCGTAAGCGCGGCCCGGTCGATATCCTCGAGCGAGGTCGCCATGTCGGCGAGCACGGTCAAGCCGCCCGGCCCGACTTCAGCGAAGCCACCGAGCACGACGATCTTCTGCTGCTCGCCGCCGATCATGACCGTCAGGATGCCGGGCCGCAGGATCGTGACCAGCGGAGCATGTCCGGCGAGCACGCCGAAATCGCCCTCGGAGCCGGGCACGTCGACCTGATCGACCTCGCCGGAAAACACCAGGCGTTCCGGAGAGGCGAGTTCGAAGTGGAATGTGGCCATCGTCTGGTCCTACGCTCGACGTTCGCTCAGGCCGCTTCCGCCGCCAGCCGCTTGCCCTTCTCGACCGCCTCTTCGATATTGCCGACCATGTAGAAGGCGGCCTCCGGCAGGTGGTCGTACTTGCCTTCCACCAACCCCTTGAAGCCCTTGAGGGTGTCGGCGAGATCGACCAATTTGCCGGGCGAGCCGGTGAACACTTCGGCGACGAAGAACGGCTGCGACAGGAAGCGCTCAATCTTGCGGGCGCGCGACACGGCGGTCTTGTCCTCTTCGGAAAGCTCGTCCATGCCGAGAATGGCGATGATGTCCTGCAGCGCCTTATAGCGCTGGAGAATCTGCTGCACCTGACGGGCAATAGCGTAGTGCTCCTCGCCGACGATCAGCGGCGATAGCATGCGCGAGGTCGAGTCGAGCGGGTCGACCGCCGGATAAATGCCCTTGGCCGCGATGTCGCGCGACAGCACCGTGGTGGCGTCCAAGTGCGCGAACGATGTCGCCGGCGCCGGATCGGTCAAGTCGTCAGCCGGCACGTAGATCGCCTGCACCGAGGTAACCGAGCCCTTGTGGGTGGTGGTGATGCGCTCCTGCAGCGCGCCCATGTCGGTGGCGAGTGTCGGCTGATAGCCCACCGCCGAGGGAATGCGGCCGAGCAGCGCCGACACTTCCGAGCCGGCCTGCGTGAAGCGGAAGATGTTGTCGACGAAGAACAGCACGTCCATGCCCTGGTCGCGGAAGTGCTCGGCGACGGTGAGGCCGGAGAGGCCGACGCGGGCGCGGGCGCCCGGCGGCTCGTTCATCTGGCCATACACCAGCGCGCACTTGGAGCCGGCGGTCGAGCCGTTGTTCTTCTTCGGGTCCTTGTTGACACCGGACTCGATCATCTCGTGATAAAGGTCGTTGCCCTCGCGGGTGCGTTCGCCGACGCCGGCGAACACCGAATAGCCGCCATGCGCGCGCGCCACGTTGTTGATCAGCTCCATGATCAGCACGGTCTTGCCGACGCCGGCGCCGCCGAACAGGCCGATCTTGCCGCCCTTGGCGTAAGGCGCGAGCAGATCGACGACCTTGATGCCGGTCACCAGGATTTCGGCTTCGGTCGACTGCTCGGTGTAGAGCGGCGCGTCCTGATGAATGGCGCGCCTCGTCTTGGCATTGACCGGACCGGCTTCGTCCACCGGCTCGCCGACCACGTTGATGATGCGGCCCAGCGTCTCCTCGCCGACCGGCACGGAAATCGGCGCACCGGTGTCGGTGCATACCTGGCCGCGGACCAGCCCTTCGGAGGTGTCCATGGCGACGGTGCGGACGGTGTTCTCGCCGAGATGCTGCGCGACCTCGAGAATGAGCCGGTTGCCGCCGTTGGTGGTTTCAAGCGCGTTCAGGATGGCCGGCAGGTGATCCTCGAACTGCACGTCGACGACGGCGCCGATGACCTGGGTGATTTTTCCGACTGCGTTTGGCGTGGCCATATCGTCCTCGTTACCTGAATTAAAGCGCTTCGGCGCCGGAGATGATCTCGATCAGTTCCTTGGTGATCATCGCCTGGCGCGTGCGGTTGTAGGTGATGGTCTGCTTGCGGATCATTTCGCCGGCGTTGCGGGTCGCGTTGTCCATCGCGGACATGCGCGCGCCCTGTTCGGATGCGGCGTTTTCGAGCAGCGCGCGAAACACCTGAACCGAGATGTTGCGCGGCAGCAGCTCGCCGAGGATGTCGAGCTCGTCCGGCTCGTACTCGTAGGCGGCGGATACGCCTTCGGTGGTCTTCGCCGGGAATACCGGCGGAATGATCTGCAGCGCTGTCGGGATCTGCAACACGACCGAGCGGAAGCGCGAAAAGAACAGCGTGCAGATGTCGAACTCGCCGGCATCGTACAATTCGCCGATTTTTCGGCTGACTTGTTCGGCGTGCTCGAAACCCAGCGTCTTCACGCGCAGCTCGATTAGCTCGACGATCTGCCGTTCGTACTGGCGGCGGAGTTGATCGTAGCCCTTGCGGCCGACGCAGAGGATTTTCACGGTCTTGCCGGCCGCGGTCAGCGCATTGATCTTCTCACGCGCGAGCCGGACGATCGAGGAATTGAACGCGCCGCACAAGCCGCGCTCGGCCGTGCAAACGACAAGCAGATGGACCTGATCCTGGCCGGTTCCGGCGAGCAGCTTCGGCGCGGATCCGAGATCGGTCACCGAGCCGGCGATGTTACCCAGCACCGTCTCCATGCGCTCGGCATAGGGCCGCGCGGCTTCGGCCGCCGCCTGCGCACGGCGCAGCTTCGACGCCGCGACCATCTGCATGGCCTTGGTGATCTTCTGCGTCGCCTTGGTCGAGGCGAGGCGGACGCGCATGTCTTTGAGAGAGGCCATCGCTTCAGTCGCTTCCGATCAAACCGGTTCTCAGTCTCTCATCGTCATGCCCGGGCTTGTCCCGGGCATCACGTCTTGCTTCGCCGCACGTCCGGAAGACGTGGATGGCCGGGACAAATCCGGCCATGACGGCGAAGGTGACTTAGGCAAACGTCTTGGCGTAGCTGTCGACCACGCCCTTCAGCTTCTTCTCGGTGTCGCTGGACAGGTCGCTGGTCTTGCGAACGTCTTCGAGAATGTCGTTGTTCTTGGTCCGCACCAGCGTCAGCAGACCGTCCTCGAATGCACGAACCCGGTTGACCGGGATCGGGTCGAGATAGCCGTTGACGCCGGCATAGATCACCACGACCTGCTCTTCCATCTTCAGCGGCGAGAACTGCTGCTGCTTCAACAGCTCGGTCAGCCGTGCGCCGCGGTTGAGCAGTCGCTGAGTGGTGGCGTCAAGATCGGAGCCGAACTGTGCGAACGCGGCCATTTCACGATATTGCGCGAGCTCGCCCTTGATCTTGCCAGCGACCTTTTTCATTGCCTTGGTCTGCGCAGCGGAGCCGACGCGCGACACCGAGAGACCCACGTTCACCGCCGGGCGGATACCCTGGTAGAACAGGTCGGTCTCCAGGAAGATCTGGCCGTCTGTGATCGAGATCACGTTGGTCGGGATGTAGGCCGACACGTCGTTGGCCTGGGTCTCGATGATCGGCAACGCGGTCAGCGAACCGGCGCCCGAAGCGTCGCCCATCTTGGCGGCGCGCTCGAGCAGGCGGGAGTGCAGGTAGAACACGTCGCCCGGATAGGCTTCGCGGCCCGGCGGGCGGCGCAGCAGCAGCGACATCTGCCGGTACGCTACCGCCTGCTTCGACAAATCGTCATAGATGATGACGGCATGCATGCCATTATCGCGGAAGTACTCGCCCATGGTGCAGCCGGCGAACGGCGCCAGGAACTGCATCGGCGCCGGATCGGAGGCGGTGGCGGCGACGATGATCGAGTATTCGAGCGCGCCCTGCTCCTCCAGCACCTTCACGAACTGCGCCACCGTCGAGCGCTTCTGCCCGATCGCGACATAGACGCAGTACAGCTTGATCTTCTCGTCGGTCTGGGCGTTGAGCGGCTTCTGATTCAGGATGGTGTCGAGCGCGATCGCAGTCTTGCCGGTCTGGCGGTCGCCGATAATCAACTCGCGCTGGCCGCGGCCGATCGGGATCAGCGCGTCCACCGCCTTGAGGCCCGTCGCCATCGGCTCGTGCACCGACTTGCGCGGGATGATGCCCGGCGCCTTGACGTCGACGCGCTTGCGCTCATCGGTCTTGATCGGGCCTTTACCGTCGATCGGATTGCCTAGGGCATCGACCACGCGGCCGAGCAGGCCCTTGCCGACCGGCACGTCCACGATGGCGCGGGTGCGCTTGACGGTCTGGCCTTCCTTGATCTCCTTGTCAGCTCCGAAGATCACGATGCCGACGTTGTCGGTTTCGAGATTGAGCGCCATGCCGCGCACGCCGTTCTCGAACTCGACCATCTCGCCGGCCTGGACGTTATCGAGGCCGTAGACGCGGGCGATGCCGTCGCCGACGGACAGGACTTGGCCGACCTCGGTGACCTCCGCCTCCTGGCCGAAGTTCTTGATCTGCTCTTTCAGGATGGCGGAAATTTCTGCGGCGCGGATATCCATCAGCGGGCCTCTTTCATCGCAAACTTGATCGCATTGAGCTTGGTGCGGAGCGAACTGTCGACCATGCGGGAACCGACCTTGACGGTCAGCCCGCCGATGATCGCCGGATCGACCTTGACGTTGAGATCGATGGTCTTGCCGCTGGTGACGGATTTCAGCGCGGCCTTGAGCGCATCGAGATGACTTTCGGAGAGCGGTTCGGCGACGGTGACCTCGGCGCGGACCTCGCCCTTCCAGTTGGCGACCAGAGTCCGGAACCCGCGGATGATGTCCTGCACGGCGAACAGCCGACGGTTCTTCGCGATCAACAGCAGAAAATTCCGCGCCAGACCGCCGATGCCGGCCTTGTCGATAACCGCGGTCAGCGCCCGGGTCTGCTCCTCGGCGCCGAATGCCGGGCTCCGGACCAGCCGCAGCAGGTCCGGGCTGTCGGCGAGCATGGCATCGAAGCGGTCCAGATCGGCCCTGACCGCATCGACGGCTTTATTGTCGAGCGCCAGCTCGAACAGCGCCCGTGCGTAACGGCCGGCCATGCCGGAAACGATCGGTTGTTCGCGTGCCACGTCGAGGTGCTCTTGAAGCTCAATCCGCAGGTTCGGCACCGGTCACGGCGACCGGCAAAAAACCCTTGGATTTCAAGGGGGTATGATCGATCCCGGGGGGCCGTCGCCTGGGCCTCAAACCCCACGAAAATCGCGCGGTTGCGTAACATATGAATGTTCGGCGCGCAACACGGCGCAACGCCGCGACAAGCCATGAAAATATTGGGTTCTGCGGGGGCTGCCGGAGGCGATACCGCGCCGCCCTACCCGGCGGCGTACTGGCGGATCACACCCAGGAAGATGTCACCGTACTGCTTGAGCTTGGCCTGGCCGACGCCGTGGACCTCCGCCATCTCGGTCAGGGTCGAGGGTTTCCGCCGCGCCATGTCCAGGAGGCTGCGGTCGGCGAACACCACATAGGCCGGGACCCGCTGCTTCTTGGCGAGTTCCATCCGGCGCTGCTTCAGCGCCTCGAACAGCGCGGGCTCGCCCGATGCCCCGTCGCCCAGCGCCATCGCCCGTGCGGCATCCCGCGAGGCCCGCTTGGTGGCCGGCTTCGGGACCTCCTCGCGCAGATTGACCCGCTCCTGGCCTTTGAGAACGAGCCGGCCGCGGTCGGCGATGGTCCAGGTGCCGAACCCGGTGATGTCCTGGGAAATCAGCCCGGCGCCATAGAGCTGGCGGAAAATCCCGCGCCACACCGGCTTGCCGTGCTCCTTGCCGACCCCGAAGGTCGGCAGCCGCTGGTGGCCGAATTTCGCGATCGCCTCGGTCTCGTCGCCGCACAGCAGGTTGACCAAATGCTCGGTGCCGAAGCGTTCGCCGGTCCGCGCGATGGCGGACAGCGCCTTCTGCGCCTCGATGGTGCCGTCGTAGACCTTCACGCCGTCGATGCAGACGTCGCAGTTGCCGCAGGCTTCGCTGCGGTCGCCGAAATAGCCGAGCAGGGTCTGCCGCCGGCAGCTCGCGGACTCGCAGAGCGACACCAGCGCGTTGAGGCGGTTGCGGTCGACCCGCTTCTGCTCCTCGGAGGCTTCGTTCTGGTCGATCTGCATCCGGCGCAGGCGGATGTCGCCCATGCCGTAGAGCAGCAGCGTGTCGGCCGGCAGACCGTCGCGGCCGGCGCGGCCGATCTCCTGGTAATAGCCCTCGATGTTGCTGGGCAGGTTGGCGTGGCAGACGTAGCGCACGTCCGGCTTGTCGATGCCCATGCCGAACGCGATGGTCGCCGCGATCACCACGCCGTCTTCCTGCAGGAACGCATCCTGGTTGCGCGAGCGCGCGTCCGCGTCCATGCCGGCGTGATACGGCAGCGCGTTGACGCCCTTGCCGACGAGGAAGTCCGCAAGCTCCTCGGTCTGCTTGCGCGAGCTGCAATAGATGATGCCGCTCTGGCCCTTGTGAGCGCCGACGAAATTGAGGATCTGTCCGCGCCCGGGATCGCGCGGCCGGATCGTCAACCGGATGTTTGGACGGTCGAAGCCGTGCACGAAAATCTCCGGCGTGCGCCGGAACAGCTTGTCGAGAATATCGCCGCGGGTGGCGGCATCCGCCGTCGCGGTGAACGCGATAGTCTGCACGCCGCCGAGCGCGGCCTGGATCGAGCCGAGCGTTGCGTACTCGGGGCGGAAGTCGTGGCCCCATTGCGAGATGCAATGCGCCTCGTCCACCGCCAGCACCCGCACGCCGGATCGCTTCAACAGCGCGATGGTGTCGGATTTCGCCAGCCGCTCGGGCGCGATGTAGACCAGCCGCAATTCGCCTTGCGCGAGCTGGCCGAGCACCCGCCGGTTCTCGTCGAAGTCGTTCGACGAATTCAGGGTCGCCGCGGCGATCCCGAAGCCGCGAAGCTGCGCCACCTGGTTGCGCATCAGCGCGATCAGCGGCGACACCACCACGGTCAAGCCGTCGCGCAGCAGCGCCGGAAGCTGGTAGCACAGCGACTTGCCGCTGCCGGTCGGCATCACCGCCAGCACATCATGGCCGCCGAGAATGGCTTCGACGATATCGGACTGACCGGGCCGGAAGCCATCGAACCCAAACGTGGTCCGGAGAAGTTGCCGCGCCGCTGCGAGATCCGACATTTCGGGGCTTCCGATCGATTCGGTACGCTCCACGTCGTGTACACTCATAAATCCGGTTCTGTAAGCGGCCCGCTAAATATCCGCTCCATTCCGAAAGCGACCGAATTTTGCGTCGCCGCGAAATATCTGCTTCGTGCCAATGGCAGACATCGATCAGTTACTCGATCAGGTCGTCGGCGATAGCATGGGCGTTGCGGCCACCTTCGGGATGACCTCTTCCTCAAACAGACGCACGCTGCGACGAAGCCGTGATGGGTCCTCGACATCGATCAGGAACCCGCAGATCATCACCCCCATGCCGGACGCTGCAAAAGCTTGCATGGCGCGCGTGACAGTTTCCGGACTGCCGCAGACCATGTCATCAGGGTTGCGTGCGATCGCCCCGCTCGGGTTCTTGACGAAAAAAGCTTCGGCCTCCGACCTGGCCTGTTCGTCAGTCTCCGCCACGTGCACCGCCTTACCGATCGTCGACCATTCCCTGGCCAGCCTGATCGTCTCAGCGTCATGGCCGGAAGCCGCCAGCGCGGCATGATAGCCGGCCATCTGCTCGCGCGCGCTCGCCGGGTCCTTGATCGCCGTGAACACCGGCCAGCCGCGCGCGGCGCAATCGGCAATCGCCGTCGGATTCAGGGTTCCGCGTGCCAGGATGGGGCGCGGCTTGCGAAAGGACGAGGGGTTCACTGCGACGTCCAGCCTTCCACGGTCTGCGCCCACGGCAAACTCGAGCGGTCCGCCCTTGCCGTCGTAACCCCAGATATCGAGGACCGTGCGTATCCCCTGCTCGAACAGGGCATTGCGCTCGGCGACGTCACGCCCGAATGCCACCAGGTCGGTCTCTTTGAATCCCGGGCCGAAAACGACGACCAGCCGCCCGGCGTTCAGTTGATCGATCAGGTTGCACGACTCGACCAGCCGCACGGGGTGATGCAGCGCCGGATTGACCGTAGCGAGAATGAGCGTGGCCCAGGTTAGCCTAGGCGCGAGCGCGCACGCGAACAAGAGCGAATTCTGATAGGCTTGGTTCTCGTGGAGGTGGTGTTCTGTCAGGGATATCGCGCTGAATTTTCCGCCAGCATCTGCCTTGAGCGCAAGGTCAGTCATCAAGTTGATAAGCGGGAGTTCATTCCGCTTGTCCTGAATGCGGGTGCTGAGATGCATGCAGAATTTCATGATCGTCCTTTGCGTCCTTTTCCTTTGACAAGCTGAGGCCACGTGCTCTTTGCGGTTCGATGTTCGCGCCCTTGATCGCTTCGCCCCACGCTGGCGTCATGTCTGCTTCGAGTCGCAAGCGGACATTTTTTACAGTCACCACGATATCCGCCAAGTGCCAATAGCGGACATCGTGGCTATTCGATCACGTCGGCGGCGAGCGGCAGGATCGAAGTCGGCGCAAGTGATGCCGAGCAACTTGGCGGCCTCTTACTTCACGACTACGGTTGTACCGACCGATACCCGCTTGTAGAGATCGGCAACGTCCGTGTTTCTCATCCGGAAACAGCCGGACGATTCCGCCTCGCCGACGGAGTCCGCATCGGGCGAGCCGTGGATCCGGTAGAGCGTGCTGCCAAGGTACATCGCGTGTGTGCCGAGCGGATTGGCTGGATCGCCACCCTTCATGTGCCTTGGCACATCCTTTTGCCGCGCGATCATCTCCGGCGGCGCCGTCCAATCCGGATTTTCCTTTTTCGCGGTGACCTTGTGCGTGCCCTTCCACTGGAAGCCAACCCGACCCACACCGATGCCGTAGCGTAGTGCCGAGCCTTTTTCCTGAATGAGATAGAGTCGCCGCTCGGCCGTATCGACGACGATGGTGCCCGCCGCATATTTGCTGTCATAACGCACGGTGGTGCCGCCGAGGCCAGTGCCGTCGTAGCCAAAGATGTTGTAGACGCCCTTCTTAGTCGCGCCGCCGCGCAACATCTCCTGTTGCTCGTTGTCGGACTGGGCTTGCGCGAGACTGGCAGGACCGAGCAGGGCGGCGATCACAGCCACGGTTGCAACATGACGTATCAACACGAGTTCTATCCATTCAGATGGAAATGGTATGGCGCTGTAGGGATTGAGCCTACGGTCTCTCCCGTGCGAGGGCAATTGCCCCAATCACGACACCGTCGGTGGCGCAGGATCATTTCTTTGACGATCAGGGTGTCGGCTACCGGCAAGGTACACCGAAGCTCTGCGGTTCAATACGCAACCGATCACGGGGCTTTCGGGCCGACGTTCAGATACCAGTCGAAAATCTGGCCTCCGGTCATGAACGCCACGTCCGGCTTCTGCCGGATGGTCTCGAAAATCTTGCGGAAATACTTCAGCCGGTGCGGCGCGCCCATGATGTAGGGGTGCACCACCAGGGCCATCACCCGGGCGCTGTCCTCGGCGTCGGCGTAGATTTGCTCGAATTGGTCGATGGCCCGATCATAGTATTCCGAGGCCTTGTGATGCTGGATCAGCATCATGGCGACGTCGTTGCACTCCTGGGTGTAGGGGATGTTGACGATGGGCTTGCCGCGGGTCTTCAGCCACACCGGCTGGTCGTCCAGCACCCAATCGGCGACGTAGTCGTAGCCGTCCTCCTTGAGCAGGTCGGGCGTCTCCCAGGTCTCGGTCAGGCCCGGCCCGAGCCAGCCGCGCGGCGGCTTGCCGGTGGCTTTCCTGATCGCCTCGGTGGTCATGTGGATGTCGGCCTTCTCGTCCGGCACCTTCTGCATGTTGCGCTGGGTGAAGCCGTGGCCGATGAACTCCCACTTGCGCTCCATCGCCGCCTTGACGATCGGCGGGAACGCCTCGATGGCGCAGCCGTTGATCGCCAGCACGCCGGGAATCTGAAATTCGTCGAACACTTTGAGCATCCGCCAGAACCCGACGCGGTTGCCGTATTCGTGCCAGCACCAGTTCGGGATGTCCGGCGTCGGCGCGCCGCCGGCCGGCGGCGTCAGCACCGTGCGCGGCATGGTGTCCTTGGGGTCCCATTCCTCGACGTTGACGATCACCCAGATCGCCATGCGCGCGCCGCCGGGAAGCTTGATCGCCGGGCGTTCGGAAATCGCCGAATAGTCGATCCGGTCGGTCGGCAACATGCGCGATCCGCTGGCGGTGGGAGCATTCATGACAACGATCTCCTGCTGGTGGCGGCCGGATGCTGCCACAGCGCAACGCTCGCATGCAATTTGGCGGCGTGTTCGCCGGCGGATTTCGCGTAGGGTCCCGGCACGGGACCCGTGCCGGGTCTGAGGCGTCCTGATCGATGAACCGCTCCACCTCCCCGGGCGCAGGCCCGGCCATGCCCCCGTTATTCCTGGTGCTTGTGCTGCTCTGGCTCGCCGGCTCGGCGATCCGGATTCCGCTGCTTGCGGTGCCGCCGGTGATTCCGCTGATCCACCACGACCTGCACATGAGCGAGACCCAGGTGGGCCTCCTGATGGGCCTGCCGCTGAGCATGTTCGCGCTGGCCGCGGTACCGGGCTCGCTGCTGATCGGCCGCTTCGGCGTGCTCGTCGTCGCAACAGCCGGACTCGCCATTGCGACGCTCGCCGCGGCGGCCCGCAGCGTGGCGATCGACGTCTGGACGCTCTATGCCGCGACCTTGCTGATGGGCTTTGGCGTCGCGATCTTTCAGCCGGCGTTTCCGACGCTCGTCAGCATCTGGGCGCCAAGCCGCGCCTGGCTTGCCAACGCGGTGTCCACCAATGGCATGCTGGTGGGCGCGACCTTCGCGTCGGCGTCGAGCATTCCGGTGATGCTGCCGCTGGTCGGCGGAAGCTGGCGGCTCGATCTGCTGGCGTGGTCGGCGCCGGGCCTTGTCGCAACGCTTCTGTACATTTTCGCCGCGCCGCGACCGCGTGCGGTCCCGGTTGCTCCAACCGCGCCGCCTCGGCAGTGGTGGCCGGATTGGCGCAGCCCGCAGCTCTGGCTGCTCGGCATCACGCTCGGCGTCAACAACGCGCTGTTCTTCGCCGCCAATGCCTTCGTGCCGGACTACCTGACCAGCATCGGCCGCGGCGACATGATTGGCGTCACGTTGGGCTGGTTCAACGGCGCGCAACTGATCGGCTCGTTCGCCATGCTGTTCATGGCGGAGCGGCTGCAGCGCGGACCCTGGCCGTTCCTGATCTTCGGGCCGGTGACGCTCGCGGGGCTTCTCGGCATCGTGTTGTGCGACGGCGTCTGGATCGTGGTGTCGGCGGCGGCGGCCGGACTCGGCGCGGCCGTGACGTTCATCGTCACGTTCGGGCTGCCGGCGATCCTGAGTCCGCCCGGCGGCGTGCATCGCATGGCCGGCGGCATGTTCACCATCAGCTACGGTATTGCGATGATCGTGCCGGTCATCTGCGGCGCGTGCTGGGATCTCACCGGGCTGCCGTGGACCTCGTTCATGCCGTTGGCGTTGTGCGCCGCGGTGATGACGATTTTCGGTACTGTACTGATCTCACGGAACGCGAAGCAATAAGAGGAGCGAGCGATGGCATGGCTTTTTCTATTTGTCGCCGGCTTGTTCGAGGTCGGGTGGGCGATCGGGCTGAAATACACCGAAGGCTTCACGCGGCTGGTGCCCTCGGTGCTGACCGTCGCGGCCATGATCGTCAGCCTCGCGCTGCTGGGCCTGGCGCTCAAGACCCTGCCGGTCGGCACCGCCTATGCGGTATGGACCGGCATCGGTTCGGTCGGCACCGCCGCGCTCGGCATCTATCTGTTCGGCGAGCCCGCAACCGCGGCGCGGCTTGCATCGATCGGGCTGATCGTCGCCGGCATCGTGGGACTGAAGCTGGTGACATGAACCGCCGTATTGCAGCTCTACCGAAAGTTCTTCCGTGAACGCCAAGCCCGCAATGGACAACGTCACGACGGCACGGCTGCTGCTCGTGCTTCTGAGCTTCTGCTGGGGGCTGAGCTGGCCCGCGATGCGGATCGCGCTCGACGAGGTCCAGCCCTGGACCATGCGTTTTTTCGGATACAGCATCGGCGCGCTGGCGCTGTTCGTGCTGCTGCGATGGCAGGGACGCACCGTCGCGATTCCGCGCGGCCGCGCTTGGCTGCACGTCGCGATCGCCGGATTTCTGAACGTCGTGGCGTTCGGAGCATGCGCCACGTTTGCGCAGCTCATGGCCAGCACATCGCGGGTGATCATCATCAACTATTCCATGCCGGTCTGGACCAGCCTGATGGCGTGGCTCCTGTTCGGCGAGCGGCTGAACACCCGCGCCGGCATCGGACTTGCGCTCTGCGTCGGCGGCCTGAGCGTGCTGGTGTATCCCGTGCTGGCGACGACGATGCAGGAGCCGATCGGATTGCTGCTGGCGCTCGGCTGCGCGCTGAGCTGGGGCGGCGGCACGATCTACATGAAGTGGGCACGCATTCCGGGCGATCTCCTCGCCATCACGTTCTGGCAGGTCGTGCTCGGCGCCCTTGTGTTTGCGGCGGCTGCGCTGATCTTCCAGGGCCCGCCGACGCTGGAGCCGTTGCAGCTCAAAACCTGGGCGGCCATCGTCTTCAACGGCGTGCTGGGGACCGGCGTCGCCTATTTTATCTGGTTCAACATCATCGGCCGCCTGCCGATGGCGACCGCATCGCTCGGCTCGCTCGCCAATCCGGTGGTGGGCGTCATCGGCTCGGTGCTGATCCTGGGCGAGCGGCCGACCACGCCGGACATCGTGGGCTTCGCCTTGATCTTCGCCGCATCGGCGAGCGTGCTGCTGGCGCCCTCGCCGGGCGCGCCACCCAAGCCGCAAACGCCGGTGTCGTAGACGGCCGGTAACCCGCCGGGGGCAGCCTTCGGCGCAGGCGAGACCTGCATCGGCGGCCATTGCGCGGTCTCCCGCAAAGTTCCAAAACAATGCGCCGCCCCGATTCAGGTCTGTTCATGGACACCCGCAGCCCGCAGACTTTGCGCCACCTCGAACCGACGTTCGTCGAGCTGTTCACGCCCAAGCTCTTGACCGTGCTTCGGGAGGGATACGGCGTGCGCGATCTGCGCGCCGATGCCATCGCCGGCCTGACCGTAGCCATCGTGGCGCTCCCGCTCTCCATGGCCATCGCCATCGCCTCCGGCGTATCCCCGGATCGCGGGCTGTACGCCGCCATCGTCGGGGGCTTCGTCATCTCGCTCCTGGGCGGAAGCC
>CAMDFO010000034.1 GCA_945897515.1 Rhodoplanes serenus | reverse complement strand
ATCGAACGTGTGCCGGGCGCGCTTGACGTACATCAGCGACGATGTGGTGGTGGAGAAGGTGATGTTCCCGAACATCAGCGTGTGGCCGTCGGGCGCGGCCTTCGCGACCTGATCGGCGCCGATCGACCCGCCGCCGCCGCCGACGTTCTCGACCACGAAGCTCTGGCCCAAAGACTCGGTGAGATGCTGCGCGATCAGGCGCGCCAGCATGTCGGTGGTGGCGCCGGCCGGGAACGGCACGACGATCCGCGCCGTGCGGTTTGGATATTGCGCCTGCGCCCAAACCGCCGGTGCAAACAAGGTCGCACCGCCGATAGCCGCCGCACCCTTGAGAATCTCACGTCGTGTCTTGGTCATTTGTCGCCTCCCCAGGCATTTTCAAGTTTTGAAACTACGCTCGCACCTCACACCACCATCATCACCGGGTTCTCGATCAGCGTCTTGAACGCGCCGATCAGTTCCGCGCCGAGCGCGCCGTCGACCGCGCGATGATCGCACGACAGCGTCACGCTCATCACATGGGCGGCTTCGATCTTGCCGTTCCGGACGATGGCACGCTCCTCGCCGGCGCCCACCGCCAGGATCGTGGCGTGCGGTGGATTGATCACCGCGGTGAAATCCTTGATTCCGTACATGCCGAGATTGGAGACCGCCGTGGTGCCGCCCTGATACTCGGCAGGCTTGAGCTTGCGGGCGCGGGCGCGGGCCGCGAAGTCCTTCATCTCGCTGGAAATGATCGAGAGCGATTTCGTCTCGGCGTTGCGAATGATCGGCGTGATCAGGCCGCCAGGCATCGCGACCGCGACGCCGATGTCGGAATGCTTGTGCTTGAGCATGCCGCTTTCAGTCCAGCTCACGTTGGCGTCGGGCACGCGCTGCAACGCCAACGCCAAGGCCTTGATGACGAAGTCGTTGACCGAGAGCTTGTAGGCGGGCTTGCCGTCCTTGTCCTTGGGAGCCGCGGCGTTGATGTCCTCGCGCGCCTCCAGCAGCTTGCCGATGTTGCAGTCCATCGTGAGATAGAAATGCGGGATGGTCTGCGTCGATTGCGTGAGCCGCTGCGCAATGGTGCGCCGCATGCCGTCGTGCGGCACCACCTCGTAGCTGCCGTCTTCGAACAGCGCGCGGATCTGCTGGTCCGACATCGATGGTGCGGCAGCCGGCGCTGCGGACGCCGCAGGCGCGGCACCCGCCGCTTTCAGTCCCTTGCCGGATTTCGCCGCTTCGACGTCACGCGCGATGATGCGGCCGTGCGGGCCGGACCCTTCGACGCGGGCAATGTCGACGCCGGCTTCCTTGGCGAGCCGCTTGGCGAGCGGCGAAGCGAACACGCGATTGCCTCCCGCGCTTTCGGCTTTCGCGGGCGCTTGCGGCTGTGCCGTGGGTTGCGGCGCGCTGGTCCTGGCTTCGGACTTGGCTTCCGGCTTGGGAGCCGCTGCGGGCTTTGGAGCCTCGGGCGCCTTGGCCTGTGGCGGAGCCGATACGGCACCCGCCGCCGCAGCCTTGGCGTCCTCGCCCTCGCCCGCCAGAACCGCGATTACCTGATTGACCGGCACATCGGCGGTGCCTTCAGGCACCATGATTTTCGCAAGCGTGCCCTCGTCGACCGCCTCGACCTCCATGGTCGCCTTGTCGGTCTCGATCTCGGCGATGACGTCGCCGGGCTTGACCTTGTCGCCCTCGCGCTTGAGCCATTTGGCGAGGTTGCCCTTTTCCATTGTGGGCGACAGCGCGGGCATGAGAATATTGATCGGCATGGCTTTACGCTCGCGCGGACAAAAGCGTCAGGTCAGCGGCCCGACCTCGCTGTGGAAGTCGGGCGGATTGTTCATGTCGGCGTCGAAAGCGGAACGGATATTGGCGATGATATCGGGCATGTTGCCGCGCTGTTGATGCGCGTAGGCACGGGCCACCTGGAACGCGATGTCGGCCAGCACGCGGCCCCACAGCCTTGTGTCCTCGAACACCGGCCGCAGCGTGACGTGCAGCCCATCGTCGATGATGCCGGCGCGCAGAATTTCGACACCCCCGCGATCGAGCGCCGCGGGCGGAAGCTGCAGCGCATCGAAGCTCTTCGGGGTTTCGTTCATGCTCATGGCACCCTCATTTGGCGTCTTTTACCGATAACAGACTGACTTCGCCGCTTCGACCACCTCGGCAACCGAAGGCAGCGCCAGCTTTTCCAGATTGGCCGCATAGGGCATCGGCACATCCTTGCCGGAAACCCGCGTGACCGGTGCATCGAGGTAGTCGAAGGCGCCGGCCATGACGCGGGCCGCGATCTCGGCGCCGATGCCGGCCTGCGGCCACCCCTCCTCGACCGTGACGATGCGGCCGGTCTTCTTCACCGACTCGATGATCGTGTCGGAATCCATTGGGCGGAGCGTGCGGAGGTCGATCACCTCGGCGTCGATGCCCTGCTTGGCGAGTTCGTCGGCGGCCTTGAGCGCGTAGCTCATGCCGATCGAGAACGACACGATGGTCACGTCGTTTCCACGACGGGCAATTCTCGCCTTGCCGATCGGCAGCACGAAATCGTCGAGCTTCGGCACCGGCCCGGCCTGGCCATAGAGAATTTCATTCTCGAGGAAGATCACGGTGTTGGGATCGCGGATCGCGGCCTTGAGCAGCCCCTTGGCGTCGGCGGCGTTCGACGGCGCGATCACGATCAGTCCGGGAATATGGGAGAACCAGGCCGAGTAGTCCTGGCTGTGCTGCGCGGCGACGCGGGCGGCGGCGCCGTTGGGGCCCCGGAATACGATCGAAGCGCCGATCTGGCCGCCGGACATGTAGCGGGTCTTGGCCGCCGAATTGATGATCTGGTCCATCGCCTGCATGGCGAAGTTGAAGGTCATGAACTCGACGATGGGTTTCAACCCGGCCAGCGCCGCGCCGACGCCCAGTCCGGCAAAGCCATGCTCGGTAATCGGAGTGTCGACCACCCGCTCGGGCCCGAACTCCTGCAGCAGGCCCTGCGTAACCTTGTAGGCGCCCTGATACTCGGCGACCTCCTCGCCCATCACGAAGACGTCCTTGTCGCGGCGCATCTCCTCGGCCATGGCGTCGCGCAGCGCTTCGCGCATGGTGATGTTGACCATCTCGGTGCCTTCCGGCACGTCGGGCTCGATCGGCGCGGCGGGCTTCGGCGGCTCGGCTACGGCCGACGGCGCTTTCCTCGGCGCGGATGCTTCCTTGGCGGCGGGCGGAGCGGATTCGGCGGACTTTTGCTGCTGCGCGGGCTTGGCCGCATCGGCCGCCGAGGCATCCTCGCCATCGGACAGGATCACGGCGATCGGGGTGTTGACCGCGACGTCGGCGGTGCCCTCGGGGATCAGGATCTTGCCGAGCGTGCCTTCGTCGACCGCCTCGACCTCCATGGTCGCCTTGTCGGTCTCGATCTCGGCGATCACGTCGCCGGCCTTGATCGTATCGCCCTCCTTCTTGAGCCACTTGGCGAGGTTGCCCTTCTCCATCGTGGGCGAGAGCGCTGGCATCAACACTTGAATGGACATGGACGCGGGACCTGCCTAGCGGGACAAACGCGACAGATTGGTCGCCACCGACGTGGCCGCAACCGCGACCGTCAGACAGGCGAAGAAAGCCACCAGAGCCTTGTTGACCTTGGCGGCATGTTCGGCCGCGCCGTCTTGCAGGCGCCGGGTCGCAAACGGCCAGAGCACGATCGTGAGGCTGCGCGCCGCGCCGGGGTGCGCCGCCCGCAACTGGAACGTCGCGGCCGCGATCCAGCTCACGATTGCGCCTGCGAGGGCGAGCACAGTCACGATGGTTGCGATCAGGGCCATGCTCACCGCGCCGCTTGCGCGTAGATGTCGGTGTAAAGCTCCGACGCATCCGGCTCGGGATCGACGGTCGCGAACTCGGCCGACTCGTTGACGGCGTCGCGCACCTTGGCGTCGATCTTCTTGAGATCGTCCTCGCTGGCCCATTTCCATTCCAGCAGCCGCCGGCGCACCTGCTCGATCGGGTCCTGCTCGTTGCGGACCTTCTCGACCTCGTCGCGGGTGCGATACTTGGCCGGGTCCGACATCGAATGGCCGCGATAGCGGTAGGTCAGCATCTCCAGGATCATCGGGCCGTTGCCTTCGCGGCACCAGGTCACGGCCCGTTCGGCTGCGTCCTTGACGGCGCGCACGTCCATGCCGTCGACCCGCTCGCCCGGGATGCCGAACGATGCGCCGCGCGTCGAGAGGTCGGTGTTGGCCGAAGCCCGCGCCAATGAGGTGCCCATGGCGTACTGGTTGTTCTCGATGATGTAGACCGCGGGCAGCTTCCAGAGCTTCGCCATATTGAAGCTCTCGTAGACTTGGCCCTGGTTGGCCGCACCGTCGCCGAAATACGTGAGGCTGACATTGTCGTTGCCGCGGTACTTGCTGGCGAAAGCGAGGCCAGTGCCGAGCGGAACCTGGGCGCCGACGATGCCGTGGCCGCCGTAGAAGCCCTTCTCGGCGGAGAACATGTGCATCGACCCGCCCTTGCCGCGGGAATAGCCGTGCTGGCGCCCGGTCAGTTCGGCCATGACACCCTTGGGATCCATGCCGCAGGCCAGCATATGGCCGTGGTCGCGGTAGCCGGTGATGACACCGTCGCCTGGCTTGAGCGCCATCTGCATCCCGACGACGACCGCCTCCTGGCCGATGTAGAGATGGCAGAAGCCGCCGATCAGCCCCATGCCGTACATCTGGCCGGCCTTCTCCTCGAAGCGCCGGATCAGCAGCATGTCCCGATAAGCCGAGACGCTCTGCTCCTTGCTCAGCTCCGGGACGGACCCTTGCTCCGACGGCTTGTCGGGGCGGCGCGCAGCGGACGGCTGCGCCTTGTCCTTGGCGACGGCCATGGTTCTCCTCGGGCAAAGTCGCCGTCGAGCGACGGCCATCCACCCAATAGCCCATATTTCGAGGCGGCGGAAGCGTGTGCGTTGGTCGCACACAGGTCCGAATCATGCGCACAAGCGCCTGAGGACAAAAGAAAATTACTTGAAGACGGCGCCGGCGTCGGACCGCTACGGCCGCCGGACGATCAGCGTCAGCTCGCGCGGTTCGAGGTAGTTCAGGACCGCACGCGCGCGCTCGTCCAGCGTGTCGGGATCGATGCTCTCGGATTTCAGCAGCGCGACGCGGCGTTGCCACTCTGCCCGCTCGTGCTTGAGGCGGGCGAGCTCGCCCGAAAGCTCCGCGAACTGATGGTCGAGATCCTGCTTGGCGTTAAGGCCGCGGTTGCCGGTGTAGGCGTTGACGCCGAAATAGCTGATCAGTCCCGCCGCCGCGACGTAAAGCCCGAGCGCGCTCAGGAAAGATCGGAGCTTTCGTCGGGTGATCATGACGGGAAAATGACGTGCGTCGCGTTAAGGCCGGTTTAACGGCGAGCCTCAAGTGCCTGGATCGCCCTTGCAGCATTGGCGCAATGCCGTGCCGCTAAAGGAACCGTCGCTACAGAATCGAAAAAACGCGGCTATTGGCGCAAGGGTCCCGTATGATCGGGTCAGACACCGAGCGCGGCTGAATGAGCGCACCCGATCCAACAACCGTTCTCGCTGCGCTGTGGCGCGTGGCCGGGCATTCTGCCGACGCACTTGATGCCGTCGATCTCAGCGGCCATGAGCCCGTGCTTCCCTCTTCGTTTGCGAACGGGATTGCAGCGCAGACCACCATCGCGGCTGTGGCGATGGCCGCCGGTGAACTGTGGCGGCTGCGCACCGGGCGGAGCCAGCGCATCGGCGTCGATATGCGCGATGCGGCGATCGAGTTTCGCAGCGAACGCTACATGTGCGTCGATGGGCAACCGGTCGGCGAAACCTGGGACAAGATCGCCGGGCTTTATCGCTGCGGCGACGGCCGTTTCGTACGCCTCCACACCAACCTGCCGCATCACCGCACCGGAATGCTGGCCCTGCTCGGCTGCGATTACGAGCGTTCAGCCGTTCAGAGCGCGCTCGACGGCTGGCGCGCCGAAGCGCTGGAGACCGCCGCAGCCGAGGCCGGCCTTGTCGCCACCGCCTCACGCTCATTCGCGGAATGGGACGAGCACCCGCAGGGCCGCGCGGTTGCCGGTCTGCCGCTATTCAACATCGACCGCATCGGCGACGCGCCGCCGCAGCCGCTCGGCCCGGGGGATCGTCCGCTTTCCGGCATCAGGGTGCTGGACCTGACGCGGGTGATCGCCGGCCCGGTGTGCGGGCGCACGCTGGCGGCGCATGGCGCCGACGTGCTGCTGGTCACGGCTGCGCATTTGCCTTCGATGGGGCATCTGGTCGTCGACACCGGCCGGGGCAAGCTTTCGACCCAGATCGATCTGCGCGAGCCCGGCGGGCGGGAAGCGCTGGCAGGCCTGCTGCGCGACGCCGACGTCGTGGTCCAGGGCTATCGGCCCGGTGCTATCGCGTCGCACGGCTTCGGCCCGCAGGAGGCCGCCCGCATCCGGCCCGGTATCCTCTATGTCTCGCTCTGCGCGTACGGTCACGAAGGCCCGTGGTCGGGCCGGCGCGGTTTCGACTCGCTGGTGCAGAACGCCAACGGGCTCAACGTCGCCGAAGCGGAGGCCGCCGGCTCCGATCAGCCGAAGCCGCTGCCGGCGCAAACGCTCGATCATGCCACCGGCTACCTGATGGCGTTTGCGGCGATGACGGCCTTGGCCCGGCGGGTGCGCGAGGGCGGGAGTTGGCACGTGCGCAGCTCGCTCGCCCAGACCGGACATTGGTTCCGCAGCCTCGGGCGGATCGACGGGCTTGCCTGTCCCGATCCCGGTCTCGACGACGTGCGCGACCGATTGGATGAAGGCCCGTCAGGCTTTGGGACGTTGACCAGCGTGCGCCACGCAGCCGCCATGAGCGAAACGCCGCCTCGCTGGGAGCGGCCGTCGGTGCCGCTCGGCACTCACCCGCCGGTTTGGCCGGACTAACGGTAAGCCTTCAGCGCCGCCTTACCGGGATACTTGGCCTGGGCGCCCAACTCTCCCTCGATCCGGAGAAGCTGGTTGTACTTCGCCGTGCGGTCGGAGCGCGCCAGCGAGCCGGTCTTGATCTGTCCGCAGTTGGTGGCGACCGCGAGGTCGGCGATGGTGGCGTCCTCGGTCTCGCCAGAGCGATGCGACATCACCACGGTGTACCCGGCCTTGTGCGCGGTCTCGACGGCGGCCAGCGCCTCGGTCAGGGTGCCGATCTGGTTGACCTTCACCAGGATCGAATTGCCCAGGCCCCGCTTGATACAGTCGGTCAGCCGCTTGACGTTCGTCACCATCAGATCGTCGCCCACGAGCTGGCATTTGCTGCCGATCAGGTCGGTGACGCGCTTCCAGCCGTCGAAATCGTCCTCGGCCATGCCGTCCTCGATCGAGGCGATCGGATATTTTCCGACCAGCTCGGCGAGGTACCGGGCCTGCTCCTCGATGGAGCGAGTTTTCCCCTCTCCTTCATAGACATAGGCGCCATTCTTGAAGAATTCGGTTGAAGCCGGATCGAGCGCCAGCAGAACGTCCTCGCCAGGCTTGTAGCCGGCCGCTTCGATCGCCTTCATAACGAAGCTTAAAGCTTCCTCGGCCGATTGCAGGTTCGGCGCAAAGCCGCCCTCGTCGCCGACGTTGGTGTTGTGGCCGGCGTCGTGCAGCGCCTTTTTCAAGGTCTGGAACACCTCGACTCCGATCCGCAGGCCCTCGGCGAACGTGGGCGCGCCGACCGGCATGATCATGAATTCCTGGAAGTCAATCGGGTTGTCGGCGTGCACGCCGCCGTTGATGATGTTCATCATCGGCACCGGCAAAACCCGCGCGGAGGTGCCGCCGACGTACCGGTAGAGCGGCAGGTTGTTGGCGACGGCCGCAGCCTTGGCCACGGCCAGCGACACCCCGAGGATGGCGTTGGCGCCGAGCCGGGCTTTGTTGGGGGTGCCGTCGAGCGCGATCAAGGTCTCGTCGATCTGCACCTGGGCCTCGGCATCCATTCCGCCGATGGCGTCGAAAATCTCGGCCTCGACCGCTGCGACCGCCTTCAGCACGCCTTTGCCCAGGTACCGCTTCTTGTCGCCGTCGCGCAGTTCGACGGCCTCGTGCGCCCCGGTCGATGCACCGGAGGGCACCGCGGCGCGGCCTCGCGAGCCGTCTTCCAGCGTCACCTCGACCTCGACGGTCGGGTTGCCGCGGCTGTCGAGAATCTCGCGGCCGATGATGTCGGTGATGGCGGTCATGATGGTCCCCGGCTTTGGCCGGGCTTCTAACAGGCGGGCAATGCCCTTGTCATGTCCCGCGGAGCCGAGGCAGGGTGCGGCCGATGGCAAGAAAGTCGCTCCAGCTCGGCCGGCCGACGCCGCTTCCCGCCTCTCCCAAGGAGGCAAAGCTCGACCGCGTGGCCAATCCGCATCCGGACACGGACTACGTCGCGCGCTTCACCGCGCCGGAGTTCACCACGCTTTGCCCGATCACGGCGCAACCGGACTTCGCGCATCTGGTGATCGACTACGTGCCGGGCCGCTGGCTGGTGGAGTCGAAGTCGCTCAAGCTCTACCTCGCGAGCTTCCGCAACCACGGCCAGTTCCACGAGGACTGCACCGTCGCCATCGGCAAGCGGCTGGCGGACCTGCTCAAGCCGAAATGGCTGCGCATAGGTGGCTACTGGTATCCGCGCGGCGGCATGCCGATCGACGTATTCTGGCAGGCCGGCAAGCTGCCGAAGGGCGTATGGGTGCCAGACCAGGGCGTCGCGCCGTATCGTGGGCGCGGCTAGCCGCTCACGCAGGTCGCGTCCGCGTCAGCAATCGCGCGGCGACGAATCCGGTCAGTCCCACGGCCAGCGCACACACGGCCAGCGAGGCCGACGCGCCGATGGTGGCGAGCCCCAGGCCGAACAGGATCGTGCCGATGGCCTGGCCGACGAAAATCGAAAAGGTGTGGAACGCGATCGCCGAGCTGCGCGCCTCCGGCGCAAGCTCGGTCACGAACACCTGGATGCTGGCGTGCAGCATGTAGAAGCCCAGCCCCATCACGCCGAAGGCTAAGCATTGCACCGGCCAGGGCGGCTGGAATGCCATCACGGCAAGCCCGAGCGCGATGAACAATCCGCCGCCGATCATCACCCGTTTCTGCCCGAACCAATGCAACAGCGTGCCGACGCTGAACGAATAGATCATGCCGCCGACCGCAAAGGCCGCGATCACCAGCCCGGCGATCGAAGCGCGCGGTTCGCCCGCGGCGAGCAGCAGCACCGCGACGTAGGAGAACACACCGAACAGGAAGACGCCCTCGGACAGCACCGCGAGATAGCAGACCCTCGCAATCGGCTTCCTGAAGATGCCGCGGTAGCGCGCCAGCACCGAGCGGATGTCGAGCGGCTGGCGCGGCGATTCCGGCAGGCCGCGCAGTCCGAAGATCGCCAGGATCAGCGCGGCGAGCGAGATCAGCCCGAGCACGATGAACACGCCGCGCCAGTGGATGAAATCTGCGACGATGCCGGCCGCGGCGGCGCCCAGCAGGTTGCCCGAGATGGTCCCGGCCAGCAGGCGGCCGATCACCACCTGGCGCTGCGCGATCGGCACCAGATCGGAGACCAGCGCCATGGCGAGCGGGAAGCTTCCGCCGCAAGCCGCGCCGGCGATGACGCGCAGCACGAACAACTGCGGAAAACTCGTCGCCAGCGCGCAGAGAAACGACGACACCGAGAGTACCAGCAGGCAGGCGATCATCACGCGGACCTTGCCGAGCCGGTCCGCGATGGGTCCCAGCACCGGCAGCGCCATGCCGTAGGCGGCGAAGCCGACCGCCAGCAGCGCCGCCGTCGCCGGCATGATCCAGAAATCCTCGGCGATCTGTGGAATCACCGGGTCGACCGCGCGCACCGACAGCGCCGAGGCGAAGGTGAGAAAGCTGATGATGTTGAGCGTGCGGTTCATCGGGCGTTTGGTCGGAGCATGATCCGGCTATGGACAACACGCCTGTGCGCGCTGCAATGCCAAATTGCGCAACCCGCCCATGCCGGCCGCCGCGTGCCGTTTATTTGATCAGGCCGGATGGCGCAGCAGACGCGCGCAGACCAGCCCGACGCCCAGGATCACCAGCGCGCCGACCAGGATCGCGGGTTCCGGTCCGCTGTGCGCAAACCCTACCCCGTAGATCACCGGACCGACCGCCTGCCCCATGTAGAACGACGACGAGTGCAGCGACGCTGCCGCGCCGCGCGCGGTCTGCGACAGGTCGGTGACGTGCACCTGGATGCTGCCGTGCAGGAGGTAGAAGCCGAAGCCGAAGATGGCGAACACCACGATCTGTGCCTGCCAGGGCAGATGAAATGCGGTCAATGCAAGTCCGCACGCTGCAACCATTCCGCCGATCAGCATCAAGCGGCGCTCGGGAAACCTTCGGACCATGTATGGAACGGCCAGGGTATAGCCGACGCCGCCGAGCGCGAAACACGCGATCAGCAAACCCGCGATCGAAGCCCGGACCTCACCGATGCTCAGCAGCAAAAGTCCGACGTAGGGAAAAAGGCCGTGGATGAAAATCGATTCCAGGAACACCGAACCGAAGCAGATCTTGGCGCGAGGGTCGGCGAAGATGCCGCGGAAATTGGCGACGACCGCGGCCCGGTTGAAGGGGCGCGGCTCGGGGAGCTTGACGTTGCGGAATGCCAGAAACGCCAGAACGCCGACCGACAGCGAGAACAGCCCCAGCACCGCGAACACGCCGCGCCAGCCCAACACGTCGCCGATCACGCCGGCAATCGAGGCGCCCAGCACGTTGGCGGTGAGCGCGACACCGAGCAGCCGCGCAATCGCCACCTGGCGCTGATGGATCGGCACCAGGTCGCCGACCAGCGCCATCGCGATCGGAAACACCCCGCCCGCGACCAGACCGGCCACGATCCGCATTGCGACCAGGAACGGAAAGCTGGTCGCGAACACGCAGGCCAGCGAAGCCAGCGCCACCACCAGCACGCAGAGGTTCATCAATTTGGTCTTGCCGAAGAAATCGGCGGTGACGCCAAGCACCGGCTGGATCAGCGCATAGGGCAAGGCGAACGCGGTCGAGAGCAATGCGGCGGTCTTGATGTCGATGGTGAGATCGGCGGCGATCATCGGGATCACCGGATCGACCGCGCGCGTGAACAGCGTCTGTGCGAAGACGACCAGTGCGACGATTTTCAGGACGGGCGGAATGGCGGCTCTCGTCTAGTGTCCCGATACCGAAATTCGTAAAGGCCGACTCTTATCCACCTTTGGCGACGCGGTCGAACGCCTGAAGATTCCGGATCAGCGCTTCCATGTCTTTCAGCGCGATCATGTTCGGTCCGTCGGAGGGCGCCTTGTCGGGGTCCTGGTGGGTCTCGATGAACACACCGGCGACGCCGATCGCGACCGCGGCGCGCGCCAGCACCGGCACATATTCGCGCTGACCGCCGGACGAGGTGCCCTGCCCGCCCGGCTGCTGCACCGAATGGGTGGCGTCGAAGATCACCGGCGCGCCGGTGTCGCGCAGCACCGGCAGCGCGCGCATGTCCGAGACCAGGGTGTTGTAGCCGAACGACACGCCGCGCTCGGTGACCAGCACGTTGGCATTGCCTGCGCCGGTGACCTTCTGCACGACGTTGGCCATGTCCCAGGGCGCGAGGAACTGGCCCTTCTTGACGTTGACCGCACGCCCGGTTTTCGCGGCGGCAACCAGCAGGTCGGTCTGCCGGCACAGGAACGCCGGGATCTGCAGCACGTCGACGGCCGGCGCGACGCGGGCGCATTGCTCGGCCTCGTGCACGTCGGTGAGCACCGGCACGCTCAAGCTTTCGCGGATTTCCGCGAAGATCGGCAGCGCCTGATCGAGCCCGATGCCGCGCGCGCTGTTGCCGCTGGTGCGGTTGGCCTTGTCGAACGAGGTTTTGTAGATCAGCCCGATCTTGAGCCTTGCGGCGAGTTCCTTGAGCGCCGACGCCATCTCCAGCGCGTGCGCGCGGCTCTCGAGCTGGCAGGGTCCAGCGATCAGCGCCAGCGGCAACGCATTGCCGAAGCGGGCCTGGCCAACAGTGACGACGGCATTCGGAGCGGGATCGACCATGGTTCCTCGCGGGCGGACCATGCTTGGCAGCGGGCGTGCGGTCAACCGGCCGGTTCGAACGCAATGACGGCCCCGATAGCGGCTTCCGGACCGAAGACAAACCGGCCGCCGTGCTGCTTCGCCGTCAGGCCGGCATTCTTCCACGCTGCGGCTGCTGTCGCCATGTCGCGCACCGCAAACCGCACGGCGGCGATCCGGGCGCCGCGGGACACGTCCGGCGCGGCCACGCCGAAATGGCTTTCGAATGCGAGCGGCGTCATGGTTTGAATCTCGCCGCGCGGCGTCTGGAACGTCTTGGCGTCCGGCGTCGCCAGCGGTTTCGGCTGGCCCGCGAATGCCGAGAGGAACGCTTCGTGCTCGGCCGGCTTGTCGGCGACCAGCACCACCCCTGCGACTCCCGTGGCCATATTGGCGTGATCCTGAAACGCGGCGTTCCAGAAATTTTCCGGATAATGTTGCTGGCATACCGCGAAGCCCGCGTCCGGTGCGTGCATGTCGCGCGCAAATGCGAGCGAGAACGCCACCTGGATCGGCGTGCCGTCGGGACGGCTGCCCTGCCGCTCGAAGCGCAGGACTTTCGACGCGGCGATGGAGGCCGCTTCGAACGTCGCAGCATCCGCTGCCGCATCGCGGCTTTCCAGCAGCAGCACCGCCAACCCTTCGTGCCGCTCCAGGAAGCGCTTCGCGAAGCCGCCGAACAGCACGGAGAATCCGTCGTCGCCGAGCTTCTCCGGCTCGGCCATCGTTAGCAGCTCGACGAAAAATCCGGGGAGCTGGACCAGCCGGTTGTGGGTGCCCCAGGAATGGCGATTGCGCGCACCGACCGTAAAGCCCAGCCGCCGATAGAATTCGCCCGCGGCGTCGAGATCGCGCACCGCATGGGCAACGTGATCGAGGCCGCGGGCCATCGTCGGCATGAGCGGGGCCCGCTTATTTCAAGGCGGAGAATGCGGTTGGTGTCAGGAATGCGCTCTTGATGTTGGCGATGATCATCCCGTCCTTTTCGCTCTCGGCGCGCGCAGAATGCCATGCCGGATCGGCCTGGAAGACTCCCCATTTCTTCTCACGGTCGGCCAGCGAGTCCCAAGCCAGCAGATAATGCAGGTCGTTGTTGCCGTCGCCGACCAGCACGGTCCAGAACCCGACCGGATTGATCCCATGCTTCTTCCAGATCGGAAGCGTCTGGGTTTCGAAGCGCTTAAGCAGGGCCGGCAGGCGGCCGGGAATGCAGGAATAGATGCGCAACTCATAGATCATGGGGTCCCTCCGACGTTGGTGAGGCGTCCTTTATCGGTCTCCCGGTCGGCAAGCTCAATGCGCATTCGCGCTACCTGGCGCGGATGACCTCCCCGTCCCGTGCAATCCACCCGTGCAAAAATCCACGGGCCTGAGATGGACATGGGGAAAAACAGGTCGCGGCGGCGCGACGACAAGGCGGTCTGAGCGCGCGTCCTTATATTTGTTCGTATTCTATTTGCGACGTTGCGGCGCAGCGCTACGCCGGCTTTGAAAACTCAATCTGAAACTAAACCAGCCGGCTGCGCTCGACCGCCGCGCCGATGAACGACGAGAACAGCGGGTGCGGCTCGAACGGCCGCGATTTCAGCTCGGGGTGGAATTGCACGCCGACAAACCAAGGATGGTCGGCGTATTCGATGGTCTCCGGCAACACGCCGTCGGGCGACATGCCGGCAAAGCGCATGCCTTGCTGCTCCAGACGGTCCTTGTATGCGGTGTTGACCTCGTAGCGGTGGCGATGACGCTCCGAAATTTCGGTCGTGCCGTAAATCTCCGCGATCCGGCTGCCGCGCGCCAGCGTTGCCGCATAGGCGCCGAGCCGCATGGTGCCGCCGAGATCGCCGTTGGCCTGGCGCTTCTCCAGCGCGTTGCCCTTGAGCCATTCGGTCATCAGGCCCACCACGGGCTCTGACGTCGGCGCGAACTCCGTCGAATTGGCTTCGCCGATCCCGCACAGATTCCGTGCCGCCTCGATCACCGCCATCTGCATGCCGAAGCAGATGCCGAAATACGGCACCTCGCGCTCGCGCGCGAACTGCGCCGCGCGGATTTTGCCTTCGGCGCCGCGCTGGCCGAAGCCGCCGGGCACCAGGATGCCGTTGACGTGTTCGAGGAACGGCGTGGGGTCTTCCTTCTCGAACACCTCGGACTCGATCCAGTCCAGGTTCACCTTCACCTTGTTCGCGATGCCGCCGTGCGACAGCGCCTCGATCAGCGATTTGTAGGCGTCCTTCATGCCGGTGTACTTGCCGACGATGGCGATCGTCACCTGGCCTTCCGGGTTGCGGACACGCTCGTTGATGGTCTGCCAGCGCGTCAGATCGGGCGGCGTTCCGGCGTCGAGCCCGAATGCGGCAAGCACCTCGCTGTCGAGACCTTCCGCCGAATAGGCCTCCGGCACGGCATAGATATTGTCGACGTCGCGCGCCTCGATCACGGCGGTCTCGCGGACGTTGCAGAACAGCGACAGCTTGCGCCGTTCTTCCTTGGGGATCGGCCGGTCGGTGCGGCATAGCAGGATGTCGGGCTGGATGCCGATGGAGAGCAATTCCTTGACCGAGTGCTGGGTCGGCTTGGTCTTGAGTTCGCCCGCGCTCGGAATGTACGGCATCAGCGTCAGGTGGACGTAGATAGCATGGTTGCGCGGCAGTTCGTTGCCGAACTGGCGGATCGCCTCCAGGAACGGCAGGCTCTCGATATCGCCGACGGTGCCGCCGACCTCCACCAGCACGAAATCGAAGCCGTCGTTGCCCTCGCGGACGAAGTCCTTGATGCCGTTGGTGACGTGCGGAATGACCTGGATGGTGGCGCCCAGGTAGTCGCCGCGGCGCTCCTTGGCCAGGATGTCCTGGTAGATGCGCCCGGTGGTGATGTTGTCCTGACGGGAGGCCGGGTTTCCGGTGAAGCGCTCGTAGTGGCCGAGGTCGAGATCGGTCTCCGCGCCGTCGTCGGTGACGAACACCTCGCCGTGCTGGTAGGGCGACATCGTGCCCGGATCGACGTTCAGATAGGGGTCGAGCTTGCGCAGCCGGACAGTGTGCCCGCGCGCCTGAAGCAGCGCGCCGAGCGCCGCCGACGCCAAACCCTTGCCGAGAGAGGAGACCACGCCGCCGGTGATGAAGACGTACCGCGCCATGGGGCTCAATCTCTAACGTCGGTTCGGCGATTCGACGAGCATTGGGTGGGCGGAGTCCCCGCTGCACTGTCGAGGCTGTGGATAAAGCTAAAAAAATTAAGGACTGCCAGCACGTTGCCTCGATCGGCTTAGAACTTGGTTCGCAAAGAAGAAGGGGCCGGTCGCCCGGCCCCTTGGTGTCACTGCGAGCGCGGCACCTGCGGCCCCGAGGGGGCCGGCTCCGGACCGCGGAGCTGGTCGAGGACGCCACCGCCAGACCCGAGCGGAGCGGTGGGAGCGCCAGGCGCCGAAGGAGCCGGCCGGCCGGACGAATCCAGGATCGACCGCGGCTTACGGTCCAGGCCCGCCAGGATCGATAGGATCAGGCTGGTCCCAAAGAACACGGCCGCCAGGATTCCGGTGGTACGGCTCAGCACGTTGGTGGTGCCGCGGCTGGTCATGAAGCCGCCGCCGCTGCCCATCCCGAGGCCGCCGCCTTCGGATTTCTGCAGCAGGATCAGGCCGATCATGGCGAGCACGATCATAAGGTGGATAACGATGATGACGGTCTGCATGAACGGTCTGTCCAAACGCCGGCCGAGCCGACAGGCCCGGTCCACGATCCTTCATATAGGAAGTTGCGGCGTCTCTACACGATCCCCCGGCGCATTTCCACCCTGCCCGGCCCTCGCCTATTCCGGCTGGATTCCGGCATCCTTGACCCATCGGGTCCATTTTGCGAGGTCGTCGCGGACGAACTGCTCGAGTTCCTCAGGCGTGCTGGAAAAAGCATCGAACCCGATCGCCGCCAGCCGGGCCTTGATCCTGGGATCGGCGAGAATGGGCCGCAGCTCCGCATTGAGGCGGTTGATGATCAGCTTTGGCGTGCCCGCCGGGGCAAACAGCGCGTTCCAGGGCGTCAGGTCGAGCGAGGGCAACCCCGCCTCGGTCATAGAGGGCACATCGGGCAACAGCGCGCTGCGCTCCTTGGTCGTGACGGCGAGCGCCCTGACGTTGCCCGCCTTTACCTGCGGCGAGCCGAGCGCAAAGTCGACGAACATCATCGCGATCCGGCCTGCGATGACGTCGCCGATGGCCTGCGGCGAAACCCGGTACGGCACATTGACCATGTCGAGACCGGCAATGCGGTTCAGCGTCGCCGCAGCGACCAGACCGATGGCGTTGGCGCTGGCGTAGCTGAGCTTGCCCTGGTGCGCCTTGGCATAGGCGATGAATTCGGCGACCGATCGCGCCGGAATTTTCGGATCGATCACCATCATGAACGGCAGGTTGCCGACGCGTGACAGCGCCGCGAAATCCTTGATCGGGTCGTAGGGAATGCTCTTGAGCAGATTCGGATTGGCCGAATGCGTGCTCACCGTGGTCATGAAGATGGTGTAGCCGTCGGGCGCGGCGCGTGCGACGGCGGTCGCCGCGATCGCGCCGTTGGCGCCCGGCTTGTAGTCGATGACCACGGGCTGCTTGAGCGCGCGGCCCAATTCGTCGGCGATCAGCCGAGCGGTCGGATCGATTCCGCTGCCGGCGCCGAACGGCAGCACCAGCGTGATCGGGCGGGCGGGATAGTCCTGCGCTGCGGCCGCGCCGGCCAGCAGCAGAACGGACGATGCGATTGCGGCGAGACGCGCGAGCGTTTTCATCATGGGCCCTTTCAACGATAGGCTGCCGCGATCCCGAGGAAGTCCTCGGCCTTCAGGCTTGCGCCACCGACCAGAGCGCCGTCGACGTTGGCCACGCCCATCAGCTCCTTGGCATTCGATGGCTTGACCGACCCGCCGTAGAGGATGCGCACCTGTTGCGCGGTGCTGCCGTGGAAGCGTGTCAGGTGCTCGCGGATGAATGCATGGGCCTCGGCGACGTCCGCCACCGTCGGGGTCAGGCCGGTGCCGATCGCCCACACCGGCTCGTAGGCGACCACCAGGTTTGCGCCGGTCGCGCCGTCCGGCAGCGAGCCCTTGAGCTGGCGGCCAAGCACGTCGAGCGTGCGTCCAGCTTCGCGTTCGGCGCGGGTCTCGCCGACGCAGACGATCGCGGTGAGTCCCGCGCGCCAGGCGGCCCGCGCCTTGGCGCAGACTTCCGCGTCGGTTTCCTCGTAATAGGTCCGGCGTTCGGAATGCCCGACGATGACGGCCTTGGCGCCGGCATCCGCCAGCATCTCCGCGGCGATGTCGCCGGTGTAGGCCCCGGAGCTCTCCGGGTGGCAATCCTGGCCGCCGATCCCCACTTTCGAGCCTTGGGTGGTCCCGGCAAAACTCATGACCAGCGTGGCCGGCGGGCAGATCATCAATTCGACCGAGCCTGCAAGCGAAGCCGCGGCGGCCATGATCTTTTCGAGCTCGACGGCGGACCGTTGCAGCCCGTTCATCTTCCAGTTGCCCGCAACCAGCGGACGGCGTGCCGGAGGTGCCATGATCGCCCCTGTTTCATCAACGTCACAGCGGTTAGCAGAGCCAATGTGGCCGCGCCAGATGGCGGTTTGACCGTTTTCCCGGTCTCCGGTAGGGGTTGACCCATGCTTCGAGGAATCCACAAAGCGTCCGCGAATTGGCTTGGCCGGGTGGTGATGGGCATCATCCTGGGCCTGATCGCCATCAGCTTTGCGATCTGGGGCGTGGGTGACATGTTCCGCGGCTTCGGCCAGTCGACCGTCGCCAAGGTCGGCAACACCGAAATCCGCGTCGAAACATTCCGCCAGTCCTATCAGGACCGGATCCAGCAACTCAGCCGCCAGCTCGGCCGGCCGATCCTGCCGGCCCAGGCCCGCGCCTTGGGTCTCGACCGGCAGTTGCTCGCCACGACCGTGGCCGAAACCGTGCTCGACGAGCGCGCCCGCTCGCTGCGCTTGGCGCTCAGCGACGCCGAGGTTGCGCGCCGGATTATGGAGGATCCGAATTTCAAGGGGATTACCGGCCAGTTCGAGCGCACCCGGTTCGACCAGCTCCTGCGCCAAGCGGGTTTTACGGAGATACGATTCCTGGCCGAGCAGCGGCGTACTTCCGTGCGCCAGCAGCTCATCGGCACGGTGAGCGGCGATCTGATCGCGCCGAAGGCGGCGGCCGAAGCGTTCAATCGCTACCAGAACGAGCAGCGCTCCATCGAATACGTGCGGCTCGATCGCGCCCAGGCCGGCGAGATTGCCGATCCGGCGCCCGAGGTGCTCGCGAAATATTTCGACGAGCGCAAGGTGATGTTCCGCGCGCCCGAGTATCGCAAGGTCAATCTGCTGGTGCTCACGCCTGCGACGCTTGCGTCCTCGGTCGAGGTATCGGACGCCGATCTGCGCAAGGCCTACGAAGACCGCAAGGCGAAGTACGACACCGCCGAGCGCCGCCATCTGCACCAGATCGTGTTCCCGAACCTGGACGAGGCCAAGGCTGCGGCCGAGAAGCTTTCCAAGGGCGCCTCGTTCGCCGATCTCGCGGCCGAACGCGGCCTCAAGGATGCCGACATCGACCTTGGCACGATCGCAAAATCCTCGATGGTGGATCGTGCGGCCGCCGACGCGGCATTTGCCCTGAAGGACGGTGAAGTCACCGCTCCGGTGGAAGGGCGCTTCGGCATCGCGCTGGTCCGGGTCCTCAAGATCGAGCCCGGACAGACGCGTTCGTTCGAAGACGTCGCCGCCGAGCTCAAGCAGGAGGTCGCGTCCGAGCGCGCACGGAGCGCGATGTCCTCGCTCCACGACAAGGTCGAGGACGAACGGCTGGGCGGCTCTTCGCTCGCCGAGATCGCGACCAAGCTCAAGCTCAGCATTCGCACCATCGACGCGGTCGATCGTTCGGGCCGCACGCCCGACGGCGTGGCCATCGCCGACCTGCCGCAAGGCGTCGACGTGCTGCCGTCGGTTTTCACCGCCGATACCGGCCCCGACCACGATCCGCTTCAGGTGCCCGGCAGCGGCGGCTACGTCTGGTACGAGGTCATGGACATCAAGGCGGCGCGCGAGCGTTCGCTGGACGAAGTCAAGGACCAGCTCCTGACGCGCTGGCGCGACGAGGAGATCGCCACACGGCTGAGGGCCAAGGCCACCGAGATGCTCGACAAGGTGAAGGCCGGGACGCCGTTCCCTGAAGTGGCCGCGGCGAACAATCTCACGATGGAATGGCGGCCGGGTCTCAAGCGCGGCAACCCGCCGGCAGGGATTTCCGCCCGTGCGCTCGACGAGATTTTCCGCGCGCCGAAGGATGCCGTCGCGGTGGCGGATGGTGCGACGCCGACCGAGCGGATCGTATTCCGGGTCAACGAGATCACGATGCCGACGTTCGATCCCGAGTCGGCCGAAGCCAAGCGCATCGATGAAGCGCTGCGCCGATCGCTCCAGGAAGAGCTGCTGAACCAGTACATCGCCCGGTTGGAGAAAGAGATTGGCGTGACCATCAATCAGGCGGCATTGAATCAGGTCAACGGCGCCAGCAGCACCCAGAATTAGCGCCATGCAGATCGAGCCGCCGGCAGCCGCCTTCGCCACGCGCTATGGGCGCGGCGAAGCACAGGTGGTGTGGACCACGCTGGTCGCCGATCTAGAAACCCCGGTTTCGGCATTCCTCAAGATCGCCGGCGGCCGGCCGATGAGCTTACTCCTTGAATCCGTGGAAGGTGGCGCGGTACGCGGCCGCTATTCGGTCATCGGACTCGATCCCGACCTGATCTGGCGGACGCGTGGGCCGCGAGCCGAAATCAATCGCGCGGCTCGAACAAGTCCCGAAGAGTTCGTCGCGTGCGTCGAACCTCCGCTCGATGCATTGCGCGCCCTGATCGCCGAAAGCCGCATCGAGCTGCCGCACGATCTGCCGCCGATGGCGGCCGGCGTATTCGGCTATCTCGGCTACGACATGGTGCGGCTGATGGAGGAGTTGCCCGCGCCCAACCCCGACCCGATCGGCGTGCCCGATGCGGTCTTGATCCGCCCGACGCTGGTTGTCGTGTTCGATGCGGTGAAGGACACGATTATCGTGGTCACTCCGGTCCGTCCGGAGCCGGGCGTGACGGCGGGTGTTGCCCTGGTTCGCGCGGAGGAGCGGCTGTCGGCGGTGGTCGATGCGCTGGACCGGCCGCTCGACAAGTCTGCTGCAGGCCCCGACACCGGCCCTCCGGACGTGCCGGCCAAATCCAACACCACCCCGGCCGAGTATCGCGACATGGTGCTCAAGGCCAAGGATTACATCCTGGCCGGCGATATTTTCCAGGTGGTGCTGTCGCAGCGCTTCGAGGCGCCGTTCACGCTGCCGCCATTCTCGCTCTACCGCGCGCTGCGCCGGGTCAACCCGGCGCCGTTCCTGTATTTCCTGGATTTCGGCGGTTACGCCGTCGCAGGTTCGAGCCCGGAGATTTTGGTGCGCGCACGCGCCGGCACGGTGACGATCCGTCCGATCGCCGGCACCCGTCCGCGCGGCGCGACACCGCACGAGGACAAGGCGCTGGAAGAAGAGCTGCTCGCCGATCCGAAGGAGCGCGCCGAGCATCTGATGTTGCTGGACCTCGGGCGCAACGATGTCGGCCGCGTCGCAAGGATCGGCACCGTGAAGGTCACCGATCAGTTCTTCGTCGAGCGCTACAGCCACGTCATGCACATCGTCTCGAATGTCGAAGGCATCCTGGCTGAGGATCGCGATGCGCTCGACGCGCTGGCGGCAGGCTTTCCGGCCGGCACCGTGTCGGGCGCGCCCAAGGTGCGGGCAATGGAAATCATCGACGAGCTGGAGAAGGAAAAACGCGGAATCTACGCCGGTTGCGTCGGCTACTTCTCCGCCGCGGGCGAGATGGATAGCTGCATCGTGCTGCGCACCGCGCTGGTCAAGGACGGCACGATGTACGTCCAGGCCGGCGCCGGCATCGTTGCGGATTCCGATCCCGGCTCCGAGCAGGCCGAATGCCTCAACAAGGCCAAGGCGCTGTTCCGCGCGGCCGAGGAAGCACGGAGGTTTGCGAGCGCTGCCGGAAGAGGCCAGTAAAGGTGTGGCTGGCGAGGCTTCTTGACCCTCCTCCGGTCCCCCTCTAAGAGCCGAAACGTGCTAGAGAAACGGCCGCCATGATCGTGCTGATCGACAACTACGACAGCTTCACCTTCAACCTCGTCCATTACCTGGGTGGGCTGGGGGCGAACGTGGCCGTGCATCGCAACGACAAGATTGCCGTGCAGGACGTGCTGGCGTCGGAGCCCGAGGCCATCGTGCTGTCGCCCGGACCCTGCACGCCGAACGACGCCGGCATCTGCCTCGATCTGATCGAGCAGGCCGCGCCGAGCATTCCGATCCTGGGCGTCTGTCTCGGTCATCAGGCCGTCGGTCAGGCCTTTGGCGGCAACGTGGTGCGCGCGCCCTTGCCGGTGCATGGCAAGCTTTCCGAAGTGCAGCATCGCGGCGCCGGCGTGTTCCGCGGCATCAACGGGCCGTTCAAGGCGACGCGCTACCATTCGCTGGTGGTGGAGCGCGACACGTTCCCGGATGCGCTCGCCGTGACGGCGGAAACCGCCGACCGCCTGGTGATGGGGTTGTCGCACAAGACGCTGCCGGTGCACGGCGTGCAGTTTCATCCGGAAAGCATCGCCTCCGAGCACGGCCACCTGATCCTGAAGAACTTCCTTGAGCTCGCCTCGCAGTGGAATGCGCAGCGCGGGCGGACGATGCATTAGAGGGGCGAGCCGTGTCCGACGATTTCAAGTCCCTGCTCGGCAAGGTCGCCTCCGGCGAGAAGCTTTCGCGCGAGCAGGCGGCGCATGCCTTCGACCGCATGATGTCGGGCGAGGCCACGCCGTCGCAGATGGGCGCGCTGTTGATGGGATTGCGCGTGCGCGGCGAAACCGTGGACGAGATCACCGGCGCGGTGACTGCGATGCGCGCGAAGATGCTCAAGGTGGATGCCCCGCCCGATGCCATCGACGTGGTCGGCACCGGCGGCGATGCCTCGGGCTCGTTCAACATCTCGACCTGCGCGGCGTTCATCGTGGCGGGCGCCGGCGTACCGGTCGCCAAGCACGGCAACCGCGCGCTGTCGTCGCGCTCGGGCGCCGCCGATGTGCTCGGCGCGCTCGGCGTAAAGATCGATCTGTCGGCCGAGCAGGTCGGCGCCTGCATCCGCGAGGCCGGCATCGGCTTCATGTTTGCGCCGGCGCATCATCCCGCGATGAAGAACGTCGGCCCGACGCGCGTCGAGCTTGGCACCCGCACGATCTTCAATCTGCTGGGGCCGCTTTCCAATCCGGCCGGCGTGAAGCGCCAGATGATCGGCGTGTTCTCGCGGCATTGGATCGAACCGATGGCGCATGTGCTCAAAAACTTGGGCTCCGAGTGCGTTTGGGTTGCGCACGGCTCCGACGGGCTCGACGAGATCACGACCTCGGGCCCGACCGCGATCGCTGCGCTGGAGAACGGCAAGGTGCGGACGTTCGAGATCAAGCCGGAAGACGTGGGTATCGCACCGACCAAGCCCGAGATGCTGCGCGGCGGCGATGCCGAGACCAACGCGACGGCGCTGCTGGCCGTACTCAAGGGCACCAAGGGTCCGTTCCGCGACGTGGCGGTTCTGAACGCCGCTGCGGCGCTCGTGGTGGCCGGCCGTGCCAAGGACTTGCAGGAGGGCGTGACGCTTGCGGCCAAGGCCATCGACAGCGGAGCGGCCGAAAGCCGGCTCGGCCGCCTGGTCACGATGTCGAACGCACCGTCGGACTGAGCGATGACCGACATCCTGAAAACCATCGAAGCCTACAAGCGCGAGGAAATCCACGCGGCCAAGCGAGTGCATCCGTTCGCCGAAGTCGAAGCTGCGGCCAAAGCCGCGCCCGCGCCACGCAATTTCCTGGGGGCTCTCGATCGCCGTCGCGCGGCTGGAAAGTACGCGCTGATCGCCGAGATCAAGAAGGCGAGCCCTTCGAAGGGGCTGATCCGCGCGGACTTCGATCCGCCTGCACTGGCGCAAGCTTATGAAAAGGGTGGCGCGGCGTGCCTTTCGGTGCTCACCGACGGGCCATCGTTTCAAGGCCGGCCGGAATATCTGACGCAGGCGCGAGCCGCGACCGCCCTGCCCGCGCTGCGCAAGGATTTCATGTTCGATATCTATCAGGTGGCCGAGGCGCGCGCCTGGCACGCCGACTGTGTTCTGTTGATCATGGCGGCGATCGAGGATCATCAGGCGCAGGATCTGGAAGACGCCGCCATCTCCTTCGGCATGGACGTGCTGGTCGAGGTTCACGACGAGTGGGAGCTGACGCGCGCGTTGAAGCTCAAGTCGCGTCTGATCGGCATCAACAATCGCAATCTGAAAACCTTCGAGACATCGCTCACCGTCAGCCAGAAGCTCGCGCCGAAGGTTCCGTCCGGCTATGTGGTGGTTGGCGAAAGCGGAATTTCCACCGCCGGCGACCTCGACCAGCTCGCACAATTCGGGATGACCGCGTTCCTCGTCGGCGAGAGCCTGATGCGGCAGAGCGATGTCGCTGCGGCCACGCACGCGCTGCTCGCCGATGAACGCTCCTCTGTGTTCGCCGCGAGGTGATGGTGGCGAAAAAGCTCACCCACATCGGCAAGTCGGGCGAGGCGCGCATGGTCGACGTCTCCGAGAAGGACGCCACCGCCCGCGTAGCGATCGCCGAAGGCCGCGTGCAGATGAGCAAGGCCACGCTCGATCTGGTGCTCAAGGGCAACGCCAAGAAGGGCGACGTGCTGGGCGTGGCACGGCTCGCCGGCATCATGGCGGCCAAGCGCACGCACGAGCTCATCCCGCTGTGCCATCCGCTGGCGCTGTCCAAGGTCGTGGTGGATATCGAGCCGGACCGCAAGCTTCCCGGCCTGTCGGTGCGCGCCACCGTCAAGGTGAAGGGGCCGACCGGCGTCGAAATGGAGGCGCTGACCGCGGTGTCGGTCGCGTGCCTCACGATCTACGACATGGTCAAGGCGGTCGAGCGCGGCATGCGGATCGAAGGCATCCGGCTGGTCGAAAAGCTGGGCGGCAAGTCCGGGCATTATCGGGCCAAAGGGTAAGTCATGGCGCTAATGTCGGTCGCCGATGCGCTGGCCCGCGTGCTCGATGGTGCGCAGCCGCTTGCGAGCGAGAGCGTCCCCCTCCTCGATGCGCACGGACGCGTGCTGGCGGCGGATGTTGCGGCGCTGCGCACCCAGCCGCCGGAAGATCTGTCGGCCATGGACGGCTATGCCGTGCAGGCGGCCGATGTCGCCACAGTGCCGGCTAAACTGAAGCTGGTCGGCGAGGTCGCCGCCGGACATCCGTTCCATGGCAAGGTCGGTCCCGGCGAGGCCGCGCGCATCTTCACCGGCGGCGTGGTGCCGCCCGGTGCCGACACCATCGTGATCCAGGAGAACACGAAGCGCGACGGCGATGCCGTGCTGGTGACCACGCCTTCGGCGGCTGGCCGGCACATCCGCCGCGCCGGCCTCGACTTCGCTCAGGGCAATACGCTGCTGGCCAAGGGCCGCCGGCTCACCGATCGCGACCTGATGCTGGCCGCGGCGATGAACCATCCCACGGTGCCGGTGCACCGCCGTCCGAAGGTCGCCGTGCTTGGCACCGGCGACGAGCTCAAGCCGCCGGGCTCAAACCCCGGACCGGGCGAGATCGTCTATTCCAACGGCTTCGCGCTGATGGCGCTGGCCCGCAGCGAGGGCGCCGAGGTGATCGATCTCGGCATTGTGCCCGACCGCATCGAGGATACCGTCGTCGCGATCCGCCGGGCGCGGGCGGCCGGCGCCGATATCCTCCTGACCTCGGGCGGGGCTTCGGTCGGCGACTACGATCTGGTGCAGAAGGGATTGGCGGCGGAAGGGCTCAAGCTGTCGTTCTGGAAGGTGGCGCTGCGGCCCGGCCGGCCGATGATGCACGGCAGGCTCGGCTCCATGCAGGTGGTGGGCCTGCCCGGCAACCCGGTGTCGGCGTTCGTCTGCGCGCTGCTGTTCCTGGTGCCGCTGATCAGGGCGCTCGCCGGACGCAAGGATGTCGAGCCTCAGTCCGAATCGGCCGTGCTCGGGCGCGACCTGCCCGAAAACGACGAGCGGGCCGATTACCTCCGCGCCACACTCACACCCGGCGAGTCCGGCGCCATGATTGCGACGCCGCTTCCAACCCAGGATTCCTCGATGATCGCGGCGCTCGCAAAGGCAGACTGCCTCTTGGTTCGCGAGCCCTTTGCTCCGGCAGCGAAGGCCGGCACATCGTGTGCGATCCTTAAGCTTACGCCCGCGTTTTAGCGGTCGCTCGACTTGTTCACGCCAAATTAAAGGGTTGCGGAACACACATAGAACATATAGTGTCCGTTCATGATTTGTTTTCGGCGGCCCCTGCCGCCGGGACGGCGCCCGGAGACCCCGGGAGACTCGGAGAACACGGCCGATGCTGACCCGCAAACAGTTCGAGCTTCTGCGTTTCATTCATGAACGGCTGAAGGAGCAAGGGGTCCCCCCCTCCTTCGACGAGATGAAGGATGCACTCGATCTGCGGTCCAAGTCCGGCATTCATCGGTTGATCACGGCCCTGGAGGAGCGCGGCTTCATCCGCCGGCTGCCCAACCGGGCCCGTGCGATCGAGGTGATCAAGCTGCCTGACTCGGTCGGGCAAGGCGGCGTGCGCCGCGGCTTCACGCCAAGCGTTATCGAGGGCAATCTCGGCAAGGGCCGTGCGCCGTCATCCGACGACGAGGCCGCCAATTCGCGTCCGGTCGCCATCCCGATGATGGGCCGGATCGCCGCCGGCACGCCGATCGAGGCGATCCAGAACCGGACCCAGACCATCAACATGCCGCCCGACATGCTGGGCTCGGGCGAGCATTTCGCGCTCGAAGTGCGCGGCGACTCGATGATCGAGGCCGGCATTCTCGACGGCGACACCGTGCTGATCAAAAAGACCGAGGGCGCCGACACCGGCGACATCGTGGTGGCGCTGATCGACGACGAGGAGGCGACGCTCAAGCGCTTCCGCCGCCGTGGCGCCTCGATCGCACTCGAACCCGCCAACGCCTCCTACGAAGTGCGGATCCTGCCGCCGACGCGGGTGCGCATCCAGGGCAAGATGGTCGGATTGTTCCGGCGGTACTGATCGGTTCAGTCGCCCGCTTCCAAGTCCTCCGCTCGCGGAATGGCATCGCGCGGCGTCGGCCGGGTGATGGCTGGTGTCCGCGCACCCTCGACTGGTTCCGGCCGAGCCCGTGCCCAGGGCCGGTCCTGTCCCACCGGCCGGGCGGCCGTAACCTCGAATCCACCTCCTGACCGCTGCAGCGACAGCGCGCCGCTGGCGCGTGAAACCTTGCGGTCGATCGTGAGCGCCTCGCAGGCCGGCGGCGCATCGCGGGTCGTCACCACGACGAGCGCCCGGCGGCAATCCTCCTCGAATGCGTCCGGCGCAAGCACCCGGGACACCAGCTTGCCGTCGGGCAGCCTTGCGACACAGCCGGCGTCGTCGCACGCGATACCGGCCCGCAGCGCCGGATCGGCCGGCAGGCGCGCGTCGCCGTCGGCTGCGAGCCACTCCCGGATCGTAAAGGCGTCGCTGCCGGTCCGATGGATCGCGAGGCGCCCGTCGGCGCCGCGGACCGCCATGGCCTGCCCGTCGGCGGAGATCAGCACGTCCGGCAGCGGAGCACGGATCGCCAGCACGCTGGCCAGCACAATCATCACGGCTCCGCACCAGCGCAGCGGCGTTTTCAGCAGGCACAGCACGACGAGCCCCAGACTGCCGAGCAGTAGCGGCCCGGTGCCGAACGCCGCCATCCGGCCGACCGAGCCCGGCAGGCTGGTGACCCACAACGCCACTGCGATCATCCATCCGATGCCGTCGCCCATCAGCCGCCACAGCACGCCGTCGAAGCCGAACGGGATCGCGATCAGCGCCAGCAGGCCGGCCGGCATCACCCATAGCGAGACGATCGGCATGGCGATCAGGTTGGCGATGACGCCGTAGGGAGCCAGCCGGTGGAAGTGGTAAGCCGCATAGGGCGTGGTCGCGAGCCCGGCGACCAGCGACGCAAGCACCAAGCCGGCGATCTCACGTCCGCCCCACAGCGCCACGCGCGCCCCGACCGTGCTGTCGGCGTTGGCGCTCCACGGCAGCCCGCGCTCGTAGGCCGCGACCAGCGCAAGCGTTGCCGCAAACGACATCTGGAAGCTCGGATGCACCACCGATTGAGGCGCGATCAGCAGCACCGCGAACGCCGCCACCGCAAGCGTGCGCAGCGTCAAGGCCGGGCGGTCCGGTATTATGGCGCAAACGCCACAAGGCTAAAATCCGATAGGATTTCTGCCCTAATCCTCCCAATCCCCCGTCAAGGCCTTGCTTAAGCCTCCCCGGATCGCGTTCCTCAAGGACGCGAAATAAATGGAGGCAACCATGGCAACGCGTTTTCTCGATCCCAACAAATACCGTTCCGGCTTATCGCCTGACGCAAATGCGGATTGGCACGGTAACAACGTCGCTTTTTCGTGCCCGGTGTGTTCGAAGGTTTTCGTAGTGGCTGGTTTCGGGTTCGATTCAGAGGGAGCGAACGGGCGCCCATGTCCAGGCTGCGGCAAATCCGTCGGCTTTGTAAGTGGCTCCTGTAAGGACCAAGGAAGCCAAGCGCGAATTGAGTGGGAAATCGATGACGATAGGAGCCCCCCATGACGGGGCTGGATTTAGTCCGGTCTGATTGGTACACGCCCCCCCCCGACGGCAATCGGCGGTACTGGGTCAGTTTGAAGGTCAAACTGACCCAGTACCCAATCGGCGGGCCGTTTGTATTTTAGCACGTCAAGTAATGACCGACCAACGCCGCATCTGACGTTCGCCTGTTGATTTGACCGCTTTCCCCTCATAGCGCGGCAGCGTTGCGTGAAGTGCGTTCCGCATATTCCTCAAATCCGCTGAGGTCGGATCAGTAACGCCGCGCTTGGCCAGCATTCGCTTTACGATTTCCGTTTGCGACAGTGGCATATGGGCCTCACGTAAAACGCTTAGGGCTTCGAGAATTACCTCGCCACGCTGGAACCAGGGATTTTCCTTGTAGGCCTTCACGGGCCGGATGGTCGAAACGTCGAAGCCAGGCGAGACAATTTCGATCACGGCGCGGACATGGGCAAGGTTCTCTCTGCCCTTCCGCACCTCGCCATCAAGCCTGCGGTGAAGCTCGATCAGGCCGTACATCAGAGGGCTATGCGTCATGGCGTTGCCAGTAGCCGGTGAACTCTTTCGACTTGCCGCTTTTCAGGGCCAAGCCAGCAACGCGCTGCACTTGATCGCCATTCGATTGGCGACGGTTATCCTCCCGCCATGACGCCTCTTGCGCGTAGCGCAGCAGATATTGACCGGCGATGTGGTGATGGTGGCCGATCTCGGCGCGGCGCATGCGGCTGAAAAACTCTTCGGCCCAATTGGTGCAAGCGCCATCCATCGAATAGGCTTCCTCGTGGTTGACGCGCTTCATTTCAAACTTGGCGTGCAGCGGGTCCCAACCGGCGGCGCTGTCTGCATTGACGACCGTGCCAGTGGCGACGTACGCCTTGATGAAATCGATGGCCTGCGACTCGGTCTTGAATACCGCCGGGATTGAATTGCCGTTCCGCTCGCGAATGATGACGACGGCCTTGCGCTTGTGGTTCTGGTTCTCTGCCAAGCGACGGTCCCGGCGAAATTCCTTACGGTTGGCTGGCTTCACGTAGCCGCCGAAATAGCCGCCATCGACCTCAGCGACCTTGCCTGTGCCGCCAACGACGCGCGCCTTCAATTCCGCAGCCATCGCCTCGCGCAGCTTGTGCAACAGGACGAAGGCGCACTTGTAAGACACGTTCAAATCGCGGGAGAGCGCCAGGGCGGACTTGCCCTTGACCTCGTTGCAGAAGATCGCGATGGCGGCGAGGTAGCAGCGGAGGGGCAGCTTGGCAGAGGCGAACAGCGTGCCGCTCGTAATGGTGAAATCCTTTTTACAGGCCCGGCAGCGGAAGCGTGGGGCACCCTTCAACCGGCGGCAGTCGTAAGCATCAACGCCACCACAATGGGAGCAAACCGGCTCGCCGTTCGTATCGGCCCAACGGATGCACCGGAACGCCGTCTCCGCCTCGGAGTCCTTCATCTGGAATACGGACGCCAGCGAAAGGGTCTTGGCGGCTTTGGAGAGGAGGAAGTGTTGGGCCATCTGCTTACCTATCGTTTATGAAAGCTATCATATGTGATAGGTAGGGGGTTGTCAACGGCAATCTATCAGATATGATAGCCCTCAGATGTGATAGGAAACCGGATGGGATTCATCAAAACCGAGGAGGAGTGGGCCGCCCGCGCCGCTGCCTTTCTCAAACACAAACTGCGGGAAGCCGAGGTCACGTATGAGGAGCTAGCCAAGCGCCTCAAGAAGCATGGCCACAACGAAACCGAAGCCTCGATCACGAACAAGCTGAAACGGGGTACTTTCCCGGCCACGTTCTTCCTGGCCTGCCTTGCGGCACTCGAATTGGAGGGCGTAGCATTGGAGGAGATTTAGCGCCGGTTTTTTGCAGCTATTGCTGTGTAAATTAGCGTCAGCCCGATCCCCGCAATGATGACCATCGCCGCAATGACTGAAATCGCATACCACGCCGGAAATTCGCCGTGGCCGCCGCTGGATACCGCTTCCAAGTGGTTTGACCGCGCCAGTTTTGTGTTGGCATTCACCTTGCTGGTCGGATTCTCCGCGACTGTCGTCATCATTTGGATGGGCATCGTCAAAGAGCACCACTGGGACCTGTTAAGAGAACAGTCGGTGGAAAAGGTGGCCGCCCTTGAACTGGAAACCGCCAAAGCCAACGAAAGCGCCGCAAAAGCGAACGAACGAACTGCCCTCGCGGAAATCAGATTGGAAGAGACGCGGAAGGGGGTGGCAAAGAAGCGCGTCTTGGTTTCCCACGCTCCCGACGATCCTGAATCGTTTTTTCTCGCAATGAGTATAATGGGGGCGTTGAAGGCAGCCGAGTGGGACCACGGATATTTGGGCGAAACGTCAGCGTCTGTAAAAATGTGCGGCGCAAACCTCGGTGGCGTTTTGGTCCTCTCGCACTCGGTGTCCAATGAAGAACAAGAAGAAATGCCGCATCGGGGCGTGTTGCCGAAGGACCGAAAAACGCCGTGGCTCGCTCTGACCGATGCGCTGTGGGAATCGATTGGTGCAGATTCGACCGGCTTCGCAACATGCCCATCCGTTCCAGAGGGGGTGCTGCAAGTGGTCGTTGCGCCAAGGCGGGTTTTTCTAAAATAGCAGCCACTTCGCGCGCCGAGCGCCGCCTTTCCCACTTTACTGTCCTCCTGTGAAGACAGATGTGGGACTTGCCCTAAGACGCTTGTGGCGTTTGCGCCATAATACCGGGGCGGTCGGCCATCACGCCGATCAGCACGATCGCAGTCATGATGAAGGCGCGCTGCGTCGCCACCTCGGCGCCCGACAGCACGAGGTAGAACGCCGCGGCCCCCAGCGCCGCGAGCGCGGCCCATTTCTTGATCGGCCGCCGGTTGGCGAACCCAGGCATCAGCGCGAACACCGCGCGGAAGGTGAAGAACACGACGCCGGCGACGATTGCCATGTGGTAGCCGGAAATCGACAGCACGTGCGCGAGGCTCGACACATACATCGCCTCGTTGACCGGCGCCGAGATCGCGTCGCGCTTGCCGGTGATCAGCGCGGAGGCGATGGCGCCCTGGTCGCCCGGCACCACCGCGCGAATGCGGCCGTCGATGGCGTCGCGCAACCCCTGGATCGCGGACATATAGCGAAGCCACAGGCCGGGCGGTTCCGGCGGCTCGGCGGTCCGCACTGCGCCCAGCACGAAGCCGGTCGCGCCGATGCTCTGGAAATACATGTCGCGGGCGAAGTCGTAGCCGCCGGGGCGCAGCGGCGCGAGCGGCGGATTGAGCCGCGCCTTGAACGCGACATAGCTGCCGACCGGCGGCGCCGTGCCCTTGCGCACCGATACGCGGACGCGCTCGGGCTTCTCGTTGAGGCGCGCGCCTTCGAGCTTGAGCGCGCGGACCACGATCCGGTCGGAGCGTTCGCGCTCCTCGCGCATTTCGACATAGCCCGCGATGTCCACGCTGAACGCGGGCGCCGACAGGATCGGATGCGCGATGCGCACGCTCTTGAGGGTCGCGGTGGCAAATCCGGCTGCGGCCGCCGCCAGCGCAAGCGCGACCGGGAACGCCACGGGCCGCTTACGCGCCAGGAAAGCTACGGTCGCGCACCCGACCGCAAGCGCCACGGCGGCCCACCAGGCCGGCTCGCGCTCCGCGGTGAAATAGACGACGATCCCGAAACCGAATGCGACCGGCAGCCACGGCAGAAGCCGTCCCGGACCGGTGTCGGCCTGTGCCCATTGGCGCATTCGCGCCGCTGCAATCTGCCTGAATCCCGCCGAGCCGCCGATCCAGGCCAAGGCCCGCGGACGCGACGCACCGCTCGGCGGCCAGGTCCCCACCCGGCCGCGACCCCTGCCCCACTCGACCATGGCGCCACGCCCCCGCGCGTGCGCTGAACCAATGGTTGCAGACTACACGAGAGGCAAGTTCGCGCCACCGGTGTTGTCCGGCGTCACCCCGCTGTCATGCCCCGCGAAGGCGGGGCATCCCGGACAGCGCAGTCCGCATGCCGGTGGTTCTGGATCGTCCGCCTTCGCGGACGATGACAGCCGAATGAGATGGGCGGAAGCTACTTCCCAACCACCTTCGCAAAGGTGTCGCGCAGTCCGACCGTGCGATTGAACACCAGGCGATCGGGTCGGGAATCCGGGTCGAGCGAGAAATACCCCTGACGCTCGAACTGAACCGGTTCTTCCGGCTTCGCCGTTGCGAGTGCCGGCTCGACGCGAGCGTTGGCCAGCACCTCGAGCGATTGCGGGTTGAGATCGGCCGCAAAGTTTCCGGCGTCGGGAGCAGCGCTCATGAACAACGGATTGTAGATTCGGATTTCCGCCGGCAAGGAATCCGCAGCCGAGACCCAGTGCATGGTCGCCTTGACCTTGCGGCCGTCCGGCGCGTTGCCGCCTTTGGTCGCGGGATCGTAGGTGCAGCGCAGCTCGACCACTTCGCCGGTGGCGTTCTTCACCGCTTCGCGGCAGGTGATGAAATAAGCGTAGCGCAGGCGCACCTCGTTGCCGGGCGACAACCGGAAAAACTTCTTCGGCGGGTTCTCCATAAAGTCTTCGTGCTCGATAAAGAGCTCACGGCCGAACCTGATCTTGCGCGTACCCGCGCCCGGATCGTCGGGATGGTTGACCGCCTCCAGCTCCTCGCTCTGGCCTTCCGGATAGTTCTCGATCACGACCTTGAGCGGGCGCAGCACCGCCATCCGCCGCAGCGCGCTCTTGTTGAGCACCTCGCGGATGGAAAAATCCAAGACGTTGGCATCGACAACGCTGTTGGCCTTGGCGACCCCAATCCGCTTGACGAAATCGCGCAAAGCCGCGGGTGGCACGCCGCGGCGGCGCAGGCCGGCCAGCGTCGGCATGCGCGGATCGTCCCAGCCGTTGACGTGACCGTCGCGCACGAGCTGCGTCAGCACGCGCTTGGACAGCACCGCGTAGGTGAGGTTGAGACGGGCGAATTCATACTGCCGCGGCCGCGATGGCACCGGCAGGTTCTCCAGGAACCAGTCGTACAGCGGCCGGTGGTCCTCGAATTCCAGCGTGCAGACCGAGTGCGTGATGCCCTCGATCGCGTCGGACTGGCCGTGGGCGTAGTCGTAGCTCGGATAGATCGACCAGGCGGTGCCGGTGCGCGGGTGAGGCGCGTGCAGGATGCGGTAGAGCACCGGATCGCGCAGGTTGATGTTGCCGGACGCCATGTCGATCTTGGCCCGCAGCACGCGCGCGCCGTTGGGAAACTCGCCGGCCTTCATGCGGCGAAACAGCTCCAGATTTTCATCCACCGAGCGGTCGCGGAACGGGCTATTCCTGCCGGGTTCGGTCAGCGTGCCGCGGGCGATCCGCATCTCGTCGGGCGACTGGTCGTCGACATACGCTTTGCCGGCTTTGATCAGCAGTTCAGCCCATTCGTACAGCCGCTCGAAGTAGTCCGACGCGTAATAGAGGTGCCGGCCCCAGTCGAAGCCGAGCCAGCGAACGTCGCGCTCGATGGCGTCGATATATTCCTGCTCTTCCCGGGTCGGATTGGTGTCGTCGAAACGCAGGTGGCAGCGCCCGCCGAACTCCTCGGCGATCCCGAAATTCAGGGCAATCGACTTGGCGTGCCCGATGTGCAGATAGCCATTCGGCTCCGGCGGAAAGCGCGTGACGACGCCCGCGTGCCGCTTGGCTTGCAGGTCCGCCGCGACGATGTCGCGGATGAAGTCGCGTCCTGGCGCTTCTTCTGGCGCTTCGCCGCCGGCGGTCGCGCCTGTGCTTCCTTCGCCAATCGACATGCTGCCTCGGTTCCCGGTCGCGATTTCGACGCAATGAGTGGCCCAATGAGCGGCCTATGTGCCAAATCCCGGTCCAGGAGCCAAGCCCGGGGAGATGAACGAACTCTTTTGTGATACAGCGGTCCGCGCTATTGAAGCCGCACCTCATCGATTGCCCCGCCCGGTATGACCGAACCCGTCGTCACGCGCTTTGCCCCCTCGCCCACCGGCTTTCTCCACATCGGCGGGGCTCGCACCGCGCTATTCAACTGGCTCTATGCGCGCGGGCGCGGCGGCAAGATGCTGCTGCGGATCGAGGACACCGACCGCGAGCGCTCAACCAAGCCGGCGATCGACGCCATTCTCGATGGGCTTTCATGGCTCGGCCTCGATTGGGACGGCGACACCATCTATCAATTCTCCCGTGTCGCGCGCCATCGCGAAGTGGCCGAGCAGATGCTGGCCACAGGTCACGCCTACCGCTGTTACGCCTCGCCGGATGAACTCACCCAGATGCGCGAGAAGGCTCGCGCCGAAGGCCGTACCCGGCTCTACGACGGTCGCTGGCGCGACCGCGATCCGGGTGACGCGCCGCCGGGTGTTAAGCCGGTGATCCGGCTCAAGGCGCCGCTGACCGGCGAGACCGCGGTCGAGGACCAGGTGCAGGGCCGCGTCGCCTGGCAGAACGAGAACCTCGACGATTTCGTGCTGCTGCGTTCCGACGGCAACCCGACCTACATGCTGGCGGTCGTGGTCGACGATCACGACATGGGCGTCACCCATATCATCCGCGGCGACGACCACCTCAACAACGGCGCACGCCAGACCCAGATTTACCAAGCGCTCGGCTGGAAAGTGCCGGTGATGTCGCACATTCCGCTGATCCACGGCCCCGACGGCTCCAAGCTCTCCAAACGCCACGGCGCGCTCGGCGTCGACGCCTACCGCGCCATGGGTTACCTGCCGGCGGCGATGCGGAATTATCTGGTGCGGCTCGGCTGGGCTCATGGCGACCAGGAGATTTTCTCGACCGAGGAGATGATCGCGGCGTTCGACCTGCCGCAAATCGGCCGCTCGCCCGCGCGCTTCGACTTTGCCAAGCTCGAAAGCCTGAACGGGCACTACATGCGCACCAGCCCGGCCGGCGAGCTGGTCGCCGCCATCGATCGGTTGCTGCCGTACCTGGGCCACGGAGCCGAGATCGCGGCCAAGCTCACGCCCGCGATGCGAGAGAAGCTCATGGCCGCCATGCCGAACTTGAAGGAGCGCGCCAAGACGCTGGTGGAGCTGGTGGACGCCGCCGGCTTCCTGTGGGCCGCCCGTCCGCTGACGATGGACGACAAGGCCCAGGCGTTGCTGACGCCCGAGGCGCGCGGCCTGATCGGGGCGCTGGTGCCGCAGTTCGAGGCCAACGCGGACTGGAGCGCGGCCTCGACCGAGGCGGATGTGCGCGCTTTCGTCGAGGCCAAGGGGGTCAAGCTCGGGGCCGTGGCGCAACCGCTGCGGGCAGCGCTGACCGGACGGATCACGTCGCCTCCGATCTTCGATGTGCTCGCGGTTCTCGGAAAGGACGAGAGCCTGGCTCGGCTCCGCGACCAGGCCGGCTAGCGCGCCGGTCGCCGTCAGGCTCCCGGAAATCCGCCGGATTGCTTATTTGTCGGGCAACGGCAAAGTGCTTTATCTTGCAGCGCACACATGAATGGGATACCCAAAAATAGGGTATCCAGTCTGAAATCGAGGGTTCGATCATGGACGCGAAAACCGGCTCCAATCTCAAGACCGGCAAATTTTCCGTCGGCGACAAAAGCTGGTCGTTCCCGATCTACGAGGGCACGATCGGGCCGGACGTTCTGGACATCGGCAAGTTCTACGCCGAGACCGGGATGTTCACCTTCGATCCGGGCTTCACGTCGACTGGAGCGTGCGAGTCGAAAATCACCTACATCGACGGCGACGAGGGCATTCTGCTCTACCGGGGCGTTCCGATCGAGCAACTGGCCGAGCACGGCGACTTCCTGGAGACCTGCTACCTGCTGCTCTACGGCGAGATGCCGACGGCGGCGCAAAAGGCCGACTTCGATTATCGGGTGACCCGTCACACGATGGTCCACGAGCAGATGAACCGCTTCTTCCAGGGCTTCCGGCGCGACGCCCATCCGATGGCGGTGATGACCGGCTCGGTCGGCGCGCTCTCGGCATTCTATCACGACTCTACCGACATCTCCGATCCGCATCAGCGCATGGTGGCGTCGATCCGGATGATCGCGAAGATGCCGACGCTGGCCGCGATGGCCTACAAATATTCGGTCGGCCAGCCGTTCGTGTACCCGAAGAACGACCTCGACTACGCCACGAACTTCCTGCGGATGTGCTTCGCGGTGCCGTCCGAGGACTACAAGCCCAATCCGGTCTTGGCGCGCGCGATGGACCGCATCTTCATCCTGCATGCCGACCACGAGCAGAATGCCTCGACCTCGACGGTGCGGCTCGCGGGCTCGACCGGCGCCAACCCGTTCGCCTGCGTCGCAGCCGGCATTGCCGCGTTGTGGGGGCCCGCGCACGGCGGCGCCAACGAGGCCGCGCTCAAGATGCTCGGCGAGATCGGTACGCCCGACCGTGTCGGCGAATACGTCAAGAAGGCCAAGGACAAGAACTCCGGCTTCCGCCTGATGGGCTTCGGCCACCGGGTCTACAAGAACTACGATCCGCGCGCCAAGATCATGCAGAAGACCGCGCACGAGGTGCTGAGCGAAATCGGACACCGCGACGATCCGCTGCTGCAGGTCGCGATGGAACTCGAGAAGGTCGCGCTGAGCGACGAATATTTCATCGAGAAGAAGCTCTACCCGAACGTCGATTTCTATTCGGGCATTACGCTCAAGGCGATGGGCTTCCCCACCACGATGTTCACCGTGCTGTTCGCGGTCGCGCGAGCGGTCGGCTGGATCGCGCAGTGGAAGGAGATGATCGAGGATCCGGGCCAGCGCATCGGCCGGCCGCGCCAGCTCTACACCGGCGCCGAGGCAAGGGACTACATTCCGATTTCACGACGGAAATAGCCGCGACAGTTGAATTAAAACGGGGCGCCATGAGGCGCCCCGTTTTTGTTTGGCCGGTTCGTGTGTTTCTAGTTCGTGACGCCAACCTGCTTGACGATCGGCCGCCAGGCGGCCTGCTCGTCGCGGATGAATTGTCCGGTCTCGGCCGGCGTCAGGTGGCGGATATAGGTCGCGAGCGTCTCGAACCGCGCCTTCACCTCGGGGATTTCCAGCACCGTCTTCAGGTCGGCATTGACCTTGCGCACCACCTCGTCCGGAATTCCGGTGAGCCCCAGGAATACGAACCAGCCGCGCGAGTCGAAGCCCGGGATGGTTTCCGCGACGGTCGGCACGTTCGGATGGTTCGGCAACCGCCGCGGCGAAGTGACTGCGAGCGGCTTCACCGAGTTAGCCTGCAGCGCCCCGGTGAACGCTGCCAGCCCTTCCACCATCGCCGAAATTCGTCCACCCATCACGTCCTGCATGCCCTGCGGAGCGCCGGGATAGGGAACGAATGTCAGCTTGACGCCGGCGCGGCTTGCAAACATCTCCCCGGTCATGTTGGGCAGCGATCCGCGGAAGTTCGCCGCATAGGTCAACTCGCCCGGCTTGCTTTTGGCGAGCGCGATCAGCTCCGGGAGCGCGCTGACGCCGGTTGCATTGCCGGCGACGATCATGAACGGCTGCTCGCCGACCAGCCCAATCGGAATGAGATCGCGCTGGATATCGAGCGGCAGCTTGGAGTTCGTCTCCGGCAGCACCACCAGCGACGACGAGCTCGGCAGGTAGAGCGTATGGTTGTCCTTCTCGGCAGAGGCCAGCGCCTGCAATGCGATCAGGCCGCCGGCGCCGGGGCGGTTCAGGATCAGGACTTGCTGGCCCCAAAGCTGCGCCAGGCGGTCGGTCACGATGCGGGCAATGACGTCTGGTGCGCTGCCGGCGGCGGTCGCCATGATGACCTTCACCGGCCGGGTCGGCCAGCTCTGCGCCTGTGCCGGCAACGCCGCGGCCGCCGCCAGCAACAACACCGCAAGCGTGGTCACCGCCGACCTTCGGTTGGCTTTCATGACATCCTCCCCCTTTCGCCCCGGCGGGCGGATCAGTGACCGTTGTGGCCGTTGTTGTAAGCCCAGGTGACGTAGGCGCCGCCCCAGGTGAAGCCGCCGCCGAACGCCGCCAGCAGCAGCCGGTCGCCGGGCTTGAGACGTTCCTGATAGTCCCACAGGCAAAGCGGGATGGTGGCGGCGGTCGTGTTGCCGAACTTCTGGATCGTCATCATGACGCGATCCATCGGAAGATTGATGCGCTCGGCGGTCGACTCGATGATCCGGCGATTGGCCTGGTGCGGCACCAGCCAGTCGATCATGTCGACCTTCAGGTTGTTGCGCGCCATCAGCTCGGTCGCCACTTCGGCCATCTTTGCGATGGCAAACTTGTAGACCGCGGCGCCTTCCTGATGAACGTAATGCAGCCGCTTGGCGACGGTGTCGGCGGTCGGGGGCATACGGCTGCCGCCAGCCTTCTGGTGCAGGTGGGGCATGCCGGCGCCGTCGGAACGGATCAGCGTATCGAGGATGCCGTGGCCATTCTCGCTCGGTTCGATCAGCACGGCGCCTGCGCCGTCGCCGAACAGCACGCAGGTCGCGCGGTCGGTGTAATCCATCAGCGCTGACATCTTGTCGGCGCCGACGACCACCACCTTGCGGCACTGGCCGCTGGCAACGAACTGGGATGCGATAGTCACCGCATAGATAAAGCCGGAGCACGCCGCCTGGACGTCGAAGCTGCCGATGTTGCGGACGCCGACCATGTCGCAGATCAGATTGGCGGTTGAGGGGAACACCATGTCCGGCGTGGTGGTTGCGCAGATCAGGAGATCGACGTCCTCCGGATTGAGCGACGTGCGGGCGAACAGCCCGCGCACGGCTTCGGCGGCCATATGGGAGGTCCCGAGCCCCTCGCCCTTCAGGATCCGGCGCTCCTTGATGCCGGTGCGCTCGGTGATCCAAGCGTCGCTGGTATCGACCAGCCGGGCCAATTCGGCATTGTTCAGCACGTAGTCCGGCACGTAGCCATGGACGCCGGTGATCGCCGCTCTGATTGGCAAGGGAAGGCTCATTTCAGCGGAAACCTACAGGTTTGGGGCCGTCCCGGCAAAGGGCTGCCCATGCTGCCGAATCGTTCCCAGGACTATATCCGCGGCGCGCCCGGCAGGCGCACGAGAGCCGATTTCCATGATGACATCGAGCCGGGCAAAGGCCTCGGTCTGCCGTCTTCGCTCCGGCGTATCGGCAAGGAGCGGCAGCAAAGTTTCGGCCAGTGCATCGGCCGTGCAGGCCTCTTGGATGAATTCCGGCACGACATTCTGCCCGAGCACCAGGTTTGCCAATATGACGGACGGAACGTGCACCAGGCGCCTGGCCACCCAAACCTCGAATCCGGAAACCTTGTAGGCGGCCGCCATGGGAATGCCCGCCAGGGCGAGTTCCAGCGTCACCGTGCCCGACTTGGTGAGGGCTACGCGAGCGGTGCGATAGGCCTCCTGTTTCTCCGCCGGGTCGACGACGATCCGCGGACGCACCGCCCAGGAGGCGGTCGCCGCCGCCACCTGATCGCGCAATGCCGGCACCGTCGGCAGAACCAGCTCGATGCCGCCGGCACGCTCGTGCAGCCGCGCGATCGCCTCCCCGAACACCCCGGCAAGCCGCCGGATTTCGCTGCCCCGGCTTCCCGGCAGGACCAGCACCACGGGCGGATCGGTAACGCGCCGTCGCGCCTCCTCGGCATTGGGGCGCAGGGCTGCGACCTGATGGGCCAGCGGATGTCCGACATAGCTGCATTCGGGGCCGCCGAGCTTGCGGTGAACAGCCGGTTCGAACGGCAGCAGCGCGAGCGCGTGATCGACATAGCGGCGCATGGTCTTGGCCCGCCACGGCCGCCAAGCCCAGACCGCGGGCGGAACGTAGTTCACGATCGGGATCGAGGGATCCGCCGCGCGCACGCGGCGCGCCACGCGGTGCGTGAAATCGGGACTGTCGATGATGATCAGCGCGTCGGGCCGTGCCGAGAGCACGGCATTGGCCGTCTCGCGGATGCGCCGCAGGATCGCCGGCACGCGACGCGGGATCGCGGAAAATCCCATGATCGCCAATTCATGGATAGGAAACAGACTGTGGAGGCCTTGCGCCGCCATGGCGTGGGCGCCGACGCCGATGAATTGCACGTCGTCGCCGGCGCGCTCGCGCAGCGCCTGCATCAGTGCGCCGCCGAGCCGGTCACCGGATTCTTCGGTGGCCACAAGAAAAATCTTCAGATCGCGCGTCATTCCGCCGGCTCGTCGCCGCCGATGCCCACCACGAACACGCGCGCGCCATCAGCCGCTTGAGCGAGGCGGTCCGGCTCGGCGACCACCGCACTGCCGGCGACGATGGCGATGCCGGCAAGTCCGGCCCGTGCAACACCCTCGACGGTTTGCGGTCCGATCGACGGCAGGTCGATCCGCCGATCCTGGCCGGGCTTGGGCGCCTTGATCAGGACCCCGACGCCAGCCCGCGAACGGATGCGTCCGCGGTCGCGCAGTTCGGAAAGGTGCGCGAGCATGGCATCGGTTCCCCCTGCCGCCTCGATCGCGAGCACGCGCCCGTCGGCGACCACCACCGCCTGGCCGACGTCGAACGGACCGGTCGCTCGCAGCAGCGCCAGCCCCCGTTCGATGTCAGCCCGGTCGCGTGCATTGGGTTCGCCGCGGCCGAGCGCGCCAAACGGCATCGCAATTTCCGGAGCAAGCTCGTGGGCTCCGATCAGCTTGAAACCGCGCTCCGCCATGATGGCCGCAACGCCCGACAGCAATCGGTCGTCGCCGCCCTTGAACAGCCCGACCAGCCGCGGCATGAGCAGGATCGCGCCATAATCCGGCCAGAGCTGCACGAGCCTGGGGCGCACCAGACTGCCGATCATCACCACATCGCGGCAGCCGGCGGCGCGAGCCAGCCGCACAAAGCGGCCGAGCTGTCCCAGCCTGACCCAGTGGTGCGGATGGCCCGCCACGCGCTGCGCATCGGCAGAGCCGCGGAGCGCAAACAGAACGACCTTGCGGCCGCGACGGAGCGCGGCTTCCACGACCGCAAATGGGAGGCTGCCGCCGCCGCAGATGATAGCAACCGGGGCGCCGCCGTCGACGCCGGCCGCGTCGCTGCGCCGCTCGTCGGCAACGGTCATCCGGTGTCCTCCTTGGAGGAGCCCGGTTGGCAGAGCGGCCTTCTACGGGCGGCTCGCACGAACGTCACGATCTGCATCACCGCTGGATCGTCGGAGAATTCCCGTTCGACCGATGCGATACGATCCTCCAGGACCCCGCCGCTTAAAAACAACAGCTTATAGGCGGAGCGAACCGCACGAATGGTTTCGTTGGAGAACTTGCGCCGCCGCATTCCCACGACGTTGATGCCGTTGAGGCGCGCGAACGGACCAGCGGCGATGGCGAACGGGATGATGTCGCCACGCACGCCGGTGTAACCACTCACCATGGCATGCGCGCCGATGTGGGTGAACTGATGGGTGGCCGCAAGCCCGCCCATGAAGACATGATCGCCGACGACGCAATGGCCGCCCAGCGTCGCGTTGTTTGCGAAAATGACGTCGTTGCCGACGTGACAATCGTGGCCGACGTGGCTGTAGGACATGAACAAGCCGCGGTCGCCGATGCTCGTGACGCCGCCGCCGTCTTCGGTGCCGGTGTTCATGGTCACGCTTTCGCGCACCGTGCAGTTCGCGCCGATCAACAGCTTGGTCGCACCGCCGCGGTAACCCGTGGATTGCGGAGGGGTGCCGAGCGAGGCGAACGGATAGACCACAGTGCGCTCGCCTATGGTCGTGACGCCCACGACGTTGACATGAGACAGCAGCCGGACGCCCGAATGCAATTCGACCTGCGGACCGACGATGCAATAGGGTCCGATCTCGACATCGCCGGCGAGCTTGGCGCCATCGGCGACGCGCGCCGTGGGATCGATCTGCGGCACGCTCAGGCGCCCACGATCATCGCGCCGAGATCGGCCTCGGCCACGATCTGACCGTCCACTTTGGCCTCGCCCCGATACCACCACATGTTCCGCCGTCTCGCGATCCGGTTCATATGATATTCCAGCACGTCGCCCGGCACGACCGGCTTGCGGAACTTGGCTTTGTCGATGGTCATGAAATAGACGATTTGCGGCTTGCGCTGGCCCTCCATCGACCTGACGCAGAGCACGCCCGCGGTCTGCGCCATGCCTTCGAGCACGAGCACGCCCGGCATCACCGGATTGTTCGGGAAGTGTCCGAGAAAATGCGGCTCGTTCGCCGTCACGTTCTTGACGCCGATGCCATGCAGGTCGCTGCGGATATCGCGGACGCGGTCCACCAGCAGGAATGGATAGCGATGCGGCAGCGCGGCGAGAATCTCGCGGATTCCGATTGCGTCGAGCGTCTCGCCGCTCATTCCCCGTCTCCGTCTTTCTTGCCGCTCGTTCCCGACGTGCTGCGTCCGTTGCGCCTGGCCATCTGGCGAAGCATGAGAGTCATCCGCAGCCATTCCTTGCGCGGTATCGCCGGTGAGCCGCCGAATTCGCGGCCGGCGGCCAGTTGTCCGACGACGCCGCTCTGGGCCGCTATCTGCGCGCCCTCCCCGATTTCGGCATGATCGGCAACGCCGACCTGTCCGGCCAACACGGCGTAATCTCCGATGCTGACGCTGCCGGAAACCCCGACCTGCGCCACCAGCAGGCAATGACGTCCGATCATGACGTTGTGACCGATTTGCACCAGATTGTCGATCTTGGTGCCCTCGCCGATGACAGTGTCGCGCAATCCGCCGCGATCGATCGTGCTGTTGGAGCCGACTTCGACGTCGTCCTGGATGATCACGCGGCCGAGTTGCGGCACCCTCTCGTGCCTGGCGCCGGGAATATAGCCGTAGCCATCCTGCCCGATCCGCACACCGGCATGGATCGTCACCCGGTCGCCGATCAGGGCGTGCATGATCGTGGAACTGGCGCCGATGCTGCAATCGCGCCCGATGCGAACCTCCGCGCCGATCGCTGCGCCTGCCGCGATCACGGTGCCCGCACCGATTTCGGCACGCGGTCCGATCACGACTCCCGGATCGATGGTCACGCCACTCTCGACGCGCGCCGTGTCATGAACGAAGGCGCCGGCCGCGATTTGCCCGTTGCCCTCGAACAGGGAGGACGGCCGCACCGAATCCGGAAACAGCGAACGCGCCACCGCCACGAACGCGCGATAAGGTTCGCGCGCGTACAGCACCGCGACATGCGGCGGGACGTGGCTTTCGAGGCGCTCGGTGGTGAGGCAGGCGCCGGCCGCAGTGGTCGCCGCGCCGCCGGCAAATTTTTGCTTTTCGAGGAACACCAGATCGGCCGGTCCGGCTCGATCCAGCGGCGCAAGATCGGTGATACGCAGGTCGAGCCGCGTGCCACGGCGCGGCTTGGCTCCCGTGATGCCGGCGATCTCGCCCACGGTCAGCCCGGCCCCGCGCTTGAAAAACATCGGCTCCGTCATAGCGCCAACGTAGTGGCCGGGTCCGCGTCGACTAGAAACGCGTTCCGCCGCCAAACCGGAACTGCTGTACCCGGTCGTAGCCTTCCTTCATCAGCGGGACGGAATAATCGAACCGCAGCGGGCCGAACGGCGAATTCCAGATGATGCCGGCGCCGACCGACGCGCGGATCGCGTTCGAATCCGCAAGTGTAAGCGTTTCACCGGTCTGCACCCAGTTTGTCGGTCCGCGGTAGTTCCACAACGAGCCCGCATCGGCGAAGACGGCGCCCTTGATCCCGACGTCCTTCGGCAGGAAGCTGAACGGCGTCTGAGCTTCGAGACTCGCTCCCCAGAACATCGAGCCGCCCAGCGCATCCTGTGCGGTGTTGGGCGTGAGATCGCGCGGCCCGAATCCGCCGGGAGCGAAGCCACGCACGAGATCCGGCCCCTTTTGGAAATGGTCGAGCATGCGCAGGTCCTTGCCGCCCCAGCCGGTCATGTGACCGGCTTGCAGGCGGGCAACCGCGACAACGTCGGCGAACAGCTCGTAGTAGTTCCGCGAGTCGACCGTCGTGCGCAGGAAGTTCACGTGACCGCCGACGCCGGCGAGGTCCTGCTTGAACTCCAGGAGTGCGCCGCTGGTCGGGTTCTTGTTGCTGTCGAGGGTGTTGTAGACTGCGGTATATCCGACCAGTGAAACCAGCACCGGCCCTTGCGCGAGCTCCTTGCGCACGGCCAACGAGGCCTCGCCGTCGCCGTAGCATGTGGCCAGCGTGGTGGACGAGCAGTTGTTCAACTGGCTCGGCAGCGTGATTTCCTGCCGGTAGATCGAATAGCGCATCTGCACGCTCATTTCTTCGCTCAATGCGAAGCCGGCGCGCAGTCCGGTGCCGAACAGCTTGTTGTCGTACGAATAGTAGCTGGAGGCCAGCGTCTGCTTGGCGAACAGGTCGACGCCGGCGGAGAGGCGGTAGCCCAGGAAGAATGGCTCCGCAAACGACAACTCGAAGCCCTGGGTGCGCTGGCCGTACTGCACCGACGCGCGGGCATATTGGCCGCGCCCGAGCAGATTGCGCTCGCCGACGCTGATCTCCGCCATGAAGCCGTCGGCGGTCGAGTAGCCGCCGGAAAGCGACAGCTCGCCGGTCGGCATCTCTTCGACATCGACGTTGATCACGATGCGATCGGGCGCCGATCCTGGCTCGTTGGTGATCCTGACGTTCTTGAAGTAATTGAGATTCTTCAGCCGACGCTCGGCCCGGTCGATGAGCGCGCGGTTATAGGCGTCGCCCTCGGCAACGTTGAACTCGCGGCGGATCACGTAATCGCGGGTGCGGGTGTTGTTGCGGACGTTGATCCGCTCGATGTAGACGCGCGGACCTTCTTCGATCACGTAGACCAGACCGACCGTCGCGCTGGAGGGGTCGCGGTCGCCACGCGGCCGCACCACGGCAAAGGGATAGCCGCGGCGCGCCACCTCGATCGACAGATTTTCGACCGACTTCTCGACCGCCTCGGCGTTGTAGACCGCTCCGCTGCTGGTTCGCAGGGTGGACCGGACAGACTGTCCGTCGACCGCGGGAACGTTCGATTGCACCTCGACGGGGCCGAACCGGTAACGCTCGCCCTCCTCGATGGTGAAGATGATGACGAAGCCTTTACGGCTCGGATCAAACTCAGCGGCCGCAGAAATGACGCGGACGTCGGCGTAACCCTTCTTCAGATAGAAGCGGCGGATCAGGTCGCGGTCGGCTTCGATGCGGTCGGGATCATAGATATCGGCGGTCTGCAGGAAAGAGAAAATCGGGAAGCTCTCGGCGGTCTTGATTTCGTCTTTCAGGCGCCCCGCGGAGAAGTTGTTGTTGCCGATGAACTTGATTTCCCGGACCGTGGTCTTGTCGCCTTCATTGATCTCGTAGACGAGATCGACGCGATTGTTCGGAAGCTCAATGATCTTAGGCTCGACCCGCACATCGAACCGGCCATTGCGCCGGTAGATGTCGACGATGCGCTGGACGTCGGCCTGCACGGTCGGACGCGACAGCGTGCCGCGCGGCTTCGACTGCACTTCGCCGGAGATCTGCTCGTCCTTGAGCTTCTTGTTGCCCTCGAACGCGACACGATTGAGCACCGGGTTCTCGACCACGGTGACAACGAGCCGGCCGCCGGACGGGGTGATGCGGACATCCTGGAACAGTCCGGTGGCGTAGAGCGACTTGAGCGCGTCGTCGATGGTGGCGGCGTCCATCCGCTCGCGTCCGCCGACGCGGAAATAGCTGCGAATGGTGTCGGCTTCGACGCGCCGGTTGCCCTGGACGACGACCAAGCTGCCGCTTTGCGCTATGGCGAAATCAGCCGTCGCAACGGATGTGACCGCAGCGCCAACAACGATCCCGCCGAGGACCATGCCAACTAGGCCTAGGCCCCGAAGCAACCGTACCCACAGTATCATGCGCAACGCGCCCTTTATTGACCTTTTTACCGACCGAACGGCGTTATCGCGGGATGTACTCGACACCATGGTTTTACAGGCTTTCCCCGACGCTGCAACACAACTTCCCCGCAGGCTTCCTGTTACCCGCAGGAAGTTTCAACGGGACCGACTTACGAGGCCCAGAACCGAGCCCAGACCTGGATCGTGTCATTAAAGGTTGTGAAAATCATCAACAGCAGGACGATCCCCAGCCCGACCCGGAACCCCAGTTCCTGGGCGCGTTCCGACAGCGGACGGCCTCGCACCACCTCGATCGCATAGAACAAAAGGTGACCACCGTCGAGCAGCGGAACCGGAAACAGGTTCAGCAGTCCAATCGAAACCGACAGCATCGCGACAAGATTCAGGATTGGGACAAATCCGAGCGTCGCCACCTGACCTGAAATCTGGGCAATCCGGATCGGACCGCCGAGTTGGTCGATGCACTCGCGCCCGGCGAACAGCCCGCCGATGAACGAGAACGTCCGGTCGATGATGAACCAGCTTTTCCTGGCGCCCAGCCAGACGGCGCTCAGCGGGTCCATCGCCTCGCTCTTGACGTCCTGCGGCGTGGGCGAACCCCTGACCCCCAGCACGGCGTGGCAGGTGCTGTTGCCGAACCCATCCTTGCCGCGCTTCAGGGTCGGCGTCGCGACCAGAGTTGTCGGGACACCGCCGCGATTGATCTCGAATTGCAGCGCGCGGTCCGCGTTGGCGCTGACGATACGCTGCATATCGGAGAAGCTTGCAATACTGCGCCCGTCGATCGACAGGACGATGTCGCCGGCCCGGAAGCCGGCCGCAGCGGCCGCGGAATCAGCCTGCACCTCGTCGACACGCGCGACCGTCGTATGCTCGCCGTACAAGGTGAAGATCGTCGCGAAGATCACGATGGCCAATATGAAATTGGCGACCGGCCCGGCGACCACGATGGCCGCGCGCTTGGCCACCGGCTGGTGAAAGAAGCTGTGCCGGC
>CAMDFO010000033.1 GCA_945897515.1 Rhodoplanes serenus | reverse complement strand
AACGGCCGACGACCACACTCGAGCCTTGACGGCGCAACACCCGATCAAGCCTACTTCACGCCGCTGCCTCTCCGCTTGGCAGCCTAACCCCGGCAGACGCTCCACTTATCGACGCGGAGATTCTGTTCAGACAACCGGGACCACCTCTCGAGACCGCGCGAACCCTGAAGGCTTTGCCGATCGATCCCTATACCGGTCTGCGGGTTCCGCCCTCCAAGACGGCGTTCATGGAGTATTTCCGCGCGAATGGCGGCAAGGTGCGCGACACCCAGCACGCTCTCGGCGGGCGTGGCATGGCGATGCGCCCGCCGGCGCAAGTTGCGCACGACGAGCGCGGCTCGGTCTATCCTGGGCCGCCCGAACGCCGATCCGGCCCGCCGCGGACTTTGCGCGAGCTGTTTGGGTTGCAGCGCCTGGTTCGACCGTGAAATGGACGCAATTTTAAACAGAGAATGTCAACTCAAGCTGAGGTGAATGCCATGTGGATGCGTCAGACGACCGCCTTGCTGTTCGTGCTCGCGACCTCCGTCGTCGGCGCCAGCGCGCAGGACTTCCAGATCGTGAAAGTGGCGTCGGTTGCCGGCGCGACCGCCGACCAGCTCAAGACCAGGACCATCCTGTTCAACGATCACCGGGTCGACGAGAAGACCGACAAGGGCGCCTTCATCCGCTTCGACGAATGGGCCCGCACCAAGCCGGTGCAAAAGCAGTTCCTCAGCCTGTTCCCGACATTCACCGAGGGTACGATCCACCGGACCGTCGACGGGGTGAAGAAAGAGGTCAAGGACGAGCTGCAGATGTACGTCACCGAGGCGCGCTTCAAGCTGTCTCGGCCGGCCACTGAGGTCGAGCTCAAGAGTTTCGCCACGCTGTCCTTCGTCCAGAGCATGGACCCGCAGATCAAGCACGAGGTCATCAAGCCGTCCGAGATTTCGCTCCTCAAGGACGAGCGGTCGGTCGCAAACCGGCACCCGGACCGCGCGTGGTGCGAAGGCACCGGCGTCGCGATCTGCACCCGCTCGACCTACAAGCTCGAAGGCAAGCTGCCGATGGGCATCGCGCTGGCCAACAAGCTGCGCGACGGCGAGCGCAAGCACTCCGACACCATCGAGTTCGAGAGCGAGATGCGGTTGCTGTCGGGGGCCGAGGTCGACGAGGCCGGTCTCAAGAAGCTGACCGGTGTGAACACGCCGGTCGCCGGCGTGCTCGAGCAGAACATGTTCCACATCAACCAGGTGATGCGCTTCGGCAAGCTGCTGGCGGTGCTGCAGGCGAACCCGGCCGACGAGAAGACCACGATCGCGACCGTGGTGATTGCGCTGGCGGTCAGCTCCAACACGCTGGACTCGAAGAAGAAGTATCAGGATGTCCCGGTTCTGCGGAACCTGGTGCCGTCGCAGGTGCTGCTGGGCTACAGCTCGTTCAACACCGGCAATTCGATCAGCGCGGGGCTGCCGAGCTACGTCCGCAACCGCATCAAGGCGATTGCCGCCATTCTCGACAGCAAGGTGTGATGTTTCCACCCTTCGGTACGGTATCGAACGGCCCGCTTCGGCGGGCCGTTTTGTTTTTGTTTTTCAGCGCAGCCGCACAACCATAGTTTCGATGTGCCAACGCGTTCGCGCGTTTGTAGCAGTGTCACCAGCCGGAAAGCCGCCGGCGGCGTTCAGAAAAATACGCAGGAGAAGCGAGCGGCGCGCGATTCAATTTCTGCGAACCCGACTCTAGCGAAGACCATTCACGACGCACTAACCACTGCGCCCGTTGTCTGTGAACGAGCGCGCGTGAGACTCTCCCGCTGCTCGAACGCCTTGCTACACTTTGCTGAGACGACGGCGCAGACCACGGCAGCTATCAGGGAGTGAGCCATGGCCAGACCTGAATATTTTCGCCGCAACGCCGAGACCTGCCTCGCCAGTGCGCTACGATCGACGAGCGCGGCGGAGCGCGCGGAGTGGCTGATACGGGCGGAGCGATGGCTGCAGCTCGCCCATGAGGCGGAAACAAAGGCGGACGACGATCCGCTTACACCGGGCAAGCCGACGCCGCTCGATCAGCCTCTGCAGATGGGAAACGAAGCGGCGATTGAAGACGGCGGCAACTTACCGCCGAGAGCCGAAATATGACGCCGCGGCGGAATTGCGAGAGTTATTCGCAGGCAAAAAAAGGCGCCGGCTGCAATACACTACGCACAGCCGACGCCAAGGAATGGATAGCAGCCACGTTCCGATCAGTTGGTGTCGTTCGGAATGACGTAGCCGAGCACGCGATTCTTGGGATACGGGCTTTCGGCAACCCGATTGCCGTGATTGCCCGAGATGACGATGATGTTGCCGGCGCCGTCGGTGCCGCGCACGATGCCGATGTGGCCGCCATTCTTGCCGCGCGTCAGCACGACGATGGCGCCGACCCGTGGACTATCGATGCGTTTGCCGTAGTCGAGGAACGACTTGGCGGCGCGCGAATTCATTGTGGGGTGGCCGGTGCGGCGCAGGATGAAATTGACGAAATCGGCGCACCAGAGATCCGGATAGGGGACGCCCACCTGGCGGGAGCTCGCGCCCATCCACCTCAACGCTTCGAGCCCGATGTCGAACACCGAGTCTTTCTTATCGGTGGGTTTGTGCGCACCCACAGGCGCGGCGATGGCGGCCGTGTTTTCGGTACGGCTGGTCGGTTCGGAAACCGAGCTAAGGACGAACCGTTCTTCTTTTTTGGCGGCCAGTGCGGGCGAGATCAGAGCGCCGGCGATTGCCAGCACAACGAGCGACTGAATAGGACGCGGCATGGTTTTTCATCCACTAACTGTGTCTCGGGCCTCCTATTTCCTGAGCCGCCGCACGCGGGAAATGGTCGCTTTTTATGAGTTTTCTTGGCGCAATTGTTCTCATTCGCGCAACGACATCGCAAGATTAATGCGACGCCGGTTCCCCTTAACCTCTGGTTATGGTTAACGCCGCCGGCGAATGGCGCTGGCGTGACCACCTTGATGAGGCGAATTCAACGATTGAATGACTGGGGCAATTCGGAACGCGGATGGCGTGATTAAGCCGTTACAGCGTGTTTGTCCTGGCCTGGGAGCCAGCATGACAGTTGAATTGGCTTTGATGCATCGGACATACTTCTGATGCTCGACGCTGCGGCTTAAGACCAGATGAGGACGAGGCATGCCCCTATCGAAGAAGCCGGAAATTTCCCGGCGCGGGTTTACCAGCACCCTTCTCGGCGCCGCGTTTGCCGGGCTCGCCGGCGCAAAGGCGTGGGCTCAGGGCGCCTATCCTTCGCGCGCAGTGCGGCTCATTGTCCCCTATCCGCCGGGAGGCGCAGCCGACCTGCTGGCGCGCACCTTCGGGCAGGCGTTATCCGAGCAACTCGGCCAGTCGGTTGTCATCGAGAACCGCGGCGGGGCCAATGGCACCATCGGTTCGAACGTGGTCGCCAAGTCGGCGCCCGACGGCTACACCCTGCTTCTGGACAACATTACGTTCCACGCGATCAACGCAACCCTTTACAAGACGCTGCCATTCAACACGCTGAAAGATTTCGCCCCGGTGGGACTCGTAGGCTGGGTCGACAACGTGCTGGTGGTAAATCCGAACACGCCTGCCACCAGTCTCAAGGAACTGATCGCGCTGGCCAAGTCCAAGCCGGGTCAACTGACTTATGCATCGTCAGGCGCCGGCAGCACCTCGCACCTGTCGGGCGTCATGCTCAACACCGCCGCCGGCATCGACTTGCTGCACGTCCCTTACAGGGGCGGCACGCCTGCGATGACCGACCTCCTGGGTGGCGTGGTGACACTCTACTTCGCGGGCTTGTCGACAGCGCTCTCGACAATCGAGGCCGGCCGCCTGCGCGCGCTGGCCGTCGCCGGCGTCAAGCGCAATGCGGCGTTGCCCAACGTGCCGACGATGACCGAAGTCGGCCTGACAGGCTTCAACGCAAGCAACTGGTACGGCTTGATGGTGCCGACCGGCACGCCGGCCGAGATCGTCACGCGCCTCAATGCCGCGATGGTCACGCTGCTGCAAAATTCCGAGGTGCGCGCCAAGATGATGGCACAGGGCTACGAGGTGACCCCTAGCGCGCCCAAGGAAATGGGCGACTACATGCAAGCGGAGACCACGCGCTGGGCGCAGGTCGTGAAGACCTCGGGCGCGAGTGCCGATTGAGGGCATGCGCGACGCGCTGGGGCACCGGGCCAAGATCGGCATCCTGGTGCCCGCGACCAATACCATTGTAGAGCCCGAACTCGCCGCGATGCAGCCGCCTGGCGTCACCAACCATGTGTCGCGCATGGGGCGCATCAAGCGCGACATGGCCGATCTCGACCAGTATCGCAGGGTGCTCGGAAGCTCGCTCGACATGGAGCAGGCTATCGATGTGCTGGCTGCCTGCGAGCCCGACATCGTCGTCCACGGTCACTCTCTCGATTCGTTTGCGCTGGGCCTGGAAAACGCACGCAACATGCAGCAACGCATGGAGAGCGCCTTTGGCGGCGCGCCAGTGGTCATTCCATCGCTCGCGCTGCTCACCGCACTTGCGGCGATCGGCAGTCCCCGCTCGCTCGGAATCCTCACGCCCTACATGCAGCCTGGCGACGAGGCCTGCGCCGCCTTCTTCACGGCGAACGGCTATCGCGTCGCCGCCATCAAGGGACTGCGTCACCCCTCGGCGCTGCACATCGCCACAGCCACACCCGACGAACTGGACCGTGCTATCGACGAAATCAACGTCGCGGACGCGGACTGCATCGTCAAAGTCGGCACCAATTCCGCGATTGCCCGTCTGGTGCCGGGTATCGAACGCCGCATCGGCAAACCGGTGCTGGCCGTCAATACGGTCATCTATTGGACCGCCCTGCGTCAGCTCGGGATCATGGATCCGCTCGCGGGGTACGGGTCGCTGGCCGAAGCACACTAGAACGATAGCTCGCCAACTTCCGCATCATCTACCCCCCCAGCGCCACTGAGCTTCGATTCTTTCCGGCGGCTTGTCTATGAGCCCCCGAGGCCCGAAACAAAAACGGCTCGCACTCCTTTTAAGTAGTGCAAGCCGCGATCTAAAAAGCCGCTAGTTTACGAACCGCGCTAGTTCTGCGTCTCAGAAACCACTTGTCGACTTCTGCTGATGATGCTTGTGCCAAAAAATTCTGAAACTCGTCGATATAGAGGTCGTACGGAACGCGTAGGCAGAAGTGTAAGGAAATGAGCCCGTTTCTAACGGGCACATATAGACTCCAGATATGGAGTCCTAGTGAATGGTGCAGTGAGCAGGGTGAGTCCACACACAGAAGACGGTTGGGACAAGAGATGACGCCGTTCGAACTGAGCCTTGGACATGATTTGGAGGTCGAGCGGCAGCGGTTCGGGAGCGCTTGGCTCTTCAAGTGGTACGGGATGACGTATGAGGGCGGTAAGACCGATGTAGAGGATTTCCGTGGCGGGAAGATCACGTATGCCGGCAATAGATTTGAGGGCCAGCCGCAGACAATTTATTGGCAAGCGGTTGGCCGGTATCTGAATGGCAAGGTCCACTCCACTTTCCAGAAGTGGGACCAGGAAACCCGGTCATATCCAGCGGCGTTGCGGTCCTCTTCGCTAGAAGGCACTGAAAGACTGCTGCTTGGATTTGTGGCCAAGGTAGCTCGTCATGCGACGGAAACAGACCAAGCTCTTCGCGGCCATGGGCACCCAAAAACTGACGTACCTCGCGAGGGCAGCGCCGCGCACACGCACGCCAATGTTGAGATATATCGACTGACTACCGCGCATAAAGCGCTCATGCCGACCGAGCCTAAAACTGAGATGGTGTCTTCGGTGCAGGGGCGATTTGCAGACGCCCTCAATCTGAAGCCTGGACTGTTTGGAGTCAGCATTGATCTGAAGAAGCTGTTCAGCGGGTGGCGCAAGTAAGATCCGCTTACCGCACGGTCACAGGTTGCTATGGAGAACAGTGAGGAGCCGACGCCTTCGAAGCCTCTGAAATAAAATAGTACGAGGCGCGGAGAACAACTATGGAACGGGGTGATGGTGCCGGCGGAGGGATTTGAACCCCCGACCCCCCGCTTACGAAGCGGATGCTCTACCACTGAGCTACGCCGGCAGAATTGAACGCCTCTGATTATCCACGCCCAGGAGGCTTGGCAAGCAAAGCCGGGCCTTGGCGGCAAAGCCCCGCGCTACTTGAACAGCCGCAGGCTCCGCGAGGACGGTTCCGGCTGGGGATCGGGCTCGTGCGGAGCCTCCGGGCCAGGATCGTCCGGCACGTGGGTCAGGGGGATCACCGCGTCCACGCGCGGCGGCGGCGCCAGCGCCGCGCGGCGGCGGGCCGGGCGCGGCTGTGCCGGTTCGGGTATCGCCGCGGGCGCGGGCGTCTCCACGGCTGCCGGTGGCTCGGGCGGCGGCGGGCGCGGAACCCGCGGCGGATCGACGGCCTCGATCATCTCCCGGTCGTCGCTCAACTCGTTGAGCGGCACCTTCCATTGAAAGGCATCGAGCCGGCCGCTGACCGGCGACACCGGCATCCAGCGGTCCGACACCACGCCATCCGCGGTCCACGCCGGATCGCGCAACGCGCGCACCGCACGCGCCATCCAGTCGCGGGCGCGGCCTTCGTCGCCGCTCTCGCGCTGCTCCAATTCGGCCATCAGCACCGCGACACGTTGCGTGGGCTGCTTGAGGAACGGATCGAGCGCCTTGCGCGCGACCGCAAACTCCTGCGCATCGATCGCCGCGAGCGCCACCGCGAGCGCGCTCTCGACGTGGCCGGGCGCCTTCGCCGCCAGCGACTGCACGCGCGTCAGCCGTTCGCGCGCCGAATCGCCGATGCGCAAATGAGCGTAGGTGTCGGCGAGGTCGGGATGCGGATTGGCCTGCCACGCCTTCTCGATGATCCTGGCGGCACGCTTGATCTCGTTCGCCTCGCCCAAAAGCCGCCCGGCCAGATCCGCGGCGGGAACCAGCTCCGGCGCAAGCTTGACGGCGTCGAGCGCCAGCGAACGCGCGCGGTCGCGGTCGCCTTCCTCGGTGGCGAGCGCACGCGCGGTCAGCAGCACGGCACGCTTTCGCTTGTGCTCTGCGCTGTCGATCAGACTGTATTTCCTGTTGCGGTCGAGCGCGGCCTGCGCACCGGTCCAATCGCCCGCGACGCAACGGAAATCGAGCACCGCCTGCCCGGCCCAGGCGAGCGCCGGCGAGGTCTTCGCCGCTTCCTCGGCGTAGGCGCGCGCCGAGATCGCGTCTTCGCGGCGGCCGGCCTCGATGAACAATCCGCGCAGGCCCAGCAGCTTGGTGTCGGCACGTTCGGTCATCGCGCGGAACGCCAGCTCGGCGGCGGCGCGGTCGCCGGCAAGCTGCGCCACTTGCGCATTGAGCAACAGCGCAAGCGGTTCGCCGGGCGCGATCTTGTCGGCCTCGCCGGCGAATTTGTTCGCCGCGCGCCCATCGCCCGCACCAACCGAAATCAGGCCGCGCGAAATAGCGAGATAGCCGCGCACGCCGCGGCGATGGCTCAGCACCATCGCCACCAGGTCGGGCGAACGCAGGATGGTCCGGATGAACGCCCACAGCAGCATCGCCAGCACGATCAGGAACGCGATGGCGGTCACAGCCACAGTGACCGATGTCTCGATGCGATAGCCCTGCCACGTGATGGCGACGTCGCCGGGACGATCGGCGATCCAGACCGTGCCGAACGCCACCAGGGCGACGAGCGCGAGGAAGAGGAGGACGCGGATCATCGCCGGCCTGACCCTATGACGCTGTCTTGAGCGCGGCGACGGCGTCGGCGGCGATCTTGCGGCCGGCCTCGATCGCCTTGCCGCGCGCCTGCGCCTTGGCGATCCAGGCTTGCGCCGGCGCGCGGACCTGCGGCGGCAGCTTGGCCAATTCGGCGAGCGCGCCGCCGATGTCGGCATGCGCCGCCCGGTTCTCGATGCGCGCCAGCACGGCCGCAGCATCGTCGCCCGGTGCGTCGTCGATCGGCCGGATGCGAACCAACCGCTCGGCGTTGGCTTGCAAGCGATCCATGATGCCGCCGCCTTCACGCTTGGCCGCGCCGGATGCTTGCAGCATCGGGGCAATGAGACCGCCGAGCTCCCGCCCAAGCGCGGCCGTGCTTGGCACGCCGGACGCCGCGAATGGTTCAAGCGCCGCCAGCGTGCTGGCGTCAGGCGCCAGCGGCTTCACGATGGCAAGCTCGGCGGTGAACGGATCGCCGCGCTCGACCGCCGCGCGCAACGCGCCGGCCGTCACCGCAAGCCGCACCGCGCGGTCGTTCGCCGTGGCCGCCTGGCGCTTGGCCAATTCATCGGCGATCGACCGATTGGTGCGCTCCAGCGCGGCGATGCGGCCGGTCAGGGCTTCGAGCTGGCTGTGATCGGCGCTGCTCACGCGCGCGGCGTTTTGCAGTTCGCCGAGAGCGCCGGCTGTTGCATCGGCGCGGCTGCGCGCCTCGCGCACCGCTGCGGCATTGTCGTCGGCGCGCCGCACCAGCGTCGCGAGATTGTCGGAGAGCGATTTCATCGCGTTCTCGACCGCCGTCAGACGAGCCAAGAGCGCAGGATCGGCCGCGGGCGCACGCGGTGTCGCAGCGGCAGTCTCGATCTTGGCGAGCCGCGCCGACAGATCCTCGACCGCCTTCGGATCGGCGCTGGGCGGTGCCGGCCGTGCATTCAATTCGCGCAGTTGGGTTTCGATTGCCGCCAGCCGTGGGGTGAGCGGGCCCATCGGATCGCGCGCCGGCAGCAGCAGCCAGATCAGAAGAAACAGCAGCAGCACGCCAGCGCCGCCGGCCGCGCCGGCTCCGATTGTCGGCCAGGGCAAATCCGGCGGCAGCCAGGCGATGGCGGGACGATGCGGCGGAGCGGGTGGTTCGGAGTCGGATGGCTCCCGCGACTCTGGCCGTGGCGGAGATGACGGAGCCGCTGCCTCCACGGCCGGTTCCGACGGCGGACTTGGCTCTTGAGACGACGGAGGCGCCGCCGCGGCGGCGCTCGGCGCCGACTCGATCTCGGTCGCCCGGAGATCGATGGTGGGCGCCGGCCGGCGTCGCCGAGGCCCTCCCGGATCGCCCGCACCCGAAGATGGAGGTATTTCTGTCGTCATGACCGCACTCTAGACGATTCGACTATGCCGGGGGCGTGACCAAAGCAAGCAGCGCGGCCTCTTCGGGCCGCGCCGCCACCCGGACCTGGGCAGCCCCGGCGGCCTTGAGCGGTTCGGCGGCCCGTGCCGACAGGCAAAAGTGGACCGGGGCCAGCGCCGGTCCGGCCAGTTCCGCCGCGCATTCGAGGTAATTCTCCACGCTGCGGCGGGAGAAATGCAACACGCCATCGAGCCGGCCCGCCTCCAGCGCCGCCCGAGCCGCCGGGGAAAACGCCGCGGCCTTGACCGCGCGATAGACCACCGTCGTATGGACGAGCAGGTGTCCTGTATCCGCGACCAGATCGCGGGCGCGATCCTCGCCGGCGAGATAAAGCAGCGGCCTGTCGTTTCCGGCGAAGCGCGCAGCCGCGAGCCGAGCCAGATCGCCGCCGTCGCCATCGGCCGAACTGACATTGGTGAAACCCGCCGCGCGTGCAGCCTCGGCACTGCTCCCGCCGACGGCCAGCGCCGGCAGCGCCAGCAGCTCATTCCGCCGCCTGTGTGTCGCGGCCGCACGGGCGCCGTTGGCGCTGGTCAGCAGCACCGCGGCCCAGGGACCGATTCCGAGATCGGCGTCGGCGATGGCTTCGATCCGCAGCAGCGGCGCCAGCAGCACATCGTGCCCGCGCGCGCGCAATTGCGCCGCGGTGCGCTCGCCGTCGGGCTCGGGCCGGGTGACCAGCAGGCGCATGTCAGTGCGAAAAGAAATCGGGGCCGGCGCGGCCCTTCAATTCGCGCCCGGCGTCGGAGCCGAGCGCCTCCGCGTCGGCGACCGCGCCGCTGCGCGCGGTCTCGAACGCTTCGCTGCCGTCGGGCTTCACCACTATGCCGCGGAAATTCAGCGTGCCTGACGCCACCGTCGCATGACCGCCGATCGGCGTCCGGCACGAGCCGTCGAGCACCGCGAGGAACGCCCGCTCGGCCGCCAGCGCCGTGGCCGTATCGGGATGGTTGATCGCATTGAGTAGCGACCGGGTCCGCGCATCGTCGGCACGGGTCTCGATGCCGATGGCGCCCTGCCCAACCGCCGGCAGAAAATCGTCGGTATCGAGGATGGCTGTCACCGCATCCGTCAGCCCGAGACGTTTCAGTCCTGCCAGCGCCAGCAACGTGGCGTCGGCAACACCCTCGTCCAGCTTGCGCAGCCGCGTTTCAACATTACCCCGCAGGGTCACGATCCGGAGGTCGGACCGCTTGCGCAGCACCTGCGCCTGCCGGCGCAGCGAAACCGTGCCCACCACCGCGCCGCGCGGCAGTTCGTCGAGCGAGCGCGCCTTGCGGCTGACGAATGCGTCGCGGGCGTCCTCGCGCGGCAGGAACGCCGACAGCACGAGCCCGTCGGGCAGCAGCGTCGGCATGTCCTTGGACGAATGCACCGCGAAATCGATCTGCCCGGCGATCAGCGCCTCCTCGATCTCCTTGGTGAACAGGCCCTTGCCGCCGGCTTCGGCGAGCGGCCGATCCTGGATGCGGTCGCCGGTGGTGCGGATCACCACGATTTCGACTCGATCCACAGCGAACCCGTGCGCATCCGCGAGCGCGGCGCGCACCATATGCGCCTGGGCCAGCGCAAGCGGGCTGCCGCGCGTGCCGAGCCGCAGGATTGCTGTTCCGTCCAAGGGTTGCGACACTGAACCTCGCAGTGGTAGGCCGTAAGCACGATGGTTGTACTCGGAATCGAGACCACATGCGACGAGACCGCGGCGGCCGTTGTCGAGCGCCACGACGCCGGGCCGGGCAAGATTCTGTCCAACATCATCCTGTCGCAGGTCAATGAGCACGCGGCGTTCGGCGGCGTTGTCCCGGAAATCGCCGCGCGCGCCCATGTCGAGGCGCTCGACCGCATCATCGGCAAGGCGATGGCGGACGCCGGCAAGACCTTCGACACCATCGACGGCATCGCGGCGGCGGCCGGTCCGGGCCTGATCGGCGGCGTGATCGTCGGCCTCACCACCGCCAAGGCGATCGCGCTGGTCAGCGCCAAGCCGCTGATCGCCGTCAACCACCTGGAGGCGCACGCGCTCACCCCGCGTCTGACCGACGCGGTGCCGTTTCCCTATTGCCTGTTCCTTGCGTCTGGCGGTCACACCCAGATCGTGGCGGTGCGCGGCGTCGGCGATTATGTCCGGCTCGGCACCACGCTCGACGACGCCATCGGCGAGGCGTTCGACAAGACCGCCAAGCTGTTGGGTCTCGGTTATCCGGGCGGACCGCAGGTCGAGCAGGAAGCCTTGCGCGGAAACCCGGTTCGCTTCCTGCTGCCGCGGCCGATGCACGGCCGGCCGGAGGCCGACTTCTCGCTGTCGGGACTGAAAACCGCGCTGCGGCTCGAAGCCGAAAAGATCGCCCCGCTCACCGATCAGGACGTGGCCGATCTTTGCGCGTCGTTCCAGCAGTCGGTGGTGGACGTAGTGCTCGACCGGCTGCGCGCCGGCTTGAAGATTTTCCGCGAACGCTATGGACCGCCGAACGCGCTGGTCGCCGCCGGCGGCGTCGCCGCCAATCAGGCGATCCGCAAGGTGCTGCACCGGCTCGCCTTCGAAGGCGGGACCGTGCTGGTGGTGCCGCCGCCGATCCTGTGCACCGACAACGGCGCGATGATCGCCTGGGCCGGCGCCGAGCGGCTGGCCCACGGCCTTGTCGATCCGCTGGACGTCGCGCCGCGGGCACGCTGGTCGCTGGAAGACGTCACCGGCGCGAGACCCGAACAGCATTCCTATCTGCGGATGAAGTCATGAGCTTCGAGCGCATCGCCGTGTTCGGTGCCGGCGCCTGGGGCATCGCGCTCGCCAACGTGACGGCTCGCGCCGGCCGGACCGTAACGTTGTGGACGCGCGACGCCAGCGCCGCCGCCTTGGCGAAGTCGCGCGAGAGCGCGCGGCTGCCCGGCATCAAGCTGGCCGAGGGTATCGAGGTCACCGGCGATATCGCTGCCGCGGCCGAGCGCGCTGACGCGGTGCTGCTGGTCGTGCCGGCGCAGGCATTGCGCGAAGTTGCGAGCGCCATCGATCAGATCGCGCCCTCCGGCACGCCACTGGTCGCCTGCGCCAAGGGCATCGAGCGCGGCAGCCACAAGTTCATGACCGAGGTGATCGCGGAATGCGCGCAGACCGCGCTGCCCGCGATCCTCTCCGGCCCGAGCTTCGCCAGCGACGTGGCGCGCGGCCTGCCGACCGCGGTAACGCTCGCGGCGAAGGACCTCGACCTGTCCGACCGGCTGGCGCAGGCGCTCGGCTCGGCGACGTTCCGTCCCTATCATTCGACCGACGTGCGCGGCGTCGAAATCGGCGGCGCGGCCAAGAACGTGCTCGCCATCGCGGCCGGCATCGTCGCCGGCCGCGGGCTTGGTGCGAGCGCGGCCGCAGCGCTGACGACGCGCGGATTTGCGGAGTTGGTCCGGTTCGGCCGGGCGTTTGGTGCGCGATCGGAGACGCTGACCGGACTTTCCGGGCTGGGGGATCTCGTGCTGAGTTGCTCGACGCCGCAGTCGCGCAATTTTTCGTTCGGCGTGGCATTGGGCCGGGGCGAGAAGATCGACGAAGCGCCACACGGCAAGCTCGCCGAAGGCGCATTCACCGCGCCGGCGCTGGTCGAGATGGCGCGGGCGCGGGGCGTCGACATGCCGATCGCCGCCGCCGTTGCCGCCGCGCTCGACGGCAGCTTGAGTGTCGACGCGGCAATAGAGTCTTTGCTGACGCGGCCTTTCAAGGAGGAGTAAACTCTCCCCGTCATGGCCGGGCTTGTCCCGGCCATCTCGATTCATAGGGCACTGTGCTCAACTCATCGAGATCGCCGGGACAAGCCCGGCGATGACAGAATAATGTGGGGGCGAAAGTGGGAGAAATGAGATGGCCTACTGGCTGGTGAAGTCCGAACCCGATTCCTGGTCGTGGGATATGCAGGTCAAGGCCGGCGCCAAGGGCACCGAATGGTCCGGCGTGCGCAACCACACCGCCAAGCAGAACCTGGAGAAGATGAAGAAGGGCGACCGCGCGTTCTTCTATCATTCCAACGTCGGCAAGGAGATCGTCGGCATCGTCGAGGTGGTGAAGGAAAGCCATCCCGACCCGACCGGCCCGAAGGGCGAGCCCTGGGTGGTGGTCGATTTCGCGGCGCGGGAGCCGCTTGCCAAGCCGGTGACGCTGCAGGACGTCAAGGCCGAGCCGAAGCTCAAGGATATGGCGCTGATCAAATACTCACGGTTGTCGGTGCAGCCGGTGACGGCGGACGAGTGGAAGCTGGTCTGCAAGATGGGCGGCGTGAAATAAGGAACCGGCGATGAGCGCCAACATCAATTATCTGTCGATCCTTCTGTCCGCCGTGGTCGCGTGGTTTTTCGGCGCGGCCTACTACGGCACGCTCGCCAAACCGTGGGTCGCCGCGCTCGGCAAGACCATGGAAGAATTCAAGCAGGAGCAGGCCGCCAAGGTCGGCCGCATCGGCGGGATGGTGCCGTTCGTCCTGTCGTTCTTCGCCGAGCTGGTGATGGCCTGGGTGCTCTACGGCATCATGGTCCATCTCAAGCTGTTCACGTTGCGCGCGGGCATGATCTCCGGCGCGTTCATCTGGTTCGGCTTCGTACTGACCACGATGGCGGTGAACAATGCCTACACCTGGCGCAAGCCGATGCTGACGGTGATCGACGCCGCGCACTGGCTCGGCGTGCTGCTGATCATGGGCGCGATCATCGGCGGGATGGGGCAGTAAGGATTTGAGTTAGCAACGCGGCTCAGGCCGCACACTCCGCTGTCATCGCCGGGCTTGACCCGGCGATCCATAAGCGCGCTCCGCAAGCTCACTCGTACGAACATCCTCGCCGCACCAGCGTATGGATGCCCGGGTCAAGCCCGGGCATGACAGCGGTGGTGTGTCGAAGACACCCGCGATTGAAGAAGCGAACCGCGCCTCTACTCAATCTTGATTCCCAGCGTCCGAATCACCTTGCCGAACTTCTCGTTATCGCCGCGCACGCGCGCAGCGAACTCCTCGGGCGTGGTGAAATAGGGCTCGCCGGAGCCCGACTTGGTCAGGCGCTCGGCCAAGTCGGGTTGCTTGAGCACCTCGGTGATCTCCTTGCGCAGCCGGTCCAGGATCGGCTGCGGGACGCCGACCGGCGCGAACATGCCGTGCCAGATCAGCACCTCGTAGCCGGGATAGATTTCACCGATGGTCGGCAGGTTGGGCAGCAGCGGCGAACGCTTTGCCCCGCTGGTGGCGAGCGCGCGCACCCGGCCGGAAGTGATCGTCGGCACCAGCGAGCCGCCCCCGAACATCGCCTGGATATCGCCGGCCAGCAGCGCGGCGCCGGCCGGCCCGCCGCCGCGATACGGCACGTGAACCAGGTCGAACTTGAGATGTTGCTTGAGCATCTCCATTGCCATGTGGTGCATGCTGCCGTTGCCGATCGAGGCGTAGAACAGCGGCGGATTGGTCTTGCGCGCCAGCTCCGTAAACTCCTGCATGGTGTCGGCCTTCACCGCAGGATGCACCCCGAGGATCAACTGGTTGGCGGCCAGGCTCGCCACCGGCACCAGGTCGGTGAGCGGATCGAGCGGCATCTTGCTGCCGTAGATGTGCGGATTGGCGAGGAACAGGTTGTCCGGCCCGTGCATCAGCGTGTAGCCGTCCGGGGTCAACCTTGCGACCTCGGCGGCGGCGAGGTTGCCGCCGGCGCCGCCCCGGTTCTCGATCACGATGGGCTGGCCGAGGCGGATCGACAGCGCGTTGGCGACCAGGCGCGCAACAATGTCGGCGCTGCCACCCGGCGGAAAGCCGACGAACATGCGGATCGGCCGGTTCGGGTAGGTCTGCGCAGCGGCGGTCGTGACGGCGGCGGATATCGCGAGCACTGCGGCAAGCGCGATGCGAAGCGAACGTGTCATCGACTTCCTCCCATAACACTCATCTGCGGCGTGGGCGTGTGGCTCGGCTTATTCAATCCGCATTCCGAGCGACTTGATGACCTTGCCGAGCTTCTCGTAGTCGCTGCTCATTCGCGCCTGAAACTCTTCCGGTGTGGTGATGTAGGGCTCACCGGAACCGGACTTGACCAGTCGTTCCACCACCGCGGGTTCGCGCAGCACCTCGTTCAGCTCCGTGCGCAGGCGATCGATGATGGCCTGCGGGGTGCCGGCCGGCGCGAACCAGGCATGCCAGACCCTCATGTCATAGCCCGGATAGGTTTCGTGCACGGTCGGCAGGTCCGGCAGCGATGCCCAGCGGGTGTTGCCCGACACCGCCAGTCCGCGAAATCGTCCTGACTGAATGGTCGGAACGATCGAAGCCGCGCCGAACATCGCGGACACGTCGCCGGCGAGCATCGCATTCGCGGCCGGGCCGCCGCCGCGATAGGGAACGTGCGTGAGATCGAACCTGGCGTGTTGCTTCAGCATCTCGAACATCAGGTGATGCGGGCTGCCGTTGCCGATCGAGGCGTAGAACAGCGGCGGCTGGGCGCGACCAGGCCCTTCGACGAACTCCTTCAAGTTGTTCGCCTTCACCGAAGGATGAACCGCAAGCGCGTACTGATTGGAGACCAGGCTCGCGATCGGCACCAGATCCTTGAGCGGATCGAACGACATCTTCGCATAGGCGTGCGGATTGATGACCACCATATGTTCCGGTGTATGCAACAGCGTGTATCCATCCGGAGCGGATCTCGCGGCTGCTTCGCCTGACAGGTTGAAGCCGGCGCCGGGCTTGTTCTCAATGACGATCGGCTGGCCGAGCCGAACCGACATGGATTGCGCCACCAAACGCGCGGTGAGATCGGCAGCGCCGCCGGGCGGAGTTCCGACCAGGAGCCGGATCGGCCGGTTCGGATAGGTCTGCGCGAGCGCGGTCGTAACCGTGGCCGATATCGCAAGCACCGCGGCAAACGCGACCCGAAGCAAACCGGTCATGAGGCGTTCTCCCTGGCTTTGGCCGGCAGCGCGGACCCGCTCTATTCGATCCGCAATCCAAGCGACTTGATCACCTTGCCGTAGGTCTCATAGTCGCCGCGAATCTTTGCCTGAAATTCTTCCGGCGTTGTGATGTAGGGCTCTCCGGAACCGGATTTGGTCAAGCGCTCGATCAGGGCAGGCTCCCGCAGCACCTCGTTCACCTCCTTGCGGAGACGATCGACAATGGCCTGCGGGGTGCCGGCGGGCGCGAACCACGCGTGCCAGACCGTCAACTCGTAACCGGGATAGCTCTCGTGAATGGTCGGCAGGTCCGGCAGCGACGCCCAGCGGGTCTTTCCCGTCACCGCAAGCCCGCGGAATTTCCCCGACTGAATGGTCGGAACGATCGCAGCCGCACCGAACATCGCCGACACGTCGCCGGCGAGCATCGCGATGGCCGCCGGACCGCCGCCGCGATACGGAACATGCGTCAGATCGATCTTGGCATGCTGCTTCAGCACCTCCATCGCAAGATGATGAGGGCTGCCGTTGCCGATCGAGCCGTAGAACAGCGGAGGCGTGGCGCGGCCGGGGCCTTCGACGAACTCCTTCATGTTTTTGGCCGGCACCGAGGGGTGAACGGCAAGCGCGTATTGGTTGGCGATCAGACTCGCGATCGGCACCAGGTCCTTGCCCGGGTCGAACGGCATCTTGGCATAGAGATGCGGGTTGATGACGAACACATTGTCCGGCGCGTGCAGCAGCGTGTAGCCGTCGGGAGCGGATTTCGCGGCCGCGTCGCCCGCCATGTTGGAGCCGGACCCGGGCCTGTTATCGATGACGATCGGCTGTCCAAGCCGGACCGACACGGATTGCGCCACCAGTCGCGCGATCAAATCGGCTGCGCCGCCCGGCGGAAATCCAACCAGGAGCCGGATCGGCCGGCTGGGATAGGATTGCGCCAGAGCGGCGGTGGTCCCGACGACGAGACCGACTGCAGCCAGAACAAAACGCGCCAAGCCCTTCATCGGATGCCCCCGCATTCGGTTTGCTGAGGCGGAGTCTTCAGGGTCGCGGCGCCAAACGCAATAGCGGGGACGAATCGGCCGCCTACTCGACCTTCAACCCGATGCTGCGGATCAGTTGGCCCAGGTGCTCGTTCTCGCGGCGGATCATCGCGGAGAATTCCTCGAACGGCATGATCGCGGGCTCGCCGGCGCCGGTGGCGACCAGCCGCTTGCCGACATCGGGCATCGCCAGCACGGCGTTCACCTCGATGCGCAGCTTTTCGACGATCGCTTGCGGCGTGCCGACCGGGGCGAACAGGCCCTGCCAGATCGCGACTTCGTATCCAGGATAAAAGGTGGCGATGGTCGGCAGGTCGGGCAGTGCCGGCGAGCGATTCTTGCTGCTCACCGCGAGCGCCTTCAGCCTGCCGGACTTGATCAGCGGGAGGACCGAGCCGCCGCCGAACATCACGGCATTTTCGCCCGACATCACGGCGATGCCGGCCGGCCCGCCGCCCTTGTAGGGCACGTGGGTCAGATCGACCTTGGCGCGCTGCTTCAACAGCTCCATGGCGAGATGATGCATGCTGCCATTGCCGATCGAGGCGTAGAACAATGGCGTCCGGCGCGCGAACTCGATGAAGCCCGGAAGATCGTTCGGCGGCACGACCGCTGGATTTGCAGCGAGAATAAGCACGTTCGAAATCAGGCTCGCGACCGGCACGAAATCCTTCATCGGATCGACCGGCATCTTGGAATAGATGTGCGGGTTGACCCCGAACAGGGAGTCGGAACCCAGAAACAGCGTGTAGCCGTCAGGCCGCGAGCGGGCGGCGATCTCGGCGGCCAGGTTGCCGTTGGAGCCGGGGCGGTTGTCCACGACGACGGTCTGGCCGAGCCGCTCGCCGAGCGGCTGCCCGATCGTGCGCGCGAGCACATCGACGGCGCCGCCGGGCGGGAACGACACCACCAGCCGGATCGGGCGGTTGGGATAGGTCTGCGCGGCTGCGGCGCCAACGGCCGCGGCGAGGACCAGAGCAGTCGCGAGCACAGTGCGGATCGGACCGGGCATCTGCAGCCTCCTGCCGGGCTATTGTCCCGCGTCCGCCGGGTGTTTCCAAGCCGCCATCGCGAGGAATGGCGGCCAAGTTTGTCGCAGCCACCGCCCCGCCGGTCGACCAAAGTGGCACGCCGCCCGCCTTGTCGCTCGTTGGGGCGCCATCGCATAATGGATATGAGAAAGCAGCGATCGCGCGTGGCGCGAAAAATCGCGTTGCGGCTGGAGGAATACAATGTCCGACAAGATCTACGACGTGCCGCCCGAGTGGAAGCAGCGCGGACTGCTCAAGGAGGCCGATTATCGGGACATGTATCGGCGCTCGATCGCCGACCCAGACGCGTTCTGGGGCGAGCAGGCCAAGCGCATCGATTGGATGAAGCCGTTCGCGAAGGTGAAGAACACCTCGTACGCGCCGGACAATGTGTCGATCAAATGGTTCGAGGACGGCACCCTGAACGCCGCCTACAACTGCATCGATCGCCACCTGGGGAAGCGCGCCAAGCAGACCGCGATCATCTGGGAAGGCGACGACCCGGCCGATTCCAAGCACATCACCTATCAGGAGCTGCACGACGAGGTGTGCCGGATGGCCAACATCCTGCGCAACCGCAACGTCAAGAAGGGCGACCGCGTCACCATCTACATGCCGATGATCCCGGAAGCGGCCTACGCGATGCTGGCCTGCGCGCGGCTCGGCGCGGTGCATTCGGTGGTGTTCGGCGGCTTCTCGCCGGATTCGCTCGCCGGCCGAATCGAGGATTGCAAATCGACGGTGGTCATCACCGCCGACGAGGGCGTGCGCGGCGGCCGCAAGATTCCGCTGAAGGCCAACACCGACGCCGCGATCGCAAAGGTTGGCGGCGTCGATCATGTCATCGTGGTGAAGCGCACCGGCGGCGCGATCGAAATGGATCCAGTGCGCGACGTCTGGTACCACGAAGCCGCGGCGGTCGTGACCAGCGAATGCCCCTGCGAGGAGATGAGCGCGGAAGACCCGCTGTTCATTCTCTACACCTCTGGCTCGACCGGAAAGCCGAAGGGCGTGCTGCACACCACCGGCGGCTACATGGTCTACACCTCGATCACGCATCAATACGTGTTCGACTATCACGAGGGCGACATCTACTGGTGCACCGCCGATGTCGGCTGGGTGACCGGCCACAGCTACATCGTCTATGGCCCGCTCGCGAACGGCGCGACCACGCTGATGTTCGAAGGCGTGCCGAACTATCCGACCATGTCGCGGTTCTGGGAGGTGATCGACAAGCACAAGGTCAACACCTTCTACACCGCGCCTACCGCGATCCGTGCGCTGATGCAGGCGGGCGAAGGTCCGGTGAAGAAAACTTCGCGCGCTTCCCTCCGGCTTTTGGGTTCGGTCGGCGAGCCGATCAATCCCGAAGCGTGGGAATGGTATCACCGCGTCGTCGGCGACGGCCGCTGCCCGATCGTCGACACCTGGTGGCAGACCGAGACCGGCGGCATCATGATCACGCCGCTGCCCGGCGCCATCGCGCAGAAGCCCGGCTCCGCGACGCTGCCGTTCTTCGGCTGCCAGCCGCAGCTCGTCGATGCCGAAGGCAAGGTGCTCGAAGGCGCGGCCAGCGGCAATCTCTGCATCATCGACTCATGGCCGGGCCAGATGCGCACCGTGTACGGCGATCACGCGCGCTTCATCGAAACCTATTTCAAGACCTATCCCGGCAAGTACTTCACCGGCGACGGCTGCCGCCGCGACGAAGACGGCTATTACTGGATCACCGGGCGCGTCGACGACGTCATCAACGTCGCCGGCCACCGCATGGGCACCGCCGAAGTCGAGAGCGCGCTGGTCGCACATCCGAAATGCTCGGAGGCCGCGGTGGTCGGCTATCCGCACGACATCAAGGGCCAGGGCATCTACGCCTATGTCACGCTGATGGCGGGCGAGCAGCCCAGCGAGGACCTGCGCAAGGAGCTGGTGCAGTGGGTGCGCAAGGAGATCGGCCCGATCGCCTCGCCCGATCTGATTCAGTTTGCGCCCGGCCTGCCGAAGACGCGCTCCGGCAAGATCATGCGCCGCATCCTGCGTAAGATCGCGGAGGACGATTACGGCGCGCTGGGCGACACGTCGACCCTGGCCGATCCGACCGTGGTGGATGACCTGGTCAACAACCGGCAGAACAAGAAGGGTGGAGCCAAGGCCGGCGCGGCGTAACAGTTCGGCCGGCCAGGACCGGAATACGACAGCCGCACGGCGCTTGGATTCGTTCAGGCGCGCCGGAAGATTATTGTGCCGAACTGCTGTCCGAGTACGTTGCCGTTAAGATCACGCCATTCGCCATAGCCTGCGAACTCTATTTCATTGGGCCCGCATATTTTGAGCGTGGAAGTGCCCTTGCCGCGGACGTTGCCCTCTTCGTTTTGGTAGGGACCATCGTAATGTGTTCCGCACCAGTGCCCGTTGTAGGTGCCCCTCAGCGCGCTGTGAGTCCCGCCGCCGACGACTTTCCCGACGATCGTGTCACCGCTCTGCGTGAGGGTGATCGATCCCCCCTGTTTGTCTTTCCATACGCCGTTCAGATTTGCGCCAACCATTTCCCCCTCCCTTTGCCAAAGAGCTAAAGCGAGGGAGGCTACCACGACACCGCCATAAGTTGAATGCGCAAAGATTGCTCGCGCCGCAGCAGGTAGAGCATTTCGTTGCCACGATTTGGCGTGGTCGGCGTTGGTCGTCGCGCATGTCTCGGAGTCGCCTAGGGCGGCGCGTCACAAGCCGACAACGGTTTTGTGTCATTCCGGGACGCCGCGAAGCGGCGGACCCCCTGCGGAACCGGCAAGCCAAGAAAGCATTGTTGGCTCGGCCACTTTATGGTTAATTGGTGGTTAATGATGCGGCAACGCCAGGCCAGGACGTTGCTATGTGGTGCGTATCCCGTCGAAGTTTTGCCGCAGGTCTCGCGGCTTTCGCCCTATCCCCCCTCCCTCTCGTCGCAAACAGCCGATCCGCCTCAGCTCGCGAGATGGTCGCCTTCAATGGCGGCAGCGCCGGCACGATCGTGGTGCGGACCAACGAGCGCAAGCTCTACCTGATCCTCGGCGATGGGCGCGCGCTGCGCTACACCGTCGGCGTCGGCCGCGTCGGCCGGCAATGGATGGGGCGCTCGTTCGTCGACGGCATGCACATCCGTCCGGACTGGTCCCCGCCGCCCGACATCAAGCGCGACCGGCCGAACCTGCCCGACGTGATTCCGGGCGGTTCGCCGCGCAATCCGATGGGCGCCGCGGCGCTGACGCTCAATGGCGGCGACTACGCCATCCACGGCACCAACGAACCCGGCTCGATCGGCGGTTTCGTGTCGTACGGCTGCATCCGGATGTACAACCACGATATCACCGACCTGTACAACCGCGTGAACCTCGGCACACCGGTGGTCGTCACGCGCTGACAAGCGGGCCGCAGGCCCGCGCTCGCCTGCGCGGTAGGGAAAAATTGGCGATGGCGTCAAAAGGCGGGACGCTCCGATGGAGCGTTTCGCGGCCGTCCGCGTTTGTTGTTCCGATGCGTGTCGTTCGGCTCCTGACAACGTGCGTGATCTGGACGGCCTCTGCGGCGGCGGGACCGGCTCTCGCGCGCGAACTCGTGGCATTTCCCGACACCGGCTATTCCGCCGGCACCATCGTGATCCGCACCGCGGAGCGCCGGCTCTATCTGGTGACCGGCGATAGCCGCGCCATCCGCTATCCGGTCGGGGTCGGCCGTGCAGGGATGCAGTGGTCGGGGCAGGTCCGCGTCGAGGGCAAGTTCCTCAGTCCGGACTGGGCGCCGCCGCCGGTGGTCCGGCGCGACCGTCCGTCGTTGCCGGATGTGATCCGCGGGGGAACGCCGCGCAATCCGCTCGGCGTCGCCGCACTGACGCTGACCGGCGGCGATTACGCCATCCACGGCACCAACGATCCAAAAACGATCGGCGGTTTCGTGTCGTACGGCTGCATCCGGATGCACAACGCCGACATCAGCGATCTCTACGAGCGCGTGCGCGTCGGCACTCCGGTTGTCGTGACGCGGTAGCGCGCAGTTCCTGAAATCTAGGGACACCACGTTTCGCGGCGGGCGCCGGCATAGCGTCGCACATGACCGCCGTCGAGCAGCGATGCCGACACGTCCGGCGTGGCGCGCGATGAAGCTTCGGCCAGCACGCGCCCGCCATACTTGTCGAGCGTCACGCGCGAGATTCCGACGTCGCCCTGGTCGAGCATTGCCTTGAGCGCCAGGCGCGCGGTCTCGGCCTTGACGCGCTCCTCGCCGCAGCGCGCCTTCAGTTCCGGAGCGTCGATGCCGCGCAGCCGGACCTTGGTGGTGACGTCGAGACCGGGCCACAGATGCACGCGCGCCTCGAACGTGTCTCCATCGAGCACGCGCAGCACGTCCACCGGATGCGCGGCGCGCAACGGACCTGTTTCGGCCCGCGGCGGCAAACGCTCCGGCGCGGGCGCGGCGATCGCCGGTTCACTGCCGCGGCTCGCGGTCACGGGTCCGATCGCCGATCCGATGGCAAGCCCCGCGACAAACGTCACGGCCGCCAGCGCAACCCCAGTGGGGCAGCCGGACCGATGGGATAAGAATCTACGATACAGGATCATAGTCTTATTACTAAGCCGAGTCGGCTTACCAGTTCAAGCGCAATCTAAGGACGATTTTCCTTAAATTACTCTCTCAGATTGCAGCGAGGGTCGGACCCTGTCGGCGCGGCGCAAGGTGCTTGAAGTCGGGTACCGCATTCCCATTTTCTCCACGGGCCACCATTGATGTGCGCCGCCGTTGGGCTGGAGAGGGTTGCGATGAACTACTTCCGTACTGCCATGCTGCTGGCGGGACTGACGGCCCTGTTCATGGGCGTCGGTTTCCTGATCGGCGGCGAGGGCGGCGCCCTGATCGCGCTGGTCGTCGCGGCGGGCATGAACGTCTTCGCCTACTGGAATTCCGACAAGATGGTGCTGTCGATGCACGGCGCCCAGGAGGTCGACGAGCGCGTCGCGCCGGACCTGTTCAACATCGTGCGCGAGCTCTCGCAGCGCGCCGGCTTGCCGATGCCGCGCGTCTTCCTGATGGATAACCCGCAACCGAACGCGTTCGCGACCGGCCGCGATCCCGAGCACGCCGCCGTCGCGGCGACCACCGGCCTGCTGCAAAATCTTAGCCGCGAAGAGGTCGCGGGCGTGATCGCGCACGAGCTCGCGCACATCAAGAACCGCGACACTCTGATCATGACCATCACTGCGACGATCGCCGGCGCGATCTCCATGCTGGCGCAGTTCGGCATGTTCTTCGGCGGCAACCGCAACAACGGCAACGGCGGCATGGGCATGATCGGCACGCTCGCCATGGTCATTCTCGCGCCGATCGCCGCCATGCTGGTGCAGATGGCGATCAGCCGCACCCGCGAATATTCCGCCGACCAATTGGGCGCGCAGATTGTCGGCCAGCCGGAATGGCTTGCCTCGGCGCTGATGCGGCTTGAGCAGGCGGCGCACGCCATCCCGAACGAGCAGGCCGAGCGCAATCCGGCCACCGCGCACATGTTCATCATCAATCCGCTGAGCGGTCAGCGCATGGACAATCTGTTCTCGACCCATCCGGCAACCGAGAACCGGGTCGCCGCGCTGCAGCAGTTGGCCCGCGAGATGGGTCAGGGCGACGGCTTTCGCACGCAACCTGCGGCGGCTCCGGCTCGCAGTCCTTCGGCCGGCGGTCCCTGGGGTGGCACGCGCCGTAGCGGACCGTGGGGCTGACAGCGCCGCTTTCTCACTTGTCATGCCCCGCGAAAGCGGGGCATCCAGTATGGATCGCCTGCCGTCGCGGGCGATGACGCCGGAGAATAATGACCGCTCCTAATCCAGCAACCTCCGATGCGCCCGGCCTCGCCGCGCGCCGCATCGCCGCCGACATCGTCGACGGCGTGCTGCGGCGGAAGCGTCCGCTCGACGAACAGCTTGAATCGACAGCGCTCAACACCCTCGAAGAGCGCGACCGCGCCCTGGTGCGCCAACTCGCGGCGACCGTGCTGCGGCGGCGCGGCACGCTGCGTCATCTGCTGGGTGCGCTGACCGAGAAGGGTCTGCCGAAGGATGCGCCGCGCGTCGAAAGCGCGCTGCTGATCGGCGCCGCGCAAATCCTGTTTCTCGACGTGCCCGATCATGCCGCAGTCGATCTCTCGGTGCGGCTGGCGCAGGAGGACCGCAAGGCCGCGCGCTATGCCAACCTGATCAATGCGGTGCTCCGTCGCCTCGGGCGCGAAGGCAAGCGCCGCCTCTCCGAGGCCGACAGCGCGCTGCTCGATACGCCGGACTGGCTGATGAAGCGCTGGATCGCTCACTACGGCGAGAGCGTCGCGCGCGACATCGCAACCGCGAACGCACAGGAACCGGCGCTCGATCTTTCGGTAAAAGGCGAACCCCAAGCCTGGGCCGAGCAACTCGGCGGCCGCGTGCTCGCGACCGGCACGGTGCGCGCCATCCTGCGCGGCGCGATCCCGAAACTTCCCGGCTTCGAGGACGGCGCTTGGTGGGTGCAGGATGCCGCCGCCGCATTGCCGGCGCGCCTGCTCGGCGATCTGCGAGGAAAAACCGTCGCCGATATTTGCGCTGCGCCCGGCGGCAAGACCGCGCAGCTCGCGGCGGCCGGCGCGCAGGTCACCGCAGTCGATCGCTCGGAGTCGCGGCTGAAGCGGCTGCGCGAGAATCTCGCGCGGCTGAACTTGCAGGCCGACACCGTCGTGGCCGACGCCACCAAATGGCAGGCCGGACCGTTCGACGCCGTGCTTGTCGACGCGCCCTGCTCCTCGACCGGCACCATCCGCCGGCACCCGGATATTCCCTGGCTCAAGTCCGAAGCCGACCTCAAGGCGCTCATCGCGCTGCAAACCCGGCTGCTCGACCATGCCGCCGAACTGGTCCGGCCCGGCGGCACGCTGGTCTATTGCACCTGTTCGCTGGAGCACGAGGAAGGCGAGGAGGCAATCGCCGCGCTGCTCAACCGCAATCCGCAACTCCGCCGCCGCCCGGTCTCGCCCGGAGAGGTCAGTGGGCTCGCCGAGCTTCTGACGCCGGAGGGCGATCTGCGGACCTTGCCCTGCCATCTGCCGGACCCCGACCCGCGCATGAGTGGCCTGGACGGCTTCTACGCCGCGCGGATCGAGCGAAACTAGCGGTTTTGCTTATGGTTTTGCCCGTTGGCCACTGTCCGCTGCTTCGCTATATGTTGCTTCAGGGATAAGGCGGGGGCGTGGGGCGCCCGCGACGGGAAAAGGGCGAGCGCTTTCATGGCCGGCCTGTCGATCGCGGAGCGGGCCAAGCTGTCCATGCTCCTGGTGCGGCGGGCCCTGCGCATTCTCGCCGGCCGCCTGCGCGGCCACCCGCTGATCCGCTGGAGCCTGCCCGGCAAGGCCGACCGCCTGGTGATCGCGCCGCAGGATCTGCGGACCGCTGACGGCACACGCGCCAGCGAGGTCTATGCCGGCCGGTTCGCATTTGCCGGCAAGGTGGTGATCTGCGACGGCCGCTCGCCGTTCGAGATCACGCCGCCGTCGGAGGAATGGGCCGCCACGCTGCTCGGCTTCGGCTGGCTGCGCCATCTGCGGGCCGCGGAATCCGGCATCACCCGGGCCAATGCGCGGGCGCTGGTTGACGAATGGATTTCGCTCCAGGGTTCGTACCATCCGGTGTCGTGGCGTCCCGAGATCATGGCGCGGCGCATCACCTCGTGGCTGAGCCAGGCGCCATTGATCCTGCATGACGCCGACGATCAGTTCTATCGCCGCTTCCTGCGCAGCCTGCGCCGGCAGGTGCGCTTCCTGCGCCACACCGCGCTTGAAACGCGCGAAGGCGTGCCGCGCATGCAGGCGCTGGTCGCGCTCACCTACGCGGCGTTGTGCATGCAGCGGCAGGCCAGACACCTCAAGGGCGCGGTCAAGCGGCTGGTGACGGAGGTGGAGCGCCAGGTTCTGCCCGATGGCGGCCATGTCAGCCGCAATCCCGCCGCGCTGATCGATATCCTGCTCGACCTGCTGCCCCTGCGGCAGGCGTTCGCGGCGCGCAATATCGCGCCGCCGCCGCAGCTCAACAACGCCATCGACCGCATGATGCCGATGCTGCGCTTCTTCCGGCATGGCGACGGCAATTTCGCTCATTTCAACGGCATGGGTCCGACCCAACCCGATCTCGTAGCCACCATCCTGGCCTATGACGACGCGCGCGGCGCCCCGCCCACCAATGCGCCGCATTCCGGCTATCAGCGCGCCGAGATGCGGGACCTGCTGGTGCTGATGGACACCGGAACGCCGCCGCCGCTCTCCATGAGCCAGGACGGTCACGCCGGCTGCCTGTCGTTCGAACTGTCGCACCAGCTTCAGCGCATCGTGGTGAACTGCGGCCTGCCGCGGGTCGGCCGCGAGACCTGGCGGCAGGTCGCGCGCGCCACTGCGGCGCATTCGACCGTGGTGTTCAACGATACGTCGTCGTGCCGCTTTCTCGAAAGCAACTCATTCAAGCGCATGATCGGCACGCCGATCGTGAGCGGTCCCGTCAACGTTCCGATCGCCCGCGAGGACCGCAGCGACGCGCCGGTGCTGCGCGCTTCCCATGACGGTTATGCCGACCGCTTCGGAGTCATCCATCAGCGCGCGCTGAAACTGTCGAGCGAGGGCAACCGGGTCGACGGCGAAGACCTGTTCGTCCCGGTGGATGGCGACATGCTTCCGGTGCACGTCGAGGACGAGTTCGCCGTGCGCTTCCATCTGCATCCCCTGATCAAGGCCAATCGCCTGACCGACGGCCACGGCGTCATGCTGATCCTGCCCAACCGCGAGGTGTGGACCTTCAGCGCGCACGAGGACCGCGTCGAGATCGAGGAAAGCGTCTATCTCTCCGGCGCCGACGGTCCGCGCCGCACCGTGCAGATCGTGATCTACGGCCGCGCCCGCAAAGTCCCACGCATCCATTGGAGCTTCGCGCATGTGGCGCAGGCCAGCGGCAGGGGCCGCAACCGAGGCGAGGAAGCGGACGTGCCGGAGCTGCCGCTGTGACGACACTTTGTAGTTGATATCGTCATGGCCGGGCTTGTCCCGGCCATCCACGTCTTGGACACGAAGAAGGCATGGATGCCCGGCACAAGGCCGGGCATGACGGGTTGAGGAATGTCATGACCGATCTCCGCCGTCTCACCCGTGTCCTGCTGTCGGTGTCCGACAAAACCGGCCTGATCGAGTTCGCCCGCGGCCTCGCCGGCCATGGCGTGGAGCTGATCTCGACCGGCGGCACCCGCAAGGCGCTGGCCGACGCCGGGCTCAAGGTGCTGGACGTCTCCGACATTACCGGCTTCCCCGAGATGATGGACGGGCGGGTCAAGACGCTGCACCCGAAGGTGCACGGCGGCCTGCTGGCGATCCGCGACAACAAGGATCACACCGCGGCGATGAAGGCGCACGGCATCGCGCCGATCGATCTGCTGGTGGTGAACCTCTATCCGTTCGAGGCGACGGTGGCGAAAGGCGCGAACTTCGACGACTGCATCGAGAACATCGACATCGGCGGCCCGGCGATGATCCGCGCCGCCGCCAAGAACCACGCCGACGTTGCCGTGGTGGTCGAGCCCGACGACTATGCCGCCGTGCTGGTAGAGCTCGCGTCCAACAGCGGCGCGACCACCGCGGCTCTCCGGAAGCGCCTCGCGGCGAAAGCCTATGCGCGCACCGCAGCCTACGACGCCGCAATCTCGAACTGGTTCGCGCTGCAACTCGGCGACGCCGCGCCGGCGTTTCGCGCGTTCGGCGGCAAGCTCGCCGAAGCGCTGCGCTACGGCGAGAACCCGCATCAAAGCGCGGCGTTCTACCGCGCGCCCGAGCAGCGCCCCGGCGTCGCCACGGCGCGGCAGGTCCAGGGCAAGCAGCTCTCCTACAACAACATCAACGACACCGACGCGGCCTACGAATGCGTCGCCGAATTCGATCCGGGCCGCAGCGCCGCGGTCGCAATCATCAAGCATGCCAATCCCTGCGGCGTGGCAGAAGCCGGGAGCATCGTCGAAGCCTATCGCAAGGCGCTGGCCTGCGATCCGACGTCGGCATTCGGCGGCATCGTCGCGCTCAACCGCACGCTCGATGCCGAAGCCGCGAAAACCATCACCGAGATTTTCACCGAGGTCATCATCGCGCCGGATGCGACCGAGGAGGCAATCAAGATCGTCGGCGCAAAGAAGAATCTCCGGCTGCTGATCGCCGGCGGCCTGCCCGATCCGCGCGCGCTGGGGCTGACGGTGAAGTCGGTCGCAGGCGGGCTATTGGTGCAGTCGCGCGACAATGCGGTGGTCGAGGACATGCAGTTGAAGACCGTGACCCGCCGCGCGCCGACCGAGGCCGAATTGAACGATCTGCGTTTCGCATTCCGGGTGGCCAAGCACGTCAAGTCCAACACCATCGTCTACGCCAAGGACCGCGCCACCGTCGGCATCGGCGCCGGCCAGATGAGCCGCGTGGACTCGGCGCGCATCGCCGCGCGCAAGGCGGAGGACGCCGCGAAGGAAATGGGACTCGCCGCGCCGCTGACCCAAGGCTCGGTGGTGGCGTCCGACGCGTTCTTCCCGTTCGCCGACGGGTTGCTGGTCGCGATCGAAGCCGGCGCCACCGCGGTGATCCAGCCCGGCGGCTCGGTGCGCGATGACGAGGTGATCAAGGCGGCGGACGACCACGGTGTCGCGATGGTGTTTACCGGGACCCGGCATTTCCGGCATTAGCTGCGACGTCATTCCGGGGCGGTGCCACGCGGTGTCACACACTCCGCTGTCATGCCCGGGTTTGACCCGGGCATCCATGACCTCTCTCAACGCATGATATCCGTATAGAGGTCACGCCACTGCGGATTCGACGAATTCACCAGATCAAGCTTCCAAGCGCGCGACCAATGCTTGATGTTCTTCTCGCGCTGAATGGCCAACGCCGGCGTGCCATAGCGCTCGAAATAAACAAGCTGCTTCAGCCCGTATCGTTTGGTGAAACCTGGCACGACACCTTCGCGGTGTTCATAAACGCGGCGCACGAGATCGTTGGTCACGCCCACATAAAGCGTGCTGCGCGGTTTGTTCGTGAGAATGTAGACGTAATAGTCTGCCATCGCCGAGAGCGATCATGGATTGCCGGGTCAAGCCCGGCAATGACTCGCGGAGAGATTTTCGCTTAGCAAATAATTCTTGCGCGCCGTCAGCGCTCACTCCCGCGCCAGGTCCCCCAGCAAACTCGCCGCCACCGAAAGTTTCGACAGCGTGAGCCCCGAACCCGCGATCTGGTGGATCGATGCGCGCACGCGCTCGACCTCGGCCTTGCGCGGCGCGACCCAGGCGTCGACGGCCTCCGGGCCGGTCTGACCGGTCGCGACCATGGCGGCGGTGAGCCGCCGCTCGGCGTCGCCGATGGCGTCGAGCGCGCGGTCGAGCGCCAGCCGGTCGAAGTAATCCGAAACCTTGATCTCGCGCACCGCGACTGCCATCCGGTCGAGCCGGAAATAGGCGGCCGCCGCGAAATAGGTCGCCACGATCGCCGGGATCGGCTTATCCGCTCGCTCGGTGATCAGCACGACGTCGGGCGCGGCGGCGATCGCCGGCAGGTCCGCGATGCGGCGCGCCAGCGCCTCGGGCACGCCGGACTTGGCCAGCTCCTCGGCGCGCGCCGCGCGGACGGCTTGCGCTTCCGGCGGCAACGCGGTGTCGAGCGCGGCAGCCAGCGCGGCGATGCCATTGCGATAGCGTTCGACCACCTTGGCCAGCCCCTGCGACAGATCGGCGTTGCGCAGGAACCAGACCAGCCGGTCGAGCAGCAGATTCTGCACCGCGGCGTAAAGCTCGAGCTGGACCTTTCCCGACACCTTGCCGTCCAGCGCGTTGATCTCGTCGTTGAGCGCCGGCATGTCGTAGCTGTCGCGCACCGCGGCAAACGCCGATGCGATGCCCGCAGCCGAAGCGCCGGTCTGGTCGGCAATCCGCACCGTAAGCGACGGCCCGCCGCGATTGATCATGGAGTTGGCAAGCTGCGTCGCGATGATCTCCCGGCGCAGGCGATGCTTGTCGAGCGCGTCGGGAAATTTTTCCGCCAGCGCCGTCGGAAAATAGCGCCCCAACTCGCGCGCGAGATACGGATCGTCGGGCACCGCCGAGTCCAGCAGCTCGGAATACAGCGACAGCTTGGCGTAGGCCAGCAGCACCGCCATCTCGGGCCGCGTCAGCCCCTGCGAGCGCTTGACCCGCTCGGCGATCACCATGTCGTCGGGCAGGAACTCGACGGTGCGGTCGAGCTCGCCGCGCTGCTCCAGCGTCTGCATCAGCCGCTGCTGGAAGCCCAGGTCTTCCAGCCCGCGGCGCTCGGCCAGCGACAGCGCCAGGGTCTGCAGGTAATTGTTGCGCAGCACCAGCGCCGCCACCTCGTCGGTCATCTCGCCGAGCAGCGCGTTGCGCGCCTCGATGGTCAGCCGCCCCTCGCTCATCGGGACGCTGAGCGCGACCTTGATGTTGACCTCGACGTCCGAGGTGTTGACGCCGGCCGAGTTGTCGATCGCGTCGGTGTTCAGCCGCACGCCCGCGAACGCCGCCTCGACCCGGCCGCGCTGAGTCATGCCGAGATTGGCGCCCTCGCCGATCACCTTCACGCGCAGATCCTCGCCGGTGACGCGGATCGCATCGTTGGCGCGATCACCCGCCGCCTCGTCGGCTTCGGTCGACGCCCGCACGTAGGTGCCGATGCCGCCGAAGAACAGCAAATCGGCCGGCGCCTTGAGGATCGCGTTCATGATCTCCTGCGGCGTCGCCTTGTCCTTGGCGAAGCCGATCGCCGCCTGCGCCTCTTTCGAGAGCGCGATCTCTTTCAGGCTGCGCGGATAGATGCCGCCGCCGTTCGAGATCAGCGTCTTGTCGTAGTCCTGCCAGCTCGACCGCGGCAGGGCGAACAGCCGCGCGCGCTCGGCGAAGCTTTTCTCCGGATCGGAATTGGGGTCGATGAAGATGTCGCGATGGTCGAACGCCGCGAGCAGCCGTGTGGTCCTCTCCCGCAGCATGCCGTTGCCGAACACATCGCCCGACATATCGCCGACGCCCACTGCAGAAAATGGCGTCGTGGTTATGTCGACGTTCATCTCGCGGAAGTGGCGCTTCACCGCTTCCCAAGCGCCGCGCGCGGTGATGCCCATCGCCTTGTGGTCGTAGCCGGCAGAGCCGCCCGACGCGAAGGCATCGCCGAGCCAGAACTTATGCTCCAGCGAAATCCCGTTTGCGATGTCGGAGAATGTCGCGGTGCCCTTGTCGGCGGCGACCACCAGATACGGATCGTCGTCGTCGTGGCGAACCACATCGTCCGGCGGGATCACGCCATCCGGGCCGAGATTGTCGGTGATGTCGAGCAGCGTGGCGATGAACAGCTTGTAGGCGGCGGTGCCTTCGGCCTGAATGTCCTCGCGCTTGCCGCCGACTGGCAAGTGCTTCGGTACAAAGCCACCCTTGGCGCCGACCGGCACGATTACGGCATTCTTGACCTGTTGCGCCTTCACCAGCCCGAGCACTTCGGTGCGGAAGTCCTGCGGCCGGTCGGACCAGCGGATGCCGCCGCGCGCGACCTTGCCGAACCGCAGATGCACGCCCTCGACCCGCGGTGAATAGATGAAAATCTCGTACAGCGGCCGAGGCAGCGGCAGCCCGTCGAGCTTGCGGCTGTCGAACTTGATCGCGATCTCGGCCTTGGGCTTTCCGTCCTTGTTGAGTTGATAGAAATTGGTACGGATCGCCGACTGCACCGCGTTGACGAAATGCCGGACGATGCGGTCCTCGTCGAGGCTTTGGACCTCCGCCAGCGCGGTTTCGATGTCTTTTGCCAAGGCGCTCTCGCGCGTCGCGCGTTCGCTCTTCTCGATGCGTAGGTCGAACCGTGTGTAGAACAACTCAACGATCTTCGCCGCCAGCGCGAAATGCTTGCGCAGCGTCGCCCACATGTAGTCCTGCGAATACGGCACACGGATTTGCCGCAGGAAGCGCGAGATCGTGCGGATCAGCGCCACGTCGCGCCACATCAGCCCGGCCGTCAGCACCAGCGCGTTGTAGCCATCGCTTTCCGCGACGCCGCGCATCACCACGATGAACGCTGCCTCAAGCCGGTCGGTCATCGCTTCGAGATCGACCGCACCGCCGTCGGCGCGCTCCAGCATCATGTCGTGGAACCAGATGTCGCGCTCGCCCAACGCCTCCGATGCGATGTGATAGGTACGCTCGTCCACAACCCGGAAGCCCATGTTCTCCAGCACGGGCACACGGGACGACAGCGGGATCGGCTGCCCGAGGCTCCAGACCTTCAGGCTGGCGCAATGCTTCTCGTCGGCGGTGCGGCGATAGAAGTCGACGCCGAGCGGCCGCTCCGGCGACAGGCTTTCGATCACGCGGATGTCGGCGACGGCGTCGAGCGGCGCATAAGCCTCGCGATAACCTTGCGAGAACGCATCGCGATAGCGGTCGAGCAGCGCTCGTGCCCGCATCGGCTCGTAGACATCGGCCAGTGCGGCAGCGAAAGCATCGCTCCAGGTGCGCACGATGGCGCCGACCGCAGACTCCAGCGTCGCACGATCCGGATTGGGCGTCTCGCCTTCGTCGCGGCCGATGATGAAATGCACGCGGGTCAGCGGCCCTTCCGGGAAGAACGGATAGAACGCGCTGACGTGTCCCTTGAACGCGGTGGCGAGATAGTCGCCGATCCGCTGGCGCACGCGCGTATCGAAGCGCTCGCGCGGCACATAGACCAGCACGGAGACAAACCGGTCGAAGCGGTCGCGCCGCGCCAGCACGCGCACCCGCGGCCGTTCTTCGAGCTGAAGGATGATCATGGCGAACTGGTAGAGCGTGTCCACGTCGACCTGGAACAGTTCGTCGCGCGGATAGCTCCAGCACGTTGACCAGCGCCTTGCCGGAATGGGTCTCGAGATCGAAGCCGGCGCGCCGCAGCAGCGCATCGACCTTGCGGCGCAGATACGGAATGGTGCGTGTCGATCGCGTGTAGGCGGTCGAGGTGAACAGGCCTACGATGCGCAGCTCGCCGGTCAGCCGTCCGTCCGCATCGAAGCGCTTGACCCCGACGTAGTCGAGATATGTCCGCCGGTGCACGCGCGACTTCACGTTGGCCTTGGTGATGATCAGCGTCTTCGGCTCGGCGAAGAACGCGCGGATTTCCGGCGTAACTGTGACGACCTGACCGCCGCGCTTGAGCACCGGCACGTCGTGGCCGCGCAGGATGCCGAGACCCGACTGCTCCACCGGAGCGAGATCGGCGTCCGCGCCCGACATGGTGTAATCGCGCACCCCGAGCAGCGTGAAATTGTCGGCGGCCAGCCATTCCAGGAACTGGATCGCTTCGGCGAGATCGTCCACCGGCAGCGGCGGCGGATGATGCTTGATCTCGGCGATGACCGCGTTGACGCGGGCGACCATCGGCCGCCAGTCCTCGACGCACAGCTTGACCTCGGCCAGGACGGACTCCAGCGCCTGCACAACCTCGGCGCGGCGCGCGGCATCGTCGACGCGCTCGACGTGAATGTGGATGAAGCTCTCGCGCCGGCCGCCGTCCTTGGCGCGCCCCTGCACCGGCAGGCCGGTGAGCTTGCCGCCCGCATCGCGCTCCACGACAAAGATCGGGTGCGCTACCAGGCGGATTTCGAGCCCGCGTTCGACCAGTTCGCCCATGATCGAATCGACCAGGAACGGCATGTCGTCATTGACCATCTCGATCACCGAGATGGATTTCAGACGCTCTCCGGCACTTGCGGGCGCCGACTCGAAACGGACCTTGCGCTCGCCCGGCTTGCGATGTCCGAGGAACGCCCAGGCGGCGGTCGCGAGCTTCGCCAATTCCGCAGGCTGATAGCCAACCACGTCTTCCGGCGCCGCGCGCCCGAACAGCAGCCCGAGCAGGCCTGTCGGCACGTCATTGGATTCGGCGCGGAGCAAGCCGCCCGCGGCGTCGATCACGGCGCGGGCGTTCTGATCGCCGCTGGCGACCAGACCCGCCGTGGTCTCTGGCGTGGTGCGAGAATCGTTCATGACCGGCACGCCGACTGTAACGGTTTCGCACGGCAGCGGAAGAGATGTAGGCTTGCGCACGGCCAATGACAGGAGCGTGACGGTGGCGAAAGCAGCGAAAAAATCCAGGTCGGTCAAATCCGTGACCGTCAAAGGCGCCCCGGCCCGGGCCGCGAAGCCCCCCGGCATGCCGAGCGCGGCAGGCGGCGACGACACCGCCATCACGGCTCTGGCCCTGGAGCCCGCGAAGCTCTCGCCCGCGATGGAGCCCTATTTCGCCAAGTGCCAGGAGAAGCTCGGCTTCGTGCCCAACGTGCTGCAGGCCTACGGCTTCGACATGGCCAAGCTCGAAGCCTTCGTTGCCATGTACAACGACCTGATGCTGGCGCCGTCCGGCCTCTCCAAGCTGGAGCGCGAGATGATCGCGGTGGCGGTGTCGTCGCACAACCGCTGCTACTACTGCCTGGTCGCGCACGGTGCGGCGGTGCGGGCGCTGTCCGGCGATCCGGTGCTGGGCGAGCTGATGGTGATGAACTATCGCGCCGCACGGCTCTCCAGGCGCCATCGCGCCATGCTCGATTTTGCGGTCAAGCTCACCGCCGAGCCCTGGGCGGTCGAGGACGAGGACCGCGCGAGCTTGCGCAAAGCGGGATTCACGGAGCGCGACATCTGGGACATCGCGTCGGTCACGGGCTTCTACAACATGAGCAACCGCATTGCGTCGGCCACGGACATGCGGCCGAACAGCGTGTACCACGCGCAAGCGAGGTAGCGATCTGAATACACCCCGTCGCCCACGACAACATCATCGCTGCGGAGTCCCCCCCTCATGCCCATCAGGCTCGCGGAGAATTTTCGCGCGATCTTTTATGCCCCGTATTACGCGACCCACGCGCTCGGCTTCTATGCTCGCGAGGGCGTCGAGGTCGAGCTGCTCACCTCCAGCAATCCGGGCGATGCCGTGCCCAAGCTGATCGACGGCTCGATTGACATCACCTGGGGCGGGCCGATGCGGGTGATGAAGGCGCACGACCAGGACCCGCGCTCGCCGCTGGTTTCGTTCTGCGAGGTGGTGTCGCGCGACCCGTTCTTTCTGCTGGGACGCAAGACCGCTCGCCCGTTCGACCTGAAGGACCTGCCCGGCCTGCGGTTCGCATCGGTTTCCGAAGTGCCGACGCCCTGGATGTGCCTACAGCACGACCTGCGCGAAGCCGGAATCGATCCGAATGTGCTGAAGCGCGTCTCCGACCGGACCATGGGCCAGAACTACGCGGCGCTCAAAGCCGGCGAGATCGACGTGATGCAGGCGTTCGAGCCGTTTCCCTCGATGGTAGCAAACGACGGCGCCGCCGACGTGCTCTATACGCAGAGCACGCGCGGGCCGACGGTCTATACCGCGTTCATCGCGACGCGCGAGGCGTGCACTCGCCACCGCAATGAATTCGCCGCCATGACCCGCGCCACCGCGAAGATGCAGCAATGGCTCTACGCCAATCCGATCGAGGAGCTGGCCGCGGCCACCGCGCAGTTCTTTCCCGATGTGCCAATGGCGACCCTGGTGAGTTCACTGCGGCGCTATCGCGACGCTGGGCTGTGGGCGCGCGACACCGCAATGTCGAAGCCGGGTTTCGACCGGCTCGCACGGAGCCTGCATTCCGGAGGGTTCATCGCGCGAATGCCGGGCTATGATGAGTGCGTGGAACCGAGTCTGAGTTGACGGCAGCAGTCGTCATGCCCGGCCTTGTGCCGGGCATCCACGTCTTGGACACTCGTCGCAATCGAAGACGTGGATGGCCGGGTCAAGCCCGGCCATGACGGAGAGAGAGACCGCTCTAACGGGAAGCCACCATGACCGACATGACCATCGCCGCCGTCCGCACCACGTTCCTCAAGGTGCCGTGGCCCGACACGCCGTGGCTCAAGGGCCACGCGTTCGGCGACGCGCGCAACCTGCTGGTGCTCGAGGTCGAGACCAAGGGCGGCATCGTCGGCATGGGCTACCTGTTCTCGTTCCGGCCGGGCCTGCGTACCATCGACGCGTGCCTGAAGGAGACCATTATCCCGCGCGTCATCGGCAAGGACGCCACCGCGGTCGAGGCGATCTGGAACGACATCTGGAAGGCGACCACCACCTTCGGCCGCGGCGGCATCGCCACCATGGCGCAGTCGGCTCTCGACATCGCGCTGTGGGACGCAGTCGGCAAGCGCGCCAACCTGCCGCTGCATCGGCTGTGGGGCCATTTCCGCCCGCAGCTTCCGGTGTACGGCTCGGGCTGCTTCCGCGGCTCGGGCGGCGACGGCATGATTGCCAAAGCGCTGTACTACAAGGAGCGAGGCTACACCGCGATCAAGATGCAGATGGCGCACACCAATGATCTGCGCGGCGACGTCGACAACGTGCGGCGTATGCGCGAGGCGCTCGGCCCCGACATGCACATCATGATCGACATCAACATGGGCTGGACCGCCGACGTCGCGATCAACCAGGGCCGCAAAATTCTGGACTACGACGTGTACTGGCTGGAAGAGCCGGTACCGCCCGACGACTTCAAGGGCTACATGCGCGTCGCCGAGGCGCTGCCGATCCGCATCGTCGGCGGCGAGACCCATTTCACCCGCTTCGACCTGCGGCCGTTCTTCGACAATCCAGCCTGCCCGATCCTCCAGCCCGATCCGATGCGCGGCGGCTTCACGGATTTGCGCAAGACCGCCGTGCTCGCCGACACCGCGGGCCTGACGATCGCGCCGCATCTGTTCCCGGAGCTGAACGTGCAGCTCCTGGCGTCGATCCCGAACGGCATCTGGATCGAGGACATGGGGTTGTCGGAAGATCTGTTCGTCGATCCGGTGAAGGTGGTGAAAGGCATGATCACTGCGCCGGAGCGGCCGGGACACGGGCTCGCGTTCAAGTCGGAGATTCTGAGGGACTGCAAAGTCGCATAATCCATCCCCGTCATGGCCGGGCTTGACCCGGCCATCCACGTCTTGGCGACAGGAAAGTAAGACGTGGATGCCCGCGACAAGCGCGGGCATGACGTGGCAGGGTCGGTGTCTCATCCCATGAGCCTCACATGACCGATCTCATCACCGAAGAGATGACGGTGCCCTCCGAGCCGGGCATCGACATCTACGTCCGCAACAAGCGCCCTGCAGACATGACCGCGTTCCGGCCCGAACGCACCGTGCTGTTTGTGCACGGCTCGACCTACCCGGCGCACACCGGCTTCGATCTTCCGCTCGGCGGGCAATCGTGGATGGAGAGCATCGCGTCGCGCGGCTACGACACCTATTGCCTCGACGTGCGCGGCTATGGCTGCTCGACCCGGCCGAAGGCGATGGCCGAGCCGGCGGCGAACAATCCGCCGGTGGCGCGAACGCCGGATGCAGTACGGGACATCACCGCCGTGCTGAACATGATCCTCAAGCGCCGCAACATCGCGCGGCTTAATCTTCTGGGCTGGTCGTGGGGCTGCACGCTGATGGCGACCACTGCGATCCAGAACCCGGACAAGGTCGCGCGGCTGATGCTCTATGCACCGGGCTGGCTGCGTACCACGCCATCGCTGCTCAATACCGGCGGCGGCCCCCTGGGCGCCTACCGCACCGTCACGCGCGAGCAGGCCAAGGCGCGCTGGCTCAACGGCGTTCCGGCGGACAAGCAGGCCCGGCTCATTCCACCCGGCTGGATCGAGCAATGGGCCGACGCCACCTGGGCGACCGACCCGGACGCCGCGAAACACAATCCGCCTGCGATCCGCGCGCCCAACGGCACCGTGCAGGACACCCAGGAATTCTGGACCTCCGGCAAAACCATGTACGACCCGGCCAAGATCACCGCGCCGACCCTGATCGCGATCGGCGAATGGGACCGCGACACGCCGCCTTATATGGCGCAGGCGATTTTCCCGCTGCTGGTCCATTCGCCCGGCAAGCGCCTGGTGATGCTGGCCGAAGGCACGCACCACATGATGCTGGAGAAAAACCGCGGCGCGTTGTTCGCCGCGGTGCAGGCGTTCCTTGATGAGGGCGACGGCGGTTGATCCGCCCTGCCGGAAGCCTAACGGAATTGCGGTCGTTTCACCCGTACCTCAGGAACAGTCGAGAGTACGCCGGCTTGAGCTTCTGCAGCGCGGCCTTCGTAACGGCAACATCGCCCGCACGCGACGCCGCGCCGAGACCCTTCACTGAATCCTCCACGGCCTTCAGCGTCTCCTCAAAGGCGGCATCCGACCCTAGTTCGGGCGGACGATGCTCACGGAGCGTCACCACAAGGAAGCTCAGAACCGCGGCGTCGTCGCGAAGTTCATTCATTACCGCGGCGTCGATGGTCTTCGCGGTCCGTTGCAACGCCTGCTCCATCTTTTCATGATACACGTTCATGCGATCTGAGAACGTGATCAGCCCATTGCGTGCGCGCAGCGTGCCGATCTCGTCCCGGATCGCTTCAAGCGTGTCATGGGCGCGCGCCAGCTCGCCCGCGGTTGCCTGCGATCGGGCCTCCCGGACAATACGCGCGACGTTATCGAGACTCCTCCGCCATCCAGCATCCTCGGAAAAATGCGGCGGTGGATTGTTCGCCCATCGCGCCGACAGATCGCGCCATTTTGCATCGAAGGACGACATAGCCGCCTCGGTGGCAGCCTTGTCCTTGCGATTGGTTTCAAACAGGGCGGCACGGTAATCCGCATAGGCCGCGCGCATCGACGACTCGAACTCGGAGATCGGCCCTGCTTGGCCGGCAGCGGTAAACGCCAGGAGTCCGACGACAGCCCACCGAACGATTCGGGTCAAGCGGTTCACATCAACCTCGCTATTATCCAGGGTCGGGAAAGTACGGTCGCGAAATCATGTGCCGGAATTGGGCGCTGCCGATTTGATCTCGATCAATTCGGTGGATGCGCATGGTTGCAGAATTTGGCCTTCACTCCTTGAACACCTCTTCGCGCTTCCGCTTTACCGCCGGCAGCACCAGGATCACCAGTAACCCCAACGCCATCGCCAGCAGCAGCGCACTGATCGGCCGCTCGACGAACACCATCGGATCGCCGCGCGACAAATACATCGCGCGGCGGAAGTTCTCCTCCATCAGCGGACCGAGGATGAAGCCGAGAATGAACGGCGCCGGCTCCGCCCCCACCTTGTAGAAGAACACTCCGACCGCGCCGAACAGCAGCATCACCCAGATGTCGAACACCGTGTTGCCGACCGAGTAGGTGCCAATGCAGCAGAACAGCACGATGGCCGGAAACATCAGGCGATAGGGCACACGCAGCAGCGACACCCACAGCCCGATCATCGGCAGGTTGAGCACGATCAGCATCAGGTTGCCGAGCCACATCGACGCGATCACGCCCCAGAACAATTGCGGCTGCGCGGTCATCACCTGCGGTCCGGGCTGCACGCCCTGGATCATCATCGCGCCGACCATCAGCGCCATGATGGCGTTGCCCGGGATGCCGAGGGTCAGCAGCGGAATGAAGCTGGTCTGCGCGCCAGCGTTGTTGGCGGCCTCCGGCGCGGCGACGCCTTCGATCGCGCCGCGGCCGAAGCGCTCCGGCGTGCGCGACCATTTCTTCTCGACCGCATAGGCTGCGAACGACGACAGCGCCGCGCCGCCGCCCGGCAGCACGCCGAGCACCGAGCCGAGCACAGTGCCGCGGATCATGGCGGGGATGCACTGGCGGATCTCGGTCCGGCTCGGCATCAGGTTGCTGATCTTGACCGCCAGCAGGCTGCGGTCCTGCGGACGGCCGAGCGTGACCGCAAGCTCGGCTATGCCGAACAGCCCGATGGCGATCGGCACGAAGCCGATGCCGTCGCCAAGATCGGCGATATCCATGGTCATGCGCGGAGCGCCGGTGTTGACGTCGATGCCGACGAGGCCGAGCAGCAGCCCGACCAGCACCATCGCCACCGCCTTCTCGGGCGCGCCGTGCGCCAACACCACCGCGCCCGTCAGGCCCAGCACCATCAGGCTGAAGTATTCGGCGGCGTTGAACTTCAGCGCCAGCCAGGTCAGCGGCGCGCTGGCGGTCGCGATCACCACGGTGGCGAACGTGCCGGCGACGAACGACGCAATGGCGGCAATCGCCAGCGCCGGCCCGGCGCGGCCCTGCTTGGCCATCTGGTGGCCGTCGAGACAGGTGACGATGGCCGAGGATTCGCCCGGCACGTTGACCAGGATCGCGGTGGTCGAGCCGCCGTACTGCGCGCCGTAGAAGATGCCGGCCAGCATGATCAGCGACGACGCCGGCGGCAGCGAGAACGTGAACGGCAGCAGGATCGCGATGGTGGTGATCGGCGCGATGCCCGGCAGCACGCCGACCAGCGTGCCGATCAGCGCGCCGAGCAGGCAGAAGCCGATGTTGGCCGGGGTGAGCGCGACCGCGAAGCCGGTGGCGAGATTGGCGATCAGGTCCATGCGCCCTTGCCTACTGCGGCCACACCGGGATCGGCAGCCCGAGCGCCGAGACGAACAGCAGCACCGAGAAGATCGCGAGCGCTACCGCCAGCACCGCATTCTCGCGCAGCCGCACGTCGTAGGACGCTAACCCCGCGCAGAGCACAACCGCGATGCTGGTGATCGCAAGCCCGACACGCGGCAGCAGCACCGCGAACAGCGCGACCGCGGCCGCGATCAGCAGCGCCGGACGCCACGCAACGGCCGGAAACGGCTGGCGGCCGACGAACATCGCGCGCACGCCGAGCACCGCGCCATAGATCATGACGATCGCCGCCAGCCCGCGCGGCACATAGCCGGCTCCCATCGCGGCCGCGGTGCCGACCGAAAGCTCGCTCGCCAGCGCGAATGCGAACGCGCCGAGCGCAACGAGGAATGCGGCGAACGCGAGATCGGGAACGTTGAGACGGAGGGTCATGGCGCGGTCTCGTGTCCCGGGCGAGCGCAAGCGAGACCCGGGACCCCGGTTACTTGGAAGAAGCTGGGTCCCGGGTCTGCAACGCATCACCAAGAGGTGCTGCGTTGCGCCCGGGACAAACACATCATCAACCGTCGACCTGTATCCCCTCGGCCTTCACCACCGCGCCCCAATCCTGGATCGCCTTGGCGATCCACGCGCCGAACTGCTCCGGCGTATCGGTGCGGACCTCGCCGCCCAGCTCGACGATCTTGTTGGCGATTTCCGGCATCGCCAAAATCTTCTTGATCTCGGCGTTGAGCCGCGCCGCCATCGCGGGCGGTGTGCCCTTGCTGGCGAGGAAGCCCTGCCACGAGCCGACCTCCACGATCGGCATGTCGAGCTCTTTGAAGTTCGGCAGGTCCGGCAGGCCGGGCAGCCGTTTGTCACCCGACACCGCGATGCCCTTGAGCTGGCCCTGCTTGACGAACGGCATGGTCGCGAGCGCGCCGTTGAAAATCACGTTGCTCTCGTTCGACACCACGGCACGAACCGCCGGTGCACCGCCGCGATAGGGCACCATGCCCCATTTCAGCCCGTACTTCTTGGCGATCACGATCGCCAGCAGATGCTGGACCGAGCCGACACCCGAGTTGCCGACGTTGAGCTTGCCGGGGTTGGCCTTGTCGTAGGCAACCAGCTCGGCGAACGTGCTCACCGGCAGCGAGGGATGCACCGCGAAACAATACGGCGAGAACATCACCATGCCGACCGGCACCAGGTCCTTCTGCACATCGAACGAAAGCTTGCGCACCAGGTTGGGCTGGGTCGAGAGCGTGCCGACGTCGGTGATCAGCAGGGTGTGGCCGTCGCCGGCCTGCTTGGCCACGTAGTCGGCGCCGATATTGCCTGACGCGCTCGGCTTGTTCTCGACGATCACCGGCTGGCCGATCGCCGCCGACAGTTTCGGCCCGATCAGGCGCGCCAGGATATCGGACGTGCCGCCCGGCCCGTACGGCACGATGATGTGGACCTGCTTGGTGAAATTCTGGCTCGAAGCCGGAGCCGATGTGAAAGCCAGCGCTGCGCCCGTGGCGGCAAGCACGGCGAGCGTTCGGCGGCGCGTCAGCATGATCGTCCCTCCCCAGATTTTCTATTGTCGCGCGCAAACGGTACCACCAGGACCCGGCTTCGGATAGGCTCGCGGCGTGATCCGAACGGCCCTTCACGCACTCGTTGCCCTGCTGCTGACCGCATCCGTGGTGGCCCACGCCCATGCGCAACGCGGCGCCGCCGAATTTCCGCCGGCGCAGGCGGTGACCGCCCGCCACGGCATGGTGGTCGCCCAGGAGGCAATCGCCACGCGCATCGGCGTCGAGGTGCTCAAGCGCGGCGGCAACGCGGTCGACGCTGCAGTCGCGGTCGGCTTTGCACTCGCCGTGACCTATCCGCGCGCCGGCAACATCGGCGGCGGCGGGTTCATGGTCATCCACCTGGCGCGCCGCAATCAGCAATTCGCCATCGACTACCGCGAGACCGCGCCGGCCGCGACCACGCAAACCACCTATCTCGACGAACGCGGCGAAGCCGATCCGAAAAAGTCGCGCGAGACCGGGCTGGCGGTCGGCGTGCCCGGCACCGTGGCCGGGCTGGCGCTGGCGCTGGCGCTTGAGAAATATGGCTCCGGCAAATTCTCGCTGGCCGCGCTGATCCGGCCGGCGATTGCGCTGGCGCGGGACGGCATCCCGGTCACCACCGACATCGCGGACTCGCTGCCGTCCGCGGCGGCGCGGTTCGCACGCTTTCCCGCATCGGCGAAGATTTTCCTCAAACCCAACGGCGCGCCGCTGGCGCCAGGCGATACGCTGGTGCAGCGCGACCTTGCCGCTTCGCTGCAGGCGATCGCCCGCGGGGGGCCGCGCGCGTTCTATCAGGGGCCGATCGCGGAGCGGATCGTCGCCGCCGTGCGCGGCGCCGGCGGCCTGATGACGCGCGACGACCTGAGGAACTATCGCGCTGTCGAGCGCACCCCGCTGCGCGGCACCTATCGCGGTCACGACATCGTTTCGATGCCGCCGCCGTCCTCCGGCGGCGTGATGCTGATCGCGATGCTTAACATGCTTGAACACGACACGCTGAAGGCCAACGATCCGGACTCGCTTCATCTCATCGTCGAGGCGATGAAGCGCGCCTATGCGGATCGCGCGAAGTTCCTCGGCGATCCCGACGCCGTGAAGGTGCCGGTCGCGGGGCTGATCTCGAAAAAGTATGCCGCAGCACAGCGCGCCACCATCGATCCGAAGCAAGCGCGCCCGGCCGGCGAACTCAACGCTGTCGACCCGGTCCGCTTCGAAAGCGACAACACCACGCACTATTCCGTTGTCGATCGCTTCGGCAACGCGGTCTCCAACACCTACACGCTCAACCTGAGCTACGGCGTCGGCATGGTTGCCGGCGGCACCGGCATCCTGCTCAACAACGAGCTTGACGATTTCGCCGCCAAACCCGGCGCGCCGAATGCGTTCGGCTTGATCGGGCTCGACACCGCCAACGCACCGGGGCCGGGCAAGCGGCCGCTGTCGTCGATGACGCCGACCATCGTACTGAAAGACGGCAAGCCGCTGTTGGTGACCGGCTCGCCAGGCGGCAGCCGGATCATCACCGCGGTCTTGCAAGTGACGATCAACGTCCTCGACCACGGCATGACCATCGCCGACGCAGTCACCGCCCCCCGGCTGCATCATCAATGGGTGCCGGACGAGGTCGGTGTGGAGCGCGGCGTTCCCCCAGCATTGGTGAAGGCGCTAGAAGCACGCGGCCACCGCGTGACGCCGCGAGCACCCGGCACGTCAGCCAATTCGATCCAGGTCGCGCCCGCTGGCTTGATCGGTGCGGCGGATACTCGCACCCGCGGCGCATTGGCGGCCGGCCACTGACGCCGGCACGACGTCGCTAAGGCCCATTTTCAGAGCATTTCCCACCACCGGCAACGGTACGTGCGCTTCCGCGCATTCGCGCGGACTTTCGTTCCACGCCCGCAGGTTGAAATAGCTCCTTTGGTGGCGGGAACAACCAATTGTCGTTTTTCGTTTGGTTACCAGACGGTGGACTTGAGCGAGGACCCGAAAACGGGCCTCCGGTGGGAGATTGTCATGACAATTCGTAAGAATGCGGCTCGCGTGGAGTTGGGATCGACCCTGCGCGCGGGAATCACGGCGCTTTGCCTCACCACAGCTTTGACCGCGCCCAGCTTTGCCGGCCCGGTCGGCGTTAGCGTTGGCGGCGGAGGTGTGTCGGTGTCCGTTGGCGGAACCAGTGTTGGAACTGGAGGCGTTGGTGGCGCAGCGGTTGGGAGCATTGGTGGCGGCGTCGGCGGCGCGGTCGGTGGCATTGGCGGCGCAGTTGGCGGTGGCGGCGGTGCGGTCGGTGGCGGCATCGGCAGCATCGGTGGTGGCGGAGTGGGTGGCGGTGGCGGACTGGGTGGGCTCACCGGTGGAGTCGGCGGCGGTTCGACCGGAGGCTTTTCGGGCTCCAATTTCTTCTCGGGCGGAGTCAATTTCGGCAACCGTCAAATCGGAACGATCACCCGCGGCGTGAACGTGCGCGGACAGCGCGTCACGCGCACCGTGAACGAAAGCGTCCAGCCACGTTCGTCGCGCGTTGCAAAATCGCTGAAGAACCGCACCAAGGCGGTCTCGGCCCGCGTTGGCAGAGTGACCACCGCGACGATCGGCCAGCGGACGATCACCGTCGGCAACGCTTCGAACCCGGCGGTCCGCGTTCGCACCGGCAATGGTGCGACGACCCCGCTGGTGTCGACGGACGCCAGCCTGCTCAACAAGCCAGGCACAACCACGGGCGACACCGCGCAGCAAGGGGGCATCGCCTCGACCAATGTCAGCGCGCTGAATTCAACCGGCAACAACACCGGCAACAGCGCCAGCAACAACGGCGTGGCCTCGACTAATATCAGCGCGTTGAACGCGCCCGGCACCAACACCGGAAATACCGGATCGGGCGACCAGGGCATCGCGTCGACCAATGCGAACGTGCTGAATTCGAGCAACGTCGGCAACACCGGCACCGGCGACAGCGGCGTCGCGTCGACCAATGCGGGCGCGCTCAATCGCAACAGCAACACCGGCAACTCCGGCAGCGGCGACCAGCTCGCCTCGACGAATGCCGGCGCGCTGAATCGCGGCAGCCAGACCGGCGACACCGGTTCGGGCAACAACGGCGTGGCTTCGACCAACGCTGGCGTGGGCAACTTTTTGAGCCCGACCGGCAACGCCGCGAGCGGCGACCAAGTCGCCGGAACGAACGTCGGCATCTTGAACAGAAATAGTGCGACCGGCAGCACCGGCTCGGGCGATCAACTTGTCGGCGGAAATGCTGGCGTGCTCAATCGCGCAAGCCCGACCGGCACCACCGGTTCCGGCGACAGCGGCATCGCGGACGCCAACGCCGGCGTGTTGAACCGGGGCAGCGCCACCGGCAACACCGGCAGCGGCGATCAGCTCGCTTCCGGCAATGCCGGCGTGGCGAACCTCGGAAGCCCGACCGGCAACACCGGCAGTGGCGATCAGACCGTTGCCGGCAACGTCGCGGCGCTCAACACCGGCAGCCCGACCGGAAACGCCGGCTCAGGCGACAACGGCTTGGCGGGCGTGAATGCTGCTGCGCTCAACACGAACAGCCCCACCGGCAACACCGGGTCTGGCGACAACAATCTTGGCTCGGCCAACGCGGCCGTCGCAAACCTCGGCAGCCCGACCGGGCAGTCCGGAAGCGGTGACACCGCCGGCGCGGCCAACGTGGCGGCGCTCAACACCAACAGCCTCACCGGCGGCTCCGGCTCGGGCGATCAGCTTGGCGCCGGCAACGTCGCCGTCGGCAACCTCGGCAGCCCGACGGGCCAATCCGGCAGCGGCGACTCCGGCATTGCCGGCAACGTCGCAGCACTCAACACCAACAGCCCCACCGGCAGCTCCGGCTCGGGCGACCAGGCCGGCTCGGGCAACGTCGCCGTCGGTAACCTCGGTAGCCCGACGGGCCAATCCGGCAGCGGCGACTCCGGCGTTGCCGGCAACGTGGCAGCGCTCAACACCACCAGCCCTACTGGCGGCTCCGGCTCGGGCGATCAGGCCGGCTCGGGCAATGTCGCCGTCGGTAACCTCGGCAGCCCGACCGGCACGACCGGCAGCGGAGACTCCGCTGGCGCAGCCAACATTGCCGCTTTGAACACGAACAGCCCCACCGGTGACACCGGTTCGGGCAATCAGCTCGGCTCCGGCAATGTGGCCGCGATCAACAACGGGAGCACCACCGGCGACGGTTCGACCGGCGATCAGATCGGCTCGGGCAATGTCGGCATCGGTAACACCGGCAGCAACACCGGCGATACCGGCACCGCTCCGGACGTTTCCGGAAATGTTGGGGTCGGCAACGGACCGGATGGCGGCACCACCGGCAGCGGTGGCACCGGCGATACGACCGCCTCGGTAATCGTCTCCGTGCTCGGCGATGAGGGCCTTCCCGGACTCCCGGGCCTTCCGGGCTTGCCCGGACTTCCTGGCCTGCCAGGCGAACCAGGAGCACCGGGCCTTCCAGGCGTGGGTGATGTCACGGTCATCGGTGGCGATGTCATCGGCGGAGGCACCACCATCAACCCCGGCGACACCATCAACACCGGCGGCGACACCACCAACACCACGGTTATCGGTGGCGAGGGTGGCGGCGGTGGCGGGGGCGTGGCCATCGGCGGCTTCAGCGGCGGAGGCGATGGCGATGGCCTCGCTGGCCTGAGCGCCGCCGATCTCGACCGGCTCGCCAATCGCTGCATTGTGGTGCTGCGGAACCACTTGCGGAACCAGAGGCGCTACGACAAGCGCACCCTGGATGTGTGCTACCTGGTCGCTCGCCGCGTTCCGCGGGTGGCGCAGGCGGTGGGATTGCAGCAGTCGGAACTGAACCGCTAAGCGATCCACGACAAAGCAAACGGGGTCTCGTCGATGACGAGACCCCGCACTTTTTTCCCGCGCAGTCTTTTGAAGTCGTTCAGCTCACATTCGGAGATTGGCCGAAAACAGATAGACGTTCTTGTATACCCCGTTCACGTCACAACCCGAAAATCCTTTGGGTTGATGATGCGGAAATTGTCGGTGACTGAATCGCAAAGGTCCGGCCAATTCCGAGGAACTGTTTCACGCAGGAACCCGAGCGTCGCATCGGCGAATTGGGTGCAAGTC